>CAWCII010000008.1:0-117849 GCA_963795575.1 uncultured Actinomycetes bacterium | reverse complement strand
TGGGCACATGACGATACGGTGTAGCCCGTGACGACGCCCGAAGGGCAGGCAACGGTCCGCGGGATTCGTGGCCGGATCGGTGGTTGCCATAACGTTCGGCACCGTATTCGTGCTAGTCAACAGCGGCGGCGCGCCCGCTCCGTGGCCCCTTGTCATCCGCGTGATCGGCTTGCTCGTGGCGGCACTGCTCGTGGTCGGCCTGGTGCTCGTCGTCCGCAGAGGATCAGCTGTGACACCGGCGCCAGTGTCCGGCTTCGACGACCACCGCTACTGGCTGATCGTTGCCCTGGAGGCAGGTGCGCTGTTCGGTGGGCTGGCCGTGATCAATGGCGTCCTGCACGCCAAGGCGGTGTCGGTCGCATGGGTGGCGTTGGTAGTCGGCGTGCACTTCTTCGGACTCGCCAGGAATCTGGCGTATGCCGCTCTACCACTGGCTCGGCGCAGCGATGGCTATCCTCAGCCTTGCCGGTTTCCTGATCTACGCTCTCGGCGGCTCTGCCGCGATAGTGGGACTGGTGGCCGGGGTCGGCTCGGGTGCGGCGCTGTACGCCGCGGTCGGGGTCGCCGTGGTCAGGTGCTGCTAGGCCGGACGTCTGTCGCCACCTGACCCAGCCAAGCAATCGCCGCGTCCTCTCATCGGCTGTGACAGGGTACTCAGGCAGAGGACAACCGGCGGCCTATGTGGTGCCGGACCATGTCACGCATCAACTGGCGGAGATCTGTCGCGCATCTGTTGTCGGATTCACACCGCCGCCTACGCGCAGTCATCGCAGTCATCGCGCTTCTAAAACTGACGGACATCGTTGACAGCGGGGTCTCTGATCACTAAGGAGACCTGTGTGAACGAACGTGAGCGGGACAAGAACGCCGCCCGGCGGCTGGCCATCTTGCGGCACGCCGAGGAGGTCACCGGGAACGCGGCGCTGACCTGCCGGTACTACGGGATCACCCGGCAGGCCTTCTATCAGTGGCGACGCCGGTATGAGACAGGCGGGTTAGAAGCCCTGCGGGACCGGTCGAAGCGGCCGCGGTCCTGCCCGCATGAGACGTCCACCGAGATCGTCGGGAAGATCATCTACCTGCGGCAGAACTACCACTTCGGGCCCGCCAAGATCGCGATGTACCTCAAGCGCTACCACGACGTGCAGATCAGCGACTCCGGGGTCTGGCGGATCCTCAAGCGGCTGGGCATGAACCGGCTGCCCGCCTCCCAGCGGTACAAGCCCAAGGACCGGCGGTGGAAACGGTATGAGAAGCAACTGCCCGGCCACCACGTCCAGATCGACGTGAAGTTCATCGCCTCGATCACCTCCACGCCGGCAAAGGCAGAACCGGGGCATGCCGTGCCCGGGGCAGCTGCTGCCAGCGCCAGGCGCAAGAAGTACTACCAGTACACCGCCATCGATGACTGCACCCGGCTGCGGGTCTTGCGGATCTACGACAAGAACAACCAGAAGACCGCGATCGCCTTCGCCGACTACGTGATCGCCCGGCTGCCGTTCCAGGTCGAGACGATCCAGACGGACAACGGCGCCGAATTTCAGTCGTCGTTCCACTGGCACCTGCTCGACAAGGGCATCCGGCACCGCTACATCAAGCCAGCCACACCGCGGCTCAACGGCAAAGTCGAGCGCAGCCACCGGATCGACGCCGAGGAGTTCTACCGCCTGCTCGACGGCGTCCTAATCGACGACACGAAGCTGTTCAACGACAAGCTGGCCGAGTGGGAGAACTTCTACAACTACCATCGCCCCCACGGCGGCCTCGGCGGCCAGACACCCTACGAACGCCTCAAGCAGAAGACGCAGACCCCGATTCAACGATCTACGTCAGCTGCACAACAGGTGTTGTCCATGCCGTGATCATTCTCTCTACTCAAGGGCACGGCCTACGGCCGCCAGCCGTCCGGGCCGCGCCCGATCCAGGTCATGAACGCAGGCAGAGGCAGCGGGCAGCACGTGGATGCGGCGAAGATCGCAGCCGGTCGCGGCGCGGGAAGCGGGGCCGCTGCCGGTCGCGGGGGCGGCAGTCCTGCCCGCTGCCTCCGCGCTTGGGGAGCGCCCGGCGCGGGCAACTGCCGCCAGCGCCCGGCGGCCCCGCAGCCGCCGTCCGACGCGACCCGCCGCCGCGAATCCCGGCACCAGCCGCTATCACCCGGACCAGGCAAGCCGTCCTCCAGCGTCCGCGATCGTGCCACTGAGCCAAGATCACCATCAAGGGCGCGGCGCGGCGCTCCGCGTCGCGCCGCGTCGGTTGCTGCGCAACCGCAGACCTTGAGCAGTGATCTTGTTCGGCTGGGATCGGCGCCTATCCGAAGGCGGGAGCAGAGCGTGCAAACGTGCCACAGGCGTGCCACACAAGCAGGTAGGTGCGCGCTCTCACGGTCACTCACGCACCATGCAAGTGACGTCTGAACTGCGCATTCGCTGGTAGAGGCAGGTCACAAGAATTCTTTGCAAGCAGGGGCTCAGGGTTTCGCCAGCCTCCCAGTGAGCGAGATGAGCCAGGAAGAAGCGCAGTGGCCGCCGGTTAGGCCGGGCCGGGGTGATCGGCGCTGGCGGTGTCGCGGCGTGCCCGGCCTTTCCGGGTAAAGTACCGGCTGAGCGCGATCGATCCGAGGATCCCCAGTCCAGTCGCGACCAGAGGCAGGATCTGGTCGTAGTTATAGGCGGTCGAGAAACTAGTCTGGCGGATGATGAGCGCCGTCACCGCGGCCTGGATCAGGAACAAGGCCGCCCACCAGTAGCTGATGACATACATTCCGGTGCGGAAGTCCTGGTAGGTGCTCCACATCTTGTCGAAGGTCGCCATGCCGTCATGGGTGCCGTCCGTGCCATACCGCTGAGCCATGTAGAAGACCAGCGGTTTCCGGGCCAGGACGCACGAACCCAGGAAGATCAGGCCGATGAGGGCGGTGGCCGCGCAGTCCTTGTAGAGCAGCACCTTGGGATTCGTGCTGCCGATGAGCGCGATGATCGCGGATATGGCGGTAAATGCGAAGATCGATGCCGAAGCGCCACTGAACTTGCGCGCTTTGATCCAGATCGTCAGCCCGCCCACGACCGGACCGATACTGCCGACCAGGTAGCTGACAACGTCGCTCGCGCCTAGCCCTTTGGCAAGGTGGAACAGCCCGATACTGCCGCCGATCTCTATCAAGGTGACCAGGGCGTTGAAGGACATTCCCTTCTTGGCGGGATGATCCTTGAGCCCTTGAGCAATCTCGTCATGCACAGTCGGCACGCTCGGGTCATGTCCCGGCGGTACGTTAATACTGGTCGTCGCGGCGGTTCTCCGGGCATCACTACTGGTGTCCACGCGAATCCACCTTTCGTGATGGTGACGAAGACCGCCTGCCCAGCCGCCCGAGGCCTAATTCCTGCCCTAACCAGATTCCATGACCTGCCCGCCACCGGGCCTCTTCCCCAGAGCATAGGTCGTTTCGATCTATGCGGCAAGGTAGGATCTTGTCATGACCGGACGGCAGCTCACCCCGTTCGAGCACATACTGCTCGGCCTGATCTGCACCGCGCCGTCGTCCGGCTATGACCTCAAGCGGATCTTCGCCGCCACGCCGATGGGCATCTACCAGCCCAGCTCTGGCACGCTGTACCCGGCGCTGCGCCGCCTGGAGCAAAGAGGGCTGGTCAAGGCTCAGGCCCCATCCGGCCAAGATGGCCAGCCTGCCCGGCACCGCCGCGTCTACGAGCCCACCCAGACCGGCCTGGCAGACCACCTGAACTGGCTGCGCGCTCCGGTAGAACCCGCCACGGTCTCACCCGACCTCGGGCTGCACCTCATGCGCTTTGTGATGATGGAACACCTGCTCCCGCCCGAAGAGGTGCTCACGTTCTTGCAGAGCCTCGCGGATGAGCTCGCGGCGCTCATCGCACAGCTGGAGCGGTACACGGCAGCAGCAAACTTCCCCAGCCGCCACCCGCGTCTTGCCCTCGACCACGGGATAGCCACCCACCGCGCCAGCCTCCACTGGGCCGAGCACACCATCGCGGCACTGTCAGCTCCCGGCCGAGGAGAACATCGAGTGCCTGGTTCGGGCAGCCGATCGTGTCGGGCGACCGGGCCGCCGTCGAGTGGTGGGCTAGCTGGACCGAGCAAGGCCAGGAACTCACCTACGCGGGGGTGACGATGCAGCACTTCGACGCTCAGGGCCAGGTGATCGAGCACCGCGATTACGACAACCACGTCGAACGGCGCGAGCCACCCTACTCAGGCTGGTGACGCGCTCTGCACAACAGCTGACACAACAAGCGCCGACAACCTGCCATTCCGGCCTACCTCGCAAGTCGAGCCTTGCCAGGAGGCTTGCGCAGCTAGATGCCACCGGATGCCGTCGTTTGCCGGTAGTCGCGGGATATTTGTGGGATGACCGGCCGTTGATCTGAGACGACGACCTCTGACTGTGGCGGTGTTCCGTCATACGATCGCCCTGGACAAGCCTGCGGATAGATGCGAGGGCCCGGTCATGCCAGTGCCAGAACTTGCTGCGCAGCAGCTGGCCGGAACTGCGCTCGCTCCCACCGGCTCTGGGCTCGTGCTCGCTGAGTGGACCGCGCAGGGTAGCACCGGGGATGAGCCGGTCTATCAGGCGCCGCTGCACAAGCACCCAGAAGACGAGGCCTGGTATGTGCTCGGGGGGATGCTGCGGGTCCGCGCCGGTGAGCACGTTCATGAGGTCTCAGCCGGAGGCGCGGTGATCGTGCCCGGCGGAACCGCGCATACCTTCTGGAACCCGCGCCCCGCCCCGGCCCGGTACGTGCTCGTCATGGGCGCGCGTACGTTCGCGCTGATCCAGGCCATCCACGCCACCGACGACCGCAGCCCGGCCCGCATGCGGCAGCTATATGCCGCCCATGGCGCCACGCTCCTGACTGAGCCTTGAGCATCCGCCCAGCATGGGTGCTCCCGGCACGCATGCGCCAGGACCAGCATCACGTATCCCAGGCGCAGGCAGCCGCCGTCGTCCACCGTAACCATGCGACACCTACCGGCACGTCGGCCTGCCCGTGGGTCGCGGCAGTGAGACAGGCAAGCCGCATGGAAAGTGATACCTCGCCACGTCCCAAGGTTTCTCTCGGCAGCCGGACCGTGACGCGACGATGCTCGCAGCCCAGCGAGTTGGCCAACGCACGGCGAGATACGGCTCACCTTGGCGGCGGAAATGTATGGGATGGGTACCCGGGCCATCGGGCGGATTCCTTGGGGTGCGTTCTTGCAGAAACACACCGAGAATCAGCCCGATGGCCCACCTACGTGAACCAGGTATTGCTGGCTCGAACCTCAACTACCCAGAGGCAGTTCCCTTTGGATCGAGCAGTGACCTCAAGTAGATCTTCCACGTTGTCGAAGTTGGCTTCGAGGCCATCGAACTTGGTCATGTGGTCACGGCCGGCCTTGTCGCGGAACGCCAGCGTCCACGTCAGCTTCGTCACTCCGTCAGTTTCGTGCAGATCCATCGACTCGACGGCCTCCGCATCCGGCCACCCTTCGAACAGCCACGTCTGGACGGTCCGGGTCGGCGGCTCTACCTCCAAGTAGGTTCCACGAAACGAGCACTCGGTTCCGTCGTCGGTCACGAAGACGAAGTGGTAGTTCCCTCCAACGCGCAGGTCGATCGAGCACACCGTCACCTCCTCCCCAAATGGAGCGAACGTTTTGCTCACATGCTCCGGCTTCGTCAATACGTCGAAGACGAGCTCGATCGGAGCGTCGAACTCTCGAGTGATGACAATCTCGAGATCGTTCGGGAATTCGATGACTGCCGATCCATGCCGATTAGGTGTCACTGCCGCTCTCCTTGTTGTTGTAGCTCTTTGAGGTAGTCATCCATCCGGTCCAGTCGGTCGTTCCACGCCCGCTCGTACTTGGCCAACCACTCGTGCAACGGCCGGAGGCGCGCGGGTTCCAGGCGGTACAGCCGGCGACGCCCCTCCGCCCGGCACCTGACGAGCCCCACCTCACTGAGCACCCGTAGGTGTTTTGAAACCTGAGGCTGGGACATCGAGAGGTCGTTCACGATCGCCCCGACCGCCTTCTCGCCTGCCATCAGCGCGTCCAGGATTTCGCGACGGTGCGCCTCGGCAATTGCGTTGAAGACAGTCCGTCGCCCTGGCGCTCACCTGCAGCGCAGACTGGCAAGCCCGGACCCTCATGGACAGTCTTGATCTTGCTACGGATCAGAAGGCTTCCGGTCGGTGGCTAAATCTGGAGAGCGGTAGGTCGCGATGATCACGCCGGTCGTGGAGGGCTTGGCGCTCGTCAGCGTCAGCTTGGTGTACGGGAACCCCGCGGGAAACAGTCGCCGACCCTCGCCGAGCACCAGCGGGGTGATCGTCAGCGAGTACTCATCGACCAGCCCGGCATGGCTCAGCGACTGGATCAGCG
The DNA here is from genome assembly GCA_963795575.1 of uncultured Actinomycetes bacterium. Taxonomy (GTDB): domain Bacteria; phylum Actinomycetota; class Actinomycetes; order Streptosporangiales; family Streptosporangiaceae; genus PALSA-505. The sequence continues at coordinate 111,447 of CAWCII010000008.1, read as the reverse complement.
CGCCACTGCCCATGATGACCAGGTCCTTCTCCCGCTTCAGGCCGGGCACCTGCTAGACCGGGTCGGTCAGCAGGATTGAGTTCTCCCACGGCAGCGGCTCGGTGAGTGTGGTTGAGGCGACATACTTGGGCGTCTTGGTGAGCGTCTTGGTGTACTGATGGTCGGGGCGGCCCTTCGGCCAGGCTTCGATGAAGTCGAGGTAGGTCCGGCGGCCGAGCAGGAACCCGCCACCCGCGGTGGCCTTGGCTATCACTTCGCCCCACGCGGCGGTCGCGGCCTCGTCGCCGTAGGGCGCCGCCCAGCCGCCGTGGGTGAACCCGTCCCGGGTGTCCTCGTCCGGGCGGGCGGGCGCCTGGACCACGCCGTCGAGCGTCACGCCGCTGATCACGGTCACTGCCATTGTGGTCTCCTCTACCGGTGTCGTGCTAGCGAGACGGGCCGCCAGAGAGGTCTGAGACACACGTCGTTCGGCTCATGACCCAACGACAACAAGGGTGCTCACGCGGTCCCTAGGGGACGGCCCTTGAGGCGACCCGGGCTCCATGCACGCCTCGTTACGTGTGAAGATCGTGCGGCTGGCCGATCCATGGTGAGCGTAGTACTCGGCCTCGGCCTCTGCTGGTGGTCGCCGGCGTAGCGGGTCGCACTCCCGCACGAAGAAACTTCTGGCCGCCTTAAGAATTTCGATAGTCTGCTTCAGCTCGCGGTTTCTTGCGCCGGAGCTCCCGGATTTCCCCGGCCGCCTCCGTGGAGACGCCAGGCGCCTCGCCAGCGTGGACCCCAGCCTGGCAGATGCACTTTCGCAGCGTCTCGGCGCTCATCCCCAGCCGCCCGGCGACCGCGGCGATCGCCGGCCACTCCGTGGCGTAGTCCCCAGCATGCTCGCGGACTAGCCGGATAGCCTTGGCCTTGGTGCTCGCGTCGTACTTGCTCGGCATCGTGCCATCTTCCTTTCCACAGAAGGAGGTGCGCACGAAACCCGGCTCAGTTCAGTCGGCACCGCGCTGAAGCTGCCACGCTGCTTCGAGGGCGTCCTCGATGGCACCAGGCGTCGCCGCTGGCGAGGTCAGCGACGATCATCATGTGCTTGCGATACCGGGCCGGGACGCTGAAGGTTTCGGGAACTGACGCAGCAGCCAGTCGCGGTAGTCGAAATCGGAGCGGATCACCAGGTGGGTGTCGTCAAGCTGGCGGGCGACCAGCCTGCCGTGATACCGCCACTGGGCCAGCCCGTCCGCTGTGGTGCGACGTACACCTGCCAGCGCCTTTGCCAGCCGGGCTACCTCGCCGATTTGTAGCACTGTGGGCTTCCGTGTGTTCCTGTGCTCACTACGACCGGTAAGCATCGCATGTGCTACCGGAAGTCATCGATGCCTGCGCCGTCGTCGCGTTCCCAGCCGTAGGCGGCCAGGTAGCCCCAGCAGTCGGGTCGGCTGCCGTCGGTGTCGGCGATGCCATAGGCGTCGGCGAGCTGACGGGAGGAAATGATCGTGCCAGCCCAGCGGTCGGCATCGCCTGCCCGGGCGAGCGCGGCGACACCCCTGGCGACGTAGGTGGGCGATTCGGAGATCGCAAAGCCTGGCGTCTTGGCGCAGGCATCTCGCCAGTTGGCCTCGGTGACATCGAAGTTTTCCAGCATCCGCTCCGAGCGCAGCCAGCCCGGCGTCACGCCGACCGCCGTGACCGGCATGTTCTTCAAGCTCGGCGGTGAGGCCTTTCACGATCCGCTCGACGTTGGCCTTCACCAGGTCGTAGTAAAAGCCGACGTTGCGGCGGAACTCGGCGTTGGCCTGCGACGTGCCGTCGGTCATCTCCACTCACCAGACCGTAGGTGCCGTGCGCGGTGGCGGTGCGCAGCATCAGCGGGATCGCCGACCGGCAGGTGATCAAGTGAGTGTGCACGCCCATCTGCAACATCCGCAACCCGCCGTGCCAGTCATGCTCCCACAGCGGCCTGTCCCACTGCATGTACCGGTCACCGCCGAAGATGTCATTAACCAGCACGTCGAGACGCCCGTGCTCCTCGTCGATGTCCGCAACAAGCGCGGCCACCTGGTCGGGATTCTCGTGGTCAACGACGCGGACGGCGCCCTCCCCGCCCGCAGCGCGGATCAAGCTCACCGGTTTCCTCGATCGTCTCCGGCCTGCCGATCTCCGAAGCACCGGAGGTCCGGCTGCTGCGGCCGGTCGCATAGACGAAGAACCCAGCCCGGGCCAGCTCAACGGCTATGGCCCGGCCCGCACCCCGGGTGGCACCCGCCACCAGGGCGACGCGCGCGCTGTCTGTCTCAGCAATCACCAGATCAGTAAACACCCGGCAGCCGGAGCACGGCGGCGCAGTGACCGGTTAGCCCGGTGGTGGCTGCGGGCAAGCCCCAGGCCGGGCGGGGTCAATGCCGATGCGGTTGTGTCCGCGCGGAGCGGGGGGCGAAGATCACCGTGCAATTAGCGTGCAATTAGCTACGGTCAAAAGTGGTCTATCACGGGCACTCTCAGTCTGCCAGCGCCGCTGGTCGGCGCGTTCACCAGTGGCGTGGCATGCGGTCGCCCGTCGGCCCGGACGGTGGAGATCCAGAACATCTCGGCGCTTTCGAGCGCCCGGCGTGTCTCCTCCCACTCCGTCGGAACCGCGTTCGAGTCGCTGTTCCGCTCGTCAAGAATGGTAGTCACGGGATTGATCATCACGACTTCTCTCTGGCTGCGGCTGCGCGGCGACGGTAGCTGACGGCTTGTGACCCTGCTCCAGCCGCGGCGTGGATTCCGGTTACCCGTCGCGCAGGACTGGGGCACGGCCCCTGGGCTCCTCCCAGGCTTCCTGCCTGCCCAGGGCGGTCAGATCCAGCAGCGTGTAAAGGCTGGGAGTGTTTTCATTGCCGCGCCCGTAGGTCGAATAGGTGTGGAAGATCTCGTTGCCGTCGCGCAGGAAGCAGCTATGACCAGGCATCTCGGTGGACTGCTCACCGCCGAGCAGGCCTGGCTCGGACCGGTAGTTGTAGGACAGCTGAGGGACGCCGCTTGGTGTTCAGGGCGTCGCGCCTGCGGGTCTCCGCCTTCTCCTCGGCGAGCAGCGCCCGCCTGGCCTCCAGCCACCGCTCACCTGATACGGCCTCGGGCAGTCTCTTCCCGTCAACGTCCCGGCCTAGGTTATTTGTCCGCTCCCAAATTGATGGAGGACCCGGCTCTCCGGGCTGGTGAGCGGTCGCAAAGACGGGCGCGCAAGCGGGAGATCATCGACGATCACACCCCCGGTAGAGAGCACGGTCCGGGGGTGTGATCATCGGGTGCTGGTTAGGGCTAGCGTGGCTATACGTCTAGGAAGCCGGGCAGCGCCAGCGCCGAGAAGGTGATCTTGCTGAGGTTGCCCAGGCCAGCATCCGTGTCGTTGGTACCGGCAGTAACAGCCGGGCCGCTACGTGTTTCGGGTCGCGGTCCACGACTGGGTGTTCGAGGTGCAGGTGTACGCGGTGCCGTTGGCGTAGGTGAGGGTTTCCCGGAAGGTGCCGGCCGCTCTTGCTGCCCCGGAGGGGGCCAGGCCGTGGAAGTTGCCCCGGAAGGCGTAGGTGAACTTCGCCTTGTGACCGGCGTAGACCCCGCTCTTGGTGGTCGTCGCGGTGAACGACCCGTTGGTCTTGAGGGGGGCCGCTGCGATCGCGAAGGGCTCGGCGGGAGTGGCGCCGCCGGGCGCGCAGTCCAGGTAGACGGCGGGGATGGAGATGTCTTGCAAGCGGGTCCGGCTGGACGAGACGGAGAACGTGATCGCCCCGCCGGTCTGCGGGTTCGTTGCCGTGTAGCCGCCGGCCGGCGGCGGTGATGTGGTCTGCCGCGGCTGCGTGTCCCTGGTCGCGGTCCACGACTGGGTGTTCGAGGTGCAGGTGTACGCGGTGCCGTTGGCGTAGGTGAGGGTCTCCCGGAAGGTGCCGGCCGCTCTTGCTGCCCCGGAGGGGGCCAGGCCGTGGAAGTTGCCCCGGAAGGCGTAGGTGAACTTCGCCTTGTGACCGGCGTAGACCCCGCTCTGGGTCGTTGTCGCGGTGAACGACCCGTTGGACTTGAGGGAGGCCGCCGCGATCGCGAAGGGCTCGGCGGGAGTGGCGCCGCCGGGCGTGCAGTCCAGGTAGACGGCGGGGATGGAGATGTCTTGCAGGCTGGTCTTGCTGGACGAAACGTAGAACGTGATCGCCCCGCCGGTCTGCGGGTTCGTCGCCGTGTAGCTGCCGGCCGGCGGCGGTGATGTGGTCTGCGGCGGCTGCGTGTCCCTGGTGGCGGTCCACGACTGGTTACCCGAGGTGCAGGTGCGCGCCGTGCTGTCGGCGGATGTGAATGTCTCCCGGAATGCGCCGGTCACCGTCGGCACCCCCGACGAATTCAGGCCCTGGTAGCTGCCCCGGAAGGTGTAGGTGAACTTCGCCCGGAAGCCGGCGTAGACCCCACTCTGGGTGGTCGTGGCAGTGAACGACCCGTTGGACTTGAGGGGAGCTGCCGCGATCGCGAAGGGCTCGGCGGGAGTGGCGCCGCCGGGCGTGCAGTCCAGGTAGACGGCGGGGATGGAGATGTCTTGCAGGCTGGTCTTGCTGGACGAAACGTAGAACGTGATCGCTCCGCCAGTCTGCGGGTTCGTTCCCGTGTAGCTGCCCACCGGCGGGCGCGACGCGGTCACGGCCGCGACGGTGCTCGTCTTGGGTGACAGTGATGCCACGCCCTTAACTGCCGGGGATCCCGCGCTCGCCGTCCCGGCGGCCACAGCGCCAAGGAGCCCGGCGATCAGGACCAAACCTTGCAGGGGTGCGGCCGAGCCGAGTCGGATTCTTCGTCTGCAGCCAATGGCCGGTCTCTCGTGATACTTGATCTTCATCGCGGTTGCCCTTCATAGGAGGGTCCCGCCTGAGCGGCGGAGCAGTAGACCCAGCGTCAGCCTGGCCGGAGCCTGGCGGCAGGGGCCGGACGGCCCCATCGGGCACGTCAGGTGTGGGCCGGCCCGCCCCATTGGCCGCCGCCAGGCCGGTCATATCGGGCCGGGCAGGGCCGGCTTTTCAGGAGGAGGGGCGACCGGGTCGATGCCTGCCTGGTGCAGCGGGCGGTGCGGGGATCGACCTCCTTGACGCCGATCCCCGCACCGCCCGCCGCCGCTTTCTCGACATCCTGAACACAGCCCGGATCACCGGGGTCACGTCGTATGCTCTCGGCGCGCTCCTCGGCCTGGCCCTGGCGGCCGGCGCCGACGGCGACCCCGCCGTCGCCGCCACCCTGCACGGCGTCGCCGACGAACTACACGAGCAGGCCGGACGGGCTTTCGAGGCCATCGAAGTGGGGCTGCGCGACCGCGACCACGCCCGCCTGCGCGCCAGGCTGGGCGAGGCCGCGTTCGAGGCCGCCTACGCCCGCGGCCGCACGCTCAGCCAGGCCGACGCCATCGCCCTGGCCACCGCCGCAGCCCAGCCCGATCCGGGGGTCGCTCCCGCCGCCACCGTGCCCGCCGCCGGTCACACGGCGGACGGTTCAGCCGGCCCGCTGTCGGACCGAGAGCGGGACATCGTGGCGCTGCTGGCCGGCGGGGCGACCGACGCCCAGATCGCCGGGCAGCTGTACCTGTCGGTCAACACGGTGCGATCGCACCTGGACCGGATCCGGGACAAGACCGGCGCCCGCCGCCGCATGGACCTGGTCCGCTACGCCCTGCAGGCGGGCATCGACCCGGTCGCCCCTCCCACCTGAGAGCCGGCCCTGCCCGGCCCGATATGACCGGCCTGGCGGCGGCCAATGGGGCCGACCGGCCCACACCTGACGTGCCCGATGGGGCCGTCCGGCCCCTGCCGCCAGGCTGCTGGCTCAGGCGGATGAGGGAGCTGACGAGGTCGCTCCCGCCCCTGTCAAGCCGTTGCACCCGAGGGCGGCGAGTCCGTCGATGATGAAGACGGCGTTCGTAGTTGCCGGCGTCATTCGGGTTCGGGTGCATTGCCGTCAGTTCCACCGGCGGCCGCAAGAAATGCGCGTGCGCTCTCACTCACCTCAGCCGCGGTCAACAGTGTCATCACCGGGCCGCACCGCCGCCGGCAGCCGGCTCGAACACCGTCAGGGCGAAACGCGCCACCTGGGCTGAGCCGGTGTTCACGTATTCGTGGGCCAGGTCACCGGCGAACGAAGCCGAATCTCCCTTCGCGAGTACCTTGGCGTGCTGGCCCGCTCTGAGCTCAAGCTGACCGTCAAGGACGAGGAGCAGCTCGCGGGTTCCCGCCGCGTGCGCCTCGCTGGAGTGACTCTCACCCGGCCCGAGCGTCCAGTCCCAGAGCTCGGTGACGTCCGGTGACTCAGCGCTAGCGACGAGCACGGCCCGTCCGCCGAGCTTCCCCCGCCAGAGCACCGGGGCAGCGCCAGCCCGGGTGACCCGCAGCCTGGACGAACGGTCCATATTGACAAGCGCGGGCAGCCCTATGCCGAGCGCGTCACTGATGCGAAGCAGTGTCGCGATGCTCGGATTAGCCGCGCCCTGCTCGATGCTGACCAGCATTCTGCGGCTGACGCCAGAGCGCTCGGCCAGCTGGTCCAGGGTCCAGCCCCGGCTACCCCGTCCCTCCCGGACCCGGCCGCCGATCGCCCGGGTGATGCTGTCCGTCCCGACACGAGCCTCCAAATCTGACTGCCTCATAAAGAGCATTATACTGCACTATCGAGAGACAGGAGAAGCCCATGACACCTGATGACCAGCCGGGCAACACCTGCCGGCCTGCGCCCGGAAACAGCGGTCATATGTGCCGGCCGTCCTAGCCGCGCGGCCAGCGAGCCGCTCAACATTCCCGTGGTGCTGGCATCTAACTTCCACGCCAGCATCACGGCAGCGCCAGGTATTGAGGAGGGCATCCGTTCATACGCACGCACAGAGGCCACGCCGACCTGGGAGGCACTTGAGACAGCCGTGGGCCAGGTGGAGGGCGGTCACGCCGTGGCTTTCTCCTCCGGCATGGCCGCGGTCGCTGCGTTGCTCGATCTCTTGCCAGCCGGCGGACGCATCGTTGCTCCGAAGGACTGCTATTTCGGGGTGGGCGAGCTTCTGGCCGACGCCCAGCAGCAAGGGCGCTGGGCCATTGACCGCGTTGATCTGACCGACACCGCGAGCGTCGAGGCCGCCGTCGCCGGCGCGGACCTGCTCTGGCTGGAGACCCCCTCGAATCCGCTGCTTGACATTGCCGACCTTCCCGCTCTGTGCGCCGCCGGCCGCCACGCCGGGGCAATCGTCGGCGTCAACAACACTTTCGCGACGCCACTCCTGCAACAGCCTCTACCGCTCGGCGCGGACGTGGTCGTGCACAGCGCCACCAAATTCATTGGCGGCCACTCCGACCTGTTGGCAGGCATCACCGTTGCCCGCGAAAAGACCCTTGCCGAGCGCCTCCGCCATCGCCGCGGCCTATCGGGCGCAACCCCCGGAGCCCTAGAGGCATTCCTGGCGCTGCGCGGCCTGCGCACTCTTGCCCTGCGGCTCGATCGCGGCCAGCGCAACGCCAGCGAACTCGCCCGCCGGCTCGATGAACACCCTGCCGTCAGCCGCGTGCGCTACCCCGGCCTTCCCCGCGACCCCGGACACCGCACAGCCGCCGCGCAGATGACTGGCTTCGGGGCAGTGCTGGCCTTCGAGGTGGCCGACGCCCTCACAGCCGACCGCCTCTGCAACGCCGTGCAAGTCATCGTCTGCGCCACCAGCCTGGGCGGCGTCGAAAGCACCATCGAGCGGCGCAGCAAGCTCCCAGGACAAGGTCATGTGCCCCCCGGGCTCCTGCGCCTGAGCGTCGGCTGCGAACATATCGACGACCTCTGGAATGACCTGAACTCGGCGCTCGAACAAGCATCGCGATCGGAGAACCCGACATGAACCGGCGGCCGGGAACGAACAGAGTTGAGAGATGATCCACCCGGGTGACGGACCCACAGCCGTCCTGCTGACAGGCGCCGAACGACCCTCACGTCACAGTCTTCCTGATCTTCTCGGTCACGCACGGTGATACTGTCCCTCGACACCGCGCTATGTCGGCCGACGACCCGTCGCCGGGTGGCTCGCGTAGTGGCACGCCGCTGTGCCGACGTACGGATGATGACGGGAGATCCTCCTGGCGGCTGGACGCCAGGTCCTGCGCGACGTCGAACGCGCTGTCCGCGGCATTATGTGGGTGGTCGAAGATCACCTTCGCCCTTCGGGCCACATAATGCCTGATCATGCAGGTGATCGAGGCGCAGTGCTCTTGGTCCTCGCGTCTTACGATCACCTCCATATCAACCAGATGAGGGTGTCTGTTCGCCCGACCGATGGTGATTCAACGTTCGCGCTTCAGCGTGCGCCAGCCGCCGACGCGGTTGTTGGCGATGATCTGCCTGAACATGGCGCTGAGAGCGGGCGCATTGATGGCCTCGCCGTTGCCGATGGCCACGGTGCGGGCGGTCTTGTTGCCGTGGCCAGCGGTGATGATCCCGTCGGGATCAGGGACAATGCCGCCGTCGTAGAGGAATACGTTGACGTGGTCCTTGGCCGCGAGCAGCGCGCAGATATTGCCCTGCAGCACGAAGTAGGGCTGCCTGGTCCGCTTGATGGTTTCGGACACTTCCGGGTCGGCGGCGTGCACCAGCTCGCGGACCTGCCGGCAGATGGCCTGCTGCCAGCCGGGCAGGGCATCGATATAGGCATCAACGCGCTCGTCGGCGGCGTATGTCATGGCTGATCCCTCCCGGCCTCGCGGCCCGGCGACCTGGACTGATTATCCGGCACGGGCAGCAACCTCGCCGCACGCCTTGCGGTGCCCCCTGCCGCCCTCGTCCTGAGGTGACCCGTCGGCCGGGTGAACCGGGGAGGGGCCGCGCACGTGCTACGGGGTGCCGAAACCTTCGACAGATGGGTGGTGCGGTGATGAGGTTCACTCTTCGGCGGGCAGGCGGGATGTCCTGGACCGCCCGCGCGGTCGTGGCGGCACTCCTGGTCAGCGGCTCCACCGCGGCGACGGCGGGCACCGCTGCCGCGGCCCAGGCCCAGATCCGGCAGGCCGGCTCGGGCTCGTCCGCGACCGTGGTCAACGAGGCAACGCGCCACGGATTCGGGAAGATCCTGGTCACCGTCAACGGCGGGCATTCGCTGTACGAGCACCCGAACGGGAGCTGCGGTCCCAGCTGCCGGAGCATCTGGCCCCCGCTGCCCATGCCCGCCGGCAAGACCACCCCGAAGGGGGCGTCCTGCCTGGCGACCGCGAAACTCGGCAAGAACCTCCAGGTCACCTACCACGGGCAGCGGCTGTACACGTTCACCGGCGACACCGGACACAGCGTGAACGGCAACGGTGTGGCCGGGTTCATGGTGGCGAAGGTGACCACAGCGTGCCCTTGAGGGCCGGCTAACCCGCGCCGGTGGCCGCCATCCCGCCCCGCCTTCACCAAGAGGTCCTAACAGAATGACCTTTGTTGTGGTTTGATCTTGCTGGGCGGGTGGTGGTCTGGCGCGAGGCTGGCATGGCTCAGCGCAGGCCGTGGGAGGTCAGTGCCCTGGATGTTGAGCCCGAGGCATGCGGCGATGCCACAGTCAGTATGCTACCAAATTCTGGAAATAGCTTGCTAGTTTTCAGATGTGAGCGTAGCGTCCAAAGCAGGCACCGGACCTCAGCCGCCGAGGGCGGTCAGCTACTCGGGGCTACCGAAGGAGCGCATGCCCCGGCCCGGTCATTATCCGGGCCGTGCTCATGGCGCTCGCAAGTGCCGCGCACCCGGCTGAGGCCGTCGGTGCCCCATCCGAGCCCGCGACAGCGGTAATGGCAGGCAGGGAAGGGCATGTCGGGCGGAGCAATCGTCCGGCCAGACGTGACAGATACCCGGCTGGCCGAGGCCAGGGAGTGTTTCCTGACAGGTGAGCCGATCGGGTTTGGGCGGGTGCGTGACACGATCCTGGCGTCGTGGCGGCGCTGCCGGGAGTGGAGTGTCGCCGCCGATCACATCGACCCGCCCTACGTCGGCGATCCCGACCTGAACATCCCGCTGACCCGCAACGCCCTGCTGGTGCTGCGGAACCTGCGCGACAATCTCCAGGGCCAGCCGATCAGCGTCATGCTGACCGATGCGCGCGGCGTGCTGCTGTCCCGGCTGACGGCCGATCACGATCTCGAGCGGCACCTTGACGGCGTTCAGCTCCTGCCCGGCTTCAGCTATGCCGAGGAGTTCGCCGGCACCAATGGCATCGGCACGGCGCTGGAGAGCGGCCAGGCAGCGCACGTGTTCGGTCACGAGCACTACGCCGAGCACCTGGAGGACCTCGCCTGCGCCGCGGCGCCGGTCCGCCACCCGATCTCCGGCAAGATCATCGGCGCGGTGGACCTGACATGCTGGCGCAAGAACGCCGACGCACTGCTGATCGCACTCGCCCAAAGCACCGCCGGCGAGATCACGCAGGCACTGCACAAAGACACCAGCGCTGGGGAGGCTCAGCTGCTGCAGGAGTACCTGCGGGGCCGCCGGCACACCGGCGGGATCGTCTTTGCACTCAATGACGACATGGTGATGATGAGCCGCCATGCCCGGGACGTGCTCGACCCCCGCGACCAGGCCGCGATGCTTGGGCATGCAGCCGAGGCGCTGGCCACCGGCCATCTTGGCCCGGTGGATGTCGAGCTGCCTTCCGGTGCCAGGGCGCGGATGTCCTGCCGGCCCGTTCGCGGGGAGGGCCAGCGACGGCTGGCCGGCGGTGTCGCGCACGTGAAGCTGATCGAGCTGGCCAGCAAACTGGGCCTTGAGGCAGGGCCCCGGCCGCGCAGGTTGGGGCCTGGCCTGGTCGGCTCCGGTTCGCTGTGGCTGCGTGGGTGCGATCAGGTGGATGCGGCCTATTGCGGGGGCGAGTGGCTCGCGGTGGAGGGCGAGCCCGGAGCCGGCAAGCTGGCGCTGCTCCGCGCTGTGCACCGGCGCCGCAACCCGGCCGGGACTTTGCATGTGCTGGACGGCGCCGAAGCCGTTGATCATGACCGGCTGGCGCGGGCGCTCGGCGAACTGCTTGAAGGCCAGGGAAGCCTGGTCATCCGGCACGTCGACCGGCTCAGCGCCCCGCGGCTGCGCGCTCTGTGGATCGCGCTGGAACAAGCGCTGACGACAGGCAGGCAGAAACAGCTCTGGGTCGCCGTCACGCTTAGCCAAAGCCCGGTGAAGGCCGACCTGGCTAGCCTGCTGCGGTTCTTCCCGAGCACCGTGGAGCTTCCGCCGCTGCGCCACCACATCGAGGACCTGCATCAGCTCGTCCCGTTCTTCCTGGCCAAGCTGAACCATCACGGCCAGCTGGCCTGCTCGCCCGAGGCGATGCAGCTTCTGCTCCGGTCCAGCTGGCCGGGAAACACCGGGCAGCTCTGGCAGGTGCTCAGGCGGGTCCTGCACCACAAGCGCAGCGGAACCATCTATCCGGGTGACCTGCCGCCCGAGTGCTGGAGCGTGAGCCGCCGCCTGCTCAGCCCGGTAGAGGCGATGGGGCGCGATGCCATCGTGCAAGCCCTGCTGGACTCCCACGGCAACAAGGCCAAGACAGCCGAATCGCTGGGAATGTCGCGCGCGACGATTTACCGCAAGATCCACGAATACGGGATCGTCACCCCTGCCAGCTAACCAGCCGCGGGACAGAAACTCGGTGCTGCGCTAGAATAGCCCGCCGCTTGCAGCGGCGCGACCCGCGGCGGTTCAGATCGGGATCGGATTGAGACAGACTCAAAACCATGGAAACCGAACACTGGAAGAACGAGCCAGAAGGCCAGGACTACCCAGCCGCCCTGTCCTACCTTTCACTCCTTATGGACCCTGCCGCTGCCGCCCAACTCGTCAACGCTTTGCAGAAGACCGGCAAGCTGGACCGCTACAAGGCCAAAGACGTCCTGCGGGCCAGCGGGCTGCCGTTGCTGGCCGAGGACAACAAGCACGTGGCGTCGGACCTCGGCAAGGTCAAATCGGGTAGGAAGCTCTCACCCGTCCTCCTGGTGCGCGGCCGGCCCCTCCTTGTCGCAGACGGCTACCACAGAGTTTGTGCCAGCTACCACCTCGACGAGAACGCCGACATTCCGTGCCGCATCGTCAACGCTCTCGGATCGTGAACAACCCCCGTCGAGCCTGGACTCTGCTCTCAAACCACCAGTCCGCGGGATACCCCTTGCAGACGCTCCTACTGCACTGCGTTCGCCGCGGGAGCCGCGCCGCGGCCCCGCCTGCGCGCGACCTGCACCGCACCGCCGGGGTCCGGCACCTTTCGCTGCCTACGACCTGCGTGAGCCGAGATCCTACTTGCCGGGTGATGTCCCCTCCGTCAGGGTCGCCCCAAGATGGGGGTAACTGGGAGCGCATGAGAAGCAGTGCCAGCTCTTGAGCGCCCTGGCCAGCCCGGCTGTGGCCGCATGGGGAGAGCGCTCACGGCCCGGAGCCGGGCGGGTGACGGTCAGAACGGGAGGTGGGCCGGATGGCAGTGCGGAGGATCGCGCATCCGAGCATCGATGATCGCAAAGCCAAGGGCTTGGAGGCCCGGGACCAGGCGCAGCTGTCGGGCCATACGAAGTGGCGCCCGGCTGCGGCCCGGCCCGAGCGGCGGCTGCCGTTCGATTTGAACGATTTCGACGAGACGCTTCCTGGGCCGTTCGAGTACGACGTGAAGCGGATGGCGGCGATCTTCATGATCGCGGGCCGCAGCAACGGGTTCTCCAAGGCGGACGCCTGGGCGGCGGCGCTTGCGTCGGTGACGGCCTACCGGGAGGCCATGGCCGGGTTCGCGCAGATAGGGACGATGAACATCTGGTACGCCCACCTGGCCCTGATGGGTGAGCTGTCCGGGCACATGTCCCCTTACCATGATCCCGATGTGAGGTAGCCATGACCGCCGAACAGCACGTACCCACGCCGGGCCCGATCGGCCCGCTCGCCCGCTACGAGAAGAACCTCATCGACCGCATCACCAACTTCAACGACCCGCGCCAGGAGTGGCGGCGGCTGTTTTCCGAACTGCTCGGCACCTTTTTCCTGGTACTGGCGGCGGCCGGCGGGGGCATGATGGGCCACGCCTTCCCCGGGGTCATTAGCCATGGCGCCGCGGTCGTGGCCCCTGCGCTGACGGTCATGGCCATCATCTTGTTCATGGGCAGGATTTCCGGTGCGCACCTGAACCCGGCCGTTAGCATCGCTTTCGCCCTGCGCCGCGACTTCCCCTGGCGGCGCGTCCCGGGCTACATCATCACCCAGCTGATCGGCGCGACGCTCGCCGCCCTGTTCCTGCGCGCTGTCATCAACGTCTCGGCCAACTACGGGGGCAACTACCCCGCCCACGGCTACTCCAGCATGGCCGCGTTCTGGATGGAGCTCGTCCTGACCACCGGCCTGGTCAGCGTGATCCTGGGCACCGCCTCCGGCGCCCAGAACGTCGGCATCATCGGTGCCTTCGGGATCGGCGGCTACATCGCCCTGGCCGGTCTGTGGGGCAGCCCCATCTCGGGCGCCTCGATGAACCCGGCCCGCACCTTCGGCCCCGACCTGGTCGCCACCACCTTCACCAGCTACTGGGTCTACGTCGCCGGGCCGATCGCCGGCGCCGTGCTGGCCGTCGCCATCGCCTTCGTCCTCCGCGGCCGCGGCGGTGACAAATCCGCCGCCGGAGCCGCCCAAGGCGACATATTCACCGAGATCTACGAATCCGGCAAGTCCTGAGCATCTAGACATGCTCGCCACCAGCGTTGAGCGAGAAGAAACGCCCGTCGCTCAGGATCACAAAAGGAGGCCCAGCAGGCGGAGTTCGCCCACCATAACTGGACGATCTGCTACAAACGTGGAATCTTCACCCCTTAGCTTGTCGTTCACCTGCCCAGCTGAGGGCCGGGTTCTAGCAGCTCCGCCGCATTGTTAACCGGGCAAACGCTGGCGGTCGCGGCACTAGTTCAGGACCAAGAGACTCTTCGCAACCAGGAGTCGGTCAGCTCCTCGGCCGCGATCTGGGTCGCGCTCCTCAGCTCAGATATCTTGGGCATCAGTCTCCCTCCACCTTCGCCAGCCGCTGTTGAGCGTGCCGCACCGTCCGGTTGAACCCCCGCGAGTCGGACTGAGCCTCCGGGCCGACCGCCGCGACCACGAATACGTCCCCGACCTGCCGGTACAGCGCCCGGTAGGCGCTGCGCCCCGCCCGGGGCCGAAGCTCCCGCCATCCTCCAGCGCCGCGTGCACCGCGCTGGTATGCGGATAGCCAAGCAACGGGCCATAGGCGCCGAGCTTGGCATCGGCATTGATCAGCGCAGCCCGCTCAGGGGCCGATCGGTAGCCCATCCCCAGATTTCTGGGGGAGCGCCCCAGATTCCTGGGGGCTGCGCCAGATCGATTGATTCGTCGGGCCTGATTCCAGCATGGTCATCCTCGGAGCTGTTGGCACAGCGCCGTAACGAAAGAAGGACAGGTCCGTCATGGTTGGCTATACCACAGGGGCGTATGGCATGACCCTTGACGGGGCGACGAGCGGTAGTGCCAGACGAAAAGATAGCCGCATCCCCACCGCGCCCGATATCGCCAGAAGGCAGCGGCTACCGACGCAATCGGCACGCGTATCGGCCATGTCCCGAGTCGGCTCTGAGGAACCAGCCTGGCGGCGAGTTCGACGGGTCCTCTGTGGCCGTAGTGGTGCACGGACGAGAACTGAAGCTGTTCCTCGCCACACCGAAACTGGCCCGGACGCCTGGGTGACCGAACTCTATGCTACCCATTACGAGGCCCTGGTCCGGTTCACTGCGCTGCTGATCGGGGATATTGCGGTGGCGGAAAAGGTCGTACAGGACGCGTTCGTTGCCCTGTACCACGCTCGGCGGCGGCGGGACAGTGATCCTGCACTGGTTTATCTGCGTCGAGCGGTGATCCGCCGTTCGCGCTCCGTCGGGCAGCGCGCGACCCCCCGCGGTGACGTGTCCCGGCCCACGCTGTGCCGAGCGGTAGGCGGTCAGAACGTCGTGGCAGCATCGCCAGGATGCTCCGCGGTGATCTCGGCCCTGTACCGGCTGCCCGCCCGCCAGCGTGAAGCGGTGCTGCTCCGCTACTACTCCGAGCTGCCCGAGGAGCAAATCGCCAACATCATGGGACTGAGCGGGCGCGCGGTGGCGCGCCTGCTCGAACGCGCTCGGGTATCACTGCTGGCTGCCGCCGTTCGCAGGAGTGCCCAGCGGCGCCCGCCCCGCTCGTGACCAGGCTCAACCGCTGCACGCTTAGCTCGGTGTCGAGAGTCTCCCGCCCTGGGCGCCTATGATCCCCAGGGCCGGAACCTCCCTGCGCAACGACCAGCCAGCCAGCAAGGTGCCCAGAAGACTTTCCCTAGCTCCGGGGGGATGTGCGGTATCGCAGGCGTTCTCGTGCCTGCGCATCTTTTCCCTCGCGTCGGTTATCCGCAGCGATTTGGCTAGCACGGTCAAGATCTGCCCTGTCGATGAGACCGTGCGCGATGAGGAATTGCGCGAGCTCATGCTGGTGGCCTTGCTCGCCCCAGATCAGACGCTGGAGTTCTTTCTTGTACTCGGAGACCGCTGCTTCACCGGCCAGGTCCAACGCGGCAGCCACGTCGCTCATCCGTACCGGCTGAGGAGCGAGATCCGCGAGAATGTAGCGCTGGTAATAGTAGGCCAGGGCCAAGCGGCCGTGTTTACTGCGGTCAAGGTAGGCGCGTGCCCGGGCAGCCGCATCCGGGCGGGGCGGGTTATGGTGTTGGAGACCTGGAAAGCCCTGGGTCAAGGGGGCCCCGGCCATAGTAGAAAGCTCGCCTCCCAGGTCAGGGGCGCCCAGATCAGCGCCGCGGTAGGCAGGCACGTTGACAAACAGCTGCAGTGGCCACCTGCCCACGGAAACCAGCCACACCCCGGTCTCCAAGAGCACCGGATACCGCTCAAAACCATCCAGCGCTCTTGGCAGCACGTGCTGAGCCGACTTCTCGACAACCTCTGCTCGCAACCCCGTGTCGGCAGCGTAGGGCGCCACGAACACCTCATGGCTGGGATCCCGGCTGACCAAGCCCCATGCATGATCCATATACCGGATACCGGGGCAACGGGGGGACCGGTGCAGCGTCGGGTCGTCGCCAGCGCTGAGCACGCTCCTGTCGAGCCATGTGGTCTCATCGAGCGGGCAATTCAGCAACTCGCGCCGCCGGGGAGACCAGATGATCAACTGCACCATCGCCGCAACGCCTTTCAGGGCCGGATTTCTCTTATCAGAGCGTTCGTCGTCCCACTGCGTCCCGGAACGACAAGAGTAACCTCATCGGTGCCGACTGTCTGTAGCCCGGCATTGGCGGACTTGGGCGGCGGAGGGCGGGTGCTGCCGGCGTGGATTGAGCCGGAGGAGGCCAAGGGCAGCGGACGCACCAAGCCTCTGCGGGTGCTAATTCCGCCAGGCCGTCACCGCCGTCCCTGCCGTCTGGTCAGACTGTTCTGTCAGGTCCGCTGATGTGCGAGCCTCCGATGGCCGCGCGGGGAGCCGGGACGTGAAGCGCTGCCGGCTGGTTTCCCGGACGCGGGCGCCCCGCCTGAGGGTCATTGAGTGACATGAGCCAGTCTTGAAGCTGGCGGTGCCGGAATTGGTAGGCGATGCCAGACACGCGTAGCAGCCCGGCTTGACAGCACCAGTCCAGAAACGTGCTGAATCCCATCGGGCGGGTACCGCGGAAAGCCCCGACTACTACACCGAGGTAATAGCGAGCCGATGACGCCCCCCCGAAGGCGAGGCCGAATGCGAGCCCGAGGGCGAACCCTTCGGCGACCCCCAGCAGCAGGCCCCCCGGCTCAGGAAGCAGCCCAGTTCCAAGCCTGGCAGCAAGCCAGCGCGCGAGCGCGCCCGCAAGACCACCCGCGAGCCCGCCACCTAGCCCGAAGGCGAGCCCAGCGGCGAGCCCGAAGTTTCGGTCCGCCCGGATGACGTCTCGAGGACCGATAGCGCGCGGTGAATGGCTGTCGATCTCCAGCACGAGCCCGCTGGTGAGCCCGAGCGCCAGCAGGAACGTCGAGTCCGGCGGCCGCGACGTTGGCGAATCTGCCGGTCAGGCCGAGCGCGAGCCCGGCGGTGAGCCCGGCAGTGAACCGTAGCGACAACCGGAGGAGACCGAGGCGGCCACTCAGCTGATCGGTCTTGAGCCGATGTGGTGCCGGAGAGTGTGCGGCGAGTGCGACGAGGGGCAGTATGGTGGCACCAATTGCGGCCAGGCCGGGCTGGCTTCTTATTACAGCGAAGACAGCCCAGGGCAGGCCGATGATGGCGACAACTGCCATGTGGGCAAGCTGCACTATCCGTGGCCCGGCAGGACGCCACCATTGATCGAGGTGGATGTCTGTGGCAGACCGGTCGTGGCCCCTCTGCCAATCCAGCCCGGCCGCAAGAGCTGTGAGCCAGCGCTCGACCTCTTGCGGAACGTAGCCGGGGTCTCGACCGTGCAGATGTACCTTGGCCGGGATGTACCGGCCGAGAAGCAGCGCGTCGACCCGGTCAGCATACTGCGCCGAGGCTGGGCCGGACGGGGCTGCTACCGGCCCCGGAAGGAGTTCGGCTGGGTCGCCTTTAACGCGAAAAACAGCAAGGGCCAGCGTCAAGCGCCACGGCGTGGCCAACTGCGATGCCAGCAGGCCTTTCGGGTTGTCGCGCAGGTCAGCCAGTACCGGTTCCCACGAGTTTCGCTCGATCTCGCTCAAGAATTCCTTGCTCAGGTATGCCACTGCCTCGCGGGGGGTGAGCGGGAGCATTTCAACGTGGGTTGCCTTATCCACTTTTCTGGTGAGGGCCTGATATTTCCCACGGCGGCAGGTAACCACAACTGCAGCACGTTCCCGGCCTCGCATATAAGAGTTCAGCGCGGCTACCAGTGCGCTTGCCCGATGCGACGCACCCGGCAGGTCCATCTCGTCCAGCCCGTCCACTATTGCCAAGATCCGCCCGTCGCGTACGAGAGTGCCCATGACGTTCGTGGCCATGCTGAATCGCTGGGCCAGGTACTTAGTGAGCCATTTGTCCCATGGCACGCTTGTATCGCAGGCGGCGGCACTCACCAAGACCGGGACAGGAATCTCACGATCCAGTCGGCGTTGTTCCAAGAGCTGGATAACCAGTTCAAGCGCAAGGACAGTTTTCCCAGCGCCCGGATCGCCCAGTACTACTAGCCGCTGGGGGAACAATGACTGGTAGTACTGGGAAACCGCGGCCAAGTTGCCCTCACTTGGCCCGCCCGCTGAACGGAAAGTGCCCTTGCGCTTGACGAAGTGCACGTTTGCGGTCTCATCGCTGGCTTCCTCAACGCCGATCAGCCTGGATCTTTGCACCTCGGCCTGACTGAGCACCACGGCGGCCAGGTCATTTTCTACCTCCGCGGCGCTCCGTTCGGGGATAACTGCACTTCCAGCGACCTTGTCTATCAGGAGCAGGACGCCCGCAACCGCGAGCAATACGGCCAGCACGGCCCATCCCACCCTCGACTGAGCCCGGCGGCACTGCTTGCCTGCGGCGCTCCTGCGAGCACTATGACGGCCGCAGACAACGCCGCAAGGGAGCCCCCCGCGAGGCCCGCGGCCAAGGCGGCGCGCCGCCCCCGGAGACGCAGCCTGCGGCGCAGGTGACCCGGCTGAACGCCGGGGCCGGGTGCCTGGGAGCCGGTGGAGATGGCCGGGGAGGCAGCGTTATCCGCCGCCCGTGCCGCACTGCCGGGATAGCGGCTCACGGGGTCAGCGGCTGCGACAGCGGCGGAGGTCGCTGCGCTTGCCGGGCGGGGATCAGCCGGCGGGGCGGGCGGGATCACGGAGTGAGCGGCAGCGGGACTGATGTGGTAGGGGGCCAGGCCGAGCACGGCTCGCAGTGCTTCGGCGAAGTCTTCGCAGCTTGCGTACCGGTCCTGTGGTCTTTTAGCCAGTGCGGTGGCGAGCACGTGGTCCGCCGCGGCGGGCAGGCCGGGTCGGCATGAGCTCAGCGGCGGAGGGGATTCGCGCAGGTGTGCCCAGATCACCGCCATTCCATGGTCACGCTGGAACGGCGGCGCGCCGGTGAGCAGCTCGAACGCCGCGCATGCCAGCGAATACTGATCAGCTCGCCCGTCGGCGGCCAGCCCCTGGATCTGCTCTGGCGCGGTGTAGTTCGGTGTGCCCAGGAACTGGCCCCCGGTCAGCCCCGCCGAGGACAGCGCGTCCTTGCTCAGCCCGAAATCCGACAAGTACACGTGGTCAGGCCGCCCCGGCCGACGATCCAGCAGCATGTTCGCCGGCTTGACATCCCGGTGGATCAGGCCCGCGCCATGCGCGGCGTCGAGCGCCGAGGCCACCGGGGAGATGATCGCCGCGGTGTGGGCCGGCAGCAGCGGGCCTTGCCGCTGCAGCAGGGTCCGCACGTCGCCGCCGGCCACTAGCCGCATCGCGAGAAAAAGCACTCCGTCTGCCTCGCCGGCTTCATAGACGGGGATGATGTGAGGGTCGTCCACCGCCGCGGCCGCCCGCCACTCCCGGATGAACCGCTGCCGGAACCTGTCATCGGCGGTCAGCGCCGGTGCCATGATCTTCAGCGCGACCTGCCGGCCCAGCAGCTCGTCTTGCGCGCGGAACACCACCGCCATACCGCCCGCGGCGACCTGCCCCTCGAGCCGGTACCTGGCCACCCGCGAGCCCGCCGCGAACGTGGCACCCTGGCCAGCACCCCCCGCCGGCCACTCTCCGCTCATCACGCCCCTACCGCCTCAAACCATTCGGCCCGCCCGTCATTCGCTCGCAACCGCCCTTACGAGGTCAGCCGGGAGCATCCGCCTTGCGCCGGAGGCGAGCGGGAGGTGGCTGGTACCGCCAGATGATGTAGGTGCCCTGGTTGGCGGCCTTGCTCTCGGTGCCATACGGAACGACCTCCATTCGGCGGTAGCGGGGGTTGTGACGAATCTCGGTGGCCAGGCCGTGGTCCAGTGTGGTGGTGTCGGCGAAATTCAAGGCCACATAGGAGAAGTAGCCCTGGGCGATGTATTTGCGGAGGACGGCCGCGTTGCCGGGGGCGACGATGTCTTCGTCGGCTAGGGGTGCCGGTGCTGGCCCCCGACGGCCGGACGATGTTACGGGTGGACGACCAGCGCCGCCACTCAGTTCCCGACTGCAGGTAGTACCGGGCGACGGTGGGGTCCTCGACCAGCAGGCGGCCGTTTCCACGATCAGCGAGCGGCCGGAGCACGTCGATGAAGCTGGTCGCGTTCGGCCAGCTGGTCGCCAGCTGCCATGACTGAGCGGCTCCAAGGGAGACGGGAAAGGCCAGCGCGGCGACGCAGGCCATTGCGGTGAGCGTTTCGTCACGGCCCGGGCGCGCAAACCTCATGAACCGGGCTACGGCGTAGCCCGCGGCAATGGCCGCGAACCAGGCACCCATGCCCACATGCTGGTTCAGCACCGCCTGCGTCTGCAGCCACGCCTGCTCGGCTGGCCCGAGCAGTGCGGCGCAAGTCAGAACGGCCAGCAGCCAGGTCTGGGCGCGCCCCTGCCGACCGCCCCAGCTGAGGATGACGCCGCCCAGGGCGAGCAGCACGAGCAGCCCGCCCCAGCGCCAGGAGCTTGCCAGCACGGCCACCGGAGAACTGGTATGCGCAGCGGGCGCCAGGATGGTCCGCTGGAATCCGGTGAAATAAGCCCCTCCGCCGATCACTGCCGCCGAGGCCAGCAGCACGGCCAGCGTTCGGAGCAAGATCGTGAGCCGGTGCAACGCGGCTCGGACGCCCACAAGTGGGGCCGCGGCCAGCACCGCGATCACGGGTACCACCACGTCATACAGGACCGAGGAGTAGTCCGCGGCCGTAGCCAGCGCCAGCGCGGCGCCCGCCACGACCATCCTGCCGACGGCCCGTCCCCGTGCTCCGGCAGTCAGCACGCACCAGGCCGCGAGCGCGATCAGAAGCACGCCGAGCGCGTCGCTAGGTAGCAAAGGCACCCAGGTGCAGCGTCGGGCCGAGCACGGCGAACAGGGCGGCGGCGAAAAACGCCGCCCGCCGCCCGAACAGCCGCCGGGTGGCGCTGCCAGCAGAGCGTGGTGGATGCCAGCATGAAGACCAGCGACAAGACCCGGGCGGCGGCCAGTCCCCCGGCGCTGTCGGCGAGCGCGCCCAGCGGCGGGTAGATCACGGGCGCGCCAGAGAAGTAGTAGGGGAACGGTGGAGTGGTGGTGCCGTGCAGCCAGTGCGCCCATTGCATGTGCCCCGCCCACAGGTCCAAGGCCTCATCCTGGAACGCGGTGTCGGCGCGCACCAGCCGCAGCGACAGCAGCGCCTGCACCGCGAGCACCGCCAGCAGCGGCCAGCTGGCCGGCAACCGCCGACCGGGTACTCCCACGGGACCGGCACGCCGCAGCCCGCCCGGCTAGGGGCCTGCCCAGGCCGCCGGCTGCCGTCATGACCGGCCCGCCAGCCGCGCCCGGCCCGGCGTGGCTGGCTGTGCCGTCCTTGCCGGCCGCCCTGCTGTCACCTTGAGCGCGCCGCCGAGCGTGAACGCCTCCGCGTACGGTGCCCTGGCCGCGATCGCGTCGGCCGCGCCGGCCGTTCGCACCGCCACGATGGCCCGCAGGCCGCCCAAGCTGGCCAAGCCCTCGCTCGCTGCCGCCAGGCGGTCGGTGCGCGCGCAGATCGTACCCAGGAGACCCGGGCTGGGGCCCGGCACCCGAGGACATGTCAGTACGCGTCACCGGTCACCCCCGTCCTCCAACCCACGGCCCGGGGACAGTCCGCTACGCCTCTGGCAGCAAGGAGACCTACAGCCAACGCGCGCCTCGTAGCCCTTGTGCCAACAGCGCGAACCGAATCAAAACTGCCACCCCATGCTCAGAGCGCTCCCGGGCACCACTCGATTTGCAATAGACGCGCGAAGTATGTACGGGTTGCCCGGCTCCCTCGCATTTTTCCACGCCCAGGTCACCTTGCGCAGTCATTCAGCATGGCATGGCGGCCGAGAGCCGGATCCGGCGTCCGGCGGCACGCCCGCGGTCCCGGGCCAGGTGTGCTCACCGTTACCCCCTATGGCTCTCGTACCTGCCCGCCGGGAGCCCGATGACGAGAACGTCGGACACCGGCGAGCCGGGGCCTGGGTCACGCGTGCGCGCGACCTTGCGCCAGCCCCATTTCCGGAACGCGTTCTGCGCCGCCGTGGCCGCGGGCAGGACGGTAAGCGTCGCTCGTTCCTCGGGCCGGTTCGCCAGGACGAGGTCGTGCAGGGACTGCGCGATGCCCTGCCGGCGCCACGACGCGCGGACCAGCAGTTCGGCCAGCGCGAAGGTCCGGCCGGGATGCTCGGCGGTGACTTCCTCCGGCAGCGGGGTAGTCAGGTCCCGCCACCAGGAGGTGGACGGCCGCAACGGCATCCCGGACGCGTAACCGACCAGGTAGCCACCATGGCGGGCCTCGGTCAGGACGAAGCCAGGCTGGCGGCGCCGCACCCGGAAGCCGCTGGGCGAACCGTACGGCATCGTCGTCCTGCCGGTACGGCGGGTCGGCGTACACCTGGGCGTGCAGCGCCTGCAGTTCGTCCGCGTGCGCTGCGGCCTGCGTCCCGTCGAGCAACTGGAGCGATATGCCGAACGTAGGCACGATGTCTCCTCAGGCCTCTTCAGGCCCGTGAGCCGCGCGACCCCGTCGGGCCGCCGGAACGCAACCATAATTCAAGCACCGTGTTCGGCAGAATCCGGGGCTGTCCATGAAGGGGCGCAGCCGCTCATGCAGGGCGCGGCCCCGGCAGCGAGCAGTCAGCCGCCGGGAGCGCGCCCGGCCACGGCGGTGAAGGCGATGGTCTGCGTCCACCAGTCCGGATCGGCGCACCGGGCGAGGAACGCATCGATGGACCGGTCATCCAGCTTGCCGGAGGCCACCAGGCCGGCCCGCAACTCGGCGATCGTCTCCCGCCAGTACTCAGCCCACAGCGAGCCGCCGTTATACACGGCCGTCTCCGCCGTGGCCTCGATGTCCTCCAGCCCCAGCCCGGCCAGCATCGCCGGCAGGCGGCGGCCGATGAAGTAGTCGATCCCCTGCTCGCGCGACCAGGCCAGCCAGCCCGCCCAGAACGCCCGGATCTCAGCCGGCTCGGCGATGCTGACCGGCAGGAAATCCGGCTCGATCAGCAGGATCGCCCCGCCTGGCCGCGCGCTGGCCACGAGGTTGGCCACGGCCGCCCCGGCGTCGGCGACATGATGCAGCACGGCGCGGGCCGTCACCAGATCAAAGTCTGCCGGCTCGACCGGCCCGGCGACGATGTCAGCCTGGCGGAATTCGAGTCCGGTTACCCCCGCCCCGACCAGGGACAGGTCGAGATCCACCGCCACCGCCCGCCCGCCGGGCGCGACGCGTTCAGCCAGCCAGGCCGAGATGGAACCGTTGCCACAGCCGACTTCGAGCGTCCGCGTCCCCGGCCCGGCGCCCAGCCGCTCGATGTGGCGGCGGTGCATCGGGTCGAGCAGCCGCGACATCAGCGCCAGCCGCTGGCGCTCGCCTTCCCGGTGATGGTCAAGGACGTACTCTGACACGCTGTTCCGCCGCGGCTCCGGACTTGCGATTTCCGGTCAGCAGACCCGCAGGGCCGCCCGTGACAGCAGCCTACGCCCGGCCCGCCGTCACGCTCGGCCCGGTCCCGCGTCACGTCATCGCCCCTCGCGACGCGGTGACCGGTCGCCGCCGCGCCGCTGGGCGAGCCGCCACGCCGGCTGGGCGATAACACCGTCTGCCGTCAGCCGAAAGCGCCCTGTTCTCCCGGGACTTTCGCCAGCTAGCGTGGTAAATAACCGATTCGTCACCGGTCCGGAGGTGCCGCGCTACGATGTTGCCCCGAGGTGACGGGCCACCATGGACCTGACCCAGGCACTGGATGATCTAGTCGCCGTGGCGCTGGTGGCCGCGCTGACACCGCTCGTGGTCGCGATCCTGCCGGGTCCGCGGATTCCGCAGGTCGTCGTCTTCCTGCTGGGCGGCGTGCTGATCGGCCCGCACGTGCTCGGCCTGGCCGAGACGTCCAGCCTCCAGCTGCTGTCCAACATCGGCCTGGGCTTCCTGTTCCTGCTGGCCGGCTACGAGCTGGATCCCATGCTGCTGCGGCAACGGCCGGGCGAGCTGGCGATGCTCGGCTGGCTGATCTCGGCGGTGATCGCCGTGGCGGTGGCGGGGGGACTGACCGCGGCCGGCTACATCAGGGACTACGTGCCGGTGGGGCTGGCGCTGACCACCACGGCGCTCGGCACGCTGCTGCCCATCCTGCACGACAACGACATGCTGGGCGGCCGGTTCGGCCGGGACGTGTTCGCCGCGGGCGCCGTCGGCGAGCTGTTCCCGATCCTGATCATCGCGATCTTCCTCACCCAGCGGGCTCGATTGGGTCGCGCTGGCCTCGGTGGCCCTGGTCGGGGTGCTCGCCGTCGTCTTGTCCGCCGCGCCCTGGCTGGCCAGGAGCCGGACGGTACGGCGGGTCATCCGGGAGGGCCAGGATGCGACCGGGCAGACCACGCTGCGCTGGGCCGTGGTGCTGCTGTTCGCGCTGCTCGCCTTCGCCAGCCGGTTCGGCCTCGATGTGGTGCTCGGCGCCGTGCTGGCCGGGATCGTGCTGCGCGCCTGGACCCACCGGTTCAACATGGACACCGCCGGCCTGGAGCGTAAGTTCGACGCGGTCGGCTACGGGATTTCATTCCGATCTTCTTCATCTCGTCGGGGATGACCCTCGATGTGAAGGCGCTCAGCCAGGCCCCGCTGCGCGTGTTCATCTTCCTGTTCCTGCTGCTGATCGTCCGCGGCCTGCCCTCACTGGCTGGTCTACCGGAAGGCGCTCCCGGCCCGGCAGCGGCTGGAGATGACGTTCATCACCGCGACCACGTTGCCGCTGCTGATCGCCCTGGCCGAGATCGGCCAGCGGGACGGGGTCATGCTTCCGGCCACGTCCGCCGCCCTGGTCGGCGCGGGCGTGCTCTCGGTCCTGGTCTACCCCCTCATCGCAGTCACGCTGCACAGGTCAGCGCGGATCTCGCCCGTAGACGCCGGGATCGAGGCGGCCGGCACCGTCCTCGCGGCCGGCACCGTCATCGCGGCTGACGCTGCCATCGCGGCCGACGCGGGGACCGCAGCCGACGCGGCCACGGCGGCCGACCCGCCGCCAGCAGACAATCCCGGGCCAGCATGGCCAGGCTAGCCATCAGCCTTAGCAGGGAACGGCGGCTCCCAGGCCACCCCGCGCCATGCCTCAGCCGGTTGCCGGAGAGCGGCGGCCTGACTTGCCCTGGAATGCCGAACGATTGCCTGCCAGCCCGGCACGTCACCATCAGCAGGGCACTCCGGACGTCACCGAGCACCCCGATCAAGCCAATCCTCGCACCGCCTCGGACCCGCCACCGGACGGTCCCCGCACTCCGCACGGCGGCCCGGCTGTCCGGCAGGCAGGCCACTCGCTACTGATCTGCCCTAGCCGGGCTGGCCGGCCATCCACTCCAGCCAGGCGGCGCCGGGGTGCGCGAGCCCCAGCAGCGCGCCCGCGCGCCGGCCGCCGCGGTACGAGAGCCGTCCCACGACGCCGAAGACGCCCTCGCGGCGGTTGCGTTCCAGCAGGCCCGGTGGCACCGGCAGGCCGGGCACGCTGTCCGTGGCGTTCCGGCCCATGGGGACGAGCGGGTTGACCGAGATCCAGTCCAGGTCCCGGCCGGCTCCGGCGGCGTCGATGAGCGCGCGGAAGCGATTCAGCTGACCGGGCGAGAAGAAGACATCGACGTAACTGTTGACGACGCACACCAGCGCGCGCGGGTCGCAGCCGGCGAGGATCGAGGGCAGCGTGTCGCACGCGTCGCCGCGGACCGTACGGGCCGGGTGGCTCGCCGCGATCTCGGCGCCCCGCTGGAACCGGGTCACCGCCGCGATCTCCTGCGGGACGCAGGCCGCCAGCCAGGCCGGACGCCGGGGTCGGACAGGTCGAGCGGCTCGGTGTCAACGCCGATCCGATCGGCGATCGCGGGAAGCCCGGCCGGGAGGCTGGGCGCCTGTCGCCGCGGACCTCGACCTCGATGCTGAGCGAGGAGCGGGGGTCGCCTGCCGAGACCCGGCGGCCGCCGGGGCCGCGGTACAGGTAGCGGTAGCGGTCCGGGTGCAGCCCGAGCCCGGCGCCGGTGCCCACGTTCACCAGCACGACGTCCCGCCCGTCCGCCGCCGCCGGCGTCAGCGCCGGGAGCACATCAGCGCAGCGGCCCACCTCGTTCATCTGGTAACGGTGCTGCGAGCAGAACTCCAGCAGCCGGTCCCGATGATCCAGGCAGAACTCGCGGTACCCGGCCCGGAACCCCGCGCCCAGCGGGGGCTGCGGCTTGCCCGCCCTCGGGAACCAGCCCGCCAGCGGCTCCGGCCGCAGCCCGAGGATGAGGAACGTCGCGGCGGCAGTAAACAGCAGCGGCGGCAGCTTACCCGGCGGGATGGTGGCCGCGATGCTCAGCAGCTCCTCGTCATCGCGGAGCACCTCGAACTGGGCGGCGGTGAGCCGCCAGGATGACGGAGCATCGGCCGGGGACCAGGCACGGGCCACCATGCCCGCCTGATCCGCGACCGTGTGAGGGTCGGTGGCAAAGGCCACGACGCGAGCATAGCGTCCGCCTCCGCGGCCGCCCGGCCGCGCCAGTGCCGGTGAATGAGCGCGGGAACCGGCGAGAGCGCGGCCCGGATGACAGGGATGATTCAGGCGGGGATCAGGTAGGAGTCCAGGTGGGAGGCGAGCGCGTCCAGGCCGGCCGGATCGGCCGGGGTACGAAAGCCGACGTGCCCGTCGGGGCGCACCAGGACCATGCCGGGGCGGGCCAGCCCGGCTCGCCGGGGGTCGGTGGTGGCCTGGCTCACGTCCACCAGCCCCTGCCACCGACGCCGCAGGCGCGTGATGCCCTCGTCCTCGGCGACGCCGAACAGCAGCAGGTGATGCCCGGTCCCGGTCAGCGAGGCCCGGTCGGGGTAGCGGTCGCCCGGAGCCGGGGCCAGGGACGTCTGCGTGCCCGCTGGGTACTCGCCGGCCAGCGGGCTTCCGGCGTACGAGGTGTCGAGCATCGAACGAGACCGCACCATGGCCGCCACCTGCTCCGGCGTGGGCGGTGCAGGCACGACGCCCGTCCGCGCTCTCTCGACGGCTCCGTAGGCAAGCTCGTGCAGGCGGTCGGAGACCTCTAGCACGTGACGGTCGGCCGCCAGACGCTCGGACGCGAAGCTGGCGAGCAGGCCGGGGCGGGCCCGCCCGCGCAGATCGAGCGCGAGCTTCCAGCCGAGGTTGTAGCCGTCGTGGATGCCCGAGTTCAGGCCCTCGCCGCCGAACGGGCTGGACAGGTGCCCGGCATCGCCCAGCAGGAAGCAGCGCCCGTCGGCAAGCTGGGGGACCAGCCTGCGGTGCATCCGGAACGGGGATGCCCAGGCCACCTCGTCCACCTGGATCCCCTGCCGGACCCGCCGCCTCATCACCGCGGTGACGACGCCGGTCGCCTCATCGCGCGCCAGCCGTTCGGCCTCGTCCTCATCCAGATCTCCCACGAAGGTGAGCCAGCGTTCCCCGGGCAGCGGCACCAGCAGCACGTAGCCTTCCGGGCCGGCGATCAGGGCCGAGCCGTCCCGGGGCAGGCCGCACGTCACGACCCCGCTGGCCACCAGCGACGTGCCCGGGTAGGTCGAGCCGGCCAGCGTCTCGGCCATCGACTCCCGGGTCACGCTGTGCGCGCCGCCGGCGCCGATCACCCAGCTTGCCTCGACGGTCCCGGTCGTCCCGTCCGCTCGCTCCAGCCCGGCGAGTACGCCATCATCCCGCTGCTCGACGGAGACCACCGAGACACCGCGTTCCACGGTGCCCCCCAGCTCGGCGAGCCGGCCGGCGAGAATCCGCTCGGTCTGCCACTGCGGCAGGCTGCACTGGAACTCCCACGGGCAGTCCGCCCCGGCGAAGGCTATCTCGCCCACCTGCCTGAGGTCCGCATCGAAGACCCGGGCGAACGCCAGGTGCTCCGATTCCGCGAGCATCCGGTCTGCCATCCCGGCCGCGGCGAGGATTTCCAGCGTCCCCGGCTGCACCGCGGTGGCGCGGGCCTGGGTATGCGGCCCGGTCTCTCGCTCGACGACGCGGGCCTGCACTCCGCGGCGCGCCAGTTCCACGGCCGCGAACAGCCCCGACGGCCCCGCGCCCACCACGAGCACCTCGATCGCCGCCACCTCGATCACCGCCGCTCACGTCTCGCCCTTGATGACCGTCAGCCGCCTTGTGCTACATCATCCCGTTCCGGGGTTCCTGTTCCGCCGCGGGGGGCGCCCGCCGCGGCCGTGACAGCTCAGCGCCGGACCGTGGTCACAGAACCGAGCGTCAGGGTGTGATCACCACGTACCAGGGCATATCGAGCTCTTTACCCTAGCTTTACTTCTCTTGGGGATACGCTACCCGGGTTTGGGCTCGGGACCGGCCCAGGCGCTACTCACAGGGAGGGAACCATGAAGATTCGTACGTCCATCGCCGCGGCCGGCGCGGCCGCTATTCTCGGCGGGACCGGAGCGCTCCTGCTCCCCGCCGCCGCCAGCGCCCACAGCGTCACGCACACGCTGAAGTTCACCGCCGTGCAGACGAAGTCCGTCAACTTCTCCAAGACCGCCGGCGGCAGCTCTGGGCAGGATCTCAACAGCGCGGGGAAGATCATCGGGTTCGATATGATCTATTTCTCGTTCAACCCGAAGACCAAGACGGCATCCGGCGGCGTGACGCTGGACACCAACGGAGGCTTTCTCTACGGCACGCTGAAATTCACCAAGGGCCCGGTGACGCACGGCACGGTGACCGGGGGAACCGGGAAATTCAAGGGAGCCACCGGCACGATCACCGGCAAGAACCTCAACAAGAAGGGCACCCGGACGGCGGTCACGATCGTCTACACCAGCTAGCGCCGGGACCGGCCAGGGGCCAGGCCAACCTGGCCGCACAGCGAGCGGGCTTCCTCCCCGGCCGGGGAAGAAGCCCGCTCACCGCTCACGCGGTACCGCAAGCCCCGGAGCCGCTTGCCGTGACCCCCGGATGCGGCCGCGGTGGGCGGGCAGGAGCCCCGATACGGCCGCCCGGGCCGGCGTCCGCGGCCAGCCAATGTCATTTCCCGCAGCACGCAGTTTCGCGGGAAAGGGATCAGCGAGGCGCTGGCCCGAAAATAGCCAGAAGTCATCCGCCCGAGCACCGCTAGGGGTTGTCCGGCCAGGTGTGCACTGGCTCGTTAGTGTGCATGTGGTCGATATAGCGCTGGGTCATCAGCCGCAGCGCCTCCTCGCGGTCGGTCCCGCCGCGCCGGCCGAGCGCCGTAACCGTGGCTATCTGCCAGGCGGCACCCGTCCGGCCGGTGAGGCAGCGCTGCTCGATGATGCCCAGCAGGCGATCGGCCAGCCCCGGGCTGACCCCCCAGCGGCGCAGCCCCTCGTGGGCCAGCGGGAGCAGGCGGCGCAGCACGAGCTCGACGACGGGCGCCTCGCCGTGGCCCGGCCAGTACAGGTGCGCGTCCAGGCCGCGCCGCGCGGCCTCGTGCAGGTTCTCGGCCGCGGTCGCGAACGACATCTGGGTCCAGATCGGCCGCTGCGCCTCGGCGAGCACACGCACCAGCCCGTAGTAGAACGCCGCGTTCGCCATCACGTCCGCGACCGACGGGCCGGCCGGGAGGACCCGGTTCTCCACCCGCAGGTGCGGCCGGCCGTTGGTGACGGCGTAGACGGGGCGGTTCCAGCGGTAGATCGTCCCGTTGTGCAGGCTCATCTCGGCCAGCTGCGGCGAGGTGCCGCCGTCCAGCACCGCCAGCGGGTCTTCCTCCTCGCAGATCGGCAGTAGCGCCGGGAAGTACCGGAGGTTCTCCTCGAACAGGTCGAACACGGACGTGATCCACCCCTCGCCGAACCACACCCGGGGCCGTACGCCCTGCTCCTTCAGCTCATCCGGCCGGGTGTCGGTGGCCTGCTCGAATAGCGTGATCCGGGTCTCGTGCCAGAGCTGCCTGCCAAACAGGTACGGGGAGTTCGCGGCCAGGGCAACCTGCACGCCCGCGATCGCCTGGGCGGCGTTCCAGTAGCTGGCGAAGGTGTTCGGGGCGACCTGAAGGTGCAGCTGCACGCTCGTGCAGGCGGCCTCGGGCGTGATGCTGTCGGTGTGCGTGAGAAGCTTCTCGGGGCCGTCGATCGCGATCTGCATGTCCTCGCCTCGGGCGGCGAAGATCTGCTCGTTCAGCACCCGGTACCGGTCGTTGGCCGACATGGCTCCCTCGTGCACGTCCTGCTTCTGCAGCGTAGGCAGGATGCCGACCATGACCAGGCGGGCGCCGGCGCCGCGGGCCTTGGCGTCGCCGGCGTTGAGATCGCCGCGGATCTCCTCTTCCAGCCCGGCCAGCGCATCGCCCTCCAGCTGCCGGGGCGGCACGTTGATCTCGAGGTTGAACTGCCCGACCTCGGTCGCCCAGGCCGGATTCGCGATCGCGTCGAGCACGTCGGCGTTGCGCATCGCCGGCACGCCGTGCTCATCGACCAGGTTCAGCTCGATCTCCTGGCCGACCAGCACGGGCTCCGCCTCGAACAGATCCTCGCGCAGCATCCGGGCGAACACGTCCAGGGAGCGCCGCACCTTCTCCCGGTACTTGCGCCGGTCCTCGCCGCTGAACTTGATGGCCTGAATGTCCCGGCCCATGAGGCCTCCGTCCACGTGACTAGGGAGACCATGTACCCCCGCTCGGCACCTTCCATACACACTCGCACGCGGCCGGCGCCCGCGCCAGCGTCAGGCGGTCTGCAGCCGGGTGCTCTCGTCCCTGACCCACAGGTCGAGCAGGCCGCGCAGGTGCGCGATGAACTGCTCGTGCTCGTGCTCCGGATAGGTAGCCCGGACCGTATCGACCAGCAGCCGGTCGAAGCCGGCACCGGCCACCCAGTCCAGGACGATCTCGTCGATATGGGCGAGCCTGCTGGCGCAGAAGTCGTAATAGCGCGCGGACTCGAAATACCCGTCGGCGAGCTGCCGGTATGCGCCCAGCTTCTCGCCGTACGACGCGCCGGGCCGGTCGGCGATCTCGAAGTACTTGCCGGTGTCCAGGTCGAGCCGGGCCGTGCCCGTGACCAGCGCGAAGACGCACCACTTGACCAGTGCCTTAAGCGCCCAGGGGAAGTAATAGTGCAGGCTGGTCAGCGCGACGTCCGGGCAGGCGTTGGCGTAGTCGATGGGATAGATCTCATCGCCCTTAACCAGGGTCTCGCACGAGTTGAACTCCCACCGGAAGAACGCATTGACCAGCCGGCCGATCGTCACCACCTCGGTCCCGGCCCCCGCCGACAGGAAGCTGTGGTTGACCGCGTAGCGCAGGTGCATGGGCTGCTCCGGCTGGAACCGCATGACCATCGTCTCGGCGCCGATCGACAGCGACCGGGCGAAGACGTCGAAGTCGATGGCCTTCTGCAGGTGCATGAGCATCTCGCCGCTCTGGTCGTAGGCGGCGTGCAACTCGGTCTCGTCCCGGATGCGGGAGACGCCGCGCCAGGCCCCGCCGTCGTAGGGCTTCATGAACAGCGGGTAGCCGATCTGCCGGGCGATGGCGTCCAGGTCGAAGGACTTGTTGTACTTGGCCGCCGTAAAGGCGTAGCGGGCGTTGTCCACCGGATTCTTGTACGGCACCAGCACGGTGTCCGGCACCTTGAGCCCGAGCCGCATCATCGCGCAGTAGGCCGCGTGCTTCTCCATCGACTGGAACGTGAACGGGCTGTTCAGCAGGTACACGCCGTTCATCAGCGCGATCTTCTTCAGCCATTCCCGGGGGTGGTAGTACCAGTACGCGAGCCGGTCGATGACCAGTTCGTAGCGGGGCCGGTCACGCAGGCTGAACGGCTCGATGGTTATCCGCTCGACGTCGAACACGTGCCGGCTGCCGTCGGTGTCCGTCACCGGCCCGATCCGGCGCAGGATCTCCTCGAACGCCCTGGGCCAGTCCTCCTCGGTGCCGAGCAGCAGTCCGATCAGGTGTCTGGTGGCTGTCAATGAGAGCTCCCGTCGTCAGCAGGGCGGCCGATCACTCGCACATGGTGCCCGCTCCACCGCGCCGCTGACAATGGCGCGGCCCGCCCGGCCTGCATCACCCGCCCGGCCTTCCCGCGTCGCCCGGATGGCCTCCCGCGTCGCCCGGATGGCTGCCCCCGGTCACCTGGATGGCCGCCTCGCGTCACCTCAGCGGCCGCGGTGCTGCCCGCAGGGGTGCCTCGGCCGGCCTGGAGGAAACGCGTACTCCGGCAGCGAAGAACGTACTAGTCTGTACCGCTGGACGACCTATGCGCAAAGCCAGCAACCGAAGCGGGTTCGAGTCGGCCTGATACGCCAGTCAGCGAAGTCCCCCGTCGTTTACGGTTAATTCCGGTTCAGCGATTTCCGGATTTACATTCAATTACCAGACGGTAATGTGGCGGCCCTGGTAGCGTGACTCATCGCCTTGCCGGGCTGCCGCGATCGGACGGATGAAGGGCGGTACGTGCAGCTTCTCCACGAGCCGGACCAGGTCGGCGATGACCGGCGGCCGCGCCGCCGGGTGCTGATCGTGGGGCACTACGCGTCCGAGTACACCGGCGGCGCCGGGGCGATCCCGCTGCGGCTCTTCGGCCGGCTGCGGGCCCAGGGGGTGGACGCGTGGCTGCTGACCCACGCCAGCGCCCGGGCCGAGCTGGCCGCGCTGTTGCCCCCGGCCGAGTTCGAGCGGATCACCTTCGTGCCCAGCCTGCCCGGGCTGGGGCCGGTCTTCACCCTGGGCGAGCGCCTTCCGGTCGCGCTGCGCACGATCGCCTGGGCGATCACTCAGCTGGAGCGTCAGGTTGCGATGGTGCCGGTGGCCCGGCGACTGGTCCGCGAGCTCGCGATCGACGTCGTGCATCAGCCGATCAGCGTGTCGCCGGTCAGCCCCTCCCCGCTCGCCGGGCTCGGCGTGCCTGTCGTCATGGGACCGCTGAATGGCGGGATGGAGCTGCCGCCGGCGTTCCGCGATCGCGAGTCCGCTGCTCGACGCGCTGATCCGGACCTCTCGCCCGGTCGTGGCGACTGCCCTGAACCACCTCATCCGGGGACGTCCGCTGGCGGACGTGGTGCTGGTGGCCAACGACCGGACCCGGTCGCTGCTGCCCCGGTCGGTCAGGAAGCGGGCCGTCGAGTTGTCCGACATCGGGGTGGTGCTCCGCGACTGGCCCGTACCGGATGGATCGTCGCTCGCGGCCGGCCTTCTCCCGGCTGGCCCCCGCCCGGCTGGCCCCCGCCCGGCTGGCCCTCCCGCGGCCGGCCCTCCCGCGGCCGGCCCTCCCGCGGCCGGCCTTCTCCGGCCTGGCCCCTTCCCGGCCGGCCCCCTCCCGGCTGGTACCGGCGCGAACGGCACCGCCGGGGCGGGCGGAGTGACCCGGTTTCTCTTTGCCTGCCGCCTGGTCGGCTGGAAGGGCGTTGACCTGCTGCTCGATGCGTTCGACCGGGCGCGCCGGGAGGTTCCCGCGCGGCTCGAGGTCGTCGGTGACGGACCGGAGCGGGCCAGGCTGGCGACCAGGATTGCCCGCCTCGGCTGCCGGGCCGACGTCACGCTGACCGGCTGGCTGAATCCGCGGGACTGCGCGCGCCGGATGCTTTCCTGCGACGTCTTCGTCTCTCCCAGTCTGCAGGAGTCGGGCGGCGTGGCCGTCCTGGAGGCGATGGCCTGCGCCCGGCCGGTGATCGCCACCGGCTGGGGCGGGCACCTCACGACCGTTGACGAGACCGTCGGCATCCTGGTCGCCGTCTCGTCGCGTGCCGTCGCCGTCCGGGGGCTCGCGGACGCCATGATCAGGCTGGCCGGCGATCCCGGCCTGCGAGCCCGTCTCGGGGCGGCCGCCCGGCGCCGGGTGGAAGCGTGCTACGACTGGGATCTCCTGGTCCGGCGCACCCTGGGCATCTATGACCAGGCTTGCGCGGGCCGGGACCGGCGCACCCCGGTGGCGGCCGTCGGCGCGCGCTGAGCCAGCCCGCGGGCGCGCCGGAGCCAGGAGCCAGGGCGAGCCCGGCCGCCTGTCGGTCAGGGCCGCCCGCTCAGGCGCCCTTGAGCGAGCGGTAGCGGCGGATGAGCGCGTTCGTGGACGAGTCGTGGCTCAGCTCCGGCTCGCCGCCGCTCTCCAGCTCGGGGATGATCTGCTTGGCCAGCACCTTGCCGAGTTCCACGCCCCACTGGTCGAACGAGTCGATGTCCCAGATCGCCCCCTGGGTGAACACGCTGTGCTCGTACAGGGCGATCAGGGATCCCGAGCAGCCGCGGGGTGAGCACCTCGGCCAGCAGCACGTTGGTCGGCCGGTTGCCCTCCATCACCCGGTGCGGCACGACCGTGTCCGGGGTGCCCTCGGCCCGCACCTCCGCCTCGGTCTTGCCGAACGCCAGCGCCTGGGCCTGCGCGAACACGTTCGAGGACAGGATGTCGTGGTGGTCGCGCAGCGGGTTGAGCGACTTGCCGAAGGCGATCAGGTCCACCGGGATCAGCTTCGTGCCCTGGTGGATGAGCTGGTAGAAGCTGTGCTGCCCGTTGGTGCCCGGCTCGCCCCAGTAGACCGCGCCGGTCTGGTAGTCCACCCGGGCTGCCCGTCCAGCGTGACGTGCTTGCCGTTGGACTCCATGGTGAGCTGCTGCAGGTAGGCGGGGAACCGCTTCAGGTACTGGTCGTAGGGCATGACGCCGACCGTCTCGGCGCCGAAGAAGTCGCCGTACCACACGGCCAGCAGCCCCATCAGCACCGGCAGGTTGCCCTCCAGCGGGGCCGTCCGGAAGTGCTCGTCCATGGCGTGGAACCCGGCCAGCATCTCGGCGAACCCGTCCGGCCCGATCGCCATCATGGTGGACAGCCCGATGGCCGAGTCCATCGAGTAGCGGCCGCCCACCCAGTCCCAGAAGCCGAACATGTTGGCGGTGTCGATGCCGAACTCGGCCACCAGCTTGGCGTTGGTGGACACGGCCACGAAGTGCCTGGCCACGGCGGCCTCGTCGCCGAGCTCGCCGACCACCCAGTCGCGGGCCGAGGTGGCGTTGGTGAGCGTCTCCATCGTGCCGAACGTCTTGGACGAGATGATGAACAGCGTCTCGTCGGCGGCCAGATCCCTGGTCGCCTCCACGAAGTCGGTGGAGTCCACGTTGGACACGAACCGGAACGTCATGTCCCGGTCGGTGTAGTGCCGCAGCGCCTCGTAGGCCATCACCGGGCCGAGGTCGGAGCCGCCGATGCCGATGTTGATCACGTTGCGGATCCGCTTGCCGGTGTGGCCCTTCCACTCCCCGGACCGCACCCGGCTCGGCGAAGCCGCGCATCCGGTCCAGCACCTCGTGCACCTCGGCGACCACGTCCGCGCCGTCCACCACCAGCGACGCCTCGCGGGGCATGCGCAGCGCCACGTGCAGCACGGCCCGGTCCTCGGAGACGTTGATGTGCTCGCCGCGGAACATCGCGTCCCGCCGCTCCGGCCACGCCCGGACTCGGCCGCCAGCTCCACCAGCAGCCGCATGGTCTCGTCGGTCACCCGGTTCTTGGAGTAGTCCAGGTAGATGCCGGCCGCCTCGGCGGTCAGCCGCTCGCCCCGGCCCGGGATCGGCGGCGAACAGCTCGCGCAGGTGGCGGCGGGCGATCTCGGCGTGATGGCGCTCGAGCGCCTGCCAGGCCTTGCGCTCCCGCAGCGGCGTCCCGGGCATCTCGTCTCCTTCGGTCGGGGCCGCTGTTGCTATCCCAGCACGTCCTGTCCCATCACCTCCTATCCCAGCACGGACGCGGCGGCGGCGTCCGCTATTGACGGCCCCATCCGCCATAGCTACGGTCGGTAACTTATAAGAAACCTTCTGTAATGATTTGTCCGAACGAAGGCGGCACGCTATGAACGGCTCGCGGCGACGTGTCCGGGGACAGTCCCGGGTGCACCAAGCCCACCAGCGCGACGAGCCCGGGCGGCACGATGAGCATCGCCTATGTCGCCGCCTACCAGCGGGCGGGCGGCTAGCAGCGCCGGCAAGAAGCGGTCACCCAGCCCGCCGCATCATGATCATCGTCACTTATCGTGCCCTGCGGACGGCGCATGGCCGGGAGCACCTTCAGCCTCGTCCGAGCCTGACGGTGAGCGAGCCTGGCCCGGCCGCGAGAGGGCGGCCGGGGCAGGCCGCGCCGTGGCGCGCTACTGGGCGGCCAGGTTCGGGGCGCCCTTGCGCAGGACGAACTTCTGGATCTTGCCGGTCGCGGTCTTGGGCAGCTCGTTGACGAAGGTCATCCCATGCGGAGCCTTGAAGTGGGCCAGCCGCTCCCGGACGAAGGCGATCAGCTCCTCCTCGGTCGTCGTCGCCCTCGCCAGCACCACGAACGCGTGCGGCGCCTCGCCCCACCGGGGGTGCGGCAGCCCGACGATCGGCGGCCTCCTGGACGGCCGGGTGGCGCAGCACCGTCCCCTCCACCTCGACCGAGGAGATGTTCTCCCCGCCGCTGATGATCACGTCCTTGATCCGGTCCCGGATTTCCACGTAGCCGTCCGGATGCACGACGGCGGCGTCGCCGGAGTGGAACCAGCCGTCGCCCATGGCCCGCTCGGTCGCCTCCGGGTCGTTGTAGTAACCCTGCATGACGACGTTGCCCCGGACGACGATCTCGCCCAGGGTCTGCCCGTCGGCGGGCACCTCCTTGCCGTTGTCGTCCACCACCCGCAGCTCGCCCGAGGTGAGCAACTCGACTCCCTGCCGCGCCTTCACCACGGCGCGGTCGGCCGGTGACAGTGCCTCGTGCTCGGGCAGCGGGGCGCAGACCAGGATGAACGGCGCCGTCTCGGTGAGCCCGTAGACGTGCGTGACCTCCCAGCCGAACTCGCCTTCGAGCCGCTCGATCGTGGCGGCGGCGGGCGGCGCGCCCGCCGTCACCACCCGCACCCCGGGGGCACCTCACCCCGCATCTCCGGGGAGGCGCTGGCCAGCGAGATCAGCACCGTGGGCGCCGCGCACAGCAGGCGGACCCGCTCGTCGCGGATGAGCCGGAACACCGCCGCCGGGCTCGACCTTGCGCAGGCAGATGTGCTTACCCGCCGCCGCGGTCACGGTCCAGGTGAAGGTCCACCCGTTCGCGTGGAACATCGGCAGCGTCCACAGGTAGCGCTCGCCCACCGCGATCGGCAGGTGCAGCAGGGTGCCGATCGTGTTCATCGCCGCGTTCCGGTGGGTGATCATCACGCCCTTCGGGCGCGCCGTGGTCCCGCTGGTGTAGTTGATGGTGAGCAGGTCCCGCTCGCCGATCTCGGCCAGCCGAAGTCCGGCTCGGCCGCGGCGATCGCCGCCTCGTAGTCCAGCCAGTCGTCCCGGGCGCCCTCGAACGCCACGAAGTGCCGCACCTCGGGCATCTGGTCGCGGACGCTGTCCACCGCGTCCAGGTAGTCCCGGTCCGCGCAGACCACGCTGGCGCCGGAGTGGTTGACGATGTAGACGAAGTCGTCGCGGTCAGCCGGTAGTTGACCGGCACCAGCACCGCCCCCA
Organism: uncultured Actinomycetes bacterium; assembly: GCA_963795575.1. Classification (GTDB taxonomy): domain Bacteria; phylum Actinomycetota; class Actinomycetes; order Streptosporangiales; family Streptosporangiaceae; genus PALSA-505. The sequence continues at coordinate 73,962 of CAWCII010000008.1, read as the reverse complement.
GCTGCGGCACCGCGTAGAACGCCTCCAGCTGCGCGTGGGTATTCGGCGCGATCGTGGCCACCCGGTCACCGGGCCGGACGCCCAGCCCGGCCAGCGCTGCCGACCAGCGGTCGCAGCGATCGAAGAACTGCTCGTACGACAGCCGCAGGTCACCGTCGACCACCGCCTCACGTGGACCGTGCAGACGCCGGGTCCGGCGGGCGAAGTCAAGGGGAGTCAGGGGTGATTCCACAAGGCGCCTCCACTGGGTGCGCGGGCAGCCAGCCCCGCCGGGCCGCCGCCGGGGCGGACACGACGAGCGCCGGATGCTCATCCGATACCGATGCTTTCACGAGTACGCGGCGTAGGTCGCGGGAGGCCCGGGCCACCGCGCGGCCCGGGGTGCACGGGGGATTCTTCCCCGTCTGTCCGGGGGTAGGCCGGGCCGGACCCGCCCTCCTCGTCCCGGCGGATTAGGCGGCAGGCGTTCGGCGGAAGTCATCTTCGGATGATGCGCCGGATGATTCACCGCCGGGCTCGGCTGCGGCGCTCGCCGGCCGAATCACCGCGGCAGGCGTTCGGCGGAAGTCATCTTCGGATGATGCGCCGGATGATTCACCGCCGGGCTCGGCTGCGGCGCTCGCCGGCTGAATCACCGCGGCAGGCTCCGGCTTGCCGCCGCGGTGGATGAGCCCTGGCGCGTGCCGCCAGGTGAGGCAGGCGATGGCGCCGAGCGGAATGGGGGGCAGGTAGGTAACCGCCCGGTACAGCAGCACGGCGGCGGTCACCTGCGCGCTGACCCGGGGGCCGGCGCCCGCGGCCAGGGTGCCCACCAGGCCAAGCTCGGTGATGCCGAGGCCGCCGGGGGTGACGGGCAGTGCCGTCAGCAGCCGGACGAAAGCGAAGGCCGCCAGCGACGTCTGCCAGGGCACCTGCGCCTGGGACAGGCCGAGGCCGCGCAGGCACACCAGCAGGACGAGCCACAGGGCGAGCTGGCTGGCCACGGTGGCGGCGGAGATCGGCCAGCTGCGCGCGGTCAGCAGGGCAGATGCTCGGTCGCGGAAGGCGAGCAGCGATCCGGTGACAGACCCCGGGGGCGCCCGGCGCGCCAGCCGGCAGCCGGCGGCGGCCGCGCGCTGGAGAATCCCGCCCGCGCGCAGCGCGAAGGACTCACTGCGCAGCAGCAGGCTGAATCCGGCCGCCCCGGCGACGAGCAGGACCAGGCCCACGGCCGCGGCGGCGATCAGGATGGCGTCGGGCCGGGTCGCCGTCACCAGGATCAGCAGGGCGAGGACCGGCAGGCCCAGCCGGGCGAAGACATTCCAGATTCCTGACACCAGGGTGTAGAGGACGTACTCCGCGGTGCTGACGCCCCAGCTGGAGAGCATGGCCCAGCTGACTCCCATGGCGAGGGCACCGCCCGCGGGCAGCGTGTTCGCCACCGAGTTGGAGCCGAGGTTGACCACCGCCGCCTCGCGCAGCCGTACCGACGGCAGTACCGAGCAGATCATGACCCAGACGGTGACCATGCTGACGACGGCCGTCACGGCCACCAGCGTGACCTGCGGCCACGTCATGGACTGAACGCTGGCCCACACGCTGCGGTAGGACGCGAAATGCGGGAGCCCGAACCCGAATATGGCCGCTACCAGAGCCACGGAGACCACCGCGCGCAGGAATTTCCGGCCGCGTCCGCGCGGCTCCGCGCTGGTCATCATCGGGCCTCGTCCCTGTGACGGTGAACGGTGACGTCCTCGGTCGGTAACGAAGTGACGTGCGCGCGGGTAACCGTTCCCTCGGGACGGATCGTGGCCGATGCGCCGGAAACTCCGAAACCTGCCCTGCTCCCGCCTGGTGCACGGGTGCGACTGCCGGGGTCCGGAGCAATACCCCGACGCTAGCATCTCCCCGCAGGATCGGCGGCCATCCGCCCAAAAGCCGTGAAGAGGATTCTTATGTGCACGAAGACCGCTCTCATGTCACAACGGCACCGTCGATATCACCCGCGGCGGCGGCCGGGCCAGCAGCCGCCCCGCGGCGCGCGGGAAGCCGGAGTACTCGCCGAGTCCGGACCCGCCGTCCGGTGCCCAGCCGTAGCAGGGACCGTTCCGCCGGACCGGGCTCAGGCCGGCGGCGTGTCCGGTGCGGTGCGGGGCGGCCGGCCGACGGCGTTGAGATGGCGCAGGGCCTGGACGTAGGAGCCCACGAAGCTGGCCTGGCAGTAGGACAGGCCATGCTGCTGGCAGAACTCCCGGACCAGGGCCTGGGAGCGCCTTAGGTTAGGCCGGGGCATGGACGGGAACAGGTGGTGCTCGATCTGGTAGTTCAGGCCGCCCAGGGCGTTGTCGATGAGCCAGCCGCCGCGGACGTTGCGGCTCGTGAGCACCTGCCGGCGCAGGAAGTCGCTCTGGTCACCGAGGCCCAGGATGGGCATGCCCTTGTGGTTGGGGGCGAAGGAGATGCCCAGGTACAGGCCGAACAGGCCCTGCTGGACCAGGATGAACACGACGGCCTTGACGGGCGACAGCACCAGGAAAACGACGGTGAGGTAGCCGGCGACGTGAGCGGCGAGCAACGCCGCCTCCGCCGGCCGGCGGGGGGACGTCCGGCTGGCCAGGGCACGGATGCTCGAGGCATGCAGGCTGATCGCTTCGCCGAGCAGCATCGGGAAGAACAGGTAGGCCTGGTAGCGGTGTACCAGCCGGAGCAGGCCCCGGCTGACGCGCGCCTGGCTGGCGCTGAAGGCCAGTGCGCTTATCGCGATGTCGGGGTCCGCGCCCTCGGTGTTCGGATGCGCGTGGTGGCGGTTATGCTTGCCGGCCCACCAGCCGAAGCTCAGCCCGATGCCGAGATTGCCCAGCAGGATGCCCAGCCGGTAGCTGGCGCGCCGGGAGCCGGAGATTTGCCGGTGCCCGGCGTCGTGGCCCAGGAATCCGAACTGGGTGAACATGACGGCCAGGAAGGCGGCCACGGCCAGCTGCCACCAGGAGTTGCCCACCAGGACGAATGCGGCCCATCCGGCGGCCAGCAGCAGGGCAGTGATCGTGATCCGCGCGATGTAGTGCCCCGGGCGCCGCTCCAGCAGTCCCGCCTGCTTCACCTGCCGAGACAGCTCCGCGTACTCGCTGCCGAGCACCGGCGATGCGGGCGGTGCGCCGGCTGGCAGGGAGTCCAGCGTGGTCTCGGCGGCCGCCGTCGCGGAGGGTCGAATCACAAGCGCTCCTGGGATGCACATCGGGGCCGGACAGGTGGATGTGCCGCCAGGGTCTTGAGCGGCCGCCTGGCGACTGAGCCCAGGCGGGTACCGATTACGACAATACCGGCTGGCGCTAGAACACGCGCGGGCGCCCGGGCGGGCGATGTCACCGGCCATGACTGCCCCGGGCACGCGACCGGAGGTCAGCGCCTGCGGCCGCCCCGGTAGCGGGCAGATGCGGCGGCCGCGCCGCGCCCGGCCGCGGGGATGGCAGTCATGACCGGTTCCCGGCCAGCAGCCTGGCTCGCCGACGCGGCCCGGGCAGCCGGGCCGGCGATCGAGGCAAGCAGCGGCGAGCCGGGGCGGACGGTGGCGCTCAGCGGGACCACGCCGGCCCGCCGCATCAGCGCGCGCACCTCGCTCGCTTGCCCGGGAGTGTGCAGGGTGACGACCACTCCGGCGGCGCCGGCCCGGGCGGTCCGGCCGGACCGGTGCAGGTAAGCCTTGTGCTCGGCCGGCGGATCCGCGTGGATGACCAGGTCGATGCCCTCCACGTGGATGCCGCGGGCGGCGATGTCCGTCGCGACCATGACGGGGACGGCGCCCGACGTGAACGACGCGAGGTTCCGACGGCGGGCGCTCTGCGCCAGGTTGCCGTGCAGTTCCACCGCGGATAGCCGGGCCGCGGTCAGCTGGCGGGTGAGCCTCTGCGCGCCGCGCTTGGTCCGGGTGAAGACCAGCGTCCGGTTGTTGCCGCCCGCCAGGGCGGCGACGACGCTCACCCGGTCCGCCGGCGCGACGCTGAGCAGGTGGTGGACCATCTCGGCCGGCGGGGCAGCCGAGTTGACAGCGTGCCGGGCGGGGTCCTTCAGGAAGCGCCGGGCGAGGACATCGACTGCCTTGTCGAGAGTCGCGGAGAACAGCATCCGCTGGCCATCCGGCGGGGTGAACTCCAGCAGCCGCCGCACGACCGGAAGGAACCCGAGGTCAGCCAGGTGGTCGGCTTCGTCGATCACGGTGACCTCGGTATCGCCCAGGTGGCAGTGGCCCTGTTCGATGAGGTCGGCCAGGCGTCCCGGACAGGCGACGACGATATCGGCGCGCTTCCGCAGCGCGGCTACCTGGGGATTCTGCGGGGTGCCGCCGAAGATGGTGACGACGGTCAGGCCCATGGTCCGGGCCAGCGGCACGAGAACGGCCTCGACCTGGCTGGCAAGCTCGCGGGTTGGCACCAGCACGAGGCCTCGCGGGCGGCACGCCATCGTGTGCCCTCCGGCCAGGGCGGCGACGAGCGGGAGCGAGAACGCGAGTGTCTTACCTGAACCGGTCTTGCCGCGCCCGAGAATGTCGAGGCCGGCCAGCGAATCGGGCAGCGTCGCGGTCTGGATCGGGAACGGGGCCGCGATGCCGTCCTCGGCAAGTGCGGCCACCAGTGGCGCGGGAACGCCGAGGGAAGCGAAAGTGGCGGGACCGGCGGGATTGCCGCGCGGGCCCCGCGCAGCACTGAATTTACTGCTGAGCTGGGTGGTCAAAGAATCTCTTTCGGACTGTGGGTGGCCGTGTGGTGCAAGGCCGCCACGTCCGTGGAAACCATTTCGCTCGATGAGCGCGGTACGGCCGGCGCGCCCTGATGGCTGCGCCAACGATGTCTGCGAGCACTTTACCTGCCGGCCAGCGAAAGTCTCGCCCCCAGCCCGGCCCGGCCGGCGTGACCCGGCCCGAGTGCGCCCACTCCGGCCAGCGTCCGCCGTGGCCGTATTATTCCCATCCCGTGAACGCTCTAGAGGACGGCGCTCTCCCGGATGCGCCGCGGCTGACCGAGCCACCACGACGCGGCCGCGCGGGCCTGCCACGGCATCTCGTGACGATCGCGTATGTAGGTGAGCAGGCGGTCGTTGCGCGCCATGCCGAGCCCGTAGACCAGACCGCGGAGGGCCGCGCTGCCGGCTGGGGAGTCCTGCCGCAGGGATCGCTGGCACTGCAGGTCGATGGCGCGCATCCAGTAGCGGTTGTCGCTGGTCCCGCCGAGATGACCGAGATTGCGCGCGGCCGCGGCCATGACCGGCGGGGGGAGCCCGGGACTCAGCGTGAAGCGTTCCACAACGGGACGCTGCCCCGCCCCGCCGAGCAGCCGCAGCGCGTCCATGATGCAGATGGAAAGGTCGGTGTGGGCCGCCACGGCGATCCGGGATAGCTCGGCCGCCAGCGCGACGGCGACGGGCTCGCAGTAGGGGGTCGCCTGGATAGCGACGGCCGCGTACAGCCGCACGTCGGAGACGGGGCTGTAGAGCATCTCGTCGACCAGGGCGGCCAGCATCTCGTCATACAGCCAGGGTCCTTCACGGGGCATCCGGGCGGTTGCGGCCGTTACCACCCGGCGGACGCAGCCTGAGGCACATTCGGCTTCGGCCAGCCGGCCCGTCGACACGACGCGGCTCAGCACCCCATCGGCGGCCAGCGACCGGTGCAGCTTGGCGGTCACGCCGGCCGGAACGCCGGCCGGCATCTGGCGCAGCAGGATCGCGGCCAGCGTCCGGGCGTCATCGTGGCGGACCGGATCATCGAGCAGGCTGACCACGACCGACCCCAGGACGCTGATCTGCTCGGCGGTGAAGTGTTTGCGGGCGAGCTTGCGCACGCAGGCGAGCAGCGCGCCGTAGAAGGTCTGGTCGCTGGTCGGACAGGCAAGCTGGCCGAGAACGTGATGGCTGGCGTCCGGGTGCCCGGTGACATCCAGCGCGCAGATCACCTCTATTCCCACCTGGTTCGTCTTGTCGGCTGCGAGGCTCGCGCAGGCTGCTATAGCGGCTTGCTGAGCAACCGGGTGACCGAGCAGCCGGACCAGCGCGCCGAACCGCTGCAGCCACGCCACCCGGTCCGCGATGATCTGCTCGGCGAGCAGTCGCTCCGCCAGCACCGCCCAGGTCGTGGCGGGCGAGATGAAGAAACGCGGCTCGGCGGATATCTCGCGCGTTATCTCATCCCATTCGTGACCCGTCATCACGGCATCCGAACGGCCCTGGTCGATGAGTTCGCCTATGCGCGCGACCGGCACCGGGTCACGCCGGGGCAGGCTCCAGCCGCTGGATCCCGGGCAGCCGGGGAGCGGACAGTAATAGGCATGGATGTTGTCGGCCGAGGCGGTGAGCAATCCCGGCCTCAGGCCGAGAAGCTCCTCATAACGCCGGACGGCCTGATACGGAACCCGCAATGTCGCTGTTTCCCAGCGGGAAACTTTGCTTTCGTTGGCCGTGCCCGGCCAGCATCCGCCGTGAAATGCGGTCGCGAACACCGACGCCCGGGCCAGGCTCTCGTCCGGCCCGAAGATCCGGTTCACCCTGAGCAGCCAGGCAGTACGCTCCCGGACCCGCAGGCACGGGTCGACAACGGCTTCTCGCACCTGGCCAGGTGCAGTGGCAGCGCCCCCCACGGAGCCGATCATAGTGGACCCTTTTCACGCAGACCGGTTAATGCCATGGAATACCGGGCGCCTATGCCGGCCGGGGCCGTTGCGGTTACCGGGGCGGACGGATGCCGTGATGAGGGTAATTGCCGGTCTCTGATCTTCGGCTTGCAGTCCCTCAAGCCGACTGCAATTGATCTACGTGATCTCGCTGGCGACGCCTACCGTGAGCATGCGAGCCGCGGACGGAGGCGAATCCGGCGTATGTCCCCTTTTACCGGCCGAACGGCTGCCGCGATAGCCGAGGCGAACCGTCGGCGTGGCCAGGATTAAAGGTCTGGCCAGCCGTCCTTCTGCTTCGATCGGGAAGGGATCCGCCTGGTGTCGCGGCAGATAACAGCAGGAAGCTGAGCGTCCGGCATACTGCACCACGGGGCGCGACGTTTCCGGTCTGCCGAAGGCTTGCCCGGGGCAGTGGCCGAACCAGCGGGGGGGCTGCCCCGGGCATCCATCCGGCGACGCTGCCGATCCGCTCCGGCGGTGTCGTCGGCTGCTCCCGGTCAGCTCGTCCGGCCGGCTGCGAGGCCGGGCGGCGAGCAGGGCAGAGTCCGCCCGGCCCCGGAATAGCCGGGCCTGCCCGGCCCGGAACGCGGCGGTTCGGGTTCAGGCCACCCGCTGGATCGTGCCGGGCCGGGCAGCCGGGACGGCGCCGGGGTGCAGCACCGCGGCGATGGCCTCGACGCCGGAGATCAGGCGGGGTCCCGGCCGGACGACGATGCCGTCCGCGTCGATCGCCCAGACGGGCCTGCCGGGAAGCGCACGGACCACCGGGCCGGCCTGCCCGACCGCCCCGGGCAGGTGATAGCCGCAGGGTGCCACGATGACCAGGTCCGGATCCTCGGCCGCCACGGCATCCCAGGTGGTCTGCACCGATGGAGTGCCGGGCCGGGCCGCGACCGGCTCGCCGCCCGCCGTGGTGACCAGGTCAGGGATCCAGTGCCCGGCGGTAAACGGCGGATCCACCCACTCGACCACCGCGACCCGGGGCCGCGGCCGGCCGGCCACCCGGGCCGCGGTCCGGTCACGCCGGGAGCGCAACTCGGCGGTGAGGCGCTCGGCGCGGCCGGCCACCCCGGTGCGCACTCCGATCTCCAGGATCGAGTCCAGCACCTCCTCGAGCGAGCGGGGATCGAGCGACAGCACCTCGGCCCGGCAGCCCAGGTAGTCCAGTGCGTTCTCGATCTGGCCGGATGGCAGCGCGCACACCCGGCACAAGTCCTGGGTGAGGATCAGGTCCGGATCGCAGCTCCGCGAGTGCCCGCTCGTGCAGGGTGTACAGGTCCGCGCCCGCGGCCATCTGCCCGCGGACGTAGTCGTCGATCTCTGCCGCGGTCATCCCGCTGGTGTCCCGGCCGCCCACCACGACCGTCTTCTCGGCCCGGGCGCTGGCGCTCGTCACACTCGAAGGTCACCCCGACCAGCTGCTCGCCGAGCCCGAGGGCATAGATGATCTCGGTCGCCGAGGGAAGCAGGGACACCAGCCGCACCTCCCGAGCATAGGCAGCACCCGCGCGAGCGGGGGGACATCTCGTTCAACGGCACTGAGCATCACGCCCGTTCGCGGCACCAGAGCCGGGTCCCGCGTCCGGATCCGGCGGCCCGCCGGGATTGAGGTTCGGACCGTAACACGCACCCAGTTGCAGGCCGCCCGCTGGAGATCGCGCCGGACTGCACGTGCTCGGGCGGGCGGAAACCCGGCGACGGGCCGCGGCTGAGGATCACAGCCAGCACCACGAGCGCGACCGCGGTCACGGCCAAGGCGATCCCCAGGAGCAGCCTGGGCCGGACGTCTTCGTCCGGCGCCTGCCTGGCCAGGTAGCCGCCGGTCAGCCAGATGAAAGAGGCTATGGCCAGCACCGTGACGCCGGCTGTCAGGTTGACCTTGAGCACCGCGATGCCGACGGCGGCAAACGAGATCGAGGTGCGAATCCAGGCCAGCCTGGTCCGCACGCGGGCCAGGCCCGGATCGAGATCCTCGGGGTCGGCGGATGGAGTCATCGGGCTACCGGATGGCTGACAGCAGCAAGACGATCGCGGACACGATGGCTATGGCCGTGATGGTCGCGGCCAGGACTAGCGGCAGCGCGGACCGGGGCACCGGCTCACCGCGGCGCAGCGCCCGCTGGTTGCGGACCCACTCGCCGTACCCGGCCACGGCGACGACCGCGCCGAGCACGATCAGCGGGATGCCGATCAGGTGACGGCCCCACGGCACGCCGGGGAACGGGGGCAGCAGCTGGACGATGCCGAGCCCCGCGACAATCAGGGCGAGCCCGGTCCGGCTCCAGGCCAGGAACGTCCGCTCGTTGGCGAAGGTGAACCGGGCGTCCGGCTCGGTGTCGCCGGTCCCGGCCGGCTCGGAACTGCCCGTCCCGGAGGCGGGATCGCCCGCCGCCGGCGCGGGATCGCCAGTCTCCGGTTCTGGGCTGTCCGCCGTTGGTTCTGGGCTGTCCGCCGCTGGCGCGGCGCGGCCCGTTCCCGGCCCGGATCTGCCCGCCGCTGATCTGGGACCGCCTGCGGGGCGGCCCCGATCCGGGCCGGCGGTGTCGGTCACGGCTTGCTGGCCTGCGCGGCCACCCGGCCGGCCAGCGCCCCCGCCGCCGCCAGCGGGGCAGTCTGGTCCGCGGTCAGCCCGTGCCGGTCGGCCAGCCACCGCGGGTCAATGTGGCTCATCCACACCGCGTCCCCATCGTCCTGCCAGACCAGCAGCTTGAGCGGCAGGTCGATCGCGGCGAGCGGTGCGGCCACCATCGCCGGGGTGCCGCCCTTCGGATGACCAAAGATCAGCAGTTTCGTATCACGGAGCGACAGCCCCACGCGGGCCGCTTCGCCGCTGTGGTTGACGACGGCGAACAGCGTCGCCCCGGCCGCGCCGATCGCCTCGGTGAGCAAGCCGACGGTCTCGGCGACGTTACGCGGGCTGCGGGTATGCACGATGCCGGCGGTCGGGCGAGCCCCGGCCGGCGCGGTAACAGGAGGTCCGCTCATGACTGCCTCTCCATATCGCTAACGGTCCACGGCTAAGAGCATGCTCCACCTGCACTGCTCCCGTGACGCCTGGCGGCGACGATACGTTTGAGCGGGGGACCGGCGGGCTGACCGCGATCCTCGTGGGCGACGACGGCTCCACCCGCGGGCTGACCCGCGTGGCCCGCCAGGCGTCACCTGGCGGGCGGGCTAGCCTAAGGCCACATCATCGGTCATCCCAGGGAGTTCATGTCATGCGGCTGAGCGCGCGAAACCAGATCCCGGCCCAGGTCATCGGCGTCACCGCCGGAGAGGCGATCGCTAACGTCGAACTGAACGCGGGCGGCGTCCGGCTGATCGCCTCGATCACCGTAGAGGCGGCCCGTGAGCTTGACCTGGCCGAGGGCCGCGAGGTCGTCGCGGTGATCAAGGCGTCGGACGTCATCGTGGCGACCGGCGACTGAGTTCAGCCGCCTGGCCGGTCGCGGGCATGGCGGGGTCTTGTCAGTGCCCCGGTTTACCCTGGGGTGATGCGCGAGCCCGATACGCGTGTGACGCCCCAGGGCCGGTTCGAGGACCTGGTGGACGAGCTCACCGGCATCGACGGCGTCACCCCGCCGCGCGGCGGCGGCGGGTTCGGCCGCACCGGCCTGCGCTTCCAGAACAGGATCTTCGCCATGCTGGTGCGCGGGCGGCTGGTGCTGAAGCTTCCCGCGCCGCGGGTTGACGAGCTGGTAGGGGCCGGTCGATGGCGTGCGCTTCGACGCGAACCGGGGCACGCCGATGAGGGAGTGGCTCAGCCTCGATCCCGGGTCTGACCTGGGCTGGCTGCTGCTGGCCCGGGAGGCCCTGGACTTCGCCCGCTCTACCCGGTAAGCAGGTCCGGCCGGCACGAGAGGACCCGCCCGGCCGGCGTTTCGCGGCGGCTCCGGCCGATCACGCGGTCTCTCCCGCCGGGCGCTCGAAGATGAGTTCCCGCCCGTCCTCTTCGTCCCACTGCTCGCCGTTCTCGGTGAAGCCGAACCCGGCGATCGTGGCCAGCGACGCGGCGTTGTCCGGGCTGATCGTCGCCCGCACGGTCCTGACGCCGGATTCGCTGGCCGCGCGCCGCAGCAGCTCGCGGAGCATCGCCGTGGCGTATCCCTGGCGCCGGTAAGCCGGGTCCACCGAGTAGGCGACCTCGACCGTTCCGGCCGCGTCCGGCGGCCCGTGAAAGCCGGCGTGGCCGACGACGACACCCTCCGGCTCGGCCACCGCCGCCCGCGCGATCCAGCGTGCGCTCTGCGGGTCGGCCGCTATCTGATCGGCGCGCAGCCGCCAGAGCTTCACCGCTTCGGGAGTGATGAAGTACTGGGTGAGCCGGACCCCGGCCGCCGCGCTGGCCCCGGCCAGGTTCCGGTCCAGCAATGCGTTCAGGACCGGCTCGGACAGCCGGGCGAACCGCACCGATTTCGGGCTGGCGTGCGGGCGAGCCTGGCGGCTGGCTTGGTCGGTCATGACGCGGATGATGATACCTGTACTGCGTTCGCCTGCCCGGTGTTCGCCTGCCCGGTGTTCGCCTGCCCGGTGTTCGCCTGCCCGGTGTTCGCCTGCCCGGCCGCGCAACCGGATACCCGGCGCTGGCCCCGGTCGGCCCGGCGGCGGATCGGATCCCCCGCCGCGCCGGTGATGACCACGCCCGCCAGGCCGAGACGGCCAGGCTGCCCTGGTCGATGCCCTGCTGCAGGCCTCGGACTGCCCGCCCAGCCTGGTGTCTCACGACGACCTGCCGTTCCACCTGCACTACCCGCCGGTGGCTACCGACCTGGTGGCCCGGGTCAAGGCGCTGACCGCCGCGGGCCTGGATCATGCCATCGCCGACGGCGGCGGTCACCGGGTCCGGGGGTGCGAGCGGACCAGCTGCCCGAAGGTCTTCGTCGATACCTCGCGCAACGGCGGGCGGCACTTCTGCAGCGTCCGCTGCGCTAATCAGGTGAACGTGGCCCGGCACCGGGCCCGGCGGAGGCAGGCATGAGTAACCTCGACATCCGCCCGCAGGAAGTGGCCTCGGCGCCCGCGGCCGCCCGGGCCGCGGCCCGGCGGCCGGGACTCGCCCCGGGCCTGGTTCCGATCACCACGGTGGCGCTCAGGTCAGCGGACCTGACCACCCGCGGATTCAGCCCGGCCCCGGCGAAGGCCCCGGCCGCCCGCGGCGCCTGGGCTTCGCTCGTCTCGGACAGCAGGCAGCCGCCCGGCGCCAGCCACGACGATGCCGCGGCCGTCACCCGCCGCAGCACGTCGAGTCCGTCCGCCCCGCCGTCGAGCGCCTCGCGCGGCTCGTGCAGCCGCGCCTCGGCGGGCAGCGCGGCGATCGCCCCGGTGGGCACGTAGGGCACGTTGGCCAGCAGGACGTCCACCCGGCCGCGCAGCGCCGCGGGCAGCGGATCGTAGAGGTCGCCCTGGTAGACCTGGCCGCCGGCGGCGGCCAGGTTGCGCCGGGCGCAGCGGACCGCGGCCTGGTCGATGTCCGCGGCGTGCACCTCGGCCCGGTCCAGCGCCGCGGCCAGCGCGGCGCCCAGCGCGCCGGTACCGCAGCACAGGTCGACGACGACCGCCGGGCCGCGGCGGCCCGCCGCCCGGCGGGCCAGGCCGACGGCGTGCCCGGCGAGGAACTCGGTCCGCCGGCGCGGCACGAAGACTCCGGGGTCCACGGCTATCCGCAGGCCGCAGAACTCCGCCCAGCCGAGGACGTGCTCGAGCGGTATCCCGGCCGCCCGGCGGGCCGTCATGACGTCAAGGTCGGCGGGCATGCGCGCGGCGGAGATGAGCAGCCGCGCCTCGTCCTCGGCGAACACGCAGCCGGCGGCACGGAGCCTGGTGACGACGGATTGCGGGGAATGCGGGGGAAAAGCTGACATTGCGGGGCGCCTTTCGGGTTACCTACGGGCGCTCTCCCGGCCGCCTAAGCCGAAGGGACCACGCGGCCGCGGGGTGAGAGCACCCGGCCTGATCTGGCGGTCATGGGTCTCACCTCCCGGCTCGGGCGCGGCTAGCCGGCTCGGGCACGGCTAGAGACGCCACCTTACCCGAGCCGGGCCGCCGGCGCTCGCCTGGACCCCGGGCGGGCCCGGCTGCGACGATGGTGAGCCGCAGTCCCCTGCCGACCACGGATCCGGAGGCGGTGCCCGATGCCGGCCAGCCCGGTGGAGATCAAGCGGCTGCATCTGGCCCGGCTGCGCGGTCCTGACGGCCGGGACTGGCCGGTGCACGGCTTCGTGATCACCCACCCTGATGGCGCGGTGCTGGTCAACACCGGCGTCGGCGGCCCGCCGCACGTGCTGAGCGACTGGCGGGTGGTGAACCGCTCGGCCGCCGATGCGCTCGCCGAACTGGACATGACCCCCGGCGACATCAGCCTGGTGATCAACACTCACCTGCACTTCGACCACTGCGGCCAGAATGCGGTGTTCCGGCACGCCGCCCATTACGTCCAGCGGGCCGAGCTGGAACGGGCCCGGCGCGAGTCACCGGAACTGTATGACTGGTTCGGCTTCATGAATGCGCGTTTCGAACTGCTCGACGGGGATGCCGGCGTGCTGCCCGGGCTGGCCGTGATCGCGACGCCCGGGCACACCGCGGGCCACCAGTGCGTCGTGGTCCGGTCCGCCGCCGGCGGCGGCGGGTCCGACCTGCTGATCGGCGACGCCGCCTACACGCCGCGGCAGTACCTCAGCCCGCCGGGAACCGCGCTGCCGCCGGGCCAGGCGAGCGACGTGGCGGCCTGGCAGGCCTCGGTCGAGCGCATCCGGTCCCTGGCGCCGGCCCGGGTGCACTTCTGCCATCACACGGACGTCGTACACCGCTGACGCCGACCCGGGTACCGCCGGGGAAGCGGCCGGCCCGGTCCTGGCCGGCCAGCTCATCGACGAGTACCGGCCGGCCACGCTGGTGCTCAACGCCGGAGCGCGGCCACCGGCGGGGCTGGTGGCGCCGCCCCGGGGGCGGTACCCGCTGCTACGGCCTGGGAGCGAACCGGATGTCCTGCGTTCCGGCGCCGGGCGCAGCGAAGCCGAGCAGGAGGCTGGCCTCGGCGCTGATCGCGTCGCGGTCCCGGCGGGCGATTTTCCCGAACGGTTCCACGGTCAGCGTCACCGGGCCGGCGGATCTGGTGACCTGCCAGGTGGCCGCCACGTAGCCGTTCACCAGCACGGTGCCCGGGAAGACGCCATTCCTGGTGTACAGCCTCGGGCGGTCCTGCGCGGCGATGATCCGGGTCCGGTCGGCGTGCGACAGGAGCAGGTTGTCGAACTCGGCTATCAGGCGCGCGGGGGCCGGCGTCCCGGGGTCGGGCCGGGGCGCGCCCGGCAGGTCGAGCAGCTCGACCCCGTTTTCGTCCCGGAACGTCCGCAGCCGGGACCGCAGCCGGCCGGTCACTTCGCGCAGGCCGGTCAGCCCGGACCACGCCTGCACGTCACGGACGCTCGCCGGGCCGAACGCGGCCAGGTAGCGCAGGACCAGGTCGTCCAGGGACGCGCTGCGATCCAGCCCGCGGCCGAGCCAGGACTCGGCCGGGGTGTGCCGGGCCTGCCCGGCCGCGCCCCAGACGGCCCGCGGCGGTACCTGGACCAGCGGCACCAGAGCCCGCACGCCCTGGGCGAGCGCGGCGGGCGGGTTACCGGGCCACCGGGGTGCCAGCAGCGCCCCCAGCTCGCTGAACGTCCGGGGTCCCTGCTCAGCCAGCGCCCGCCCCGCCGCCGCCAGCGCCCCGGTGTCCACGCCGGCCAGCTGCCGCCCGAACGTCGCGGCCAGGGCCTTGTCGAGCACCGGCTGGACCAGCGGGCGCAACCGCAGGCAATCGCGGGCGGACACCAGGTGGATGGTGCCGCGCATTAGCGCGATACGGACCACCTGGCGGCCGGTGATCAGCCGGCCCAGCTCGTCCGGACGGAAATCCGCCAGCCGGGACCACAGGCCGTAGTAGGGCGGGAACGGGGCCTGGGCCTGGAGGCCGAGCAGGTGCTCCACCGCCGCGACCACTCGTCCGGCCCGGACGGCGGTCCCGGGCACCGGGGTCCGCCGCAGCAGCATCTGCCGTTCCAGCAGGGCACGGTTGAGCGCCTGCCGGCTCAGCACGTCACCGGGCATCAGCTGCCTCCTCCGCAGCCTGACCAGGGCTCACCGTATCCGCGCGGCGATGACTATTCGCTGGCCAGCCGGGTGCCAAGTCTCTACTCTGCGCAGGTGACCATCGCGCATGACGTGGCGGGCGACGGCCCCGCGCTGGTGCTGCTGCATTCGACGGTGTGCGACCGCTGGTCCCGCCGCGCCGCTGACCGATGCAGCTGACCTTCCTCTTCAGGCATAGGCATCGGCCCCGACGTGGAGCATGATTGCGAAAGACGGCCACTGCGGCCCACCGCGGGAGAGTGCCATGGCAAACCTCAGTTCCATGCTCGAGCGGGCGGCCGGCGGCGGTCCTGACCGGCCGGCCATCCGGATGGATGACCTCGTGCTGAGCTATGCGCAGCTGCGCGACGCGGCCGGCCAGGCCGCCTCGCTGCTGGCATCCCTCGGCGTCGGGCCGGGAGACCGCGTCGGCCTGATGCTGCCGAACGTGCCGGCCTTTCCTGTCGCCTTCTTCGGCGCGCTCGCCGCCGGGGCGGTCGTGGTGCCGATGAACCCCCTGCTCAAGAGCCGGGAAGTCGCCTACTACCTGGGTGACTCGGGGGCCAGGGTGCTGTTCGCGTGGCACGCCGCGGCCGGCGAGGCGGCCAAGGGCGCGGCCGACGTCGGCGCGCAGGTCGTCGGGGTCGACGACCCGGACCTCGGCTCCCGGCGGGCCGGGCTGTCCCCGCTGAGCGCCTGGGTCGACGCGGCCGGCGACGACGACGCGGTCATCCTCTACACCTCGGGCACCACCGGCAAGCCGAAGGGCGCACAGCTCACCCACGCCAGCCTGGCCCGGAACGCCAGGCTCACCGCCGAGACCCTGCTGCACAGCGCGCCCGGCGACGTGATGATGGGCTGCCTGCCGCTGTTCCACGTGTTCGGCCTGACCTGCGGCCTGAACGCCACGGTGACGGGCGGGGGCGCGCTGACCCTGCTGCCCCGGTTCGACCCGGGCCAGGCCCTGGAGATCATCGAGCGCGATGCGGTGACGATCTTCGAGGGCGTGCCGACCATGTACGCCGCCATGCTGCATCACCGGGCCGACCGCCCGGCCGACACCTCCTCGCTGCGGCTGTGCATTTCCGGCGGCGCGGCGATGCCGGTGGAAGTGCTGCGCAACTTCGAGCAGAAGTTCGGCTGCATGATCCTGGAGGGCTACGGGCTGTCGGAGACCTCGCCGGTGGCGTCGTTCAACCACCCGGACAAGGCCCGCAAGCCCGGCTCGGTCGGCACGCCGGTCGAGGGGGTGCAGATGCGCCTGGTGGACGCCGGCGGCGCCGACGTGCCGCCCGGAGAGGTGGGCGAGATCGCGATCCGGGGCCACAACGTCATGAAGGGCTACTGGGCGAAGCCGGAGGCCACCGCGGAGGCGATCCCGGACGGCTGGTTCCGCACCGGCGACATGGGCCGGGTCGACGAGGACGGCTATTACTACATCGTGGACCGCAAGAAGGAGCTGATCATCCGCGGCGGGTACAACGTGTACCCCAGGGAGATCGAGGAGGTGCTGCACGAGCACCCGGCGGTCGCGGAGGTCGCCGTGGTCGGCATCCCGCACGACGAGTTCGGTGAGGAGGTCGGCGCCGCGGTGGCACTCAAGCCGGGTGCCAGCGCCACCGAAGCCGAGCTGCGCGCGTTCGCCAAGGAGCGGGTGGCGGCGTACAAGTACCCCCGGCACGTCTGGCTGGTCGACGAGCTGCCGAAGGGCCCCACCGGCAAGATCCTCCGCCGCGAGGTGCGCCCGCCGGAGCATCTGCGGTGACGGCACGTCCCGCCCGTGCAGCACGCCAGCCTGCCGGGGGCGGGTCCGCGGGGGACGGGTCCGGCGCAGCTGAGCCGGCCGGTGCCGCCGAGGCCGCGGAGGCGGCCGGCGCCCTCGACCTGCTGCTGTCCGACGCGGCGCTCGGCGTCGTCCGCCTGTTCCGGCCGGACAGCTCCGTGCTGCGCCTGGCCACGCGGCTGGCGCTGCGGCCGCGGCTGACCGGCGGCTCGCTGGCGCTGCTGGCCGCCGAGCTTCGCAGGGTCATCTCCGGAAGCTCCGCGATCGTCCCGCACCGTCGCGACCGGCGGTTCGCCGATCCCGCCTGGACGACGAACCCGCTGCTGCGGCGTAGCGTGCAGGCCTACCTGGCGGCGGCCCAGGCCGCGGAGGGGCTGGTCGCCGTGGCCGGGCTGGACTGGCAGGACAGTGAGCGGGCGAAGTTCCTGCTGTCGAACCTGGTCGCCGCGGCGGCACCCAGCAACAACCCGCTGATCAGCCCGGCCGGGTGGAAGGCGGCGATCGACACCCGCGGCCAGTCCGCGGTCCGCGGCATCCGGGCGCTGGCATCGGATCTGGCCGCGCCACCGCGCGTGCCCGCGATGGCGGAGCCGGGAGCGTTCGAGGTCGGCAAGGATCTGGCGGTGACCCCGGGGGCAGTGGTGCACCGGACCGACGTATTCGAGCTGATCCAGTACCAGCCGGTCACCGACACCGTGCTCAGGTACCCGCTGGTGATCGTGCCCCCGATGATCAACAAGTTCTACATCACCGACCTGGCTCCGGGCCGCAGCATGATCGAGTACCTGGCCAGCCAGGGCCACCAGGTGTTCGTCATCTCGTGGCGCAACCCGGACCAGCGGCACCGGGACTGGAACCTGGACACCTACGGCGGCTCGGTCCTGGCCGCCGTGGACGCGGCCTGCGGCATCACCCGGGCGGCCAGGGCCAGCATCTGCGCGCTGTGCTCGGGCGGCATCGTCTCGTCCATGGTGGCCGCCCACCTGAAGCAGGCCGGGCGGGCGGACCGGCTGGCCAGCCTCTGCCTCGGCGTCACCGTCCTGGACCAGTCGCGGGCCGGCACCGCTGCGGCGATGGTAGATGAGAAGACCGCCGCGGCGGCCAAGGCGGCCTCACGCGCCCGCGGCTACCTGGACGGCCGGGCGCTGGCCGAGATCTTCGCCTGGCTGCGGCCCGACGACCTGATCTGGAGTTACTGGGTCAACAATTACCTGCAGGGCCGCAAGCCGCCGCCGTTCGACATCTTGTACTGGAACGCCGACACCACCCGGCTGCCCGCCGCCCTGCACGCCGACTTCATCGACATCGGCGTGGCGCAACGCGCTGACCCGGCCGGGGAAGGCCACGATGCTCGGCTCGCCGGTCGACCTCTCCCAGGTCAACGTGAGCGCCTACGTGGTGGCCGGCCTGGCCGACCACCTGTGCCCGTGGCAGTCCTGCTATCGCAGCGCCCGGCTGCTGGGCGCCCCGGTCCGCTTCATCCTGTCCACCAGCGGGCACATCGCCTCCATGGTCAACCCGCCGGACAACCCGAAGGCGGCTTACCAGGCCGCGCCGGGCACCCCGGCCGACCCGCGGGAGTGGCAGGCGGCGGCCTCGACCGTCAGCGGCAGCTGGTGGCCCGACTACTCGGCCTGGCTGGCCGAGCGGAGCGGCGGGCGGCGCAACCGCCCGCGCGCGCTCGGCAGCAGCGCCTTCCTGGCGCTCGGCCCGGCTCCGGGAACCTATGTTCACGACCGCTAGCGTGCGTAGCGTCGCCGTCGGCGGCCGGCAGTTGCGGGTCGCGGTACGGCCCGGTGACCCGAGCCGGGTGCCGTTGCTGCTGATCAACGGCCTGGGGGCCAGTCTTGACGTGCTGCAGCCGTTCGTCGACGCGCTCGAGCCGTCCGTCGGGGTGATCCGCTTCGACGTCCCGGGCACCGGCGGCTCGCCGCTTCCCCCGGTTCCTTACCGGTTCACCGGGCTGTGCCGGATGATCTCCCGGATGCTGTCCGGGCTCGGATACGCCGCCGTCGACGTGCTCGGCATCTCCTGGGGCGGCGGCGTGGCCCAGCACTTCGCCGCCTTCCAGCGGGCCTCCTGCCGCCGGCTGGTGCTGGTCAGCACGGCCACCGGGGCGCTGATGGTACCGGCCAGCCCGGCCGTCCTGGCCCGGATGGTGACGCCGCGCCGCTACCTGGACCGGCGCTATCTCGAGCGGATCGCGCCCGCCCTGTATGGCGGGACGGCGCGCACCGGGCCCGGACGGGTGGCCGCGGAACTGCACGCCAGCCGGGTGGGCCCCGGGCGCGGTTACCTGTACCAGCTCACCGCGGGCATGGCCTGGACGAGCCTGCCGTTCCTGCCGCTGCTGCGGCAGCAGACCCTCATCATGTGCGGCGACGATGACCCGATCATCCCGCTGGCCAACGCTCGCCTGATGCACCGACTCATTCCGAATTCGCGGCTGCACGTCTATCACGGCGGGCACCTCGGCCTCCTCACCGAGGCGGCCGAGCTTGCTCCCGTGGTGGACGGCTTCCTCGCCGCGCCGTGAGGGGAGGCCCGGATGACCGGAACCAGCGATGCCGACTTCTACGCGCTCGAGATGCTGCTGGACGATGACGGCCGCCACCGTCTGCACCAGGTCAGGGAGTTCATGCGCAAGTCGGTCGAGCCCGTCATCAACAAGTACTGGATCAGGGAGGAATTCCCGCACGAGCTCATCCCCGCGATCAGCAGGCTCGGCATCATCGGCACGCTCTACGAGGGTTACGGCTGCCCCGGCGGCGGCTACCTGCTGGACGGCATGATCTCGATGGAGATCGCCCGGGTGGACTCGTCCGTGGCGACCTTCATCGGCGTGCACGGCGGGCTGGCCATGGGCTCGATCTACCTGTGCGGCTCGCCCGAGCAGAAGGAGCGCTGGCTGCCGGCCATGGCCCGGATGGAGAAGATCGGCGCATTCGGGCTCACCGAGCCGGACGTGGGATCGGGCGCGGCCCGCGGCCTGACCACCACGGCCCGCCGGGACGGCGACCACTGGGTGCTGGACGGCCAGAAGAAGTGGATCGGCAACGCGACGTTCGCCGACTACGTCGTCATCTGGGCCCGGGACGTCGAGGACAGCCAGGTCAAGGGCTTCGTGGTGGAGAAGGGGACGCCAGGGTTCGCCGCCGCCAAGATCCGCGACAAGATGGCGCTGCGGGTGGTGCAGAACGCGCACATCACGCTCGACGGCGTCCGGGTCCCCGAGGCCAGCCGGCTGCAGCGGGCCAGCTCGTTCCGCGACACCGCCGCCGTGCTGCGGCTGACCCGGGCGGGCGTCGCCTGGATGGCCACCGGCTGCGCCCGCGGCGCCTACGAGCATGCCCTCGCCTACTCCCGCCAGCGCGAACAGTTCGGCCGGCCCATCGCCGGCTTCCAGCTGGTCCAGGATCTGCTGGTCCGGATGCTCGCCAACGTGACCGCGTCGGCCTGCCTGTGCGCGCGGCTGTCCCAGCTGCAGCAGGCCGGCCGGGCGGAAGATCAGCACTCGGCGCTGGCCAAGGCGTTCTGCACGGTGCGGATGCGGGAGACCGTCGGCTATGCCCGCGAGCTGCTCGGCGGCAACGGCATCCTGCTGGAGAACCATGTGGGCCGGTTCGTGGCCGACGCCGAGGCGATCTACTCCTACGAGGGAACACGCGAAATGAACACGCTCATCGTCGGCCGTGCCATCACCGGTACCGGCGCTTTCGTCTGATCGAAGCCATCGGGCCCGAGCAAAGGAGATCGTAATGCGTGCATTCTTCACGGCTCACCGGCTGTCCGCCTTAACCTTGTTGATCATCGCCGGCGCCCTGACACTGGCGGCACAGGGCCTGGTCGCGACCGCGTCAGCCAGCACGGCCGGCCCGGCGGGCAGGTGGGTGCAGCCGCGCGCGGTCGGCGAACTCGACTGCAACGGGCTCAGCACCATCCAGCGTCCGGCCAGGCCGGGCATGATGTGCGCCGACCCGCGCGGATCCGATGAGGGCAGGTTCCTGGACAACGGGCATTACATCGGCCATGACGAGCCGTCCGTCCGGTACATCTCGAGCCAGCCAGGCTCCGGGAGCAACACCACGTTCACCGAGCGGCTGCCCCGGGATCCGGCCGCCCCGCCCACGGTGCGGCACCCCGGGCATGACGTCACGCACTGGTTCGAGCTGTCGGTGGCGCCCTGGTTCTCCACCACCGTTTGCGACCCGCATTCCGCCCCTCTGCTGCCGTGCACCCCCCGGTCGGACCGGAACGCGCCGCACCGCTCGTACCCGGGCGGCGGAGCGGCCTTCGTCGAGCTGCAGTTCTACCCGCCCGGCTTCGCGCCGTTCTCCGACGCCATCAGCTGCGACGACGCGCACTGGTGCTCGGCGCTCAACATCGACAGCCTGGAGTGCACGGGCAATGGTTCCGGGGCCTGCAACGACAGATGCGTCGAGCCGGTCAACTTCGCCTTCATCCAGTCGAACGGCGTGCCCACCGGTCCGCCGTCGCCGCAGCTCAGCAACCTGGCCACGTTCACGCCCAACCGGCATACACTGCTGATGAACCCGGGGGACGCCATCACGGTGCACATGTTCGACGCCACGATCCGCGGTGGCCGCGCGCTGGAGGTCACCGAGACCGACCATACGACCGGGCGGAGCGGGCGCATGATCGCCTCGGCGGAGAACGGGTTCATGAACACCAACCCGTTCAGCTGCAAGGGCGGGCCGTTCAACTTCCAGCCGGAGTACTCGACCGCGCGGCCGCAGAACATCATTCCCTGGGGAATCGGCCCGTACATGATCAACAGCGAGTTCGAGATCGGTCACTTCGAGGCGTGCCGCTCGGTCACCGGTGCCGCCACCTTCACCATGGGACACTTCAGCGACACGTACTACAAGCGCTGCCACGGCCCGTACGAGGTCGGCAAGGACAGCGCGAAGTCATACGAGCCGAACGACTCGCCGTGCTACCGAGCCGGGGACACCCACGGCGGCACCGTGGCGCCGAACCTGGTGACCGGGTGCGCGGTCTATTTCGGCGCCATCGGAGACCTCGACTACGACGGCTCGCCGTACTGGCCGGACTGGCCGAGCTCGACCGCTTCCGGCCGCTTCCCGTCGCCGTTCCTGCAACGGCAGCCCACCACGGCGGGCGGACACGGGTATCCCCGGATCCAGTTCGTCACCGACTCAAGCGCCACCCAGTTCAACACCGGATGCAACCTGAACACCGGGAAGGGCTGCGTGCTGCCGCCCAAGGGGCCGGGTCACTTCTACCCGTACTGGACGCAGGCGAAGGTCGGCGGCGCGTGCGTGTGGGAGTTCGGCAACATGCGCAACGGCAACCGGTTCGGCGGTGACGCGCAGTACGGCCGGGTCGGGCCGGGCACCATCGGAGCCTTCGTCGGCCCGATTCGCCGCAATCCCAGCTGCTGAGCACGGCCGGCCGCCGATGGCGGCGGCGCTGCCGGGCGGGCCAGGGCCAATGGTCGGTGAGAGGCTGCCTAGAGCCGGCCCGGCAGCGCCTGCTTAGGGCCTGCCCCGCGGGCGGGAATCGTGGCGGGCGGGCGGGCTGGCCGCCGTGATCTTCGCCATCATGCCCCTCCCCTGGTCGTCTCGGCGGCCGTCAGACGGGCCGCACCCCGACCCCGGCGGCCGGCGGTGCACGCCCTCCCTGTTTCACGGGCCAGGCCGGCGCTTGGTTCAATCGCGGAGCCGCTAATCCCGGACTGCTACCCGAGGCCGGCCAGATCACACGTCTCGCGATGCAGGCCAGGGCTACCCGCCCGGAATCTCAGATGGACAGCCAGTCGGTCACGATCGCGGGCTGCGGGCCGCGGGCCGGACTCAGCCGCAGGCTCATCGGCCCGGGCTGCAGGGATGCCCACCGGAAGCAGCCCATCTCGTCCGCGCCGGTGGTGACGACGCCCGCCGGGTGGCGTATCTCCACCGTGGCCCGTTGCGGAGGGGTGATCTGGCCCGTGACCTCGCGCCCGGATCCGGTGCTGGTCACCTCGACATCGATGGTCAGCTCGGGGGTCTGGAACGAGACCAGCCGCCGTCCCGGCGTACCGCGGACGAGCGTGCCTGGCCCGGCATCAAGGAGCGAGTCGGATACCAGCTGCGCCAGCTCGGCGTCGATGTCACGCCAGGAGAACGCGTCCGAAGCCGCCTGGACGAACTCGGGTGGCACCGGATCCAGGCGAGCCGCCAGCCGCCGGAACTCCTGCTCCAGCTCGTTGTCGTCCGGCTCTTCGGTCATTTCTCGTCCCCTCTGGGCTGCTCACCCTGCATGAGGGCCTGAGACGAGCCTAGATACATCCCTCCAGTTCCCGCCGCAGCCGCTGCAGGCATCGTGCCCTGGTGGGCCCGATGCTACCTACCGGCAGGTCCAGCGCGGCGGCGACCTCGGCGTAGCTGGGCGGAGGAGACGTCATCAGGATCCTGATCAGCTGACGGCAGCGCTGCGGCAGCCGCCCGACGGCTTGCCAGAGGACCTTGGCCCGGTGCGCCTCCTCCCGCTTGCTCTCCGCGCGCAGGATTTCTTCCTCGGTGGGGTTGTCTTCCCCCGTGGTGTCGTCGAACCAGGTCATGTCCTCGGTCGGCACGGTCCGGGCGCTCGTCCGGATGTTCTGCAGGCACTCGCGCCGGGCGGCGGTCGCCAGCCAGGCCCCGACCCGGTCGGGATTGTCGATCTTGTCAATGTGCTCGGCCAGGCGCAGCCAGGTGGTCTGCGACACGTCCGCGGCGTCGGCCCGGCTCAGCCGGTAAGCGCGGGTGATCGACCATACGAGTCCGCTGAAACGCCGGACCAGCGCGTCCCATGCCGCCTTGTCACCGTCGGCCGCGGCCGTTACCAGCCAGCCGGTGTCCTCGTCTTCCATGCCCGTCCCGCTAGCGATCCCGCCGCTGCGCCGCACGCTCGGGGATCGGCCACCATCGCTACCCTCGGTCCCGCGGCTCAGGAGGCGATGATCCGTCGCTGACCGATATGCCAGTAATTGTGGCCTCAGTATGTCAGCCGGTCATCTGCATGACCAGGCTGGACATCGCGGGCCCATCGACCGCAGCCCGCGATGACCGGGCGCCCCCGGTGAGCCGCGGACCGCCACGTCATCTTCGGGATCGGGTGTATCAAACCGGACCTGCCGCCCTCTGAAGATTGTAATCCCGGGAAACGGCGCGCCGCGTGGCTGGCCGCACCGCCCCGGGGGATTGAGGCCAGGCCGGGCGAGGGGGCAGGCCGGGGAAGCTACCCTTCCCGGCCTGCCCGGCCAGGCGTCCAATCTCTGGCCGGGACTCATTTGTGCCGCGTAGGCTGCCCCGCCTGAGCTGTCGCCGGAGGCCCGAAATCGTGCCCGTCGGGCGTCCGACGGGCCAGGCTGCCTGCGGCAGCGCAGCCCGGCGATGCGGACACGAAGATGCAGAATGGGTGGCCGGCCCAGTACCGCCTGCCGAATCTCTGCTCCGCCGCCATCGGATGTCTCCACCGGCAGCATGCCACCAGCCTCCGTCATCGGTGCCCGGCCGCGCGGGCCGGGCACCCGCGGCCGAGGTCAGCCCGACGCCGGCCGGAGCGCCTTGCGCACTGCGCGGTCCAGCGCGGGCTGGCCGAGCCAGCCGTCGTGGCGGTACAGGATCTTCCCGCCCGAGACCAGCTCGATCCAGGGCTGGTCCTGGACTCCGTAGCCGTCTGACAGCTGGCCATAGCGGTCGGCGACCACCGGATAGTCCAGGCGGCCGTGCAGCGCGGCCAGGAACGAGGGCAGGTCCGTGGGAGATGTCTCGGTGCTGGCCTCGTCCACGGCCACCAGCTGCGGCCAGCCGTGCGCCCGGGCGGCCCGCTGGTAGGCGTTCAGGGCCAGCATCTGCCGGGTGAGGTTGCTGTTCTCATCCACCCAGGTGGCGAAGAACAGCACGAGGCGGGGATGGCCGGGGCCGAACGCCACGGTCCGCCCGCCGGGCCGGCCGCCGGCGGCCGGCAGCGCGGTGCTGGCCGCCGGCCGGATTCCCGGCAGGTAGCGCAGGCTGACCGACTGGGTCACCTGCGGGTGCCCGGGCAGCACGGCGGCGGCGGTGTTCGCCAGCACCTGGGCCTGCTGGCCGGTCGCCGCGTAGGCCATCTGGCTGAGGAAGACCGACTGCTCCCGGCCGTCCGGGCGGATCAGGTAGATGGCCGGCTCGTGGTCGATGTTTCCCTTGATCGCACGGACGTAGACGTGGTAGTCCTTCCACACCTGCGTGAGCTGGCCGAGCGTGCCGGTCAGGAAGTCCCAGCTGTGCATCATGCCGTGCGCCGCCGAGTAGTCGCGCACGTCCGTGACCCGGGTGGCGTCCGGGTTGGCGTCGATCCCCAGCAGCTGGACGTGCCGGCCGGCCGCTCCCATCAGGTGGACGGCCTCGAGCATGCTGGTGGTGGTGAGCGGGCAGATGGTCGTGCAGTGCGAATCGACGAAGGCCAGCAGGACGGCCCGCCCGCGGAACTGCGCCAGCGAGACGGTCCGGCCGAGCTGATTCCGCAGCCGGAAGCCCGGGGCCGGCCTGCCGCCCAGCGCAGTGCCCGGATCCAGCACGGGATTGGCGGCCAGCGCGCTCGCGGACCGGTGCTGGCCGGCCTGCTGCTGCGCGCAGCCGGCCAGGGCCATCGTCGTGGCCAGAGCGGCCAGGCCTGCTAGTTCCAGGGCCCGCGCCGGGCGCGGAAGGCCGGCCACGGCGCCGTCCGGGGAAAAATCTCATGACGTGCCGGCGCCCGCCCAGGCGAGAACCTCCTCGGCGTGCCGGTCGGGCGGGAAGACCGGGTAGAACACCTTCTCGATGACACCGTGGCTGACGACGAGCGTGAGCCGCTTGAGCAGCGTCCGGTGCCCGCCGCCCTCGTAGTCCGGTGCCAGGCCGATGTCGAAGGCGGGCAGCCTCAGCGCGCGGGTGAGAGCGAGGCCGACGTCGCTGAGCAGGGGGAAGGGCAGCCGCAGCCGGTGCGCGGCCTCCCGCTGGTAGGCGGGGGACTGGGTGGACAGCCCGGCCACGGCGGCGCCGAGCGCCGCGAGCTCGGCCGCGTGGTCGCGGAACCCGCACGATTCCGGCGTGCAGCCGCGGGCGCCGGGAATGTCGTCCCATCCGTCGGGGACCGGGACGCCGGGCAGACCGGTCAGCGGGTAGGCGTAGACGATCAGCCGGCTGAAGCCCGGCGGCACGGTGTCGACCCGCATCGGCGCGCCGCCGGCCGCCGCGTCCTCCCCCCGGGTGGAGGGCAGGGCGATCGGCGGCATGGTCATGCCGCGCAGGTGCGCCGCCGCGCCGTCGTCCGCCGGGGCCGGCAGGTCCGCCGGGAGCTGAGTTGGGTCGAATGCCATCGGCGCCTCGCCTCCTGCCACGACAATAGTTCCATGGCCGGCGCACCGGAGGCCGTTGAGGCAGGCGAGGGCGTCCACGCCTACATCCAGCCGGGCGGGAGCTGGGACATCAACAACACCGGCTTCGTCACCGGCGGCGGCGTCATCAGCATCGACACCTGCTCGACGGCCCGGCGGACGCGGGCCTGCCTGGACGCGGCCGGTGAGCGACCAGCCGGTCCGGACCCTGCTCAACCCCCATCACCACGGCGATCACACCTACGGCAACTGCCTGCTGCCGCGAGCGACGATCGTCGGTCACGAGCGGTGCCGCGCCGAGGTGCTGGCCAGCGGGCCGCCGGCCAACCTCGGCATCTGGACCGACGTCGAGTGGGGTGACCTCACCCTGACGTGCGCGCGCTGGGCAGCTGGGGCAGGATGCTGGAATGCCCAACCGCATCGCGCTGCTGCGCGGCGTCAACCTTGGCGGCCACAAGAAAGTGGCCATGCCCGAACTGCGCAATGTCGTGGCCTCGCTGGGCCACGCCGATGTCGCGACCTACATCCAGAGCGGCAATGTCATCTTCAGCTCGGACTCCGGTGACACCGGGCAGCTCGCCGCCGACCTGGAGCGGGCGATCGCCGACAACACGGGTGTCCAGGCCGGCGTGGTGGTGCTCACCCGTGATGAGCTGGCGCAGGTAACGCGCGACAGTCCGTATGCCAGCGAGCCGAACCCCAGGTTCGTCCATGTCATCTTCCTGCCCGCAGACCCCGATCCTGAGCTGGCGGCCCGTCTGTCGGCCGCCGAGCAGCAGGCCGCGCAGAAGGGCAGCCGCGACACCGTCCAGCTGGTGGGGCGCGCGGTCTTCCTGCATACCCCGGACGGCTACGGGACCAGCGAGCTGGCCAGGCTGCTCGGCCGGGCCGGCGCCCGCTGTCCGCCCGGGTCGGGGGCACCGCGCGCAACTGGTCCACGGTCACCAGGCTGCTGGCCCTGTGTGACGCCTGAGCCGCGGTCAGGCCAGTCCGGTCCTGGTCACGCCGTCCGGCCGCGGTCAGGCCAGCTCGGCCGGGCCACGGACGTGATGATCACCGGCGGGGCGGTCACCGGCGCGATCCGGTAGTAGTAGCGGTGCCGGTCGGCGAACCCGCAGCGCGCGTACAGCGCCCGGGCCGCGGTGTTCTCCTCCTCGACCTGGAGGAAGACCCGTTCGACCCCCCGGCCGGCGGCCTGCGCGGCCAGGCCTGCGGTCACGGCGGTGCCGAGGCCGGCCCGCCGCCAGGCCGGATCGACCTCGACCGCGGTGATCCCGGCCCAGCCGCCCGCCACCGACAGCCGCCCGGTGGCGATGGTCCGGCCGTCGCGCCGGACGCTGGCGAACACCTGCGCGGGCGCCGACAGCAGCACCGGCCGGGCCTCCGGCGGCAGCCGCTGCCCCCGGAACCGGTAGGCCGCCAGCCAGTCCTCATCGGGCTCGCCGGCCAGGGTGAGCCCGGCCCCCGGCCGCTGGAACCCGCCGACGTGATCGCTGCGGGCCGTCATGACCACCACCGGCGGGATCTGCCGTACCGTCCATCCGCGCCCGGCCAGCAGCTCATCGAGGCTGTCGGCGCTGGCGTGGAGCGCGCTGGCGATGACGATCATGGGGATAAGCCCGCGCCGGGAGTACCAGGCCTCGACCTCGGCCACCGCCCGTTCGGCGGGCATGCCCGGGTCGCCCAGCGGCAGCGCGGAGTTCGCCCGCCCGGTGAATCCGCCCGCCGCCCGCAGCAGCCAGCCGCCGAGGCGCGCCTGCTCGGTTCCCTGCCAGTGCCGGGCCGACATCCGCTCGAACGCGGCTACCCACGGATTCATCCCCGTCATTATCCCGGCCCGGCCGGGCGCGGCCTGGGGTCAGCCCGGAATGAAAGGGCCCCTCCATCTCATGCATGGAGGGGGCTGGGTCTCATTGTGTCCACCGGAAGCCTCATACCCCAGCACCGACACGCGGCCGGCCGCAGCGTGCTGCCCGTCCCGATGCGCGGCCGATCTGGTTCCGCCGGCGCCGGCATCCCCGGCCGGCTCAGGCCCCGGCCGGGGCTCCGGCCCCGGGCGGCCCGTCGTTCGTCCCGTAGGAGAGGGCGGCCACCTGAGCGTCGAACGCTTCCATCTCGGCCGGGCTGAGCAGCCGGGGCGGGCCGAGGCGGCTGGACCGGTAGTACAGCTCGGCCAGCCACTCGAGCAGCCGGGCCCGGTCGTAGGCCTCCTCCACGTCGCGCCCGGTCGTCACGGCCCCGTGGTTCTGCAGCAGGGCACCGTGCCGGCCGGCCAGCGCCGCGCGCAGCCCGCCCGCCAGTTCCCGGCTGCCGAAGGTCGCGTACGGCACCACCCGGACCGGGCCGCCGAGAAACCCGATCGTGTAGTGGATGGCGGGCAGCTCCGGGCACGCGGTCGCGACCGCGGTGGCGAACATCGAGTGGGTGTGCACCACTGCGCCCGTTTCGGCCTGCTGGTAGGCGGCCAGGTGCATGGGAAGCTCGGACGACGGCCGGAACGGCAGGTCGAGCGGCTGCCCGTCCACCCCCACCACGCACAGCTCGTCCGCGCGGAGCGTGTCGTAGCGGCGCCCGCTCGGCGTGATGACGATCGTGTCGCCGTCCCGCGCGCTCACATTGCCCGACGTGTCGACGACGAGCCCGTCGGTGACCATTCGCCGGGCGCATTCCACCACCGCGGCCCGCAACTCCCGGCCCGCCTGCGTGCCCTCGCCCCCTGCCATGCTCATCTGCCGCTCCCGGCCAGCGTGTCCGCACTGCGAGCCACACGCTAACCCGGCCCGGGACGCCGCATTGCCCCGGGGGGTGGGCGAGTGCCCGGGTTTGTGATATATTGATATCTATTGCGGAAAAACACGTAAGTAAGTTTCGATCCGCACCAGGCCTAGCCGATCCTCACCCACAGAGCCCAGGGCTCATCCCGCTACCGGGGGCGTGACCTGCCCACCCGGGCTACCGGGGCTGGGACGCGCACTCTCGGCACGGTAGAACGGCCCGCGAGGAAGCCGAGAGCAGTGAAGACTCTAAACAAGCGCCCGGTCCAGTTGAGCGGAGGGCGGTCCCGGGGGGAGGACGCGGCCCGGCCACGCGCCGGCCGGGGAACGCCGTGCGGGCTCGGCGGGCGGGCCCGGACCATGCGGACCGGCCTGGTGCTCCGCGCCGGCCTGCCCATCGACACCTGGAAGCTGGCCGGCGAGCGGATATCCCAGATTTGCGAGGCGTCGGCCTGGTGGATCGGCGACTGGCTGCTCTTCGGCAAGGACAAGTACCCCGATCGCTACCGGCGGGCCATCACCGGCCGGCCGGCAGCGCGGCTGCCGGCTCCTCCTCGGCCGGACCGGGCACCGCCGGCGTCGGCCCGCACCCGCCACGACCACGGGATGTCCCTGGCGGCCGAGAGGTGACACCCGCCTTCCCGACCTTGAACGGAGGTGCCGGTGTTTGAGGATCTCGGTCTTGATCCCGAGGCAGAAGGCGTCTACCGGTTCATGCTCACCCACCGGGACTGGGGCGTAGCCCAGATCGCGAAGGGCCTGGGCTGGTCGGAGGCGTGTGTGGAGGAGGCCCTCAACCGCCTGGCCGATCTGATGCTGCTACGGCGATCCCGGGAAGCTCCGAGCAGACTGGCGCCGGTCCATCCCGAGCTCGGGCTGCAGGCCCTGCTGCAGCGTCAGGAGGCGCAGCTGCTGAAACAGCAGCAGCGCCTGGCCGAGAGCCAGGCCGCCACCGCAGAGCTGATCGCCGAATACACGGGACTCTACTCCCGGAACATCAACCAGGACGTCTACTGGCTGGAGGGAATGGACAGCGTCCAGAACCGGCTCGAGGAGCTCGCGGAGCGAACCCGGTCGGTGTGCATGTCCTTCATGCCCGGAGGCGGTCAGTCCCCGGAGAGCCTCGCGGCCAGCAAGCCGCTCGATGAGCTGATGCTGCAGCGAGGGGTGAAGGTCCTGACGGTGTACCTGGACAGCATGCGCAATCACCTGCCGACCTACAACTATGCCTGCTGGCTCAGCGCGCACGGTGGCGAGGTGCGGACCACGCCGACCCTCCCGCTGCGGATGGTGCTGTTCGACCGGGAGGCGGCGCTGCTGCCCGTCAACCCGGAGCACACCCGCAAAGGCGCCGTGCAGGTCAACTTCCCCGCCGTCATCCTGGCCCTGACCGTCCTGTTCAAGCAGACCTGGGAATCCGGGGCCGTGCTGGGAGGCGGCGAGACACCGCAGGCCGCAGACGATCTGACCAGCCAGGAGCGCGAGCTGCTCCGGCTGCTGTCTCAGGGGCTCACCGATGCGGCCGCCGCCCACCGTCTGGGCGTGTCGCTGCGCACCGAGCGCCGGATGATCGCGGGCGTCATGCAGCGGCTGGATGCGCGCAGCAGATTCCAGGCCGCCTTTCGGGCCGCCCAGCGCGACTGGATTCCAGAGAGCGGCACGCCGGAAGGCTGAATGCAGATTATCAGGTCATCTCCAGCCGGTCCTGAGTAGCCGCACAGCTGCGCATTAATAATCTTCCGGCACGGCCCCGGCCGGATGTGGCATCAAGTTGCCGGGGCACTTCAATGCCCCGTTGAATGTCTTCACGAGCCGCTCTGATGATTCATGGTATTAAGTGCAGCAAGGGATCCAGCCTCCTTGGTCCCGATCTCATCGAAGGGCACTACCGTGTACCTGACCATCGTGACGCTCGTCTCTGAGCTCGATGGAATCAGCCCGCCCGATGCCGCCGAGATACAGGACGTCATTTCCGGCCTCGCGGCATCCATGGTGGACCTTCAGCACGTCCGGGTGTCCACGGGCCCGGGCAAGATAGACATCGTCTTGTTCTGCGGGGCGACGTCCGCCGCTTCCGCCGAGGCGGCTTCCGTGGCTCTTTGCCAGAGGGGATGCGACGTGAGCCCGGTATTGCGAGGCTGGCGAGTCAGGTTGCCGTCCGGCAGGCTGTGACCTGCGCAGATATCGAGCCTGGAGGGCCTGACGCCCATCGCGGCGCGCGCCTGACACCAATGTGCCAATGCCCAAGGCTGCCAGCGGGGAACCCTTTCGGCGGCTCCGTGACCCTGTTGTACTGCAGCTAGCAAACCGCATAGCAAGGCGGGGTAAAGGGAGGAGATCAAAATGAAGATCATGCGGACACTATCGCTCCTGCCGGTGGCCGCCTTAATCACGGCGGGAATCATTGCGGCGTCGCTGAGCGGCGGGCCGAGGAGCGCTACGGGGACCGCCCGCGCCAATTCCAGCGCTATCGCCGGCGCCCGTCCTGGCGCCAGTCCCGCGAGCTGCGACGGAGCAGGCTGGGACCATAGCTGCTGAGGCCGAACCCGTGAGCCGAGCCGGGGGCGACCCCTTGCGAAGGGCCTAACCCCATGAATCGGGCACAGGCGGCCATGTCGGCGTCTCCGGAGATCACCTCGGCGGAAATGGTGCCGATTCGCTCGCTGCGGCCCGCTGACTCGCCACGGCTTTCGGGCGAAGACGCCGAGCATATCGCGGCCCTCGCACAGCTGGAAGACGCCCTGCCGCCCATAGTGGTTCATCGCCGCACCATGCGCGTCATCGACGGAATGCACCGGCTCCGTGCGGCCCTGCTGCGGGGCGCGGCTGAGATCGACGTGCAGTTCTTCGACGGCGACGAAGATGCGGCATTCGTCCTGGCGGTCAGCGCGAACGTCGCGCACGGCCTGCCGCTGACCCGGGCCGACCGCGCCGCCGCGGCGGCGCGCATCCTGGCCAGCCATCCCGTCTGGTCTGACCGCGCGATCGGGGCGCGGACCGGCCTGGCGGCGGCCACCGTGGCACGCATCCGCCGACGCTCCGGCGCATCGAGCCGCGAACCGGACGCCAGGGTCGGCCGGGACGGGCGGATCCGCCCGCTCAACCAGGCCGCGGGACGCCGGGTCGCCAGCGCCCTGATGACCGAGCATCCCGATGCGTCACTGCGTGAGATCGCCTGCAGCGCGGGCGTATCGGTGGCGACCGCCCTCGACGTGCGCAGGCGACTCGGCCGCGGCGACGACCCGGTCAGGCCGCAGGCACGGAAGGCGCGAAACAAACAAGAATCGCAAGCCCACCCGGAGGGCCAGGAAGAGGCGCGCGGCCCGCGTCCCCGCCTGGCGGCGGGAGTTTGCCGGGAACCAGCCGTCATCCTGCAGAAGATGCGGCGGGATCCCTCGCTCCGGTACAGCGAGAAAGGCCGGCAGTTCCTGGCCAGCCTGAGTGAGCAGGCTCTCGGGCTTGAGCAGTGGCGCCAGTCCCTGGACAGAGTTCCGCCGCACGTCCTGGGCGTCATGGCGGAATTCGCTCGCTCCTGCTCGAGCACGTGGGCATGCCTCGCGGAGGACGCCGAGCGACGCGCACGGGACGGCCTGCGCGCCCCCCGCAGCAGCCCGGGCGCCGTCGCCGGACGGGCTTCGCCTGCCGGAGCGGCACCCGGGCCCGGCCGTGCGCGCCGGCCGGCCTCCGGAGGGCGCCGGCAGGCCGGGCTTGGTTCCTCCTTCTCCACGTGCCGTACCAGTCCGGAGCCTGGTAACCCCGGCCCGTCTCTGTAGCTAATTCAAGAGCCCTTGTTCAACTGCGCAATATGTTCACTTGGCACAGGGCGCCCGCCCGGCCGTGATCCCGGCACGGCGGACGATCCGTCCGAGGGAGTCGAGAGCAGTGAGAATCCTGAACGAGCACCCCGGTTCAGCGGAAGGCGGGGGGCCGGCCCGGACTGACGACATCGCCGCCCGGCCGGCAGCTGGACGCGGGACGGCGTGCGGGCTGGGCGGCCTGTCCCGCACGATGCGGACCGCCCTGGTGCTCCCCGCCGACCTGCCCGTCGACACCTGGAAGCTGGTAGGCCAGCGGCTGTCCGAGACCTGCGAGGCGCCGGCCTGGTGGGCCGGATCGCCGTATCGCTGGGCCAGATGGCAGGCCTGGCGCAGGCTCCGGTCGGTTAATACCGCTCAGCC
The DNA here is from genome assembly GCA_963795575.1 of uncultured Actinomycetes bacterium. Taxonomy (GTDB): domain Bacteria; phylum Actinomycetota; class Actinomycetes; order Streptosporangiales; family Streptosporangiaceae; genus PALSA-505. Next base: position 41,116 of record CAWCII010000008.1, on the reverse strand, counting down.
TGATGCGGAAGATCCCCGGCATCTCCCCAGGCCAGCGAAAAATGGTTTCTCCGTACTTTTGGCAAGTCAGGTCATCCAAAGCTCTTGAAGGCGTCACGTGAATGGAATAACGTCGGAATTTCATGCCACCGGTTGACGCACAGAAAAGCATACAGAGGGCGGGCGGTAATTTACTGATATGTCTGGAGTAGAGGTGTTAGAAGAATTTTTGCACTAGACTGTCGTTTGTTCCCCACTGACCCTTAGCTAGCCGGACTGTCTGTCCGGTCTAGCCCCGGCTTCACAGCCACCTCAGCTACCGGGCGGAGAAGCACGAGTCTCGGTACCGGTAGGCGTGACCGGTCCGCGCAAGGAAGCTTCAGAGCATGACAACCCTAGAACAGAAAACCAGCGGCCAGATTGCCACGCGAGACGCGGTAACCAAGACACAGGGGGAGAGCGGTCACGGCTACGGTCTCAATGGCCTTGCCCGCACTATGCGCACATCTCTCGTTCTTAGGGGCGATATATCCCTGGACTCCTGGAAGCTGGTGGGCGAGCGCATCTGTGTTGTCTGCGAGTCCTCCGCGTGGTGGATCGGGGACTGGCTGCTGTTCGGCAGGTCCAAGTACCCGGACCGCTACCGCCAGGCCATCGAAGAGACGTCGCTCGACTATCAGACCCTGCGGAACTACGCGTGGGTGGCGGGACGGTTCACCGTGTCTCGCCGGCGAGACAGGCTCAGCTTCCAACACCACCTTGAGGTGGCCGCACTCCCTCCGGAGGAGCAGGAGGTCTGGCTCGACAGGGCTCAGAAATTCGCTTGGTCGAGGAATGAGTTGAGATCGAGGCTGCGAGCCCAGGCGAAAGCAAGCCGGGATGCCACAAAAACCGTTATCACGATGCGCCTCAGCGTCTCCCAGGAGCGTAAGGAACGGTGGCAAGCCGCGGCTGAACGCGCAGGGATCGACATCGTGAACTGGATCGCCACATCGCTCGATCAAATGGCGTCTCCAGAGGATTCGGCCACGGCGGGCGCCGTTCAGCCATATCCGCAAAGACCGCCCGGGCCATCGAGCGTTCTCCATCCTGGTATGATCCATTTTTAACAGCTTGATCACTGCGGGGCGCGTCGCCGCCGAGACGCGAGAAGCCCCTGGTAAGTGAGGCGATCGGCCAAGAAAGCTTCACCACTACCAGGGGCTTCCATGCTTTTCTACCGTGCGGCGCTGCCATTGTCGTCCCGGACTCTCACCTATGTGGCGGGGATCATCCGCCGCCGGCGGGCCGCGATCGGCTCGGCCTGGCGGAAGCTGAACTCTGGGAAGCAGGGCCTGCTCGTGCCGCTCTACCTGCGCAAAGACGAGACGCTCGCCCACCTGGCCGCTGCTCCCCTGGCGCGCCGGCCAACTCGCCAAGGCCATCCACGCATTGCATATCCACGAGGCACGAGCAGGATGAAAAAGGCTCATCCGCTGAGCTGCAAGAACGAATGGCTCACGATGACCCTTGCGATCGGGTTTTGCGGCGAAAGTAACGCGACCCGCTTGGAGCCCTTGAAATCCTGAGGACGGGGTCCTAGCGTCGTAAGTGCATTCCATTGGCGGCGTGTGAGGAGCCTGTACAGGCGCCGCCGCTGCTCCATCCGGTCAACCGCGGAGATCCGTTTGGGCATGGGCGGCACTCGCTGCGTAAATGCGCCGTGAGCATTCCTTAAGATTCGTTACCGTTATGCCTCCAATGGGCGCCACAAAGGCAAGAGAGGAGTAAGCAGCATGAAGCGCACACTTCTGGAGCAGTCCGGCCTCAAGATCGACGAGGACGTTCTGCGTCGTCAGGTCGAGGTGCTCAACCAGGTCACCGAGACCCGCCAGTTCCACGCTCTCATCGACGAGCTGCGCGCCGCCAAGCCCGAAGACCGGCGCGCGCTGGCCCGGAAGATCCAGTGGGTCAGCCGCCTCAAGGAGGGTGGCGTGGAGGTTCCGCAGAGCCTGCGCATGACCGAGCGGTCTTTCGAGGACCCGACGGACGGCAACGTGGCCGAGGCCGGGGACTTCGCCCCGTCCAAGACGTGCATCCAGCCGCAGATGGGCGGCTGCATCTCCGTCGGCGAGATCGTCTGCGTGAGCTACGGCTAGGGACCGAAAATGGCCAGCATCTCAGCAGAAGAAAAAGGCCGCCTGTCCATGGAAGCCGTAGTCGAGATAGGCGAGTTCGTCAACACCGCCGAATTCCAGAAACTGATCCGCGACCTCTACTCACTGCCTTACGAGGGCCGTGACGAGTTCGTGCGGAAGGTAATGCTGGACTCGGAGCAGCTCGCCGAGCGTTCGATCACGGTGCCGGATGGCATGACCATTCAGCGCTCCCGGTTCCACGACGGCAGGCCGACCATCTTCTGCGTCAGCAAGATGGTTAGGGGCGATCTGCGCAAGGTAACGATCACGTTCGACAAGGAACCCGCTGGACAGCAGGCGGCGTTCGTCGGTGCGGGCGTGTAGCAGAGGCTGGCTGAACGGGCCCGATCTTGTGGATGGCCCCCGGCTTTCCATGAGATTGGGCCCAGTCGGCCTGGCGCCGTACACAATTGGTGCCTTTCAGGAGACAGGAATGTTCAGCATTGTCATGCCGACGTTCAATTACGCCGAGGCCATCGGCAAGGCGATTAACAGCGTTATCCGGCAGACCTGCCGGCGCTGGGAGCTGATCGTAGTGGACGATGGCAGCACGGACGGCACGGCCGGCGTGGCGGAGAGCTTCGGCGATCGGCGGGTGCGGGTCATCCGCCGGGCCGGGCACACCGGGCGGCCCGGGCTGCTGCGCAACGTGGGGGTGGCGGCTGCTCGCGGTTACATCATCTGCTACCTGGACCATGACGATCAATGGGCTCCCGGGCACCTCGCTGCCCTGGCCGCCGCCTACGCCGACCCGCGGGTACGGCTCGTGGCCACCGGCTGCCGCCGTGTGGCCCCCGACGGCCGCGTCCTCGGCGGCACCGTGCCGGTCAACATGGCCTGGCATCCCGAGCTTCAGACCGTGAGCCCGATCTTCGAGCCGTCGAGAGTCTCGCACCGCATGGAGGTGCTCGAAAACGCAGGTGGCTGGTCGAGCGGACAGCTCGGCCTCGAGGATTGGGATCTTTGGCTCCGGCTGGCCGACCGGGGCGAGTCATTCACCCTGCTGCCGCGGCGATCGGTTAACTGCACATTGCACCCGCGGTCCCGCCGCCATTCGCTGGATCACCGCCACCTGCTGACCTTCGGCCCTCCTGTGGACGCCGACACCATCCGCGCGGTCTTTTCCGCGGCGTGGCGGCCCGACGTGCGCGCTGAACTCGGCCGTCGTCATCGCGACGACGTCGTCGCGTGGTACCGGGCCATGGCCGCGACCGGCGAGCTACGGCTCGCCGACGGGATCACCGTCGAGAAAATGCTCGAACTGCAGCGGGCCGACCTAGCCTGCGACCCCCCTTTCCAGCCGCATATCCGGCCGTATGGCGACGCCTACGTGCTCTGCCGCGTGCTGGCCTGCCAGACCCGTTCGCACGCCGAGCGGATCGTGGAGGTGAACCGGCGCCGGATGACGCGCAGCTCCGCATACCTGGAAGAACTCATCTCCCGCCTCGCCGCCGGGCAAGCACCGGCCGGGATGACGGGGGTGGCCGAGACGGCGCTGGCCGGGGTGGCCGGGACGGCGCTGGCCGGGGCGAGGGCCGCGACATGACTTCCGCCCTCACCCACTCGGCGACCCCGGCAACGCTCCCGGCCGGCCAGGTAGCGGTTGGTCCTGGGACCGTGGTGCTCGGCATGCACCGCAGCGGCACATCGCTGGTGACCACGATCCTCCGCCGGCTGGGTGGCCGGCTGTGCCAGGAGGCCGACCTGCTGCGCGGCCGCGAATACGGGCAGCCGGTGGATTACGGCGAGAGCCGGAGCATCGTGCTGTTCAACGAGTCACTGCTGCGGGCGTTCGGCGGCGACTGGGCGGCCCCCCCAGGCTGCGGCCCGGCTGGTGGGCGTCACCGCGGGCGGGCGGGTTGGCCCGGGCCGCGGCTGGCGTGTTCACGCGGACGCATCCCCGGGCGGGCTGGCTGTGCAAGGATCCCCGGTTCTGCCTGACCCTCCCGTTCTGGCGGGCCTGGGCAATACCAGACGTGCGGGCGGTGCTGGTGGTCCGGCATCCGGCCGAGGTCGCGGCCAGCCTGGCGCGCCGCGACGGCGTGGGCGCCGGGCATGCGGCGTGGCTGTGGCAGCGATACATCAGCTCGGCGGTGCGCGCCTGCCGGGACGTGCCCGCGCTAGTGGTCAGCTACGACCGGCTGTGCCGCGATCCGTTCGGCACCGGCGAGCTGCTGGCGGCGTGGGCCTTCCCCCAGCCGTCCGGTAGCCCGGCACCCAGCCGGGATCCGGCACGCGGTCGCCACGGTGCGGGGCAACCCGGCCGGGCCTACGGGGCGGGGCAACTCCGCCGTGGCTGCCTCCCCGGTGGACGGGAGCCGAGCGTACGACCTGATTGCGAACCTACACGGGCACTGCCTGGGCCCGGCCCCGGCGCTAACCAACTGGAGCCGTCATGACTAATGAGAACGGCCTGTCGGCCGCCAAGGCTGGCGAGCATCGCGAGGTCGTCGAGGAGCTGACGGCCGCGATTCACTCCGAGCCCGTCCAGCAGTTCCTCACCGCGCTGCGGGACATCGAGCCTGCCGAGCGGCAGGCGACCCTGGATAAGGTGCTGACCGGCCCGCCCGAGATGCGGGTCAGCCTGGACCTTCCTCCAGGTGTCCAGATCGCCCGGCGCTTCGCGGGCGGCCCGGTCTCGGAGTTCGCGATCTCCAAGCGCGGGCCCAGCGGCTCGCTCGTCACCATCTTCGTCCAGCTCGAGCCGGCCAGCGAGCACGAGTTCCACGAGGTCATCCCGTGGCAACTCTCGGAGAACTGACGTGACCGCCGTGAGTAACCGCGCGGGCGAGCCAGCCCCCGCCGGCGACGAAGACCCCGCTGCGCAGAGCACAAATGCGGACCAGGCCCCGGACGTGGTCGAGGCCCTGGACACGGACGCAGGCCCCGGAGGTGGTCGAGGTTCTGGACACGGACCAGGCCCCGGAGGTGGTCGAGGTTCTGGACACGGACCAGGCCCCGGACGTGGTCGAGGTTCTGGACACGGACGAGGCCCCGGACACAGACGGGATCTCGGACGCGCGCCAGGCCCTGGCCGTGGTCGACCCTCTGGTCACGAGCCAGGGCCTGAGCCCGGACACCGACCCGGTCCCAGACACCACGGACGCGATCTCAGGCACGGATCCCGCCCTGGACACGGACCTGGCCCCAGACACGGTCGGCCCCCCGGGGGCGGGCCAGTCCCCGGACACGAGCCAGGCCCCGGGAGCGGGCAGGGCCCGGGACCGGCAGCGCTGGATCAGGAGGACCCGGAGAGGGCAGAGCCTGGGCAGGCAGGCCCGGAGCCGGAAGGTCCGGGAGAAGCAGGCCATGGACCAGTTGCCCGAGACTAAGGGATTGTCGCTCGTCTGGGACTTCGTGCGCCGTCGCCCCCGGCCGTACATCGTCGCCCTGTCGCTGGGCCTGCTGGGGGCGGGCCTGTCCATGATCCAGCCGCTGATCATCAGAGACATGATCAAGGGGATGTCCACCGACCAGGGCGTGCTGACCCCGATCGTCATTCTGATCGTGCTGTTCCTGGTCGTCGCCGGCCTGAGTGCCGTGGAGGAGTACATCCTGGAGGGCACCGGCGAGCGGCTCGTGCACGACGTACGCACCCGAGTGTCCGGCCACATCCTGCGGCTGCCGATGGCGGCTCACAATATGTTCCAGCCCGGTGACCTGATCTCGCGGGTCACCGCGGACAGCACGGTCCTGCAGCAGCTCGTCACCACCGACACCGCCGACTCGCTCATCGGCCTGGTCACGATGCTCGGCTCGATCGTCATCATGGGCTTCCTCGACCCGCTGCTGCTGGGCTGCTGCCTGTCCACCATGCTGGTGGGCGGCGTGATCATCAAGCGGCTCTACAAGCAGGGCAGGCGCGCCAGCGTTCGGGCCCAGCGCAGCCTCGGGCGGGTGTCCGCGGCCCTGGACCGCGCGCTGCGGGCCATCCGCACGGTGAAGATCAGCCGAGCCGAGGGCAGGGAGACCAGGCAGATCAGCACCGAGTCGGCGAAGGTGCGCGACGCCGGCCTGATCATAGCCAGGCTCCAGGCCACCGTTGACCCGCTGGTGGCCCTGTGCGTCCAGGGCTCGGTGGTCATCGTGCTCGGCGTGGGGGCCGCCCAGGTGACGAACGGTGTCATCTCGCTCGGCACCCTGGTGGCGTTCCTGATGTACCTCACCCGCGTGCTGTCGCCGCTGGTCCAGACGGTCGGCTTCACGCAGCAGCTGCAGCGCGGCGGGGCGGCGAACCAGCGACTGCGGGAGGTGCTCGACCTGCCCGTCGAGGAGGCACCCGAGCCAGCCGCCGCCAAGCTCCCCGCCGCCAAGCCCACGGGCAAAGGCGAGGGGGCGGGCGCGGTCCGCGTGGTGTTCGACGACGTGACCTTCGGCTATGACCCCGCGTTGCCGGTGCTCGAGCACGTCAGTGCGGAGATCGAGCCCGGCACCTGCGTGGCCTTCGTCGGGCCGTCGGGCGCGGGCAAGACGAGCCTGCTGCACCTGCTGGCCGGCTTCTACTACCCCGACTCCGGCAGCGTGCTGATCGACGGCGTGGACACCCGCGAGATACCGCTTCCCCGGCTGCGCGAGCTCATCGGTTTCGTCGAGCAGGAAGCGCCGGTGCTGGAGGGCACGGTCGCCGAGAACATCACGTACGCGGCACCGGAAAGCGAGCCCGAGGAGATCGTCGAGGTCGTCGAGCGGGCCGGCCTGCGCGGCCGCATCGAGGAGTTCGAGGAGGGACTGGACACCCTCGCGGGCAACAGCGGGAGCATGCTGTCCGGCGGCGAGCGGCAGCGGGTGGCGATGGCCAGGGCGCTGCTGGCCTCACCCCGGCTGCTGCTGCTCGACGAGGTCACGTCCCAGCTCGACTCGCTCTCCGAACGGGCCATACGGGACACGATCAAGCAGGCAGCGTCCGAGGACTGCACGGTGATCGTGGTGGCGCACCGGTTGTCCACCGTGCTGCAGGCCGACCGCATCATCGTGCTGCGCGACCACACCATCGATGCGATCGGCACCCACAACGAACTGATGGCGGGCAGCGCGTTCTACCGGTCCCTGGTAACCGCCCAGATTCTCGGCGAGGTGGACGTCCCGGTCGACGGGAACGTGCCCGTACACGAACTGCCGAATCCGCTCGCCACCCGCAAGTAATCACGAGGTCCAAGGAGGACACCATGCCAGACCAGGCCCAGGCGCTGAAGGACAAGACAGAGGCGCTGCTCGCCATCCGCCGGTACGTCAACAGCAACCCGTTCCAGGCCGTGCTCGACGAGTTCTACCACCTCGAGCATGAAGACCGCGACGAGTTTGTGACCAAGGTCCTGAAGAACCCCAGGTCGATGGAGGAGCGCGGTGCCGCCCCGCCTGCCGGCGTCTTCATCTCCACCTCGGAGTTCTGCGATGGCCGGCCGACCGCGTTCGCCGTGTGCAAGAAGCTTCCCGACCCCAGGAAGCGGATGACCATCACGTTCGATCACGTGCCCACCGGCAGGCGTGAGCCCGCCTCGGCATGATCACAGCACCCGGCCGCTCCGGCCCGTCGCCCTCGCGCCGCGGGCCCGGATCGCGCCGCCCGCATCGCGCCCGCACGGAGGCGTCGTCATGACCGCCGTGCGGCAGGTCCTGTTCTACCGGGACTTCAGGTGCCTGACCGGAGGCCACCTGAAGGTGTGGGATTACTTCAACCACGTGCGCAGCAGTCCCTGCCACGAAGCCTGGGCGCTGTTCTCGCCCGCCAGCGTGTGGGACCAGGAGAATCCCTGGCGGCAGTGCCCAGACCAGGTCGTATCCCGCCTGCCCGGCGGCACCGACCTGTGGTTCGTCGCCGGCACCGACTGGCTCGCACTCGACGAACTAGCTCCGGGCGAGCTGCGCAAGCGGCCGGTGATCAACCTGATCCAGCATCTCACCCACGCCGACCCGCTCAATCCGAGATACCAGTTCCTGGCCAGGCCCGCGGTCCGCATCTGCGTCAGCGAGGAGGTCGCCGATGCGATCTGCGCCACCGAACGGGTGAACGGGCCGGTCTTCACCATCCCCAACGGACTGTCCCTGCCCGACCTCGGCCCGCTCAGTGCGGTCAGGGACATCGACGCGCTGGTGGTGGCCAACAAGGCGCCCGTATTCGGCGCCCGGGTCACCATCCGGCTGAATACACCCGGCCGCCGGGTGCACCTGATCGACCGTCAGCTGCCGCGCACCGACTTCCTGCGCCTGCTGGCCCGGGCCAGGATCACGGTGTTCGCACCCAACCCGGTGGAGGGCTTCTATTTGCCCGCCCTGGAAGGCATGGCCCTCGGCACCCTCGTCGTCTCGGCTGACTGCGTGGGCAACCGTTCGTTCTGCCTGCCGGGCGTTAACTGCCTGCGCCCCACGTTCGCCGAGGAACCGGTCGTTCGCGCCGCCGAGACGGCGCTGGCGCTGGGACCGGCCAGGGCCGCCGAGCTGACCGATAAGGGGCTGGCCACGGCGTCCGAGCACAGCCTCGACACGGAGCGGCAGGCCTTTGTCCAGATCCTGCAAGACATCGACACTTTGTTCGGAGGAAGCAATGAGTGAGACCGCAGTGAACGAAACCACCACAACCCCCGAGGTCGCGCTGAACGATGCCCTGCTGACCGGGCTGCCCCGGTCTGGCACCACGCTGACCTGCGAGCTGCTGAACCTTGTCGAGGACACGGTGGCGCTCGACGAGCCCATGGACTGGGTGTCCTTCACCGCCGGCGACATATTCGGCTCGCTCACCGAAGACCAGGCCGTCAGCAACGTGGCGTCGTTCCTCTCCGGTACCCGCCGCATCATCCTTGAGCGCGGCGTCGCCTACACCAAGCATGTGGAGGGCAAGGTCACCGGGAAGAAGATCAGCGACGACGTTGACGAGTCACAGGTGCGGGTCGGGCTGACCCATCGCGGGGAGATTTCGATCGACAAGCAGCTCACCCCCGACTTCCGCCTCGTCGTCAAGCAGGTCGCCGCGTTCACCGCGCTGCTCGAACCGCTCCGCGAGCGCTTCGACGTGTACGCGATGGTGCGCAACCCGTTGTCGGTTCTCAGCTCCTGGCAGACCGTCCCGATGCCGGTCCGGAAGGGCCACGTGCCCTTCGGCGAGGTGCTCGACCGCGAGCTGGCCCACAGCCTGGCCGCCATCGACGACCCGCTGGACCGCCAGCTGCACCTGCTCGGCTGGTTCTTCAGCCGGTTCAAGGACCTGCTGCCGGCCTCCTCGGTGTTTCATTACGAGGACATAGTGGAGCAGGGCGGCCGGCCGCTGCAGGAGATCAGCGCGGGCGCCGCTGACCTCGACGTCACGCTCAATTCGCGTAACAACCACCGAGGCACCCACACGCCGCCCGAGGTCATCAGGAAGATCGGGGCCAAGCTGCTGGCCACCGACGGCCCGTGGTGGGACTTCTACACGCGGGCGAGCGTCAAAGAAATCCTCGATGCGATGGAGTAACGCCCGGGGCACGTTCGCCATCGTCGGCGCGCAGAAGTGCGGGACGACTGCCCTCACGGCCTTCCTGGCCAGTCACCCCGGCATCTGCATGGCCGAACCGGCCGAGACGCACTTCTTCGACCGGTCCTGCTACTTCGGCGATGGCGAACCGCCCTACGGGAAGTTCCATCAGACCGTGTTCCCTCATTACAGCGGCGAGCCCGCGGCCGGCTGGTCCACGCCGAGCATCATGTTCGTGCGCGCCGCGGCGGAACGGCTGGCCCGCTACAACCCGGAGCTGAAGGTCATCGCGCTGCTGCGTCATCCGGTGGAACGCGCGTACTCCCACTACCGGATGCAGGTGGCCAGCGGCCTGGAACCGCTGGCGTTCCGGGCGGCCCTGGAGCGGGAGTCGGCGCGTCTGGCGGCCGGGCTGGACTTTGGCCAGCCCGGCCTGCTTTTCTCCTACGCGGCGCGCGGACTGTACGGCCCGCAGATCACCAGGCTGCTCGACGTCTTCGGTCCCAGCCAGGTCCTGTTCGTCGACTCCGCGCGCCTTGCCGCCCGGCAGCACGACACGCTGGCGACGGTGTACGACTTCCTGCGCGTTCCGCGTCCCCCGGTCTTTCCCCAGAATGAACGGTTCAGGGTCGGCACGCCCGGTCACATCGCTCCCGGTGAGCGCGCAGCCCTGCTGCGGCTCTATGAGCGCACGGTCACCGAGGTTCAGGACGCCCTTGGCTGGGACCTGACGGAGTGGCGGCGATGAACCGCCTCGCCGGTGAGGACAGCCTCTACCTGCGCCAGCACGTCGGCAGCCCGGTTGACTGGTACCCATGGGGACCCGCCGCGTTCGAGGCGGCCGCGCAGCGCGACGTACCGGTGCTGCTGTCGGTCGGCTACTCGTCCTGCCACTGGTGTCATGTCATGGCGCGCGAGGTGTTCGACGACGCCCGCATGGCCGCGGAGATCAACTCCTCGGTGGTCAGCGTCAAGGTGGACAAGGACGAACGTCCCGAGGTCGATCACCTGTACACGAAGGCCCTGCGGGCCAGCGCCGGCGGCGCGGGCTGGCCGATGACCCTGCTCCTGCTGCCCGACCAGCGCCCGTTCTTCGCCGCGACCTTCCTCACCCGGCCGGCCCTGAGCGAGCTTCTGGTCACGGTCGGGGAGGCCTGGCGTCATCGCCGCTCCCAGATCGAAGAGCACGCCGCCGCCTTGTCCTCGGCGGTGGTGTCGCGCAGCCAGTCCTCGCTGACCAGCACGGGCGCTGGACCGCAGGTCGGCGTGGTGGCGGACGTGGTGGCCGCGCTGAGACCCCGCTTCGACCCGCAGTGGGGCGGATTTGACCGCGGCCCCAAGTTTCCGCGCCCGATCCTGATCGAGCTGCTGCTGTGGGCGGCCAGACATGGCACTTGCGCCGACGCACTGCCGATGGCGTGCACGACGCTGGACGCCATGGCCTCGGGTGGCATCTACGACCACCTGGGCGGCGGGTTCGCGCGGTACGCGACCGACCCGGCCTGGCGGGTGCCGCACTTTGAGAAGATGCTGACCGACAACGCCCAGCTCGCCAGGGTGTTCCTGCACGCCTGGAAACTCACCGGCTGGGACGGCTACCGGCAGGTGGCGCGCGAGACGCTCGGCTACCTCGCTACCGCTCCGATGCGGATCCCGGGCGCCGGATTCGCCAGCTCGCAGGACGCGGAAAGCGGCGGCGTCGAGGGCGGCTACTACCTGTGGCAGTGGCACGAAGTCGTCGGTATAGGCGGGCCGGAGGCCGCGCAATGGTACGGGGTGACCCCGACCGGGAACTGGCAGGGGACCAACATCCTCTGGCGGCCGGACCGCGGCGAACTGCCCAGGCCCGCCTCCGTGGAAGCGGCCAGGCAGCGCCTGCTGGCCGCCCGCGCGACCCGGGAGCCGCCCGCCGCCGACGACCGGATGACCACCGAGTGGAACGCGATGGCGGTGGCCGCGTTCGCCGAGGCCGGCCCCGCGCTGGGGCGGCCCGAGTGGACCCGCCTGGCGGCCGAGGTAGCGTCGTTCCTGCTGGCCCGTCTCCGGCGGGCCGACGGGCGCTGGCTGCGCGGGTGGCGGGACGGCCGCGCCCGGCACCTGGCCTGGGCCGGCGACTACGTCTGGCTGATCGAGGCGTTCACCCGGCTGGCCGAGGCGACCGGCGCGCCCATCTGGACCGGTGCCGCCCGCCAGACCGCCGACGAGCTGCTGCGGCTGTTCTGGGATCCGGGCGGCGGCGTGTGGGCCACAGGCAGCGACACTCCGGCGATGCTAACCAGGGCAAAGGTGATCGTCTACGGCTCCGTGCCGTCCACCAACGGCATGGCCGCCTGCGCCCTGGCCCGCCTCGGCGCCCTGACCGCCGAGCCCCGCTATCACAACGCGGCGGCCAGCATCGTCGCCGCGGTGGCCGCCAAGCTCGGCAAGGCCCCCGCCCGCCTGGCCAGCTTCGCGCTGGCCGCCGAACTGCTCGCCCACGGCCCCGCCACCGTCACCCTCCCCCCGGCCCGCCCCGGCCTTGCCGTCGTCGTCACCCGCCACTACCTCCCTGAACTGGTAACCCGGTTCGCAGCCCGCACCGACGCCCCTGCCGCCGCGGCACCCCCCGCCTCCGCCCCCGTCCGCCCGGCCGCCGACGGGGCGATGGTGTGCCGTGCACACGTGTGCACCCCTCCCATCAGCGACCCCATGACCCTGGCCGAACGGCTGGCGGTGGTCACCGTCCCACACGACACGAGCCGACAGGATGAGGTCGATGCCTGATGTCTGGACAGCAGGAGCATCCACGAGTCATCAAATCCCCACCGGAGCCCTTCCCCGGCCTGCACTACCCGGCCCTCGAACCGGAAATACCCGATGGTTGGCGCACCGGGCCACCGGACGTTGTCGGTGTCGGCACGATGCGGTCGGGAACCACGTGGTGCTGGCTGATGCTCACCCAGCACTCACGGTTCGCCATGGCCGGGAGATTCCACAAGGAGCTGCATTTCTTCGATCACTACCTGGGAGTCGAGCAAATCGACCCGGAGTCCTATCACAGATATTTCCCGCGTCCGGCCGGGACGATCACGGGGGAGTGGACTCCGCGATATATCTTCGACTACTGGTCGGCCCCGATGCTCCGCCAGGCCGCCCCGCAGGCAAAATTGCTCGTGCTGCTCAGGGATCCCATCGAGCGCTACCTGTCCGCTTTGGCCTTCACCGAGCGCCGCGGCCATCCGGCCACCCACGCGATGCTCCATCATCAGTACAGCCGGAGCCTGTACGGTCAGCAGATACGGGCACTCCTCGAGCATTTCCCGATAGAACAGGTTCTGGTGCTTCAGTATGAGCAATGCGTGGCCGACCCGGTTCGGCACATGCGCCGGATCTTCGAGTTCGTCGGGCTGCCTCCCGATGAGTGGCAGCCGAGCGTCGGCCCGCATCGCCCGATCAACGTGGCGAAAATCCCGAAGCCTGAAATCAGTTCGGCCACCGCAGATGCGCTCAGGTCCTCTTTTCGAATCGATCTTGAGCCGCTGTTCGAGCTTTTTCCCCACCTCGATCCGGCGCTGTGGCCGACGATGCGGGACACCGCAGGTCTCACCCGCTCCGCGGTCTGATCACCGGCCGTCCGCGCCCTGAAACGCCGCTATCCTGGCCCAGCGCCGCCGGGAGTATATAGAGCGCCTGGCCCGCAGCTTCAGAGACGGACCAGGCGCAGAATGGGACAGCTTCGAAGGGCAATAAAGGGCATCACGGGCTGGTCGTCGTTACCGGCGCGCCCGGCGAGCGTACAATGACGTGAGTATGGCACCCTGCGGTGCAAACCGCGATCGTCGCCGCGGTGAGTGCCGCCACGATAATCTTCATGGGCTTCTTCATCGGGTGATCACTTCCTTTGCCGTCCAGTTATGCGGCTACACGGCCGCGCCGGTAAACATCCGTGAACATGCGGTGCGCGTAGCTGACGGAAGACCGCGGAATCTCCCGCTATCTCAAGCCTACGACTTCTGACTCTATCCGGATGTTTCCTTGTTTGCGAGGTGTGCGAGACAACGCTGTACACAAACCAGACTGCGCGCAAACAACACCCTGTGATTGCCGCGCCCGGAAAGCCTCCGGGTTCCTGGAACGTCCCCAGATGCTACGCTCGGTAGCTCCGAGACACTCATCCCGTTCCAGGCAACCTCCATCAGGGTTTCGGTCCGCGCTCGGCGCCTGCACCCTGTTCACGGCCGTGGGCTGGCCGTGCTCCTCGTGAACGCTCAGAGTTGATCCCCACCGGGGTCAGCCGGCGGGTTACCGGAGTCGCGCGAGGCCCGGAACTCCTCCCAGTTGCGCGGGCCGCCGGGGGAGGTGCCCTTGAGAAAGCTCACGGCGATCGGCACGACGACCACGATGAGGGCCGCCCCCAGAAGTGCTTGTCCAGCATGGCCACCACGATGACGGCGACTGCGGCAACCGCCACCACCGCCCAGCCCTCGGGCGAGGCGGGCCCCAGGCCCCAGCCGAGCCGCCGCGGGCCGAACCAGGCTTTCCGTCCTGCCAGGGGAGTCGTCCTCATCCGTTGATCATTAGCCCTTCCCATACGGCCCGGGGTGAACCGGGTCGGCAAACGCCCTCCACGCGGCTGGCTTCGCCCGGGTGAGCCGGGGCATGCTGTCAGGGTGAGCCATTCACGAGAGCATCAAGCCGGGATATGCAGTGGGTGCTCGAACCTGTGGTCCCGCCGGTGCCGGTTGTAACATCTCTGCCGCATGGAGCCGCTCGGGCTGATCGAGGGCGCGTGGGTGGTCACGCCCCGGGTGCACCGTGACCACCGGGGAAGCTTCCACGAATGGTTTCGCGGCGATGAGTTCGCCGGCACGGCGGGCTACCGGTTCCCGCTGAGCCAGGCCAACTGCTCGGTCTCGCATCGCGGGGTCCTGCGCGGCATCCACTTCGCCGAGGTCCCCCCCGGCCAGGCCAAGTACGTCATCTGCCCGGCCGGCGTGGTCATGGACGTCGTCGTCAACCTCAGGACCGGATCTCCCGGCTACGGGCACTGGGAAGCGGTGACCATCAGCGGCGACGATCACCGCGCGGTGGTCATCTCCGAAGGGCTCGGTCATGCCTTCATGGCGCTGAGCGCGTCGGCGACGGTCGTGTACCTGTGCTCCGCTCCCTACTCCCCGCCGGCCGAGCACACCGTGCACGCCCTCGATCCGGCGATCGGCATCCGCTGGCCGCAGGACGTGCCGGTCACCCTGTCGGACCGGGACGCCGCGGCCCCCAGCCTGGCCGAGGCGGCGGCGGCCGGGCTGCTTCCCGGCTATCCGGCCTGCGCGGCCCAGCTCGCCCGGGCGCGCGGACGCCCGCCCGGCCGGGCCTGACCGCGGCTCAGGTACCGCGGCTCAGGTACCCCGGCTCAGATACTCCGGCCCAGGCCGCCGTGGCCGGCCCGGGACGACCGGGGCAGGCGTCAGCCGGCATCGCCGCCGGCCGCGATCCCGGCCGTCGCGATGAGCGCGGGAAACGCCCGGTGCAGGGCCGGCCGCCATCCAGCGGGCGGCGCGAGGCCGGCGCGAGCCCAGCCGCCGTGACCGAGCACGCTGTAACCGGGACGGGGGCCGGGCTCATCGCGGCCGAGCTGACGGCTTCGACCCGGGCGGGGTCGGCGCCGAGCAGCAGGAACACCTCGCGCGCCAGCTCGTGCCAGGTGGCCTGGCCGGCCGATGTGGCGTGGTATACGCCGGCAGGCGCCCGCGACGCCAGCAGCGCAATGATCCGGTCGGCCACCGAGCTGGTCCAGGTCGGCTGGCCGAGCTGGTCATCGACCACCTGCACCCGTGGCTGCCGCCGCTCAAGCTGGATCATGGTGCGAACGAAGTTCCTGCCGTGCGCGCCGTAGAGCCAGGCGGTGCGGACGACATAGCCGGTCGCGGGCAGCAGGGCGAGAACCGCTCTCTCGCCCGCCAGCTTGGTCCGCCCGTAGGCCGTACGCGGCGCCGGCGTGTCGTGCTCGGCGTAGGGCCGCCGTGCGGTGCCGCCGAACACGTAGTCGGTCGATACCTGGATCATGCGCGCCCCGGTCTCGGCGCACGCCGCGGCCACGGTGGCCGCGCCCTGGCCGTTGACCGCCAGCGCCTGTTCCTCTTCCGCTTCCGCCTGATCGACGGCCGTCCAGGCGGCGCAGTTGACCACGGCATCCGGCCGGAGCCGGCGGACGGCGGCCCGGACCGCCGGCCCGTCGGTGATGTCCAGCTCCTGGCGGCTCAGCCCGGTCACCGCCTCGGCGTGGCGACGCGCGGCGGTCACGAGCTCCTGGCCGAGCATGCCGCCGGCCCCGGTGACGAGCCAGCCGCTCACTCCGCGGCCTGCTTCACCCGAGTCCACCAGGACCGATTCTGCTGGTACCAGCGGACCGTCGCCGCGAGTCCCTCGTCGAACGGGATGCGGGGCCGGTAGCCCATCGCGCGCAGGGCGGAGTCGTCCAGCGAGTAGCGGCGGTCGTGGCCCTTGCGGTCGGGAACGGGGGTGACCATGTCCCAGCCCGAACCGCAGGCGCGCAGCAGCCGGGCGGTCAGGCTGCGGTTGTCGATCTCGGTGTCCCCGCCGATGTGGTAGACCTCTCCCGCCTGGCCGCGCTCGGCCACCAGCTGGATGCCGCGACAGTGATCCTCCACGTGCACCCAGCCGCGCACGTGGCCGCCGTCGCCGTACAGCGGCACCGGCCGCCCGTCGATGAGGCTGGTGATGAACAGCGGGATGACCTTCTCCGGGAACTGGTACGGGCCGTAGTTATTGCAGCACCGGGTGACGCTGACGTTGAGACCGTGCGTGCGGGCATAGGCCAGTGCGATCAGGTCGCCTCCGGCCTTCGCCGCCGCATACGGCGAGCTCGGCGCCAGCGAGGCGTCTTCCCGCCAGGATCCGGCCGTGATGCTGCCGTAGACCTCGTCCGTGGAAACCTGGACGACGCGTGGCACATGGCCTGCCAGGCAGGCCCGCAGCAGCAGGTGCACCCCGGCCACGTTGGTGGCGACGAAGGCGCTGGCGTCGTCGATGGACCTGTTGACGTGGGTCTCGGCGGCGAAGTTCACCACCAGGTCGTGCCCGGGAACCACCGAGGCGAGCAGCCTGGAGTCCTGTATGTCGCCATTGACGAAGGAAAGCCGGCGGCTGTCGCGGCCGGCTGCAGGTTAGCGAGGTTGCCGGCGTAGGTCAGCTTGTCGAGGACGGTCACCGAGGCGCGCCCGAGCCGGGGGTACGCGCCGCCGAGGACCGCCCGCGCATAGTGCGAGCCGATGAAGCCCGCGCCGCCGGTGACCAGGACTCTCATCGGCGCTGCGCTCCCTTCTGCCGGTGATCCGGGGGTCCGGGCCGGCCCCCGCCCGCGCGCACCGGAGCCGAGCTCAGGAACAAATCTGGACCTTGCTGTGATCACCGAGCACCAGCCGGTGCGCCCTCGGCGACTGCGGCGCCGGCCGGACTTCCACGTGGTGGCCGATCAGGGAGGCCTCGATCCGGCGCACTCCCCGTATGGAGGCGCCGCTGAGCACGATGGAGTACTCGATCTCGCTGTCGCTGACGACGCAGTCCGGCGCGAGCGACGTGAATGGACCGACGTACGAGTCGGTCACAGCTGCGCCAGCGCCGATGACCACCGGGCCCACGATGCGCGACCTGGTGACCCGCGCCTTTTCCGATACCAGGACCCGGCCGATCAGCTCACTCTCGGTGTCCACCGTGCCCTGCTGGGAAGAGTCCAGGCCTTCCAGCACCATTCGGTTAACCTCGAGCATGTCGGTGACGTTTCCGGTGTCTTTCCAGTACCCTGAGATAATCGTCGAATGGACATCATGTTCATTGTCGATCAGCCACTGGATGGCCTCGGTGATCTCCAATTCGCCGCGCCAGGACGGCATGAGCTGCCCGATGCCCTCGTGCACCGCGGCCGTGAACATGTACACGCCCGCCAGGGCCAGGTCGCTCTTCGGCCGCCGGGGCTTCTCCTCCAGGCCGATGACGCGTCCGGATTCGTCGAGTTCGGCCACTCCGAAGGCGCCCGGGTCCGACACCCTGGTCAGCAGGATCTGCGCGTCTGGCCGGGCGGAGCGGAACTGCGTGACCAGGGAGGCGACACCGCCGACGATGAAGTTGTCGCCGAGGTACATGATGAAATCGTCATCGCCGAGGAAGTCACGCGCGGTGAGCACCGCATGAGCCAGGCCAAGCGGGGCGCCCTGCCTGATGTACGTGATATCGAGACCGAACGCCGCGCCATCGGCCACGGCGGTCTTTATCTCGCTGGCGGTGTCACCGACCACGATGCCCACGTTCGTCAACCCCGCGTCCCGGATCGCCTCGAGACCGTAGAAGAGCACGGGCTTATTGGCCACCGGCAGTAGCTGCTTGGCGGATGTATATGTGATGGGGCGGAGCCTTGTCCCCGAACCTCCCGCCAGGACGAGTGCCTTCACGGCGGTCGCCTCAATTCGTGGCCGACTTCCCGGGAATCATCTTCTGTGAATGAGCATAATTCCGCGGCCGGCTCGATGACGAGCGAGTCGGCTGGCCAATCCGCCGCCGTTCGCAAGCGGCGGCCCGATCCCGGTCAAAATTGTTATCGAACTAAGACTTGGGTTTAGTTATGAATCCAAAAAAAAATTCGATCAGCGACATGGCGCCGGCCTCGGCCGAAGTCCCGGTAGCCTGCAGGGCTATGACGCGAGAGGCGCGGGAGCAGAGTCGCGGGAGCAACCGCCGTGCGTAACGGCGACGTCTCGTACTGGTGGCACGACCGCGGCGGCTTCCCGCCGCGCCGGCCCTCGCTGCCCGGCCCCGCGGAGGCGGACGTCTGCATCGTCGGGGCCGGCTTCACCGGCCTGTGGACCGCCTGGTACCTGAAGCGGGCCGAACCGGGCCTGCGGGTCATCGTGCTGGAGGCGGCGTTCGCCGGGTTCGGCGCGTCCGGCCGCAACGGCGGCTGGCTGACCGCGGCGCTGCCCGGATCGCGCGACCGCTATGCCCGCGGCCCGCGCGGCCGGGCCGGCGTCCTCGACATGCAGCGCCAGCTCCAGCAGACGGTGGACGAGGTCGCCGCGGTCTGCGCGGCCGAGGGCATCGACGCCCACCTGGTCAAGGGCGGCAGCCTGAGCGTGGCGTTCACCCCTGCCCAGCATGAGCGGCTGCGCGAGGCGCTGCGCGCCGACCGGGCCTGGGGCCTGGGACGAGGCCGATGTCCGCTACCTGGACCGCGCCGGCATCGTCGGCCGGATCAATTTCCCGGACGCGCTCGGCGCGCTCTACACCCCGCACTGCGCCCGGGTGCAGCCGGCCCGGCCTGGTGGCCGGGCTGGCCGAGGCGGCCGAGCGCGCGGGGGCGGAGATCTACGAGGCGACCCCGGTCACCGCGATCGAGCCGCACCTGGCCCGCACGGTGTTCGGCGACGTCACCGCCCGGCATGTGCTGCGGGCCACCGAGGGGTTCACCGCCCGGCTGCCCGGCCAGCGCCGCGCGCTGCTGCCGATGAACAGCTCGATGATCGTGACCGAGCCGCTCGGCGAGGACGTGTGGCGGGAGATCGGCTGGGACGGCTGCGAGACGCTGGGCGACGAGGCGCACGTCTACATCTACGCGCAGCGGACCGCAGACGGCCGGATCGCCATCGGCGGCCGCGGCATGCCCTACCGGTTCGCCTCGGGCATCGACCACCGGGGCGCGACCCAGCCCGGAACGGCGCGAGTCGCTGGCCCGGACCCTGCGCACCCTGCTTCCGCAGCTCGGCCCGATCCGGGTCGAGCACGCCTGGTGCGGCGTGCTCGGCGTGCCCCGGGACTGGTGCGCGACCGTGTCGCTCGACCGGTCACCGGCCTCGGCTGGGCGGGCGGCTACACCGGCCACGGCGTGGCCGCGTCCAACCTCGCCGGGCGCACCCTGGCCGACCTGGTGCTCGGCCGGGACACCCCGCGCACCGGCGCTGCCCTGGGTCAATCACCGGGCCCGCCGCTGGGAGCCCGAGCCCGCCCGCTGGCTTGGCGTCCGCGGGCTGTACGCCTCCTACCGGCTCGCCGACCGGCTGGAGAGCGGCCAGTCACCGGAGACCTCCCTGATAGCCCGGGCCGCCGATGCCATCGCGGGCACGCCCTGAGGAAGCGCGAGGCAGCCGCCCGGCCGGTTCCTTCTCGCCGGTCCCTGGGGCGAAGGTTGCCGACGACCGCCTGGCCCTGGCCGTCCGCACTCCAGCTTCGAGAGCACGGGGTCGCATCCGTGACCGTGTATCCCGGTGCGCACCGAGGGGGTCTTGCGGTACGCCGGGCACCTGGACCCGACCCGCTCGCAGGTCTCCCGAGGGTCGTCGGGCGGGTCGTCGCCGCTCTCGCCGGCGACCCGGATCTGCTGATCCCTGACCGGCCGGGCGCTGAGCGTCGACGCACTCGCGGCGCGGTACCACGTTCAACGTGTCAAGCTGAGCCGGTGCACGGCCGAGCCGCGATTTCCGGCGGCTGATGTGATCCCATTGGAGAGGTATGTCGAACCTCTATCGGATGGTCGCGCGTAACCGGCTGCGCGGCGACGACGTGTCGCGCGCGCGTGTTCGCCGATCTGCCCGCCCGCTATGACCGGCTGGCCTACCTGCTGTCGTTCGGCCAGGACCGGCGCTGGCGCCGGGCCGTGGTCGACCAGGTCGCCGCGGCCAAGCCGCAGCGGGTGCTCGACGTGGCCACCGGCCCGGCCGGCATCGCCCTGGCCGTGGCCGCGCGCACCGGCGCCCAGGTGGCCGGCGTCGACCTCAGCGAGCCCATGCTGCGGGCCGGGCGCGGCCAACGTGCGCGCGCTCGGGCCGCCAGCGGCAGATGGGCCTGGCGCTGGCGCACGCCGACCGGCTCCCGTTCGGCGACGGCCATTTCGACGCGGTGATCTTCTCCTACCTGCTGCGCTACGTGGACGACCCGGCCGCCACCGTGGCCGAGCTGGCCCGCTGCCTGCGGCCGGGCGGCACGCTGGCCAGCCTGGACTTCTACGTGCCGCCGAACCCCGGCGTGGCGGGCCTGCTGGCAGCTCTACACCCGCGCCGCGCTGCCGGTGCTCGGCGGGATCACCGGCGGGCCGGCCTGGCTGCGGGTCGGCCAGTTCCTCGGCCCGAGCATCTCCACGCACTACCGGCAGCATCCGCTGGCCGAGCACGTGGCCGCCTGGCGCGCGGCCGGCCTGGAGGACGTGCGAGGTCCGGCTGATGAGCCTGGGCGGCGGGCTGGTCATGTCCGGCCGTAGCGCCCCGGGCCGCCCGGGAGCGCAGGCCGCCGCGGCGGCGGAAGCCGCCGCACGAGAAGCCGCAGCAGAAACCGCCTCCGCAGCAGCCGCAGGAGAAATCGCTCCAGCAGAAGCCGCAGCGGCAGAAACCGCTCCGGGAGCACCGGGGTGACCACGCCGCCTCGCCGTGCCGCGGCGTTCTACGACAGCGGGCAGCGGCACCGGCGGCATGCGGGACTGGATCACGCTGCTGCACCCGCCGTACACGATCTGGCACCTGTCCTACGTGGCGCTCGGCGCGGCCGTCGTCCCGCACCTGGTGCTCTGGCGGCTGGGCGGCACGCTGCTGGCCTTCTTCCTGGCCGTCGGCATCGGCGCGCACGCGCTCGACGAACTGCACGGCAGGCCGCTGGGCACCGGCATCAGCCGCCGCAGGCTGATCACCGCGGCCGTGCTCAGCATCGGCGCCGCGATGGCGGCCGGGCTGGCCTACGGCGGCCTGCGGCTGCTGCCGTTCGTCGTGGCTCGGCGGCCTGTTCGTGGTCGGCTACAACCTCGAGCTGTTCGGCGGCGTGCTGCACAACGACCTCGGGTTCGCGGTCACCTGGGGTGCGTTCCCCGTGCTGGTCGGCGCCTACGCCCAGCACTGGACGCTGCCGCCCGCGGCGCTCGTGGCCGCGGTGGCCGCGCTGCTGATGTCGCTCGGCCAGCGGTCGCTCAGCACCGCCGCCCGGACGCTGCGGCGCAAGGCGGCGCAGGTGTCGGTCACGATCACCTGGCGGGACGGCAGCCAGCGCGAGCTCGGCCGCGCGCGACCTGCTCGCCCCGCTGGAGCGGGCGCTGCGCGCCTTCGCCTGGGCGATCGGCGCGCTGGCCGTCGCGCTCGTGCTGGCCCGGTGACCGCGACGTGACGGCGGGCCGCTGGGACGCCGTGGTGGCCGGGGCAGGCCCGGCCGGCAGCATCGCCGCGCTGGTGCTGGCCCGGGCGGGCGCGCGCGTCGCCCTGGTGGACAAGGCCGCCTTCCCCCGCGACAAGGCCTGCGGCGACCTGATCGGCCCGCGCGGCGTCCGGCTGCTCGACGACCTGGGCTCGCGCGTGCCCGACGCCGGGACCGGGGCCGACCTGCTGGTGGCCGGGCCGTCCGGCCGCCGGGTCCGGCTGCCCGCGTTCGCCGGGAAGACCTACGCCGACCACGGCATGGTGGTGCCGCGGCGGACCTTCGACGACGCGCTGCGCGCCGCGGCCATCGCGGCGGGCGCGACGCCGGTCCGGGCCCGGATCAGCGCGCGCCGACCTGGCCGCCGACGGGTCGGTCGCGCGCGCTGATCACCAGCGACGGCACGCGGCTGGCGCGGCGACTTCGTGATCGGCGCGGACGGCGCGCTGAGCAAGGTCGCCACGCTGGCCGGCCTGCTCGACCCGGACGCCGCGCTGTGGGGCTTCGCCATCCGCGGCTACCTCCCGGCCGCACGTGCCGCTGCCGCTGCTGGTGCTGCTCGACACGCGGCCGTGGCACATCTACCCCGGCTACGGCTGGCTGTTCCCCGGCGCGGACGGGCAGGCCAACGTCGGCATCGGCGTCGGCATGGGCCGGCGGCGCAGCCCGGCCCCGCTGCGGCCGCGACCTCGACCGGCTGTGCGCCGCTGCTGCGCCGGCAGGGCGACATCGGCCGGACGCCCGGCCGGGGCGCGTCGTGGGCGGCTGGCTGCGGATGGGCGGGACGGGCACCCCGCCCGCGGCGCGCAACGTGCTGCTCGCCGGCGACGCGGCCGGCCTGATCAACCCGCTGCAGGGCGAGGGCATCGCGCCGGCCATGGTCAGCGCGCGGGCCGCGGCGCGAGGCCATCGTCGCGGACCCGGCGCCGGGCCGCCGGCGCGCTACACCGAGGCGATGCGCGAGCTGATGCGCCGTACCTGGCCGGCGCGGCGGCGCTGCAGGAGGCGATGCTGGCCCGGCCCAGGCTGGCGTCGGCGGGCATGCGCCTGCTCACCGCGCCGCCGCTGCGCAGGCTGGTGGCCGGCACCTGGTCGCTGTACTGGAACGGCCTGGCCGACGGCGCGGCGCCGCGGCCGTCGGCCCGCGCCGCCGCCCTGGTCCAGGCTCGGCCTGGCGGCTGGCCAGCCGCCGGCTCCGGGCGAGGTCAGCTCGACCGGGTCGCGCACCTGCTGGCTGCTCTCGCTGGCCTTCCTTGCGCAGCTCGCGCACCCGGTGGGCGAAGAAGGCCGCGAACACGATCACCACCACGCCACGATGCGTAGCTGGCGATCGAGATGCCGTGGTAGACGCTGGTCCACGCGCTGGCCAGCGCGTAGCCGACGGACGCGACCGCGGTCGAGTAGACAGCCGTGCCGAGCAGGCTCAGCAGCCCGAACCGCCCGCGGGACCTCGATGATGCCGCAGATCAGCGACATGAACGTGCGCACGAACGGCAGCGCCCGGCCCACCGGGATGGCCCAGGCGCCCCGGCCTTCGATGAACCGCTCCGCCCGGTCGATGTCCGAGCGGGTGATCAGCACGTACCGGCCGAACTTCTCGACCAGCGGCCGCCCGCCCTGCCGGCCCACGCCGTAGGAGACGTAGCGACCCGGCCAGTTCGGCCAGCGTGCCCAGGACGATGACCAGGGCCAGGTTGAGGTGCCCCTGATAGGCGAGCACGCCGGCGAAACCGAACGTGATCTCCGAGGGGATCGGGATGCAGGCCGCTTCGAGGAAGCAGAACAGGATGAGCGCTCCGTAGCCTGCATGGACGAGAAAGCTCTCCATGGGTAACTGTTGTACCGCATGCTGGCCACCGCGGTGGCCGGACAGCCTGACCGGCCAGATGGCGAGTCGCCACCGCCTGGGCTCTCGCGCCGTTACGCTGCCGCTGCCTTAGACTCGCCCGGAGGTGATTGCATGGATGACTCCGCCGAACGGTTCCTCGACCTGATCCACCAGCTCGAGGAAATCGCGAACGCCACCACTCCGGAGCAGGCGCACGCACAGTTCGACGAGACCACGCTCCAGGTGTTCTGGAAGAGATGGCCGCACGTCTCCGCCTGGGCCGGCTCGCTGTGGCGGATGCTGTCCGAGGAGCTGGCCGTGCCGGCCCAGCCGCACCGCGACCACGAACTCGACGAGGTCGGCGAGAGTGGCTGAGGACCTGCGGCAGCGCGGCGAGGCCGCGGCGGCCGTGCTGCGCGACCTGATGAACCCGACACGTGGTGACCACCACGCCGGAGACGTCGGTGACCGAGGCCGCGGCGGGCATGGTGCGGGCCCGGGTGGGCTCCGCGATCGTCATGCAGGGCTCGTTCCTGGCCGGCATCCTGACCGAGCGGGACGTGCTGCGGGCCGCCGCCTCCGCCGAGGACCTGCGGCAGCTCCCCGGTCTCGGCCTGGATGACCCCTGACCCGCAGTCGGCCACGCCCGGACACCACCGCCGAGGAGGCCGCCCAGATCATGCTGCTGAACGGCTTCCGGCACCTGCCCGTGGTCGAGGGCCGGCAAGGTGCTCGGCGTGGTCAGCCTGCGCGAGCTGTTCGCCGCCCGGATCCGCCGCCCGGCGGCGGGCTGACGGCCCGCGGCGCGTATGACAGCTGTCCAGCCGCAGGTCGCGCTGTCCGGGTACACCACGCTCGCGCCTCGGCGGCCCGGCGCGCAGGTTCGCCGTGCGCCGGACCGAGGACGAGCTGGTCGCCGAGGTGCGGGCCGCCGACCAGCGCGGCGAGCCGCTGCTCGTGCTCGGCGGCGGCAGCAACCTGGTCGTCGCCGACGACGGCTTCGACGGCACGGTGCTGCGGGTCGGCCACCCGCGGCGTCGCGCTGGCCGCCGGCGGACGGCACGTGACGGTGACCGCCGCGGCCGGGCGAGGACTGGGACGCGCTGGTCGCGGCGCTGCGCGGCCGAGGGGCTGGCCGGGGTGGAGTGCCTGGCCGGCATTCCCGGCCTGGTCGGCGCCACCCCGATCCAGAACGTCGGCGCCTACGGCCAGGAGGTCGCCGAGACGATCACCACGGTCCGCGGCTACGACCGGGCCCGCGGCGAGGTCGTGGAGCTGGCCGGCGGCGCAGTGCGGGTTCGGCTACCGGACCAGCATGTTCAAGCGCAGCACCGGCTGGCCGCCGCCGGTGCGCGCTGCCGCGGCCGACGCCAGGCCACGGTGCTGCGAGCAGGGCCGCGAGGCGCTCGCAGCCGGGCCCACCGGCGGTTCGTGGTGCTCGAGCGTCACGTTCGCGCTGGCCCGCGACCCGCTGTCCCGGCCGGTCGGGTACGCCGAGCTGGCCCGCCGGCCTCGGCGTCGCCACCGGGGACCGCGTCCCGCTGGCCGACGCCCGCGCCGCCGTGCTCGGCCTGCGCCGCGGCAAGGGCATGGTGCTCGACGCCGGCCGACCCCGACACCAGGAGCGCGGGCTCGTTCTTCACCAACCCGGTGATCAGCCGCGGCCCAGCTCGCCGAGGTCGAGCGCGTCGGCGCGGGCCAGGTTCGGGCCGGACGTCGCCGTGCCCCGGTTCCCGGCCGACGGCGGCGCAGGTGAAGGTGCCCGCGGCCTGGCTGATCGAGCGGGCCGGGTTCAGCCAAGGGCTACCCGGCGGGCGCCGCCGTCCGGATCTCGGCCAAGCACACGCTGGCGCTGGTCAACCCGGGCGGCGGCAGCACCAAGGACCTGCTGGCGCTGGCCGCGGAGATCCGCGACGGGGTGCGGGCCGTCGTTCGGCATCGAGCTAGTCCCCGAGCCCGTGCTGGTCGGCGTCTCGCTCTGAGCCTGGGGCCTGCGCCCGCCGGCCGTCCAGCCAGGCGTCGATGCCGGCCAGCAGCCTGGCGCGCACCGCGTCGGGGGCCACGCGAGCCGCGCACCGACATCCGGGCCAGCTCGGCCAGCTCGGCGTCGCCCAGGCCGAGCGCGGTGCGCGGCCAGCTCGTACTGGGCGGTGAGCCGGGAGCCGAACAGCAGCGGGTCGTCGGCGCCCAGCGCGACCGGCACGCCCGCGTCCAGCAGCTGCGGCAGCGGCACGTCGGCGGGCTTGGCGAAGACGCCGAGCGCCACGTTGGACGACGGGCAGACCTCGAGGGTGACGCGGCGGTCCGGCCAGCCGCCGGGCCAGCGCCGGGTCCTCGGCCGCGGCGATGCCGTGCCCGATCCGGTCGGCGTGCAGGTCGTCCAGGCAGGCCCGGACGCTGGCCGGGCCGCACAGCTCGCCGCCGTGCGGGTCGGACAGCAGCCCGGCCCGGGCGGCGATGCGGAAGGCGGGCGCGAACTCGGCCGTCGACGCCGCGCCGCTCGTCGTTGCTCAGCCCGAACCCGATCACGCCGCGCCCGGCGTACTGCGCGGCCAGCCGGGCCAGCGTGCGGGCCTCCAGCGGGTGCTTGGTCCGGTTGGCCGCGATGATGACGCCGATGCCGACCCCGGTCGCGGCGGTGGCCTGCGCGGCCGCGTCGAGCACGAGCTCCACCGTGGGGGTGAGGCCGCCGAACCGGGCCGCGTAGCCGGACGGGTCCACCTGGATCTCCAGCCAGCCCGAGCCGTCGGCCGCCTCGTCCTCGGCGGTCTCGCGCAGCAGCCTGCGCACGTCGTCCTCGGTGCGCAGCACCGACCGGGCGATGTCGTACAGCCGCTGGAAGCGGAACCAGCCGCGCTCGTCGCTGGCCTCGGCCAGCCGCAGCGGCCAGTCGTCGGCCAGCGCGGCGGGCAGCTGGACCCGGTGCTCGCGGGCCAGCTCGACCAGCGTCGTGTGCCGCATCGCGCCGGTCAGGTGCAGGTGCAGGTGCGCCTTGGGCAGCGCGCGGAGCGGCCGTGCCATCGGCTCAGCGTGCGCCGGCAGCCGGTCAGCCCGCCCGGTCAGCGGCCTGGCCGGTCAGCTGAGCCGATCAGCTTGGCCATCCTGGTGAGGCCTTCTTCCAGGTCGGCGTCGCCGAGCGCGCAGGACAGCCGGAAGTACCCCGGCGTGCCGAACGCCTCGCCGGGCACCACCGCGATCTCGGCCTCGTCCAGCAGCAGCCCGGCCAGCTCCGCCGAGCGTCGCCGCGGTGCGGCCGGCGATCTCCCGGCCGAGCAGGCCCTTGACCGAGGGGTAGCAGTAGAACGCACCCTGCGGCTCCGGGCAGACCACGCCGGGGATCTCGTTCAGCATCCTGGTCATCGTGGTCTTGCGCCTGCCGAACGCCTCGCGCATCGTCGCGACCGCGGACAGGTCCCCGCTCACCGCGGCGAGCGCGGCCTGCTGCGCCACGTTGCAGACGTTCGAGGTGGCGTGCGACTGCAGGTTCGCCGCGGCCTTGATCACGTCGGCCGGGCCGATCATCCAGCCCACCCGCCAGCCGGTCATCGCGTAGGTCTTGGCCACGCCGTTCAGCACCACGCAGCGGTCGGCGATCTCCGGCGCCACCACCGGCATCGAGACGAACCTGGCGTCGCCGTAGACCAGGTGCTCGTAGATCTCGTCGGTGACCACCCACAGGCCGTTGGCCGGCGGCCCAGCGGCCGATCTCGGCGACCTGCTCGGGCGGGTACACCGCGCCGGTCGGGTTGGACGGCGACACGAACAGCAGCGCCTTGGTGCGCTCGGTGCGGGCGGCCTCCAGGTCGGCCACCGAGGCCAGGTAGCCGGACCGCTCGTCGGTCAGCACCGGCACCGTGAGTGCCGCCGGCCAGCGCGATGACCTCCGGGTAGGTCGTCCAGTACGGGCGCCGGCACCAGCACCTCGTCGCCCGGGTCGAGCAGCGTGGCGAACGTCTGGAAGACCGCGTGCTTGCCGCCGTTGGTGACCAGTACCTGGCCCGGCCTGCACCTGGTAACCGGAGTCGCGGGCGGTCTTGGCGGCGATCGCCTCGCGCAGTTCGGGCAGCCCGCCGGTCGCGGTGTACTTGTGGTTCTTCGGGTCGAGGCAGGCCCTGGCGGCCGCCTCGGCGATGTAGTCGGGAGTCGGGAAGTCGGGCTGGCCTGCGCCGAACCCGATGACGGGCCTGCCTTCGGCCCGCAGCGCCTTGGCCTTGGCGTCCACGGCCAGCGTGGCCGACTCGCTGATCGCGCCGACGCGCGCGGAGATGCGAGAATGTGACATGGGCATGGCCTCTATGGTGGCATCTCCGAGGGCCGGTCTCGCGGCCACGGTTCGACGGACGGGCCATCGGGCAACGTAGACTTCGGGGCTGGTGGCGGTACAGCCGACTGCTGGTGCATGCCCGTGATGCGGCATACGTCGCGCCGGAGCTGGTGCGACGCAGGCAGGCACGGGCAGCACAGGACTGGAAAGCACAGGGCAGTAGCTCAATTGGAAGAGTCCCGGTCTCCAAAACCGGTGGTTGGGGGTTCGAGTCCCTCCTGCCCTGCGAGTGCCGTCCGTCCGGTCGGGCACCCGACGATCACCGGTGATCCCTTCAGCGCAGTTCAGGTGAGGACATGGCGACTCAGACCGCGACCAGGCCCCCGCAGAGCGGCCGACCAGGCCAGGGCGTCCGGCCAAGGGCAGGACCGGACGACGCCAGTCGTGTTCGTCCGGCAGGTGGTCGCCGAGCTGCGCAAGGTGATCTGGCCGACCCGCCACGAGCTGATCACGTACACCACCGTCGCGCTGATGTTCATCGTGGTCATGGTGGGCATCGTGACCGGCCTCGACACCTTGCTCGGCAAGCTGGTGCTGGAGGTGTTCGGCTAGAGCCACGCGCCGCCGCTGGCCTATGGCCCGCCGCCGGCTGGCCCGCCCGGTGTGGCACGAGCGCGAGCAGCCTGGCGACCAGCGGCTCGCGGTGGCCGGGAAGAGAAGAGCGAAGAGAAAGAGTTACCGTGTCCGAACCAAGCGACGCCGATCTGGCGCAGGCCGACGAGGCGATCCTGCCGTCGGACGGCCGACGACGACGGCCGTCGATGCTGACCGATCCGAGCTGACGCGCACGACGAGGATGACGGCGGACGAGACCGGAGCCGACGCGGCGACGGGCCGGAAGCGGCGGTCGACCGACGAGGCTGAGGCTGCCGAGGCCGACGGCGGCCGACGGATGAGCCAGCGGCCGAGGCCAGCGATGCTGAGGCGCGACGCGACGAGAGCGCCTGGACGGCCGGAGCGCGCGCAGGCCGACCCGGCCGCCGAGTTCGGCCGCCAGCTCAGGATGCTGCCCGGCGACTGGTACGTGGTGCACTCCTACGCCGGCGTACGAGAACCGGGTCAAGGCGAACCTGGAGAGCC
This sequence comes from uncultured Actinomycetes bacterium, assembly GCA_963795575.1. Lineage (GTDB taxonomy): Bacteria > Actinomycetota > Actinomycetes > Streptosporangiales > Streptosporangiaceae > PALSA-505. The sequence goes on along the minus strand of CAWCII010000008.1, from coordinate 12,125 downwards.
GCACCCAGTCGCTGAACATGGAGGACTTCATCTTCCAGATCGAGGTGCCGGTCCACCAGGTCACCGAGATCAAGGGCGGCAAGCGCCAGCAGGTCGCGGAGAAGGTGCTGCCCGGCTACATCCTGGTCCGGATGGACCTGACCGACCAGTCCTGGGCCGCGGTGCGCAACACCCCGGGCGTGACCGGCTTCGTCGGGCTGTCCAGCAGGCCGTCGCCGCTCAGCCTGGACGAGGTCGCCTCGCTGCTCGCTCCCGAGCCCGAGGAGCAGGTCAAGGAGACGGAGGCCAAGCGCGTCGTCGTGGAATACGCAGCCGGGCGATTCCGTTACCGTCATGGATGGGCCGTTCGCCACCCTGCCGGCGACGGTGAACGAGATCAACCCGGACACGCAGAAGCTCAAGGTTCTCGTGTCGATCTTCGGCCGGGAGACGCCGGTCGAGCTCTCCTTCGATCAGGTCGCGAAGATTCTGACCGAGCCGGACCCATCGAAACACCAAGGTAAGGAACCGCAGAACATGCCGCCCAGGAAGAAGAAGATCGCCGCGGTCGTGAAGGTGCAGCTGCAGGCGGGCGCGGCCACCCCGGCCCCGCCGGTCGGCACCGCGCTGGGCCCGCACGGCGTCAACATCATGGACTTCTGCAAGCAGTACAACGCGGCGACCGAGTCCCAGCGCGGGAACATCGTGCCCGCCGAGATCACCATCTACGAGGACCGGACGTTCTCGTTCATCACCAAGACGCCGCCCGCGCCCGAGCTGATCAAGAAGGCCGCCGGCGTGGAGAAGGGCAGCGGCGAGCCGCACACGAACAAGGTCGGCAAGGTCACCGCGGCGCAGGTCCGGGACATCGCGCAGGTCAAGATGCCCGACCTGAACGCGACCACGATCGAGGCCGCCGAGAAGATCATCGCCGGCACCGCCCGCTCGATGGGCATCACCGTCGAGGGCTGACTCACCGTCGGCAACCGCTCGTGGCAGGGCCGGGCGCTGGCCCGCTGACCACGACCTCCAGGACAAGGAGAACGCAATGCAGCGCAGCAAGAGCTACCGCCAGGCGGCCGAGCAGATCGACCGGAGCCGGCTGTACAGCCCGGTCGAGGCGGTCGGCGCTGGCCAAGAAGACGTCGGTCGACCAAGTTCGACGCCACCGTCGAGGTCGCCCTCCGGCTCGGCGTCGACCCGCGCAAGGCCGACCAGATGGTCCGCGGCACGGTCAACCTGCCGAACGGCACCGGCAAGACGGCCCGGGTGCTCGTCTTCGCCACCGGCGACCGGGCCGAGGAGGCCCGTGCGGCCGGCGCCGAGCTACGTCGGCTCGGACGACCTGATCGAGCGGATCCAGGGCGGCTTCCTCGACTTCGACGCGGTGGTGGCCACCCCGGACCTGATGGGCAAGGTGGGCCGCCTCGGCCGCGTGCTCGGCCCGCGCGGGCTGATGCCCAACCCCAAGACCGGCACGGTCACCCCGGACGTCGGCAAGGCCGTGACCGACATCAAGGGCGGCAAGATCGAGTTCCGGGTGGACAGGAACGGCAACCTGCACTTCGTGATCGGCAAGGCGTCCTTCACCGACCGGGCGCTGACCGAGAACTACGCCGCCGCGCTGGACGAGGTGGTCAGGCTCAAGCCCGCCGCGGCCAAGGGCCGCTACCTGAAGCGGGTCACCATGACCACGTCGATGGGCCCCGGCATCCCGGTCGACCCGAACAAGACGCACGGCCTGCTGGAAGAGCTGGACGAGGCCGGCGGCCAGCTGAGCTGACGCGGCGCGGCCGCCGGCAGCGGGCAGCCTTTGGATAGCCTGGCTGCTGCCAAAGACCGTCGGCCGTCGCCGGGCAGTCCGTTGCCTGGCGACCGAAGGTCCCGCGAGAGCGGGCGGCCCGCGCAGGCGACCGAAGCAGACCCGCCGTGATCCATGCCGCGCGACCGGCCGACGGCGGCCGCCCCGGAGCGTCTGCGCCCGGGGCGTTCGTCTTCCCGGGCCTTCCCGACCGTGAGAGGAGGCCCATGGCGAAGGCGGAAAAGGTGGCTGCGGTCGCCGAGCTCACCGAGCGGTTCCAGAACTCGGCGGGCGCGGTGCTGACCGAGTACCGCGGGCTGACCGTGGCGCAGCTGCGCGAGCTGCGCGGCACGCTGGGTGAGGCAGCCACGTTCGCCGTGGTGAAGAACACGCTGACCAAGATCGCGGTTGAGCGGGCCGGGCTGGAGAACGAACTCTCCTCGCTGCTCACCGGCCCGTCAGCGGTCGCATTCGTGACCGGTGACGTGGTCGAGACCGCGAAGGGCCTGCGTGACTTCGCCAAGGCGAACCCGTTTCTGGTGATCAAGGGTGGTGTCCTCGACGGCAAGGCGCTGACCCCCGAGGAGATCGCCAAGCTGGCCGATCTCGAGCCGCGCGAGGTGCTGCTGGCCAAGCTCGCCGGCGCGATGAAGGCACCGCGGCCCGGGCCGCGGGCGCGTTCGCCGCGCTGCCGGTCCAGATGGCCCAGCTCGCCGACGCGCTGCGGCCAAGCTCGAGGCGGCGGGCGGCGAGCCGGACCGGCCGCTGCCCCGGACACGCAGGCCGGAAGTCCGGACACGAGCGGAAGTCCGGACACGAGCTGGAAGTCCGGACACGGCGGCGCACGCGAGGCGGAGCGCGGCAGCGCCGAACCCGGCGACCGGCCAGAGCGCAGCCGCGTAGCGGCAGCCGCCGAGAGCGGCAGCGCCGAGAGCAGCAGCGCCGAGAGCAGCAGCGCGCCGAGGCAGCGCCCGAGGCAGCAGCGCCGAGGCGGCAGCGCGAAGCGGCGGCCGCCCGACGAGGCGATCCGCTGGCCCGGCCGGCTGACCGCGCCGCCTTGCCCAGACGTGCGACACCAGACGTGAGACAACGGAGGAAACCAGCACCATGGCGAAGCTCAGCACCGACGACCTGCTCGACGCGTTCAAGGAAATGACGCTGCTCGAGCTGTCTGAGTTCGTGAAGCAGTTCGAGGAGACGTTCGACGTCAAGGCCGCCGCCCCGGTGGCGGTCGCCGCCGCGGCCCGGCGCCGCCGGCGGCGGCGGCGAGGACGCCGCCGAGGAGCAGGACGAGTTCGACGTCATCCTCGAGGCCGCGGGCGACAAGAAGATCCAGGTCATCAAGGAGGTCCGCACGCCTCACCAGCCTCGGCCTCAAGGAGGCCAAGGACCTGGTCGACGGCGCGCCCAAGACCGTCCTCGAGAAGGTCAACAAGGAGAGCGCCGAGAAGGCCAAGGCCGCCCTCGAGGGCGCCGGCGCCACGGTCACGGTCAAGTAACAGCAGCGCGCGCAGCGGGCGGCGATCCGGGACTGCCGCGGGCTCGCCCGCCGGCGGTCTGCCAGCGTCAGCACCGCCCGCCTGTCGCCGCCAGGCTGGCACCGAAGGGCCGGAATGCCCTGCCCGCCGGCCCCGACGTAGTTCGCCCGCGGCCCGGGCGCCGGAACTCTGTGATCTATACCCACTCGCGCCGGAACCTCACACACCTGGCATGATGTGGCATCTCTCACGCGTCCCGACCGCCGGGACCAGGCGGGTCGGACTTGACGTTTCGCCGTCCAAGAGCGATGCTGCGGTCAACGTGAATCTCATAGAAGCGTACAGTTGACCAGCGGTGTGCCGATCGGCTACACTGCTCTTTTGCGCTGCACTCTGACGCCCTCGGCAACCTCGAACATCCCCGCGGTGTGCCCGCAGGGCGTTTGGCGTGCGTGCGGTGAATGTCCGCCACAAGCTCGGAAGGACCCCTGTTGGCAGCATCGCGCAGCGCCTCAACTAACGCTCTCGGCCCGCGCTCGCGTCTCCTTCGCCCGGATCAGTGAACCACTCGAAGTACCCGGCCTGCTAGCCCTGCAGACCGAGTCGTTCGACTGGCTGCTCGGCAACGAGCGCTGGAAGGAACGAGTGGAGGCCGCCACGAAGGCAGGCCGCGAGGACGTGCCTGAGCAGTCCGGCCTCGAGGAGATCTTCGAGGAGATCAGCCCGATCGAGGACTTCACGGGCACCATGTCGCTCTCGTTCCGTGATCACCGGTTCGAGCCGCCCAAGTACTCCGTCGAGGAGTGCAAGGACAAGGACATGACCTACTCCGCCCCGATGTTCGTCACGGCGGAGTTCATCAACAACAGCACCGGTGAGATCAAGAGCCAGACGGTGTTCATGGGCGACTTCCCGCTCATGTCCCCCAAGGGCACCTTCATCATCAACGGCACCGAGCGCGTCGTCGTCTCCCAGCTCGTCCGCTCGCCGGGGGTCTACTTCGACCGCCAGGTCGACAAGACCTCGGACAAGGACATCTACAGCTGCAAGGTCATCCCGTCCCGGGGTGCCTGGCTGGAGTTCGAGATCGACAAGCGGGACAGCGTCGGCGTCCGCATCGACCGCAAGCGCAAGCAGAGCGTTACCGTCCTGCTCAAGGCGCTCGGCTGGGACGAGGCCAAGATCCTGGACCGGTTCGGCGGCTACGAGTCGATGCGCGCCACCCTGGAGAAGGATCACACCAGCGGCCAGGACGACGCCCTGCTCGACATCTACCGCAAGCTGCGCCCGGGCGAGCCGCCGACGCGTGAGTCCGCGCAGGCGCTGCTCGAGAACCTGTACTTCAACCCGAAGCGGTACGACCTGGCCAAGGTGGGCCGGTACAAGATCAACAAGAAGCTCGGGCTGAACCTGCCGATCCGGCAGGGCACGCTGACCGAGGACGACATCGTCGGCACGATCGAGTACCTGGTCCGGCTGCACGCCGGCGAGGAGGAGATGAAGTCCGGCGACGGCGACGCGGTCATCCCGGTCGAGGTCGACGACATCGACCACTTCGGCAACCGGCGGCTGCGCACCGTCGGCGAGCTGATCCAGAACCAGGTGCGGCTCGGCCTGGCCCGGATGGAGCGGGTGGTCCGGGAGCGGATGACCACCCAGGACGTCGAGGCGATCACGCCGCAGACGCTGATCAACATCCGGCCGGTGGTCGCGTCCATCAAGGAGTTCTTCGGCACCAGCCAGCTCTCCCAGTTCATGGACCAGACCAACCCGCTGGCCGGGCTCACCCACAAGCGCCGGCTGTCCGCGCTGGGCCCCGGCGGGCTGTCCCGCGAGCGGGCCGGCTTCGAGGTGCGCGACGTGCACTCCTCGCACTACGGCCGGATGTGCCCGATCGAGACGCCCGAGGGTCCCAACATCGGCCTGATCGGCTCGCTGAGCTCGTACGGGCGGGTGAACGCCTTCGGCTTCGTCGAGACTCCGTACCGCAAGGTGAAGGCCGGCAAGGTCACCGACCAGATCGACTACCTGACCGCCGACGAGGAGGACAGGCACGTCATCGCGCAGGCCAACACGCCGATCGGCAGCGACGGCGCGTTCGCCGAGGACCGCGTGCTGGTCCGCCGCAAGGGCGGCGAGATCGACTACATCCGCCCCGACGAGGTGGACTACATGGACGTGTCGCCGCGGCAGATGGTGTCCGTGGCCACGGCCATGATCCCGTTCCTGGAGCACGACGACGCCAACCGCGCGCTGATGGGCTCCAACATGCAGCGCCAGTCGGTGCCGCTGCTGCGCAGCGAGGCACCGCTGGTCGGTACCGGCATGGAGTACCGCGCCGCCGTTGACGCGGGCGATGTGATCGTCGCGGAGAAGGCGGGCGTGGTCGAGGAGGTCTGCGCCGACTACGTCACGCTGCTGCACGACGACGGCACCCGGACCACCTCGCAGGTGGCCAAGTTCCGCCGCTCCAACCAGGGCACCTGCTTCAACCAGAAGCCCATCGTGGACGAGGGGCAGCGGGTCGAGGTCGGCCAGGTCATCGCGGACGGGCCCTGCACCGACAACGGCGAGATGGCGCTGGGCAAGAACCTGCTCGTCGCCTTCATGTCGTGGGAGGGCCACAACTACGAGGACGCGATCATCCTGTCCCAGCGGCTGGTCCAGGACGACGTGCTGTCCTCGATCCACATCGAGGAGCACGAGGTTGACGCGCGCGACACCAAGCTCGGGCCCGAGGAGATCACCAGGGACATCCCGAACGTCTCCGAGGAGGTTCTCGCCGACCTGGACGAGCGCGGCATCATCAGGATCGGCGCCGAGGTCGTCACCGGCGACATCCTGGTCGGCAAGGTCACGCCCAAGGGCGAGACCGAGCTCACGCCCGAGGAGCGGCTGCTCCGCGCGATCTTCGGTGAGAAGGCCCGTGAGGTCCGCGACACCTCGCTGAAGGTGCCGCACGGCGAAGAGGGCAAGGTCATCGGCGTCCGCGTGTTCACCAGGGAGGACGGCGACGAGCTGCCGCCCGGCGTGAACGAGCTGGTCCGGGTGTACGTGGCGGCCAAGCGGAAGATCACCGATGGTGACAAGCTGGCCGGCCTGCACGGGAACAAGGGCGTGATCGCCAAGATCCTCGCCGTCGAGGACATGCCGTTCCTCGAGGACGGCACGCCGGTGGACATCGTGCTCAACCCGCTGGGCGTGCCCAGCCGGATGAACGTCGGCCAGGTGCTGGAAACCCACCTCGGCTGGGTGGCCAAGACCGGCTGGGAGATCAACGGCGGCGACGGCGACTGGCAGGACCGGCTGCGCGCGATCGGCGCGGATTCCGCGCCGGCCAACACGCAGGTGGCCACCCCCGTCTTCGACGGGGCCAAGGAGGAGGAGATCACCGGGCTGCTCAGCAGCGTGCTGCCCAACCGGGACGGCCAGCGGCTGGTCGGCGGCGGCGGCAAGGCCAAGCTGTTCGACGGCCGCACCGGCGAGCCGTTCAAGGACCCGGTCTCGGTCGGCTACGTCTACATCCTCAAGCTGCTGCACCTGGTTGACGACAAGATCCACGCCCGCTCGACCGGCCCCTACTCCATGATCACCCAGCAGCCGCTCGGCGGTAAGGCGCAGTTCGGCGGCCAGCGGTTCGGTGAGATGGAGGTCTGGGCCCTCGAGGCCTACGGCGCGGCCTACGCCCTCCAGGAGCTCCTGACGATCAAGTCCGACGACGTCCTCGGCCGGGTCAAGGTCTACGAGGCCATCGTCAAGGGCGAGAACATCCCCGAGCCCGGCATCCCTGAGTCCTTCAAGGTGCTGATCAAGGAGATGCAGTCGCTCTGCCTGAACGTCGAGGTGCTGTCCAGCGACGGTGCCGCAATCGAGATGCGCGACACAGACGAAGACGTCTTCCGCGCAGCAGAGGAACTAGGGATCGACCTGTCCCGGCGCGAGCCGAGCAGCGTAGAGGAAGTCTGATCCGCTCTACCCCAGGGGATAAACAAAGTGCTCGACGTCAACTTCTTTGACGATCTGCGTATAGGCCTCGCGACCGCCGACGACATCAGGCAGTGGTCGCACGGAGAGGTGAAGAAGCCGGAGACCATCAACTACCGCACGCTCAAGCCGGAGAAGGACGGGCTCTTCTGCGAGAAGATCTTCGGTCCGACCCGGGACTGGGAGTGCTACTGCGGCAAGTACAAGCGGGTCAGGTTCAAGGGCATCATCTGCGAGCGCTGTGGCGTGGAGGTTACCCGCGCCAAGGTGCGGCGCGAGCGGATGGGCCACATCGAGCTGGCCGCGCCGGTCACGCACATCTGGTACTTCAAGGGCGTGCCCAGCCGGCTCGGCTACCTGCTCGACCTGGCGCCGAAGGACCTCGAGAAGGTCATCTACTTCGCCGCTTACATGATCACGTACGTGGACGACGAGGCCCGCGCGCGTGACCTGCCCTCGCTCGAGGCCAGGATCTCGGTCGAGCGCGGCCAGCTGGAGCAGCGGCGGGACAGCGACGTCGAGGCCCGGCAGGCCAAGCTGGAGGCCGACCTGGCCGAGCTCGAGGCCGCCGGGGCCAAGGGCGACGCGCGCCGCAAGGTCCGGGAGAGCGCCGAGCGCGAGATGCGGCAGATCCGCGACCGGGCCGGCCGGGAGATCGACCGGATCGAGGAGGTCTGGAACAGCTTCAAGAACCTCAAGGTCCAGGACCTCGAGGGCGACGAGCTGCTCTACCGCGAGATGCGGGACCGCTTCGGCCGGTACTTCCGCGGCGGCATGGGCGCGCAGGCCATCCAGGAGCGGCTGGCCAGCTTCGACCTCGAGGGCGAGGCGCAGCAGCTCAGGGAGACCATCCGGACCGGCAAGGGCCAGCGGAAGGCGCGCGCGCTGAAGCGGCTCAAGGTGGTCTCGGCCTTCCTGAACACCCGCAACAGCCCGATGGGCATGGTGCTCGACTGCATTCCGGTCATCCCGCCGGACCTGCGGCCGATGGTCCAGCTGGACGGCGGCCGGTTCGCCACCTCTGACCTGAACGACCTGTACCGCCGGGTGATCAACCGGAACAACCGGCTCAAGCGGCTGCTCGACCTCGGCGCGCCCGAGATCATCGTGAACAACGAGAAGCGGATGCTGCAGGAGGCCGTGGACTCGCTGTTCGACAACGGCCGCCGCGGCCGCCCGGTCACCGGGCCGGGCAACCGCCCGCTGAAGTCGCTGTCCGACATGCTCAAGGGCAAGCAGGGCCGGTTCCGGCAGAACCTGCTCGGCAAGCGCGTCGACTACTCCGGCCGCAGCGTCATCGTGGTCGGCCCGCAGCTCAAGCTGCACCAGTGCGGGCTGCCCAAGGAGATGGCGGTCGAGCTGTTCAAGCCGTTCGTGATGAAGCGCCTGGTGGACCTGAACCACGCGCAGAACATCAAGTCGGCCAAGCGGATGGTGGAGCGCGCCAGGCCGGTGGTCTGGGACGTGCTGGAAGAGGTCATCACCGAGCACCCGGTGCTGCTCAACCGCGCGCCGACGCTGCACCGGCTCGGCATCCAGGCGTTCGAGCCGCAGCTCGTCGAGGGCAAGGCGATCCAGATCCACCCGCTGGTGTGTACCGCCTTCAACGCCGACTTCGACGGCGACCAGATGGCGGTGCACCTGCCGCTGTCGGCCGAGGCGCAGGCCGAGGCGCGGATCCTGATGCTGTCCACCAACAACATCCTCAAGCCCGCCGACGGCAAGCCGGTCACCATGCCCACCCAGGACATGGTCATCGGGCTGTACTGCCTGACCAGGGAGACCGAGGACGCTCCCGGCTCGGGCCGGTCGTTCGCCTCGGTCGCCGAGGCGATCATGGCCTACGACCGGGGCGAGCTCGACCTGCAGGCGCAGATCCAGGTCAGGCTGACGGGCGTCACCCCGCCGCGCGGGTTCGACATGCCGGAGGGATGGACCGAGGGTGACCCGTTCCGGATCACCACCACGCTGGGCCGCTGCTACTTCAACGAGACGCTGCCCGACGACTACCCGTTCGTCAACCACGAGGTGGGCAGGAAGCAGCTGACCACGATCGTGAACGAGCTGGCCGAGACCTACCCGAAGGTCGAGGTGGCGACGGCGCTGGACGCGCTCAAGGACGCGGGCTTCCACTGGGCGACCCGGGCGGGCGTCACGATCGCGATCGAGGACGTCATCGCGCCGCCGCACAAGGCAGAGATCCTCGAGACGTACGAGAAGCGCGCCGACAAGGTGCAGCGGGAGTACGACCGCGGCCTGATCACCGACGACGAGCGCCGTCAGGAACTGATCGAGATCTGGACGCACGCCACGACCGACGTGGCGCAGGACATGGAGGCGGCCTTCCCCGAGAACAACTCGGTCTGGATGATGGTCAACTCCGGTGCCCGCGGTAACCAGATGCAGGTCAGGCAGATCGCCGGCATGCGCGGCCTGGTCTCCAACCCGAAGGGCGAGACCATCCCGAGGCCGATCACGTCCAGCTTCCGCGAGGGCCTGACCGTGGTCGAGTACTTCATCTCCACGCACGGCGCCCGCAAGGGCCTGGCCGACACCGCGCTGCGGACGGCCGACTCCGGGTACCTCACCCGGCGCCTGGTCGACGTCGCGCAGGACGTCATCGTGCGCGAGGAGGACTGCGGCACCGACCGGTCGCTGGTCATGCGGATCGCGGAGAAGGATGCCGATGGGCGCCTGCACCGGCTGCCCAACATCGAGAACACCGGCACCGGCCGGACCATCGCCGAGGATGTCGAGACCGACGACGGCACCGTGATCGCCGCGGTCGGCGTCGACACCACGGAGGCCGTGATCGATGCGGCCATCGCGGCCGGGATCGACTCGATCCGGACGTTCAGCGTCCTGGTCTGCGAGGCGAAGATCGGTGTCTGCTCGAAGTGCTACGGCCGTTCGCTGGCCACCGGCAAGCGCGTGGACGTGGGCGAGGCGGTCGGTATCGTCGCCGCCCAGTCGATCGGCGAGCCCGGCACCCAGCTGACCATGCGGACCTTCCACACCGGTGGCGTGGCCGGCCAGGACATCACCCACGGCCTGCCGCGAATCCAGGAGCTGTTCGAGGCCCGCATCCCCAAGGGCATGGCCCCGATCAGCGAGGTCGAGGGCCGGGTCAAGGTCGAGGAGACGGACAAGGCCCGCAAGATCGTGGTCGTCCCCGACGACGGCTCCGAGGAGATCTCCTACCAGGTGCCGATGCGGTCCCGGCTGCTGGTGGCCGAGGACGAGCACGTCACGGTCGGGCAGCAGCTCATCCAGGGCGCGGTCAACCCGCACGAGGTGCTCAGGATCCTCGGCTCCCGCGAGGTGCAGCTGCACCTCGTGCACGAGGTGCAGGAGGTCTACCGGTCGCAGGGCGTGTCGATCCACGACAAGCACATCGAGATCATCATCCGGCAGATGCTGAAGCGGGTGAACGTTCTCGAGTCCGGCGACACCGACCTGCTCCCCGGCGAGCTGGTCGAGCGGCCGAGGTTCGAGGAGCTGAACCGCTCGGTGGTGGACGAGAGCGGCACGCCCGCGTCCGGCCGGCCGGTGCTCATGGGCATCACCAAGGCATCGCTGGCCACCGAGTCGTGGCTGTCGGCCGCCTCCTTCCAGGAGACGACCCGGGTGCTCACCGATGCGGCCATCCACGCGAGGTCCGACCCGCTTCTGGGCCTCAAGGAGAACGTCATCATCGGCAAGCTCATCCCGGCCGGCACCGGCATGCCGCGGTACCGGGGGGTTCGGGTCGAGCCGACTGAGGACGCCAGGTCATCGGTCTACCCGGCGACCGCCTACGACGAGCCTGACAGCTACGCCTTCGGGCAGAGCTCGGGCGAGGCGATCCCGCTGGAGGAGTACGACTTCGGCTCCTACAACAGGTAGGCAGACCAGCAGAGGCCGCCGGGCAGCCGCCCGGCGGCCGAGGCGGTCGGCCTGCTCGCTGCCCCGGGGCCAGCTTCGCCGTGGCCCGCGATGCCAGCCCGGGGGGGCGACCCCCGGGCCCCCCGATGTGGCGGCTGCGCCGCCACGGTTCAGCCCGACGGCCGGTCAGCCGAGCTGGCCGGCCCGGCGCAGCACCTCCTCGGCGGAGTAGCCGTCCTGAGGTCGATGTCGTCGGTGACGGCCCCGTCCCGCAGCCGGATGATGCGCTCGCACCGGGAAGCGACCTGCGGGTCGTGCGTGGCGATGATGATCGTCATCTTGTTTGACTCGCGCAGCCGCAGCAGCAGGTCGAGGATCTCGGTGGCGTTCTGCGAGTCCAGGTTTCCGGTCGGCTCATCGGCGAGCAGCAGCGACGGCGTGTTGACCAGCGCCCGGGCCATGGCCACGCGCTGCTGCTCACCGCCGGACATACGCGAAGGCAGCGACCGCTCCCGGCCGGCCAGGCCCACGGCGGCCAGCAGCTGCCGGCCCCGGGTCCCGCTTGTCCCAGCGGGTCCGGTACGGCAGGACGGGCGCGATCACGTTGTCCAGCGCGGTGAGCGCGGGCAGCAGGTTGTAGCGCTGGAAGACGAACCCCACGGTGCGGCGGTAGGCGGCGAGCGCGGCGCCGTGCAGGGCGGTCACCTCGGCGCCATCGCTCGTGATCGTGCCCGAATCCGGGCGCTCGATCGCGCCGATGAGGTGCAGCAGGGTGGACTTGCCGAACCCGGACGGCCCGGTCAGGGCGATCACGCTGCCGGGCTGGACGGTCAGGCTGACCTCGTGCGCGGCGGTGATCTGCGGCTCCTTGCTGCCCCCGTACTGTTTGCAGACGCCGGCGAGGTCCAGCGAGGCGGCGGCGCTCGGGCTGATCGGCATGAGTCACTCCTCGGCAAGCAGCGAAGCGGCGGGCAGTCTGCGCAGCAGCCGGGCGGGCAACGCCGCGGCCGCCACCGTGA
>CAWCII010000007.1:0-332402 GCA_963795575.1 uncultured Actinomycetes bacterium | reverse complement strand
GGTGCATGGCCTCCGGGGTTACCGAGGAAGTGCCGCAGCGAGCGGGCGGGGACCGCGATCACGGGCTGGAGGCCGACCCAGCGGTGTCGATGTGCCATCGCCTCCCCTGGAGTGTCGGCGGTGGCCACCGACAAGGTGCGGTTCCAGGGGCCAGGAGGTCGCCTTCGTGGTCGCGGAGGACGGGTACGCGGCCCGTGATGCCCTCGAGCTCATCGACGTGACCTACCAGCCGGCCCATCTTCGCCCGGCGGCCGGCTGAGCGGGGCGTCGGCGCGGTCGCCGAACAGCCGCCCCAGCTGGACGGCCTGGTGACGGCCGATGGGCTGGTGACCTGGCCGAGGTTCCGGGCTGCTAGGGCCGGCCGCGGAAGCCCCCGCCGACCGGGCGCGGGCTAGCCGGCGCGGACCGGGCGCGAACCAGCCGGCGCGGGCCGGGCGCGAACCAGCCGGCGCGGACCGGGCGCGAACCAGCCGGCGCGGGCCGGGCGCGAACCACCGGCGCGGGCCGGCGCGCCGGAAGGCCGGTTCCCGCGGTGGCGGTGCGGTGGCAGACTCCGGATAGACGGCAGTTGCGCTATCCGAGAGCATTCACATGACCACGGCCGATACCACCCCGGGCTGCCCGGTGCGCGAGACCTTCGACCCGCTGTCCGCGCAGTACCTGGCGGATCCGTACGCGGTCCTGGCCGCGCTGCCGGTCAACGAGGAGCCGATCTTCTACGCGCCCTCGATCGGCTATTACGTGGTGACCCGGTACCGCGACATCGAGCAGGTGTTCGGCGATCCGCAGACCTATTCGGCGGCCGCGGCCCAGGCACCGCTGGTGCCACTGGTGCCCGAGGCGCAGCAGATCCTGCTGGCGGGCGGGCACAAGCCGCAGCCCTCGATGGTCAGCCTCGATGAGCCCGCGCACGCCCGGCTGCGCATGCCCGCGGCCCGCGCGTTCAGCGTGAAGCGGGTCACCACGATGATCCCGGCCATCGAGACGACCACCAGCGCGCTGCTGGACGCCGTGGTCGGCCTGCCGGAGTTCGATCTGGTCGCCTCCCTGGCCTTCCCGCTGCCCGCCAACATCGTCTTCGCCCTGATGGGCGTGCCCGAGCAGGACTATCCCCAGCTAAAGCGGTGGTGCGGCTACCGCACGGCGCTGGGCTGGGGCCGCCCGGCCGCCACGGACCAGGTCGAGATCGCCACCAACATGGCCGCCTACCGGCGCTACCTTCGGGACCTGGTGGACGCGAAGGCCGACCATCGCAGCGACGACCTCGCCAGCGATCTGCTGGCCATCCACGACGAGAACCCCGGCCGGCTCACCCGCGATGAGAATCTCCTCGATCCTATTCTCGCTCTCGTTCGCCGGGCACGAGACCACGACCGGGCTGATCGGCAACACGGTCCGCCGCCTGCTCGAGGCGCCCGAGCGCTGGGACCAGGTGGCCGCGGATCCTGGCCTGATCCCCGGCGCGGTGGACGAGACGCTGCGGTTCGACCCGTCGGTGCCGGTGTGGCGGCGGGTCACCGCGCGGCCGGCCACGCTCGGCGGCGTCGAGTTGCCGGAAGGAGCCCGGTTGTTCCTGTGGCTGGCCGCCGCGGGCCGCGACGCCTCGGTCTTCGCCGACCCGGCGGGCTTCGACCTGCGGCGGCCCAATGCGCAGGACCATCTCGCGTTCGGCCGTGGCCTGCACTACTGCCTGGGCGCGAGCCTCGGGAAGCTGGAGACCCGCATCGCCGTCGAGCACCTGGCCCGGCGCTTCCCCCGGCTGCGGCTCGCCGAGGAGCAGCAGCTCAGCTTCCACCCGAACATCTCCTTCCGCGGTCCGCAGGCCCTGTTCGTGCGTCTCGGGCCCGCCTAGACACCGGCAGCGCCCTGTCCGAGTCGATCCACGCCACCGACCCGACCATGCCGCCGGGTCTGCCCGGGAGCCAATGGTCCCGGGCAGACCCGGCGGATCGGGCTCAGCCCACGGTGGTCAGCGCCGACTCGTCCGGGGTCGGCCCGCCCAACGGTGCGCCAGGCAGTTGCGGTGCCTGGTGGCTGATCGCCGGTACCCGCAGCAGCCGGGCCAGCCAGCCGGGCAGCCACCAGTTGGCCCGGCCGAACAGCGCGACCATCGCCGGGACGAGCAGGCACCGGATGACCAGCGCGTCGATGAGGATGCCCGCGCCCAGGCCGGTGGCCAGGATCTTCAGGTCGGTCTGCGGCCCGGTCGACATGGACAGGAAGCTGAGCATCAGGATCGCGGCAGCGCTGGTGACCAGGCGGCCGGTGCGGCCCAGGCCCTCGGTAACCGCGTGCCGGGGGTCGCCGCTGGTGTCGTAAGCCTCCCGGATACGGCTGAGGATGAACACCTCATAGTCCATCGACAGGCCGAACAGGAAGGCGAACACCATCAGCGGCACCCACATGGTGATCGCGCCGGTGGCCGGGATGCCCCAGACGGCGGACGATCCGTGGCCTTCCTGCCAGACCCAGGTCAGCACCCCGTACGCGGCGGCCAGCGAGACCAGGTTGAACAGCACGGCCTTGGCCGCCAGCAGCACCGACCGGAACGCGCGGGTCAGCAGCAGGAACGTGGCGAACCCGATCAGCGCGAGCATGAGCGGGAAGTCGCCGTAGACCGCGCGGTCGAAGTCGATCAGGTAGGCGCCGTCACCGCCGACGCCGATCACGTGCGGACGGCCCACCAGGGCGCCCTCAAGCCTGGCCACGGTGGCCTGGCCGTCCGGCAGGCTGCTCTCGGCTGTGGGCAGGACGGTGACGATCGCCGTGCCGTGCCGCCGGTAATCGGGGGTGGCGGGAGCGACCGCGGTGTAGACGCCCGGGATCCGGGCCGCCTCGGCCGCTACCGCGCCCGACGAGGAGGAGGAGGAGGAGGAGGAGGAAGAAGAAGAAGAAGAGGAGGTGAGCACCTCGGCCGGGGTGATCACCCCGGACGGGATGCCGCCGTCGGTCAACGTGGCCAGCGCGTCGTGGGCCGGCCCGGCGGTGGCCTGGGCGGTGCTGCCCGGCTCGCCCAGGTGCAGCGACAAGGCAGGCAGCATCAGCGCGGCGATAATCCCGACGCCGGCCAGCGCGGCCACCCAGCGGTGCCGGTAGACGCCCCGCGCCCACGCGGTGAACACCCGGCTGGCGGAGCGCTCGGTGCGCAGCCGCGGCCAGTCCAGCCGGGGCCCGGCGGTGGCCAGGATCACCGGCAGCAGGGTGACGGCGACGGCGACCGAGACCAGCGGGACCAGGACGCCGCCGTAGCCGACGCTGCGCAGCATCGGCACCGGCAGCACGATCATCGACAGCAGCCCGATGGCCACGGTCAGCCCGGAGAAGACCACCGCGCGTCCGGCATGGTTCATCGCCTCGGTGACGGCACCGGCGTTGTCGCGGCCGGCCGCGCGCTCCTCGCGCCAGCGGCTGACCACCAGGAGCGAGTAATCGATGGCCACGCCCAGCCCGATCAGGGCGATGAGGAACTCCACGATCTGGCTGATGCTGGTGATCTCGGTGAGGCCGCCGACCAGCAGAAACGTGCCCAGCACGGACACGCCGCCGATCAGCAGCGGCAGCAGGGCCAGGAAGCTGGCGAACACGAAGACCAGGATGATCAGCGCCCCGACCGAGCCGATCATGGCCTCGGTCATGAGCCCGGTCCCCTTGGCGGATGCGGGCTTGCCGTTCGCCAGCAGCTGGGAGCCGGTGACGCCCACGTTCCAGCCCGGCGGCGCGGCCGCGGTGACGGCGCGCTGGATGGCCGGGCCCAGGTTGGGCCCGCCGGGGCCGTTCCCCCCTGGGGTGTAGACGAGCGCGAACGTGGTGCGCCCGTCGCGGGTGATGAACGCCCGGTCGCGGGTGGTGGCGTAGTCGGCGATCCGCACGTGCGGGACCGCCCGCGCCACGGCGGCGAACGCCCGGCCGGCCGTCGCGGCCACGGCCGGGTCGGTCACCCGCTGGCCGGCCTGCACGGTGAGCACGGGCAGGTACGGAGCCTGGGATCCGCCGTTGCCGTACCTGGCGATGATCCGGCTGTCGACCCGGAAGGCCTGGCCCGGCATGGCGAAGGTGTTGGTCATCCGGTGGGTGGTGCCGCTGATGGTCAGCACGCCGGCCGCGGCGACGGCGAGCCAGAACAGGGCCACCAGCGCCTTGTGGCGGAGTACGAAGCGGGTCAGGCGGGGCATCGCAGCCTCCAGGGCCTCTCGTGGCCGGCGGCCCTTCCGCCAGCCATCGCCAGCGTGCCGGGTGAAGGAGGCCGCCGTCGTCGTCCGCCGGGCGGCACTTGCGCCTGCTCCCCGGGGAGCAGCGAACTGCCGGATACTCCCCCGCGAGTAGGCGGCGGACAACCACGGGAGGATGGCCCTGGCGGCCCGTCGTGCCTACGCTGTGCGGGTGGACAGCCGTCCGATGGCCTGGTGGCGATGGTGGCGCAACTCGCCCGCGCGAGATGTGGCCTTCGCCCTGCTGATGACGGCCCTCACCGTGGGCGGGGCCTACGGGGAGGCGCATCCCACCCAGCCGGGCGACAAGATCATGAACGGCCATCCGGTCCCGCACACCCCGGATGCCGCGCTCCTGCTGGTCGCCGTGGCCAGCCTGGTGCTGGCCTGGCGGCGGCGGTACCCGGTGCCGGTGCTGTGCGTCAGCACCGCCGCGGTGGTTACCTACAGCCTGCTCGGCTACGTCAACGGCGCGGCCCTGCTAGCCCCGACCGTCGCCCTGTACGCGGTGACCTCGACGGTCAGCGTCAGGCGGGCCATGGCCTGGGCCGCGGTCACGCTGGTCGCGCTCATGGCGGCCTCGGCGGCGGCGAACCCGTTCGGCCCGGCCGGAGGCGGGTTCGACCTCATCCCCGCGCTGATCGCGGCCGCCCTGTTCGGCGGGATCGCCGTCGCCAACCGCCGGGCCTATGTGGCCTCGATCCAGGCCCGGGCCGAGGACGTCGCCCAGCGGCGGATCGACGACGAGCGGCTGCGCATCGCCCGGGAGCTGCACGACGTGGTCGCGCACACCATGGCCACCATCAACGTCCAGGCCGGGGCGGCGATCCATGTCGCCGCCGAGCGGCCCGACGCGGCCACCGACGCGCTGCGCGCCATCCGTGGGGCCAGCAAGGAAGGACTGCGCGAGCTGCGGGCCATACTCAACGTGCTGCGCCAGGCCGACGAGCCGGATTCCACCGTGCCCGTGCCCGGGCTGGCCCAGATCGGCACGCTGATCGAGAGCGCCGGGACGGCGGGACTGACGACCACCCTGACCGTGACCGGGAACCGGCGGCCGCTGCCGCCTGAGGTCGACCTGGCGGCCTACCGGATCGTGCAGGAATCGCTGACCAACGCCATCCGGCACGCCGGCCCGGCCACCGCCGCCGTGTCGCTCGGCTACGGCGACGCCGAGCTGGCCATCGAGGTCACCGACACCGGCCGGGGGCTGACCAGTCCCGCCGCCGGCGGCCACGGGCTGCCCGGCATGCGCGAGCGTGCCGCGTCCGTGGGCGGCAGCGTGCAGGCCGGCCCGGGGCGCGACGGCGGCTTCCGGGTCGCGGCCCGGTTCCCGCTCGGCGGGCGGCCGCCCGCCGGCCATGCCGGAATCGCTCCGGTCACCGGAAGGACCGCCGCCGCGCCCGGAGGTACGGCGCCTGCGACCGGAGGCGCCGCGCCCCGGACCGGAGGTGCCGCCGCCGCGCCCGGAGGCACGGCGGCCGCGGCGGAGGGGACCGCCCTCGCCGGGGAAGACACCGCGCACGCCGCAGAGAAGACCGCCCCCGCCGCCGGAGGGACCGCGCACGCCGCAGAGAAGACCGCCCCCGCCGCCGGAGGGACCGCCCCGGTCACCGGAGGGACGTTGTCGTGATCCGCGTGCTGCTCGCCGACGACCAGGCCCTCATCCGCGCCGGGTTCCGGCTCATCCTGGACACGGCCAGCGATCTCGAGGTGGTAGGCGAGGCCACCGACGGCTCCGAGGCGGTGCGGCTCGCACGCAGCCAGCGCGCCGATGTGGTGCTGATGGACATCAGGATGCCCGGAGTCGACGGCCTGGAGGCGACGCGGCAGATCGCGGCCGACGACGACCTGGCCGGGGTGAAGGTGGTCATCCTGACCACCTTCGAGACCGACGAGTACGTCTACCAGGCCCTCCAGGCCGGGGCGTCCGGCTTCCTGGTCAAGGACACCGAGCCCGCCGAGCTACTGCACGCGGTCCGGGTGGCCGCGCGCGGCGATGCCCTGCTGTCGCCGAGCGTGACGCGGCGGCTGATCACCGACATCGCCAGCCGGCCGCAGCGACCGCCCGCCGCCGACCGGTCGCTGGCCGCGCTCACCGAGCGGGAACGCGAGGTGATGACCCTGGTGGCGGCCGGCCTGTCCAACGACGAGATCGCGGGCCGGCTGTTCCTCAGCCCGCTCACCGCCAAGACCCACGTCAGCCGGATCATGACCAAGCTGAACGCCCGTGACCGGGCCCAGCTCGTCGTGATCGCCTACGAGAGCGGGCTGGTAATCCCGGGCGAGCGGGCGCAGACCCCGCCGTGAGCCGGCCGGGGGCGCGAAGAACAGCGTGGTAACTGACTGGGCGCGTGAACAACCCATCCGGCCACCGCAGGCGACGCTGCGCCCAGCACAGCGGGGGCACACCGGGCGCCCCTCATGTTCAGCCGGATCCCAGGGAACCGGGCCCGGAATCCGGCCGCCCCGTAGTTCTACAAAAGATTGACGCATGTCCACGGCGATGTAGACTGAAACCATCCCCGGGCTGGGAGGTTGCCATGTCCGCAGCGGAAGTCACGACCCAGGACACGCAGGCTGCGCCGGCCTGTGACCCGGCCGAGCCGGTCAGCTTCCAGACCGAGCCCGGCAAGTACCGGCACTGGCGGCTGGAGATCGACGGCGACGTCGCCTGGCTGGTGATGGACGTCGATCCCCGCGCCGGCCTGCGGCCCGGCTACGAGCTGAAGCTGAACTCCTATGACCTCGGCGTGGACATCGAGTTCTACGACGCGGTGCAGCGGCTGCGGTTCGAGCACCCCGGGGTCGGGGCCGTGGTGATCACCAGCGGAAACGACAAGACGTTCTGCGCCGGCGCGAACATCCGGATGCTGGCCCAGGCCAGCCACCCGTGGAAGGTGAACTTCTGCAAGTTCACCAACGAGACCCGGTGCGGGGTCGAGGACGCCTCGGCGAACTCGGGGCAGCGCTACATCGCCGCGGTCAACGGCACCGCGTCCGGCGGCGGCTACGAGATCGCGCTGGCCTGCGACCGCATCCTGCTGGTGGACGACGGCTCGGCGGCGCTCTCGCTGCCCGAGACGCCGCTGCTCGGCGTGCTGCCCGGCACCGGCGGCCTGACCCGGGTGACGGACAAGCGGAACGTGCGCCGGGACCGCGCCGACGTGTTCGCGACCAAGGCGGAAGGGATCAGGGGCCGGGCCGCCGTGGACTGGGGACTGGCCGACGAGGTCATCGGCAAGAGCAAGTTCGGCGAGACGGTGACGCTGCGGGCCCGGGAGGCGGCGGCCGCCTCGCCGCGCGCGGCCCGGGCCGGCCGGCCCGGCATCGCGCTCATCCCGCTGGAGCCGTCGGTCAGCGCGGACTCGGTCGCCTACCGGCACGTCCGCGCGCGCCTGGACCGGGCGGGCCGGCGGGCGGACATCACCGTGGCCGGGCCCGCCGACGGGCCGCCGGACGATATCCACCAGGCCGGCGCCGGCTTCTGGCCGCTCGCGATGACCCGGGAACTGGACGACCTGATCCTGTGGCTGCGCACCAACGAGCCCGAGCTCGGCACCTGGGTGCTGCGCACCCGCGGCGAGGCCGGCCCGCTGCTCGCGCACGAGCGCCGCCTCACCGAGGCCGGCGGCGACGACTGGCTCGCCGCCGAGATCCGGCACTACTACAAGCGGACGCTCAAGCGGCTCGACGTCACCAGCCGCAGCCTGGTCGCGCTGATCGAGCCGGGCAGCTGCTTCGCCGGGATGCTGCTGGAACTGGCCCTGGCCTGCGACCGCCAGTACATGCTGGAGGGCACCGACGAACGGGCCGGGACCGGCGGGCCCGCCCGGATCATGCTGACCGCGAGCAACTTCGGCGCGTTCCCGATGGCCAACGGGCTGTCCCGGCTGGCCACCCGGTTCTGGGGCCATGACGATCATTCCGAACGGCTGGCGGGCGAACCCGGTCGCCCGGTCGAGGCGGCGGAGGCGGCGGACCTCGGCCTGGTGACGGCCGCGTTCGATGACATCGACTTCGACGACGAGGTCCGCATCGTCCTGGAGGAGCGCGGCTCGCTGAGCCCGGACGCGCTGTCCGGGCTGGAGGCGAGCTGCCGGTTCGCCGGGCCGGAGACGATGGAAACGAAGATCTTCGGCCGGCTGTCCGCCTGGCAGAACTGGATCTTCAGCCGGCCGAACGCGGCCGGCCCGGACGGCGCGCTGGCACGGTACGGCACGGGCCGCAAGGCCGCCTTCGACTGGAAGCGGGTGTGAGGGATGCGCGCCGACTACCACGACAAGATCCCGAACAACGTGGGCCTGGCCGGCGACCGGCGGCTGCAGCGGGCGCTGGAGTCGTGGCAGCCCAGGTTCGCGGGCTGGTGGGCCGAGATGGGCCCGCAGATCCCCACCGAGGACGTCTACCTGCGCACGGCGGTCAACGTGGGCCGGGAAGGCTGGGCGCACTTCGGCCACGTCCAGGTGCCCGACTACCGGTGGGGCATCTTCCTGGCCGAGCGGGATCCGGACCGGCGGATCGGGTTCGGCGAGCACAAGGGCGAGCCCGCCTGGCAGCAGCTGCCCGGCGAGTACCGCGCCGACTTGCGGCGCCTCATCGTGATCCAGGGCGACACCGAGCCCGCCTCGGTCGAGCAGCAGCGCCGGCTGGGCTACACCGCGCCGAGCCTGTACGACCTGCGCAACCTGTTCCAGGTCAACGTGGAGGAGGGCCGCCACCTGTGGGCGATGGTGTACCTGCTGCACGCCTACTTCGGCGTCGAGGGCCGGGAGGAGGCGGGTGACCTGCTGCGCCGCAACTCCGGCAGCGAGGACTCGCCGCGCATCCTGGGCGCGTTCAACGAGGAAACGCCGGACTGGCTGTCGTTCTTCATGTTCACCTACTTCACCGACCGGGACGGCAAGTACCAGCTCGGGACGCTCAAGGAGTCGGCGTTCGACCCGCTGTCCCGGACGGCTGAGTTCATGCTCAAGGAAGAGGCGCACCACATGTTCGTCGGCACCACCGGCGTGGACCGCGTGGTGGAGCGCACCGCCCAGCTGATGGTCGAGCACGAGACCGACGACGCAGGCCCGCA
This sequence comes from uncultured Actinomycetes bacterium, assembly GCA_963795575.1. Taxonomy (GTDB): domain Bacteria; phylum Actinomycetota; class Actinomycetes; order Streptosporangiales; family Streptosporangiaceae; genus PALSA-505. The sequence goes on along the minus strand of CAWCII010000007.1, from coordinate 323,114 downwards.
CGGCGCGATCGGCCTGGACGTGATGCAGCGGTACCTGAACTTCCACTACTCGGTGTCGCTGGACCTGTTCGGCGGCGAGACCTCGACCAACGTCGCCAACTACTACACCGCCGGGCTCAAGGGCCGCTGGCAGGAAGACCGGCGCCGGGACGATCACCAGCTGGCCGACGACGGGGCCATGGTGGACGCCGTCGACGACGGCGAGATCGGCCAGACCGAGGTGGCGGCGCTCACCGCGCTCAACTCCGACCTGCGCCGCGAGTACATCGACGACTGCGCCAGCGGGGTCAAGCGGTGGAACCGGATCCTGGAGAAGGCCGGGCTGCCGCACCGGCTCGCGCTGCCGCACCACGGCTTCAACCGGCAGGTCGGGGTGTTTGGCGGGGTGCACGTGTCACCGGACGGCCGGGTGCTGGACGACGCCGAGTGGCAGCGGGGCCAGTCGCGCTGGCTGCCCACCGACACCGACAAGGCGCACGTGATGTCGCTGATGCGGCCGGTGTACGAGCGGGGGAAGATCGCCAGCTGGCTGGCGCCGCCGCGGAACGGGATCAACGGCCAGCCGTTCGACTACGAGTACGTGCACCTGGCCTAGCGCCCGTGCGAGCGCCGGCCCGGGCCCTGCCGGACCTGGCCGCCGGCCTGCCTGGCTACGATCGCCAGCATGCCGGAAGATCAGGGCGATCGGGTGTGGGATGCGTTCGTGACGGCGATGCTGGCCGCCGGGCCCGCGCAGGAGCGTCCTTCCCGGTACGGCGACAAGCCCGCGCTGTTCGCCGGGCGCCGCGAGATCGCCCACCTCGAGGCGCCCGGCGTGCTCGACCTGCGCATCACCCGGGCGGGATGGTCGCGGCTGCGCGCGGACTTCGGCGGCGATCCGGCTGTGCGGGACGACCCCGGCCGCCGGGACTGGATCGAGCTGCACCTGCGTTCCGCCGATGATCTCGGCCGGGCTCGGCCCGCTGCTGGCCGCCGCTATGGCCGCCAACGCGTGACAGCGGCGATCAGCCAGTGAGCGCTAGCAGCAGGATCGTCGTGATCGGCGGGGGGATCGTCGCGGCGAGCGTGGCCTATCACCTGGCCCGCCGGGGCGTGTCAGTGATCGTCGTCGAGGGGGACCAGGCCGGAGCGGCCACCGACGCCGGAGCGGGAATCATCTGCCCCTGGACGGTGCCGGCCGGCGATGCCGGCTACCAGCTGGCGGCGGACGGGGCACGCTACTATCCCGAGCTGCTCGCGATGCTGGCCGGCGACGGCCAGGCCGGGACCGGGTACGCCCAGGTGGGAGCGGTGTGCGTGGCTGCCGATGCCGGAACGCTGCAGGCGGCGGCCGCGCGGCTGCGGGCGCGGCGGGCGGGGCGGCCCGAGATCGGGGAGGTGGCGCTGCTCGAGCCGGGCGAGCCGGCCGGGATGTTCCCGCCGCTGGACGCCGGCCTGGCCGGCCTGTGGATCCCGGGTGGCGCCCGGGTTGACGGGCGCGCCATCCGGGACAGCCTGCTCGGCGCGGCCGCTGGCCGCGGCGCCCGCCGGAATCCGGGGCACCGCCGTGCTCGGCCGGGCCGCGGGCCGGGTGACCGGCGTGCGCGCCGGCGCGGACCGCATCGGGGCGGACGGGGTCGTGGTCGCGGCCGGGGCCTGGACGGGGCAGGTCTGTGCGGCGGCCGGCTGCCCGCTGCCGATACGCCCGCAGCGCGGCCAGATTATCCACGCCCGGCTGTCCGGCGCGGACACGGCCCGCTGGCCAGTGGTGCTGCCCCCCGGCGACCCGTACCTGCTCGGCTTCCCCGAGGGCCGGATCGTGATCGGCGCGACCAGGGAGGACGCCGGGTTCGAGCACCAGGTCACCGTGGGCGGGATGAGCAGCCTGCTGGCGCCGGGCCTCCGGCTGGCCCCCGGCCTGAGCGAGGCCACGCTGCTGGAAACGCGGATCGGCTTCCGGCCTGTCACCGCAGATGGCCGTCCCGTGCTCGGCCGGCTGGCCGACGGCCTGTTCGTCGCGACCGGCCACGGTCGCGAGGGGCTGACGGCCGGCCCCTGGAGCGGGCTGGCCGTCTCGGCCCTCGCGCTGGGCGAGCAGCCGCCCACCGACCTCGTCCCGTTCGGCCCGGCCCGATTCCGGCCCGGCACACCGCACGCCGACTAGGCGTGTCGGTGTAGATCTTGGTGGATGCGGGTGGTGCTCCAGGCGAGCGTCCGGCCAGGCGGAGGAGGAGCCCGTAGCGGAAGGCTACCGGGCGTCCACCGGGAACCACCGGCTTCCCCCGGAACCGCCGGCCCGCACCAGACGATCCCGGCCGCCCCACGGGAACAGCACGCGCGCCGCCAGCGTTTTTCCCTGTGGGCATTCCCTGATGTAAGAGACGGGATTTATGGCACAGTGCATTACCTGCGGGGCTGAATTGCACCCCGAGCGAGCGGAGAAGTACAACTACTGCATGGCCCGCGAGTGCCAGGAGAAAAACGCCAGGGGCCTGACCATGGCGGCCGTGGGGATGAACAAGGCGGCGGACGAGCTGGTCATCCTGGATGAGCGCACCCGCGAGGCTCTGGCGAACGGCAGGTACCAGGACCAGCGGCGCGGCTCGTTCGGACCGCCCGCTCCGGCGCCCCGGCCGGCCGCCGCGGACGCCCCGGCCCGGGCCGCCACGGGCACTCCGGTCCAGCACGCCGCGGACACTCCTCACCGGGCGCGGCCGCAGCCGTCCCGGCCAGCGCCGGGCAGCGGCGCCCAGCCGCCGTGGACCGGGTCGCAGGAACGGCTCGCGCTGCTGTACAACCAGCAAGGGCTGCGGCCGGACGAGATCGCGGACAAGCTCGGCGTGAGCACCTACCTCGCGACCCAGATCATCCTCGCGGCCAGGAACCACCGGAAGGCCTGAGCGGCCCGGCTTGACCAGTCAGGTAGTCGCGGCCGCCGCCGGGATCGCGCGTGGTGGCAGCAGGCCATCAGCCGCCGCAGCAGGCCCCGGGCGGATCATGTCGCCTAGGCCGGGGGTGCTCAGCGGGCCGTGCCGATCGAGCCGAGAAAACGGGTCAGGCCGCTGGCCGTCACGGCAATCACGTGACCGATTGAATTCAGCACGTGAGAAAGCGTCACCGGTGCCTTGAATGCCATGTAGACGGCAAGGAGGAGAATGAACCAGAACAGCTTTGACCCGCTTATGATATTCATCGCCGCAGCCGCCCGCTCTTACCTGGCGAACCGTTACCGCTCATTGCCCGTGCCCCCCTGTCCGCGCGTGACCCTACGGCTGCCGCGCGGATCCAGATAACCCCCGGCGGTCCTAGGGCCCGGAATTTCCTGCATTTTTACACTTCCCCGGCCGGGAGGCAATGGCTCAGCCGCTGCCCGCGTCGAGCTCGCTCCAGCGCCGGCGGCGGCTTGTCCCACTCGCCGTGCCGTGACTCGAACAGCCGCCGGGCCCGGGTCCCGCTCCAGCGCGGCGGCAACAGCCGCGCCGGCAACTGCGGGTCGAGGAACGGGAACCGCCGCCACTCGTGCACCAGCCGGGTCTGCGCCAGCAGCACCTCGTCGGGCTGGTACGGCCGCAGGCCGCTGAACGCCGCGATGAACTTCTCGTACTGGCCGGCGACGGCGGCCAAATCCCAGGCGCGTTCCACCATGGCCCGCTCGTGCCCGATGCCCGCAAAGCGCGCGGTGAACGACATGGCCTGCCCGTCCAGGCCAAGCTCGGTGATGATGGCCTGCGCCTCGGCCTCGCGCGCGGCGGACGGCGAGATCCACATCCCGGGCTCCGGCGAGCCGAACCCCGCCCAGCTCAGCCGGGTGCGCAGCCGGTGCCGCAGGCCGCGCCGGGCCTCGGGCACGGAGACGTTCACGATGAACCAGGTGCCGTCCCAGTCCGGCTGCCGCGCGGCGAAGGCGTAGATCCGCCTGGCCCCGTCGGTAAGCAGGCGGCGGCCGGAGTCGGTGAGCGACCACCGGACGCTGCGGCCGACCCGTTCGGACCGCAGCCAGCCGTCGGCCGCCGTCCTGGCCAGCGCCTGCCGGGCCGCCTTCTCCTCCACGCCGAGCCGGTCCAGCACGCTGACGATGGTCTGAGTCCAGACGGCGTCCGGGCGGGGCAGCACGAACTCGCCGAGCAGCGTCAGCAGCAGCGACCTGGCGCTCGTCCTCGCGCCCATCCTGGCCCCCGGAGCCGCTCGCGCCGGTCCCCGGCCGCCGCCTTGCGCCGTGTCGGTAGCACGCCTAGAAGATAATGGAACCGGAGGTTCGCCGTGCTCGATGGACATGTCCTGGTCAACGCCCACATGCATGTCGGCAAGCTGTTCGAACGGTCAGCCCGGCCTGGCACCGCTGGGCCGGGGGGTTCGGCGACGGCACGACGATCGAACGGGTCTACGACCGTGACGGAGTTATCATCCCGGAGCGGTTCAGCCAGTACCTGGACGCCGAAGGCGTGGACACGGCGCTGCTGTTCAGCGAGTACAGCCCGAAGGTGGCCGGGCTGCAGCCGATCGAGGACCTGCTGCCGCTGGCCAAGCATGACCCGCGCCGGATCAGGCTGGTCGCCAACCTCAACCCGCACCTGCACTACCCGGTGGCCGACGAGCTGGAGCGCCAGCTCGGCCTGGGCGCGGTGGCGCTGAAGCTGCACCCGGTGCACGGCGGCTATCACGCCAACGACCGCGCCCTGTATCCCGCCTACGAGGTGTGCCGGTCGCGCGGGATCCCGGTGATCGTGCACTGCGGGACGAGCAACTTCCCCGGCTCGACGAACTCCTGCGGCGACCCGGTCTTCCTGGACGAGGTGCTGCGGGACTTCCCGGCGCTGAACATCGTCCTCGCCCACGGCGGCCGCGGCTGGTGGTACGACGCGGCGGCATTCCTCGCCCTGTCCTACGGCAACGTGTGGATCGAGCTGTCCGGGCTGCCCCCGCGGCGGCTTCCCGACTACTACTCCAGGTACGACTTCGGCCGGCTGGCCCGGCGGTTCATCTTCGGCACCGACTGGCCCGGCGTGCCGGGGATCGCGCGCAACGCCCGCGCGGTGGCCGCCCTCTGCCCGGACGAGGACACGGCCGGCCTGGTGCTCGGCGGCAACGCCCGCCGGGTATACCGGCTGGACGCCGGCGCGGCCGGCTGAGCCCGTCCGCGGCAGAGGCTGCCGGGCCGGGGCGGCCGCTGGCGAACGGGCGCCACGGGGAAATTCATTGGTCTGGGTACCAGGCCGCCTGGTAGCTTTTGTGCCGCGCGGAGCGCCGGGCGAGCGCGGCAAACGAGATATGTCTTGACTTTGCGCCCGGCCATGGCGGATAGTGCAGCCAGGGGCAGCCAGCCCGGTCCGGCGGTAACAGCCCGGCCCGCGGGCCACCTGCCCCGGTTAGTCCTTGCCGGCCAACGAGTCCATGCTGACAACCAGTCCACCTCGACCCATCTCAGGGGGATCACCATGAGCCGAGCCCGTGCGATCGTGCGCATACCCAGCGGACGCCGGACCAAGTGGGCGGTCCTGATCTTCTGGCTGATCATCGCGGGCGTGGCCGGCCCGCTGTCCGGCAAGCTCACCGGGGCGGAGAAGAACGATTCGTCGGCCTGGCTTCCGGCCCAGGCCGAGTCGACCAAGGTGCTGGACCTGCAGGACCGCTTCCAGTCCCCCAACATCTTCGCCGCCGTCGTGGTCTACGACCGCCCCTCCGGCGTAACCAGCGCGGACCGGGCGAAGGCCGCCGCCGACGCGCACAAGTTCGCCGGGGTGGCCGGGGTGGCGCACGGGCAGGTGGCCGGCCCGTTCGTCGCCGCGGACGGCAAGGCGATCGAGACCATCGTGCCGGTCAACCTCGGCTCGAAGGGCTGGAACGGCGCCTCGGCCGCGGCGACCTCGCTGCGCGACATCGCCCGGGCGAACGCCGACGGGCTGGCCTCGCACATCGCCGGCCCGCTGGGCAGCGCGGCCGACTCGGCCAACTCGTTCAAGGGCATCGACGGCATCCTGCTGGTGGCCACCTGATCGTGGTCATCGTGCTGCTGCTGATCACCTACCGCAGCCCGATCCTGTGGCTGCTGCCGGTGCTGTCCGCAGGCATCGCCCTGACCAGCGCCGAGGCCCTCATCTACCTGCTGGCCAAGCACGCCGCGCTGACCGTCAACGCGCAGAGCGCGGGCATCCTGTACGTGCTGGTGTTCGGGGCCGGGAACCGACTACGCGCTGCTGCTGACCGCCCGCTACCGTGAGGAGCTGCGCCGGCACGAGGACCGGCACGAGGCGATGGCCATCGCGATGCGGCGGGCCGGGCCCGCCATCATCGCCAGCGCCGGTCACCGTGATCCTCAGCCTGCTGACCCTGTCGGTCGCCGAGCTGAACTCCACCAAGAGCCTGGGCCCGGTGCTGGCCATCGGCGTCGCGGTGGCGCTGGTCGCCATGATGACGCTGCTGCCGGCCCTGCTGGTGATCTGCGGCCGCTGGATGTTCTGGCCGGACAAGCCCGCGCTTCGGCTCGGCCGAGCCGACGACCAGGGGCATCTGGGCCGGGGTGGGACGGCGCATCGCGACCCGGCCGCGGGTCGTCTGGATCGGCACCGCGCTGGTGCTCGGCGCCATGGCGCTGGGCCTGATCGGCCTCAAGGCCAGCGGGCTGACCGCCGGCCGAATCCTTCACCGGGCACCACCCGGACTCGGTGGCCGGGCAGACCGTCATCGACCAGCACTTCCCGGCCGGCGCCGGGCAGCCCGTGGTCGTGGTGGGCAACGAGCCGCAGGCGGCCCAGCTGATGGCCGCGGTCAAGATCCACCTCCGGGGATCACCGCGTGACGCCGCCGGTGACCCGGGACGGCCACACCTAGCTGCAGGGCACGCTCACCGCCGCCACCGGACAGCCAGGCCGCGTTCGGCACGATCGACCGGCTCCGGGACGCGGTGCACGCCGTTCCCGGCGCGAACGCGATGGTCGGCGGCAACACCGCGGTCACCCTGGACATCGCCCGCGCGGCGGACCACGACCGGGACGTGATCATCCCGATCATCCTGGTGCTGGTGTTCCTGATCCTGGGACTGCTGCTGCGCGCGGTGGTCGCGCCGATCATGCTGATCGCCACCGTGGTGCTGTCGTTCGCGCGCGGCGCTGGGCGTCAGCTCGCTGTTCTTCAACCACGTGTTCAACTACGGCAACGCCGACAACTCGTTCCCGCTGTTCGTGTTCGTCTTCCTGGTCGCCCTGGGCATCGACTACAACATCTTCCTGATGACCCGGGTCCGGGAGGAGGCGGTCAAGCACGGCCCCCGGCGCGGCGCGCTGGCCGGGCTGTCGGCCACCGGCGGCGTGATCACCTCGGCGGGCGCGGTGCTGGCCGGCACGTTCGCCGCGCTGAGCACGCTGCCGGTCACCTTCCTGGCCGAGCTCGGCTTCGCGGTCGCGTTCGGCGTGCTGCTGGACACCCTCGTGGTCCGGTCCGTGCTGGTCACCGCGCTCAACCTGGATCTGGGCCGCTGGGTGTGGTGGCCGAGCAGGCTGTACCGGCAGGCCATCCGGGAGCCCGAGCACCTGGAGGAGCAGCCGTCGGCGGTGCCGTAGGGCGGCGGCAGGGGTAGCCAGGCGTCCCCTTGTTTGGTAACTTTCCTAACTAAATCGGGGACGGCGCTGGATCCGGCCGGGGCCGCCCCGGGCCTGGGAGGTCAGCCATGAAACCACCGTCGCTGGCCACGACCGCCGCCCTCGGCGCCGTCGCCGTCTCCGGCGCACTCGTCTCCGCGCCCGGCGCGGCCGCCCGCACGACGGCCCCGGCGGCCGGTCCAGCGGGCGTCAGCACCGCCGCGGCCGCACCGCAGGTACGGGTGAACCAGGTGGGCTTCGCGCCGGCGGCGCGAAGACCGCCTTCGTCATGCTGCCGCGGGCCGTCCCTGGCGGTGTGCGGTTCGCGCTGGAGAGCCCGCGCGGCGGCGTCTACCTGGTGGGCCGGTCGGCCGATGATCTCGGCCGCTGGAGTTCCTCCTACCGGGCGGTGTACAAGCTCAGCTTCTCCGCCTTCCGGCACCCGGGAACCTACCGGATCCGGCTGACCAGCCCGGGCTCCGCGGTCTCCCCCGCCTTCGCGATCGCCAGCCCGCGCGCGCTGTACCACCGGCTGGTGCTCAATTCGGTGCGGTATTTCACTTCCGAACGGGACGGCGCCGATGTCAACCCGGCCGTACTGCACCGCCGGCCGGCCAACCTCACCGATCGCCGCGCCGATGTCTACGCCGACCCGCGGTATGACCGCAACGACAACCTGCTCGGCAAGTTCCACAAGATCGGCGGTCCGGTGAACGTCGCCGGCGGCTGGTTCGACGCCGGCGGCGGCTACGAGAAGTTCGCCTACACGGCCAGCTACTCCGACGCGCTGATGATGGTCGCGTCGCGGGACTTCCCCGGGCAGTACCCGACGTTGCGGCCGGAGGCGGAGTTCGGGCTGCGCTGGATCGGCCGCCTGTGGAACCCGGCCCGCAAGGTGATGTACGTCCAGGTGGGCATCGGGAACGGCAACGCCAGCAACACCATCGAGGGTGACTACAACTTCTGGTTCCTGCCGCAGCGCGAGGACAGGCTCGGCGCCAAGCCCGGGGATCCCGAGTACTACGTCGAGTACCGGCCCGTCTTCGAGGCCGCCCCGCCGGGCAAGCCGATCAGCCCCGACCTGGCCGGGCGGTTCGCCGCCGATTTCGCGCTCGGCGCGCAGCTCGACGCGAAACGCCAGCCGCAGCAGGCCCGCCGGCTGCTCGCCGAGGCCCGCGAGGTCTACGCCATGGCGCAGACGAGGCACGTCCACGCGATCGTGACCACCTTCCCGCACGACTACTACCCGGGCAGCGAGTGGAAGAGCGACATGCTCTGGGGCGCGGCCGAGATCTCCCTGGCCGACGAGACGCTGGGCCTGCGGGCCGGCCGCCTGCACCATGACCTGTCAACCGCCGCGCGGTGGGCCCGGGCCTACATCGCGCAGGGGCATCCGGACCGCGGCGACACCTTCAACCTGTACGACAACGGCGCGCTGGCCGAAGGCGACCTGCTGCAGGCCATGCGGCACGCGCCGGGCCACCCGGTGATCGCCGCGGCCGCACTGCTGGACGATCTCGCCACGCAGCTGCGGGTCGGCGAGAACTGGGCCCGGAGCGAGCCGTTCGGGCTCGGTACTGACCTGGGACCGAGCGATGCCTCCCCGCATGCGTTCGGCCTCTACATCACCAACGCGCTGTACCAGCGGTACGGCGGATCGGACGCCTTCCGCGCCTTCGCCCAGCAGCAGATGGACTTCGCGCTCGGCGCCAACGCGTGGGGCAGCTCGTTCGTGGTCGGCGCGGGCAGCACGTTCCCGCACTGCATGCAGAGCGAGATCGCCAACCTGGCCGGGTCGCTCGACGGGCGCGGCGACATCCAGCTGGGCGCGACCACCGACGGCCCGAGCAGCCCGGGCAACTTCAAGGGCCTGGGCACCGTCAAGGGGATGAGGGCCTGCTCCGCGGGTGATTTCAAGCCGTTCGGGAACTCGATGGCCGGCTACGAGGACAACGTGGTCAGCTGGCCGAGCGTCGAGCCGGCCGACGACTACACCGCGGGATCGCTGCTGGCGTTCGCGTTCGGGGCGGCCGGTCCCGGGGCCTAGTGGCCGGTAAGAGGGGTCCTCGGAGCGGACGGCGCCCCGGGTAGGTGGATCGCCAGGCGGAGGAGGAGTTCACAGCGGGGCTATGGGCGGCGACGACACTGTGCTGCCCTGCCCGGCGCGAGGTGATTGCTGGGCGCCGCGCAGCCAAGAAGGCTCCTCTTCCGGCCCGCCGGGGCGTGTCCTGCGGATATTGCGGATGTGACCCGGCTGGGTGGTTAGCCGGCGCTCCGGGCGGGAAAGAAAGCCGCCGAGAGGCCTGTCACTCAGCGCAGCCGCCAGATTCCGTAATGGGTCGGCCTGCCCTGCGCCGACGACGCGGAAGGGGGCCTGGACCCGTGCAATTCGTCACGTCGTACCGATGGCCCACCGCCCGGGCGGGCGGCTCGCTGCTCCCCTTCTGCTCCCTGTTCCTGTTACCGCTGATCGTGGCCGCGCTCACGGTCTTCTTCATCGGTTACGCCGGGTGGCAGGCGGCCCGGCTGCTGTGGCGGCTGGCCCGCCTGGCCTGGCATATCCGTCGCGCCCGACACGTCGCGGATCCCTGATCGCGGACCCCGGCATACCCGCGAGGCCTTCTCCGGGAGGGCTTGTCCCCGACAGGGAAACTTGATTTACACGGGGAATGTTGTTGAAGCAATTACCGTTGCGGGAAGCATGGCCTCAGGCTGTCCCGGCGGCTAGAGTCGGCAGCGGGCCCGTACGAAGGAGCAGACATGCCAGCGGTCACGGTCGACGACATCCTCGTCCTGCCACGCGTCCTGGAGCCCGATCCCACGGCTGCCGACCGGCCGGTGCTGTCGGCGACCATCGCCCCCTCCGGCTTCGAGGGCGAGGGATTCCCGGTCCGGCGCGCCTTCGCCGGCGTGGATCTCCGCCAGCTGGACCCGTTCATCCACATGGACCAGATGGGCGAGATCAACTACGCGCCCGGCGAGCCCAAGGGAACGCCGTGGCATCCGCATCGCGGTTTCGAGACCGTGACGTACATGATTGACGGGGTGTTCCGGCACCAGGACTCCAACGGCGGCGGCGGCCTGATCACCGACGGCGACACCCAGTGGATGACCGCGGGCGGCGGGATCCTGCACATCGAGGCGCCGCCGGAGGAAGTCGTCGTGCGTGGCGGGCTCTTTCACGGCTTCCAGCTGTGGGTGAACCTGCCGGCCAGGCTCAAGATGACCAGCGCCCGGTACCAGGACATCCGGGCCGGGCAGGTGAAGCTGCTCAGCTCCGCGGACGGCGGCGCGCTGCTCCGGGTCATCGCCGGCGAGGTGGCCGGCCAGCACGGGCCCGGCGTCACGCACACGCCGATCACCCTGCTGCACGCCACGCTCTCCCCCGGCGCGCAGGTCAGGCTGCCGTGGCGGGCTGACTTCAACGCCCTTGGCTACGTCCTGGCCGGGTCCGGCTCGGTGGGTGCCGAGCACCGGCCGGTGCGGACGGGGCAGCTGGCCGTGTTCGGGACGGGCGACGTGATCACCGTGACCGCCGATCAGCGCCAGGACGGCGGGGCCGACACGCTCGACATCCTGCTGCTCGGCGGGGAGCCGATCCGGGAGCCGGTGGCCGCCTACGGCCCGTTCGTCATGAACACCAAGGCGGAACTGGTTCAGGCCTTCGAGGACTACCAGGCCGGCCGGCTCGGCTCGATCCCGGCCGAGCGCGCCACCGTCCCCGATGAGCCGCACCCGGGGCACGACGTCCTGTAGGTGTCAGGCAGTGTGACCAAGATCCATGGCCCTAGCCGCGCCTCAGGGCGCCGGCCTGCAGGCCGGCCGCGTGGCCCATCGTGGCCAGCGCGGACAGCGAGGCCGGGCGGTTGTCGATGATGTAGTTGCAGCCGTTGCCCTGCCCGTGGCCGTCCCAGTACATCGCGGCGCCGATCTGGTGGTTGGCCTGGACGAAGTCCTGCATCTGGTGGATCCACCCGGGCTGGATCGATGGCGCCTTGTAGGGAACGCTGGCCCACTCGGCCACAAACACCGGCATGTTGCCGTGCGTGCGGGCGAAGCTGAGCGTCGGGTCGAACAACTCCGCGGGATCCTGCATGGCCGATCCTGAGGCCACGAGGTTGCTGCCCGGTCTGGCCGTCCTGCAGTTGGCGGTGTTGTAGCCGTCCACGCCCACGATGTTAACCTCGCGGTTGCCGGGCCAGAACGCACTCGCTCCCGGCCAGTTCGGGTTGGGATGGTCGGGGAGGTAAGCGTAGTGCGACAGGATCATCACCCAGTGCAGCCGGCCGCCCTGATTCCAGTCCAGGTGCGCGGCCGTGGCCAGGGCGTGAATGTGATCCCAGGCCCGGACGAACTCGGCCGGCGTGTCGTATCGCTCGCGGCCGTACGCCATATCCGCCTCATGCTCGAAGTCGATGTAGATGGCATTGAGGTGGTACCTGACGGCCGACTGGTTCATCTGCCGCAGGAAGCTGGAGATGGTCCCGTCCTCGTGGCCGGCCGCGATCGACGCGTAGCTCGGCCCTGCGGATCTCGTGTCCAGGCTGACCAGCAGCGTGCTGCCGGCCGCCATCTCCTGGTCAACGTAGTTGCTATCGAAGCTCTGGCCGACGAAGTCGTAGACGCGCACGATGGCCAGCGTCCGGCCGAGCTTGCCCTGGTCATGCACCAGCGGCCCGTCGCCGCCGAACAGCGCGTTGCCGAGGATCCCGGACGGGCCGCCGGGCGTGACCCGCGGCGGCTTGCCGCCCTTCCCCGGCTTGCGGGGCGTGCCGTGCGGCGGCGGGGTGACCAGGCCGGTCGCCCCCACCATGCGCCAGCTGCGGGCGTGCCTTGCTGCTGCTCCCGTCCAGCTGTGCGGTGCCGCTATTCTGCGGCCCGCGCATGAGCGTGGGCGCGACGCTGGCGCAGCCGATGGCGCCCAGAGTTAAGAAGGCGACCAGGACGGCGAGGATGGCGCGCCGGCGCCGCCCCGGGCGGGGCGGTGTCGCCACTGGCCGGGACGTGATGTCATCTGCGGGGTCTGACATGGCAGTTAGCGTAGGGCTCCGGAGCGCGGAAGATGGCCGTTATGGAAGGAAATGGTCCCGGCGTGGCGCGGGCTGGCCCTGACGATCATCGGTCTGCCGCCATAATCGCGGGACCGCATCGCACTCGCCGGGCGCCACGTTCCGGCGGTTCTGGCGCGCATCCTGACCAGCTCGCAAGACGCAGCAAGCCTGGAACAGCACGGCCAACCCCTTAACCGGCACCGAATGGCGCCAGGCAGGACGGTGGGCGGTTACCGGCATCGTCGCTGTATCCCGGAGATCTCGCCGCCCCGGATGACCGGCGCGTACAGTCCTGCTAACCGGACGTTCCCCACTCGCATCGAGGCGCTGTAACCATGACCCGACGCTTGCCCGCGCTGCTGCGGCCTGCCGCCCGGATCCTCACTGGGTCCACCTACGCCCTGCTCGGGTTCGACGCCCTCCGCCTGCCGGGCGGGCGCGTTGATCAGGCCGCCGGGGTCCTGGCCGCCATGCGCAAGGTCGTTCCGCTTCCCGCCGACGATGAGCTGATGGTGCGGGGCAACGCCGCCCTCCAGGTGCTGGGCGGCACGCTGCTGGCACTGGGCAAGGTGCCGCGGCTGTCAAGCGCGGCCCTGGCCGGCTCGCTGATCCCCACCACGATGGCCGGGCACGCGTTCTGGGCGCTGGAGGACCCGGCCGCCCGCAAGCTGCAGCGGGTCCAGTTTCACAAGAACATGGCCATGATCGGCGGGCTGCTGTTCGCCGCGCTCGACCAGCCGGAGCCCGCTCGCCCGCCGGCTGCTCGACGACGAGCCCGCCCTGACCCTGCGGGTGCTCACCGATCCGCGGCCGGGTCCACCCCGGGAATCGTGGCCTCCGGTGCGGAACTCCTGCGGCCCTGGTAAGGCGGCAGAGTCACGGCCACTCACGCCAGAGTTCGTCCGGGGCGGGCTGACGGAGCCACGAGATGTCTGCGTGATTTCGCCTGCTGACCGGGCCCCGACTCCGGTGAGCGCTTCAGCCGGGAACATGCCGGGCAGCCGGGTTCCGCCTTCCCCTGCAGCTGCACCCTCAGGAAGTGACGTCGCCGCTGGTGAAGCGGGCCCAGGCGATGGAGCCGAAGATGGCGATGTAGACGGCGAACGACAGCAGGCCGTGCAGCATCGTGGTCGTGTCGATCGGCGAGCGCAGCAGCGAGTCGAACATCAGCCACCAGTGCGTGGGCAGGTACGGCTGGAAGGCGGCGAACTGCGGCACGTTGTCGGCCACCTCGCTGGCCACGACGATCACCGCGAGGGCGGCGATCGCGCCGATGGCGTGCTCGGTGAACGTGGAGATGGCCACGCCGATCGCGGCCAGCGCGGCCATCGCGCCGGCCACGTACAGCGTCACGAACAGCAGCCGCAGCAGGCCCTCGGCCAGCGGCACGGTGGTGCCGGACAGCAGGGTGACCGGCCCGACCGGGAACAGCAGGGCGCCGCAGATCAGCGACACGGCCGAGATCACCGCCGCCGCGCACAGGCCGAACGCGACCGCCGTCAGGTACTTGATGCCGAGCAGCCTGGTCCGGCCCGCCGGCACCGCGAGCAGGTAGCGCAGCGTGCCGTAGCCGGCCTCGCCGGCGATCGAGTCGCCGGACACCACGGCCACCACGAGCGGCAGCACCAGGGTCAGCATGGATGGTGAGCGCGAGGAAGGACAGGAACACGCCGTTGCCCGCCACCTGGTCGAGGAACGGCGGGCCCTGCCGCCGTTCCGCCGGACGGTCGGCGGGGCGGCCAGCCGCAGCGCGATCGCCGATGATGACGGGATCAGCCCGACCACGGCCAGCAGGGCCAGGTTGCGCCGGCGGCGGAAGACCAGGCGAAGCTCCGAGCCCAGCAGCCGCAGCCAGGCCCGGGCGGGCCGGCGGCGGACCCGGCCGCCGCGGTCCCGGGGCCGGTACGCCGAGATCAGCCGTTGACATCGAAGCCCTCCCCGGTGAGCCCGACGAACAGGTCCTCCAGGCTGGGCCGCACCGTGGCCAGGCCGCGGACCGGCACGCCCGCGTGCACGAGTTCGGCGCAGAGCCGTTCGGGCGCGAAGTCGCCGAGCTGGGCGGATACCTCGTCCTCGGCCACCTGGGCATCGGCCAGGCCGAGCTTGTCCAGCACCGCGGCCGCGGCCTGCGGATCGGTCGTCTCCACCCGGATCCGGGCCGCGCCGGTGCGGCGCAGCTCGTCCAGCGGTGCCCTGGAAGACCAGCTGGCCGGTGCGCATCACGCCCACGTGCGAGCAGATCTGCTCGACCTCGGCGAGCAGGTGGGAGGAGACGAACACGGTCGTGCCCTCGGTGGCGATCTCCCGGACCAGGCTGCGCACCTCGCGGGTGCCCTGCGGGTCCAGGCCGTTGGTCGGCTCGTCCAGGATGATCAGTTCCCGCGGCTGCAGCAGGCTGGCCGCGATGCGCCAGCCGCTGCTTCATGCCGAGCGAGTAGGCGCGGTAGCGCTTCTTCGCGGCGGCCAGCAGGCCGACCCGGTCCAGCGCGGCCTCGATCCGCTGCCGGGCGGTCCGCGGGTCGGCGGTGCGGTCGGCGGCGTCGCAGCGGGCCAGGTTCTGCTGGCCGTTCAGGAACGGGTAGAAGGCCGGCCCCTCGACCAGCGAGCCGACCCTGGGCAGCACCGCGCGCCGCGCCGCCGCGGCATCGGCGTGCCGAGCAGCTCGTGGCGGCCGCTCGGTCGGGTAGACCAGGCCGAGCAGCATCCGGATCGTGGTGGTCTTGCCCGAGCCGTTCGGGCCGAGGAAGCCGTAGACGCTGCCGCGGGGCACGTTCAGGTCGATGTGGTCCACCGCGAGCTGGCCGCCGCGGAACCGCTTGGTCAGGCCGGCCGAGGCTGATCGCCGGGCCGGCCAGGTGCGATCGGCCGCGCCGTCGGCTCGGTCTGCATCCTCGTCACGTGGCCGAGCGGCGTGCTCACCTGGCGTGCGCGGCGGCGGCGTACAGCACCGACGGCGTGACCGCCCCGAGCGAGGACCTGGCCGTTGCTGGTGATCAGCACCGACAGCAGGCTGGTGTGCAGCAGCTCGCCGCTCCCCCAGGCGCCGTGCACGTGCTTGGCCGAGCTGCATCAGGACGCGCGAACAGCGCGGCCAGTCCTCACCGCTGCCGCCGGCCGAGCTGCCCGGGCTGCCGCCGGAGGCGGACTGCGCCGCCGACGACGCCGCGCTGCTGGCGCTGCGATGCGGACCCGCCAGGCAGCCCGGACGAGGAGCGCGGCCGGACAGCACCGCCACGCGCCAGCCAGCTCGTGCCCGATCACCGTCGGGCACGGCACCGCCAGTCGTCGCGGGCTCGGCCGTGGCCTTCCGCATCGGCGGGAGGGCGCGCCATGGTCCGACGCGGCCGGGCCGAGCGTGTCGCGTGCTCACCTTGGCGCCGGGCGGCGGGGTGAAGCCGAAGTTCGCCGCGGCGGGCGGCACGAACGAGATCGACGTGAAGCCCACCTGGAACGCCGGGCTGCGTCGCGTGCCTGGCAAAGATCTGCACGCGCAGCGGCACGTGGTGGGTGCCGTCCACCGCGATGCGCACCTGCCCGATGAGCGAACTCGGGGCTCTTGGGCGCGAGGACGAGCTGGTAGGCGGGCCTCGCCGGCCACCGTGACGTTGGTCTGCACGGTCACCCGGGTGGTCGGGCCGACCGCCGCGATTGCCTGCCGCGCGGCCTGCTGCGGGGTCAGCGTGACCGGCGAGCGGCAGCTGCACTTGGCTCGTGTCGTCCTGCCCGCGCGCAGCAGGACTTTGGTGACCGAGTTCGGCTGGCTCTGCCAGTACCAGGCCGTGTGACCGTTGATGATCACGTCGCTCTCGCTCATGTTGCCGCGGCACCGACAGCCGCAGGTGGCTGGGGTTGGCGTACCAGATCCTGAGCGTGTGGGAGCCGGTCAGCAGCGACGTGAGCGACGTCGGGTAGCCCTGCCCGGGCAGCTGCGGCAGGCCGAGCGACGCGTTCTCGACCACCGTGCCGGTGAACGGCGGCAACGTCCCGGTGCGTCCGCTGACCGCGGCGAGCAGCTGCGCGCCGGCGTGCGGGACGGCAGCACCGGGCTGGCCTGCGCGGTGGGTGACCAGCAGCCCGGCGATAACCGCCCCCGTGACGGCCAGCGCCCCACCGGGCACCGCCCACCGCGCGCGGCGGGAGAACTTAGGAATCTGAACCATGACACCTCACCTGTGTCAAGCTTATGTGTCTGCAGCTGTGCTCTCTTCGACGTATTCCGAGTCTGCCTGACGGATGCTGAGGTGAACCTGTGGAGGGCTGAGAGCGCTCTCAGCGTGGTCTAAGGCTGGTATGGGCCAGACTGTTGGGCAGTGGGGAACGTGCGGGCGAGGGAGAGCCGGGGATCATGCGGGTGCTCGTGGTGGAGGACGAGCGGCGGCTGGCGGCCGCGGTCCGGGTCGGGCTGCAGGCCGAGGGGTTCGCCGTCGACCTCGCCCACAACGGCCCCGACGGGCTGCACCTGGCCCGGGAGGGCGGCTACGACGCGGTCGTGCTGGACGTGATGCTGCCCGGTCTGTCTGGCTACAAGATCTGCGAGCGGCTGCGCGCGGACGGCAACTGGGTGCCGATCCTGATCCTGTCGGCCAAGGACGGCGAGTACGACCAGGCCGACGGGCTGGACCTGGGCGCCGACGACTACCTGACCAAGCCGTTCTCCTACGTCGTGCTGGCGGCCAGGCTGCGCGCGCTGCTGCGCCGGGGCGCCGCGCCCCGGCCCGCCGTGCTCGCAGGCAGGCGACCTGTCGCTGGATCCGGCCAGCCGCGAGGTGCAGCCGCGGGCAGACCGGCATCGAGCTGACGCCGCGCGAGTTCGCGCTGCTGGAGTACCTGATGCGGCGGGCCGGCCAGGTGGTGCCGAAGGCCGAGATCCTGGAGCACGTGTGGGACGCCTACGACGCGGCCGAGCTCAACGTTGTCGAGGTCTACGCGGGCTACCTGCGGCGCAAGATCGACGCGCCGTTCGGGCGCGCCGCGCTGCAGACCGTGCGCGGCGCCGGCTACCGGCTGGCCAGCGATGGCGGCTGACCCGGCCCTGGAGCGGGCCAGCGCCCAGCGCACCAGCGCACCGCCGGACATTTCGGCAGGCCTGGTCCCGGACGTACCGCGGCGGCACACGCCGGGCGCCTGGTGGCAGCGGCGGGGGCTGCGCGCCCGGCTGACCCTGGCCGCGTCGGCCGGGCTCGCGGTGGCGCTCACAGCCGCCGCGCTGCTGCTGCTCAACGCGCTGCGGGTATCGCTGACCCGCGGCCTGGACGGCACGCCAGGCAGGCCGCCAGCGAGGTCGCCGCACCTGGCCGACGCACAGCGTGCTGCCCAACCCGGTGCCGTTCGCGACAGGCACGCTGACCGTCCAGGTGCTCGACGCACAGGGCCGGATCGTCGCCGCCTCGGCCGCAGCGCCGACCGGCTGGTCCCGCTGCTGCCCTTCTCGGCGGCCACGCTTGATCGCGCGCCAGCGGGCAGGGGCTGTCGTGGCCGGCGGACCGTTCGGCATCGCATTTCCGCTGCGGGTGGTGGCGGTACCCACGCGCAACGGCGGTGTGGTGATCGCGGCGATCTCCTACACACAGGTCAGCGACAGCCTCACTGCGGTCGGCCCGGGCCGCCGTCATCGGCACGCCGCTGCTGTTCCTGCGTCTGTGCTGCTGCCACCTGGCTGGTCACCGGCGCCGCGCTGCGGCCGATCGAGGAGCTGCGGCGCGGCGCGCAGGAGATCACCGGGACCGCCATCGCCCGCGGCCGGACGCTGCCGTTGCCCGAGGCCAGGGACGAGGTGCACCGCCTGGCGGTGACGCTGAACGACATGCTGGCCCGGCTGGAGGCCGCCCAGCAGCGTCAGCGCGGCTTCGTCTCCGACGCCGCGCACGAGCTGCGCAGCCCGATCGCCAGCATCCGGACCCAGCTCGAGGTGGCGGTCGACCACCCGGAGGCGGTGGACTGGCGGCAGACCGCGGCCGGCGTGCTCGCCGACACGCTCCGGCTGGCCCGGCTGGCCGAGGACCTGCTCGCGCTGGCCCGGCTGGACGAGCGGGCCGGCCGGCCGCATCGCGGGCGGCCCGGTCGACCTGGCCGCGCTGGCCGAGGACGGTGTGCGCGCCGCTACGGCGAGGCGCGGGTGCCGGTGACGCGTCCGTCGCCGGCCGGCTGCGTGGTCCTGGGCGACGCAGGCGGGCTGGACCGGATGCTGGTGAACCTCATCGACAACGCGGTGCGGTACGCGCACAGCCGGGTGAGCGTGACCACCCGGGCAGAGGGCCCGTGGGTGCTGCTGTCGGTCAGCCGACGACGGGCCCGGCATCCCGGAGGAGGACACCGAGCGGGTCTTCGGCCGGTTCACCCGGCTGGACGACGCGCGCAGCCGCGATCACGCTAACAACGGCCGAACAGAACGGCGAACGCCGGCTCCGGGCTGGGCCTGGCCATCGTGCGCGCCACCGCCGCGGCGCACGGCGGGACGGCGTGGCTGGAGGACGCCGCGCCCGGCCTGCGGGCCGTGGTCCGGCTACCAGCGGCCCCACGGCAGCAGGGCGGTGACCGCGATCACGGCGAACAGCAGGGTCAGGTAGGCGATGGACAGGTGGAACAGCCGCATCGGGGCGGGCGGGGCGCGCCCGGGCCTGAGGCTGCCCCGGTGGCCGGACGGGCACCGGGCCGGCCTGGCCGTCAGCCGGTGCGCCTCGGCCAGGAACCAGCCGCCGAGCCCGGCCGCGCAGACGGCGTAGATCCAGCCCGCCGTAGGGGGCGAGCGCGAGCGTGGCCACCACCATCGCGTAGGAGTAGACGAGGATCTTGCGCGCCACCGACCTGCGGCGTCGCCACCACCGGCAGCATCGGCACGCTGGCCGCCGCGTAGTCGTCGCGGAACCGCATGGCCAGCGCCCAGAAGTGCGGCGGCGTCCACAGGAAGATGACCGCGAACAGCGCCGCGGCGGGCCAGGCGACGGTGCCGGTGACGGCGGCCCAGCCCACCAGCACGGGGAAGCAGCCGGCCGCGCCGCCGATGACGATGTTGGAGGCGGTGCGCCGCTTGAGCCCGAGCGTGTAGACGAAGACGTAGAACAGGATCGCGCCGGCGGCCAGAGCCGCCGCCAGCCAGTTCACCAGCAGCCCGAGCAGCAGCGTGGCGGCCGCACCCAGCACGATGCCCGAGGCCAGCGCCTCGCTCGGCTTGATGCGCCCGCGGCCGGCCTTGGCGACCAGCGGCCGGTGCGCGGTGCGCCGCATCACCGCGTCGATGTCGCGGTCCAGGTAGCAGTTCAGCGTGTTCGCGCTGCCGGCCGCGAGCGTGCCGCCGACCAGGGTCACCACGAACACCCGGAGCGAGGGCAGGCCGCGGTGGGCGAGCAGCATGGTGGGGATGGTCGTGACCAGCAGCAGTTCGATGATGCGCGGCTTGGTCAGCTGGAACAGGGACCGGGCGACGGCGCCGGGAGTGCGTCCCGGTGCGCGCCGGGCCCGCGGCCCCCGGTCGGCTTGGCGCCGGCAGCTCAGTGGCGGCAGAGGTCACTCCGCTCCCTCGGGATCCCCGGGGCGAGCCGCCGGATTCTCCGCCGGCGCCTGCCCCGCCGCGCCTGGTCGCGGTCGCCTGCCTCACCCCGGCCGCGCCTGCCGCCCCCGGCGCGTGGCCGCGGCGTCCCCGGCCGAACGCGTACTGCGGGCCCGAGGCCGTCCGCCAGCCTGGCGGCCGACTTCTCATCGCCGGGCATCCTGGCCACGGGCGTGAACCCGATGGGGCGGGCCACCGTTTGCTCGCGGTGACCCGGCACCACGCTGGGCTTGGTGTACGATCACGTACAGCCACAGGATCACCGCCAGGAACAAGATCATCGGGAAGACGAACGTCAGGATGGCCCCGCCATAGGTCCACGCACTTCCCGACGTCGCAATGATTACGGGCACTCCAGCCTCCTGCCGCGAATCAGTTCACTCACCACCTGAAGCCGGGCCGGGACGGCCAGCCCGACGCCGACCTTGTGAGCAGATGGCCGGTTCCCGCGTCCAGCGCCCCGGATTCCTCGGCGGACAGCCATCTGATGCACAGCGCTATCACCGCGATGCCGAACGGCAGCGTCGCGCCCGTCCACAGCACCGCCCCGCCGACCTGCTGGTCCGCCACCACGCTCAGCACCCGGTGCGCGGGGCCGATGTAGGCCGGATACAGCACCTGGTTGCCGAACACCAGCACGATCGCGAACACGGAGATGACCGTGAACGAGCCGGTCACCAGGACGGCCCGGCCAGCGGCGCGAGCCGCGGGGTGAGCGGCCTCGACCCGATCACCACCAGCCAGAACGCGATGCCCAGCCCGAGGTAGGTGACGATCTCGGCCGCCTGCAGCACCGGATGGCGCAGCGCCGAGTCGTAAGGGCCGGGCAGGTGCCAGCCGAGCCAGGCGGCATTGAACACGACGGTGACCACCACAGGCCATGCCATCCAGGCCCGGTCGAAGGGAGCCGGGCCCGGCCGCCGGTCCTGCCACGGGCGGCGGGCCGCCACCCCCGGCCCGCTCGGCCGCCGGGAGGCGGCCCACGGCAGCAGCGCCGCCGCGCCGCGCCGCAGCGCCAGCCAGGGGGCGCCGAGCACGATCAGGCCCGGAGCGACCAGCGCGAGCAGGACGTCCTGCTGCGAGCGGACCCAGATGTAGCGCCCCGACCAGTACGCCACCGGGGACACCAGCGCGACCGCCACTGCGGCCAGGCCGCAGTAGAACATGGCAGCTTGCCTGATGACGTCGGCCGGGCGCGGCCGCGCCGGCCGGTCCGCCTCGGTGAGGATGCCGGTCAGCCCCAGCAGATGCGTCACCGCCACGGCCCCGATGACGGTCAGCACCACCGCGTCAGCCGACCAGTGCGAGAGGACCATGTTCATGCCGGTTGGAGCCTCCGGCCGGCTGCCGTAGCCCACCGGGCGGGCCGCTCATCCTCCTCTGGTCTCGCGAGCCTCAGATCACGTAAAACAGCACCCAGAACAATACTGCCATCGCCGCCAGGAAGTTCCACACCACGGTGAAGGAACTCAGCGACGCCTGGAAGCGCTGGACCGCATAGGCGTCCTCGTAGGTGGGCGGCTGCTCGACGAAGGAGATGTC
Source organism: uncultured Actinomycetes bacterium (assembly GCA_963795575.1). GTDB lineage: Bacteria > Actinomycetota > Actinomycetes > Streptosporangiales > Streptosporangiaceae > PALSA-505. Next base: position 301,422 of record CAWCII010000007.1, on the reverse strand, counting down.
GGCGATGAACCGCGACCTGGCGAGCAGGGTCTCCAGCCACACCATGACGGCCAGCACGATGGTCAGGAACACGGGATAGAACCCCACGAACACGCTCGAGTACCCCGAGCTTCCCGGCCAGAACGGCAGGTACAGCAGTTCGCTGATCTGCAGCCCGACCGCGGCGAGGCCCATGACCAGGGCGGCCAGCCCTGCGATCTGCCACAGCCTCTTGTCGCCGGCCTTGATCCGCTGCAGGCCGGCGTACTGAATGCCCGCGCTCACCAGCACGAGGAACATGATCACGGTTCCCCACAGGATGGACGGCGGGTGGTACCCGGGGCCGTGCCACCTGCCCTCCGAGTTCAGCGACCGCAGGTAGAAGAAGGCGAAGACGAACGCGCCGAAGAGGAAGCACAGTCCGCCGATGGCCAGGCGCGTACCCGTCCACAGCGCGTTGAGCGCGGACTCGTGGTAGAAACCCGTGTCCTCGGCCCTGGGGTCCTGCCCCGCGGTCGGGGTTCCGACCGTCTCGGTCATGCGCTATACCTCCGCTCCGGTTCCCGCTCCAGGTCCCGTGGTGGCGATGCCCGCGTAGGCCGTCGCCACGACACCAGGCGGCGGGTTCAGGTCGGCCACGGGCGGCGCGTCCTTGATCGCCGTACCCGTACGGGTCGGAGAGCACCACGGGAACGCGCTCGAAGTTCCCGGGCGGCGGCGGCGTGGACACCTGCCATTCCAGGCTCCGCGACCGCCACGGGTTCCCGGTCTCCCGCTCCCGCCAGAACAGCGTGGACATGACGAAGTTGATCAGGAAGATCAGCATCGACCCGCCGAGCAGGAACGCGGAGATCGACACCCAGTCGTTGAGCGTCTGCAGGTTCCGGGCGTACTCGAACACCCGCCTGGGCTGGCCGGCCAGCCCGACGGCGAACAGCGGCAGGAACGTCGAGTTGAAGAAGATGAACATGGTCCAGAAGTGGATCTTGCCGAGCGTCTCGTTCAGCCTGATCCCCAGCATCTTGGGCAGCCAGTAGTACAGGCCGCCCATGAACGCGAAGATCAGGCCGCCCATGATCGTGTAGTGGAAATGGGCCATCACGAAGAAGCTGCCGTGCTCGGTCACGTCCGCGGGCACGTCGGAGAGGAACACCCCGCTGATCCCGCCGATCAGGAAGTTGAAGTAGAAGGCCAGCGCGAACAGCATCGGGATGGAGAACCGGATCTTCGCCTTCCAGAAGGTGCCCAGTCCTACCAGGTAGATGAAGCCGGTCGGGATCGAGATGAGCTCGGTGGTGAGCATGAACAGCGGCCGCATGTCCGGGTTGATCCCGCTGACGAACAGGTGGTGCTGCCAGACGAAGAAGCTGAGCAGCCCCACCCCGACCATCCCGGCCGCGGCCACCTTGTAGGCGAACAGCGGTTTGCGGCAGAACGTGGCGACGATCTCCGAGATCACGCCGAAGCCCGGCAGCGCCAGGATGTATACCTCGGGATGGCCGAAGAACCAGAACAGGTTCTCGTACAGGAAGCTGCTGCCGCCGAGCTGGTTGGCGAAGAACGCGGTCTGGAAGGTCCGGTCCATGAGCGCCATGTAGCACGCGCCGACCAGCACGGGCACCGCGAGCACCTGGAGGAAGGACACCGTGAACATCGACCAGACGAACATGGGCAGCCTGCTCCACCGCATGCCCGGCGCCCGGTAGTTGATGATGGTTACGATCATGTTGAAGCCGGCCAGGATCATGGAGATCCCCATCAGGCCGAACGCGAAGAAGTAGGCGTCCATGCCCTGCTGGGCCTGGGTGGCCAGCGGCTCGTACCCGGTCCAGCCGGTGGGGAAGCCGCCGAACAGGATGCCGGACAGCAGGATGACGTAGGCGGCCGGGGTGAGCCAGAACCCGAGCGCCTCCAGCCGGGGGAACGCCACCCGCTTCGACCCGATCAGGATCGGCCCGAAGTACTGGCCGAACGGCCCCAGGATGACCGATGACATCATCATCATCATCATCGTGCCGTGCTCGCCCACCACCATGAGGTACTGATTAGGGCCCATGATGTGGTAGGTGGGCGACAGCAGCTCGGTCCTGATCGCCATGGCGAACAGCCCGCCGGTGAGGAAGTACGCGATCATGCCGTACAGGTACTGGATGCCCACGATCTTGTGGTTGAGCGTGAACCTGAAGTACTTGGCGAAGCCCGGCTCGGCGCCGTCTTCTTCCTGGTGCACGTCGCGCAGCGGCTTCCCGGACATCGTCCGCAGCAGGTCGCTGAACACGCCGAGCCCGGCCAGCCAGCCGAGCGTGGCCAGCGCGTAGCCGAGCACGATCGGGACGTCGTTGGAATCCGACAGCGCGTTCTGCGCGTACCCGCTGGACAGGAAGTTGCCGAGCAGGTGGCCGAGGACGTAGCCGATCACCGCCCCGATCAGGCCGGTGTGGATGGCCGGCCGCCTCCACCAGGACCTCGCCAGCCCGGGCAGCCCGGGGTCGCGGCCCGACGGGCTGCGCCCTCTCCGGCTGTGTCTTGATGGCCATCCCTCACCTCTTCATCCACGTCGCGGTGGTCGCTGCCTCGTTGGCGGGACGGTCACCCGATGCGTCCCGCCCGGCCGCGTTACGGTGACACCGGGTCACCGTTCGGCGTCCCGGCCTGCGGACCCGGGTAGTAGTAGCCGTTGGCGCCCGTGATGCCCGCCACCTTGACGATGTCCCGGCCGAGCTGGGGGATCACGGTGGGATCGTAGGTCAGGGCGTAGGGCGGCAGCGCGGAGAGCAGCCTGATCCTGTGCTCCTGGCTCTCGATGCTCCTCGCCCAGCTCTGGAACGCGACCGGGGTCACCACCCGGCCGTAGTTGAACATGGCCCCGTGCCAGATGCCGCACAGCTCGTTGCAGCGGACGACGAAGCCGCCCGTGTGCATGGGCCGTGACGTAGGCCACGTTATCGACCTTCGGGTTGGCGTCGGCCTTCACGCCGAGCTGGTAGGCCCAGAAGCTGTGGATGACGTCCAGGGAGGTCACGTGGAACTCCACCGGCGTGTTGTCCGGCAGATCAGAGCGTCGTGCTCTCCATGCCGCCGAACTGGGGGAACCGGTAGGTGAACGCCCACTGCTGGGCGATCACCTGCACCTGCAGCATGTCGTCCGAGCCCGGTGTCCAGGCCGTGGTCTGGGTGCCGGCCAGCGGCCAGATCGGCGACGGTCCCTGGCCGCCGCCCGCGCCGCCCGGGGCGACCAGCTGGTAGGTGCCGAACGCGAACGCCCACAGCACCGTCACCGAGGTGATGATGATCCACCAGGCCTGGATCCTCGTGTGCCCGCGGATGGGCGGACCGTCGCTGTCGTCATCCGGCCTGGCCCGCCACACCACGATGGCGTAGAGGAAATAAAGCAGGACGCCGATCACGACCGGCGCCGCGGTCACCGCCAGCACCGCGATGTCGAACTGCTGGCCCGACGCCGCGTCGGTCATGTCGCCGGGCGGCAGGTGCGGGTACCACACGAACCAGATGACCAGGATGGCCGCCACCGACAGCGGGAGCCAGATCAGCAGGAGGCGCAGGCCGTGCCGGGGCTCCCGGCCGCCGGCTGCCTCCGCCGGGCTCGCCGCTCCCGGGTCGCTCGCCGCCGGGTTCTGCGCCATCAGGCCACCACCTGCATCTGGCCCATCATGTAGCCGACGGTCTGCCATCGGCCCGCTGTTGCCGTCGATGAAACCGCCCCCGCAGGGGACGAAGCACTGCCAGCGCCAGAACCCGGCGTGACCCGGGCTGGTGAAGCTGAACTTCTCCAGCGAGTACGGGCCCGAGGAGGGGGTGCACGGCGAGGAGCTGCACAGGGTGGCCGAGGCATTCGGCGAGGCGACCGGGACGAACAGGTGCAGGCTCGGGATGGCGAACGTGTGCCCGACCGAGCAGTGCGCCCAGGAGTTGATGACCGACACGTCGCGCGCGGGCCCCAGCGGCTTGCCCTTGTTGAACTGCTGGACGTTCACCGTGCCGCCGTGCGTGCCCTGCACCCGGCTCCAGAAGTTGTTCCGCAGCGGGGTGCAGCCGTCATACCCGTAGATCGTCACGTTCACCTTCACGTGCTCGGGTATCGAGAACAGCGTGGTGTGCTCCCACTGATGGGTCCGCGGATCCTGCACGAAATAGCTGACCCAGTCCGGCTTGCTCGAGGAGTTGTTCTGCGGGTCCTCCTGCAGCACCACGTTCACCTGGCCGCCGGAGGCCGAGTAGGCGACGGTCGGCAGCGAACTCTGGCCGCCTATGTAGTAGAGGGCGACGAAGACCCCGACACCGACGACCACCGCGACGGCCACCGCAAGAGCCGCCGCGCGGGCTGGCACAGACACCGGCCACCACCTCGCTTCGCTGTGGCGCACGCAGCGCGCGCGCAGCCGCGACAGCCGTGTCCCCCCAATCACGGCCTACAGTCCGCTAATGCTCCCGATCCTGCCGATACCAGGCTGAAGACGGCAACATGCGGGCGCTGAATGACGAAATTGTCATGATCGGCGCGCAGGCCGCAGGGAAATGGGCGGGCTGGATCCGGCCCGGCATGATGCTGGCGTCGGTCACGGTGAGCGGGCCGCCCGGCGGTACCCGGCCGGCCCGCGCCCGCCGATCGGGCCCGCTCCGCCGCCGTCCGGCTCATCATCTCTGCTCCCGGCCCCGGGCTGGGCTCGGTGCGGGGGTCAGCCCCTATGATGACCGGACAGCGGCAGGCCGATCGGCCGTCATGGCCCGGGCAGGAGCTCATGAACGGAAAACCACGGGTATCACGCCGCCGGGCCGGGCGGCGGCCGGGGCCAGGGAGCCACCGGGCACCGTGAGCGTGCGCGCGCCGGGCGGCGAGACCCCGGTCCGGCTGCGGCCGTCCGGCTGGCCCGTTCTGCGGACCCCCCGCTGGCTATTCGTGATCGCGGCGATCCTCGTCGCCGGAATGGTGCTGGCTGCCATTCCGCACCGGCCGTCTACCGCCCAGCGGGCCGGCGACCTCCGGGGATTCGTTCACGACATGAACACCGACATCGAGTCATGCGCGGGCGGGGTGCGGGAATCGCTGACGGCGCTGCACGCCATCCAGGCCGGCACCAGCCACGACGTGAGCACCGCGATCGGCATCGCCAGCTACGGCGCGTCCAACTGCTCGCCTGCCAACAGCATGCCGCTGGACGATCTCGTCCAGTACCAGGTGCCGGAGTCGCTGGCCGAGTTCCATCTGCAGGCCGCGGTGAACGACCTGGTCACCTGGGCCTTCCCGCTCGCGCAACGGGTGCAGGCCGACGTGGCGAGGCAGCTGGCCGCCCGCGACGCGTCCGCCAGGGCAGCGGCCGCCGCGGCACTACGCCGCGATCAGGCGGCGCTCGACGCCCAGCGTGCCGTCATCGACAAGTTCATAGCGTCGGCTGACCGATCGCTGTCCGCCCACGTGCCTCGCGCCCAGCCTGCCCCGCTGACAGCCAGCCCGCGCTGGCACGTGATGGCACCTGCTCTCCCGTCATGATTGACCGGCAAGCCTCATGCGCTCCAGGTACGTTTGAGCAGAGCCTTCCTCATTGGCGGATCTCACCCGGACCTCATTGGCGGATCTCATCCGGACGATCCGCCGCCCCTGCGCGGCGGACGGTCCCAGCCCCTCACTCCGGCCCGGGGGCTGGCCTCGGGGAACGCCCGCCTGAACTCCTCGTCGATACCGCCGCCGTCCTTCAGCCAGGAAAGCACGGCGGTCAAGATCACCGGGACGAAACAGGCCCCCGCCACCCCCCACACCAGGCCGACAGCGATCTCCTGGTCAGCGACGATGCCCACCCCGCTGCCCCCGGCATAGGCATGCACCACCGGGTGGCTGGAGAAGCCAAGCGCATAGGCGGCGATCCACGTGGACCACATGGCCGCAGCCGCGATGGCAGCCCGCTGCGGGCCGGGAAGCCGGGATGCCAGCGGCGGCGACCGGAGGTCCGCGGCGTGCAGCAGGCCGGCCATACCGCGCTGCTGCGGGGGGCCGCCTGCGTGCCCGGCCTCATCTCTCACCCCGCCCTGCGTGACCGGCAGCACTGTGCGGGTCCGGCCCGGCCGGCCGGGCCAGGCATCCCCCGGTCATCGTGCGCTCATCGCGGTGACCACCACGAGAAGCAGGGTGGCCAGAGCCGCCACTCCGTGGCAGGCCGGGACGAGCGGCGCCAGATGTTCCCTGCTCCTCGCGGTCCGGGCCGGGCCGGCGGGCAGCCGGGCGAGCACCTCGTCGGTCAGCCGGCCAGCGCGTCGTCGGTGAGCGCGCGGGCGAGCATCTCGTCGGTCAGCCGCCGGCCACCGCGTCGTCGGCAGGCACGGCGAACACGCCGCCGGGAGAGCGTGCCCCGGCCGTGGCAGGGGCGGGATAGGGAGTCCACACGGTCACCATGGCCACGCCGAGCCCGACCACCAGCATGATCACGCAGGCAGCGGACCAGGCCAGGGCGGCCACGCCGGCGGCCAGGTAGGTGATCCACAAGATGAGTCCGGTGATAGCCAGGCAGGCGTGCCCGTAGACCACCACCGGAGGCAGGCCGTCGCCGCGGGCCCGCTGCGCCTGCGGGCCGCCGCGGGCGATCCACGTGCGCAGCATGTAGGCCCCGATGCCCGCAGCCAGCAGCCAGGTGACGAGCGCGGCGATGCCCATGTGCTTCTCCCCGGCGCCCGGGTGGCCGGTTGCGGCTCGGCACCTCGAAGCGTTGCAGCAGCGTACCTCCGCCGACTGGCATGCGCCAGGCCGCCGCCCGGCGCAGCCCGGCGGCAAGGGATCGTTCCGCGACGGGCCCGGCGGGAACTGCCGTCCGGGACACGGGGTACCGCCGCGCCGCGCGGCGTCATCACCGGGCGGCACGGCACGCCGGACGGCGGTTCGCGGCCGCCAGCCGGCGGAGGCGCTGGTCGGCAGGCCTGTCCCGGCCAGTCTGCCCGCCCGGACATGAAGATCACTGCAATCGTTTGAGAATAGTGCCGGAATAGTGCCGGAATTGACCCGAAATGAGTTGTAGAGTGAGTCGCTAGTAGAGAACCCGGGCCAGGTCGGGGCGCGGGTTCGTACCCGCCGCGCGACCGGCGGGTTAGGTGAGATGGCGAGCGTGTGATGGTCACTCTCCGAACGGTTCCTGCCGGCAGATTCCCGGCAGGTGACTCGCCCGGGCGCCGCATTCTCCTCATTGAGGATGAGCCGGTAATCAGCACTCTTGTCGTCCGCGCGCTCAGCGCGGCGGGCTATGCCGTTGACTGCGCCGAGACGGGAACCGACGGCCTGAAGCACGCGGCCTCGGGCGACTACGATCTGGTCCTCCTGGACCTGGTCATGCCGGATCTGGACGGCCGCGACGTCCTCCGGCGGCTGCTCGCCGTCCATCCTGACCAGGCCGTGGTGGTGCTGTCGTGCCTGGCGGACGTGACCGCCAAGGTCGAGTGCCTGGATCTCGGCGCGCGGGACTATCTCACTAAGCCGTTCGCGCTGGACGAGCTGGTCGCGCGGGTGCGGGTCCAGCTCAGGACGGGCGGCCGCGGGCACGGGGAGACGATCACGAACGGCGGCCTCACCCTGGATCTGTGGCGGCTGCAGGCAGACAACGGGCACGGGCCGGTCCCGCTCACGCGGCTGGAGTTCCTGCTGCTCCGGGAGCTCATGGAGCACCCGCGGGAGTCGGTCCCCAAGGGCCGGCTGCTGTCGTCGGTCTGGGGCTACGACTTCGACCCCGGATCGAACGTGGTTGACGTGTGCGTCTGGCGGCTGCGCACCAAGCTCGGCTTCGAACTGATTAAGACGGTGCGCGGTGAGGGCTACCGGCTCGCCTCCGGCTAGCCTGGCCGGATGCGCTATCCCTGGTCGTCGCGCCCATTGCGCAATGATCCCGCCCCGCCTGGCTCCGATGCGTCGGCCGGGGTCGCGCCAGGCCGCCAGGACCCGGCCGGAGGCGAGGCGATGACCACCGGGGAAGATGCGGCGGGAACTGGCGACCGAGCGGCGGCGCAGGGCCGGCCGACGTCCCCGGACGGCGCCGCCGCCGGGGAAACTGCAGCGACCCGCCAGGACCGCGCCGCGGCCGGGGGGAAGCCGCAGCGAGCGCCGGCGAGGGCCCGGCGCCCGGGGAAGGTGCGGCTGGGGCCAGGGAGGGCGTATCGGGGGCCAGCGAGGGCGTATCGGGGGCCAGCGAGGGCGTATCGAGAGCCGGGATGCTGCGCGGCCTGAGCAGCGGGCGCAAGATCGCCATCGTGGTCAGCACCTGCTGTTTCGTGGTAATCGCCCTGGTCATCGCCATCGGATCGGGTGGCGGTTCATCCCGGGCCGCGTCCGCTCAGCCGCCGGCGAAGCCGTTCACGCTGCATGCCCTCGGGCATGCCGGCCTGGTGTCCCTGAGCCAGTACGCGGGCCGGCCGGTGCTCGTCAACTTCTTCGCCTCCTGGTGCGGTCCCTGCCAGAAGGAGACGCCGCTGCTGGCCAGGTTCTACCGGGCCAGTCACGGGAAGGTCGCCATCGTCGGGATCGACGTGAACGACAGCACGGCGAACGCCGTGCGGTTTGTCCGGCGGGCCGGGGTGAGCTACCCGGTCGGCGCCGATCCCCAGGCGGCAACCGCCACGACGTACGGAGTCGTGGCGATCCCGCAGACGTTCTTCCTGAACGCCGATCACCACGTCGTCAAGCGAGTGTTCGGCGCGGTCACCCTGGCGGACCTGAGGGCGGGACTGGCCCGGATGCGCTGAGCCATGACCACGCCGACCGGGCCGGCGAGCCCGTGATACCGCCGCGCCAGCCAGGGCGGCCGGTGCCGGGTTGGCCTCCAGGTCGAGGCCGATGGCCTCGTAACCTGGGCCTCGCGCGTGGCACCGCCCACGCTGCCCGGCTGGTCGCCGGCCGGCGACCAGCCGGGCCGGTCCGGGCCGGGTCAGGTGCGCCGGCGGCGCGACCCGCCCACCGCGCCCGCCAGGCCGGTCAGCGCGTAGGTGCCTGCGCCATGCCAGGCCGCGCTGAACAGGCCGGCGAACACCCCGCCGCCGAGCACCACGGACAGGACGAACACGATAGCGGCCACGGCGAGCCCGGGCACCAGGGCGAACCGCCACGGGTTGGCGCGAGCCCAGCGGAGCGCCCGGCCGGAACGCGAGCTCAGCAAGGCGCCCGCGGCGGCTACGGCGAAGAACGCCACGGCCCCGAGCGACACGGAGCCGGCCAGCGCCTGCAGGCCGACGCTGCCGCCGATCAGGTGCAGCCCGAGGTCGCCGAGCGTGACGACGGCGCCGGTCACGGCGGCACCGGTCCACGGGGCAGCCGACATCGCGGTGCCGGACACCGCCATCTCTTCGCGCTTGGACAGGCCCGGCTGATCGATGCTCGTTGGTGCGGGCATGGGTACTCCTTGTCAGGGTCCTGGTGGCATGCGCATCAGGTTGCCCCCGACGGCCGGCCATCCACTCACCGTTCACGTTATATCTTGAATATACCCCGGCGCCGGGCTCATGCGAGTAGGGATAACCCCCGTATTTCCGGCACCTGCGCCAGCCCCTACCTCCGGCACCTGCGCCGCCCTACCTCCGGCACCTGCGCCAGCCCCTACCTCCGGCGCCTGCGCCGGCCCCTACCTCCGGCGCCTGCGCCTGCCCGCGGAGGAGTGATCTAGGTCATCTTGGGCAATCCTCAGGGGGCGTTCAGCATAGGCCCAGCCAGGTCGGCTACCTAAGAGATAGGGCGGGCCGGGGCATGACGATCTGGCCTGGGCAGTGGGCGGACCTGAACGGGAATTACGCTAGTTCCGGGCAAGGGTGATGGAGATGCACGAAGATCGCAGCGGGAGCGAGCAGCAGCCACCGGAGTACCAGAACGCCTGGTCCGCGTCCCAGGACGGGCCCGACGTCGCCTCGCCGGACGGTGATGCGGACCAGGCGCAGCATGCGGATGCCTCCCTGGCGCCCGGTGAGCAGGGCGCCTCCGGCGGACACGCGGAAGCCCCGCAGACCCCAGCCGCTCCTCAGGCCCCGGATGCTCCGCAGGCTGCGGACACTCCGCCCGTCCCCGCCGCGCACGCCGGCAGCCCTCAGCCGGGCGAGAAGCCCGGTCCGGAACAGCCCGCGGCCGGCGGCTACGAATACCCGACGATGATCTACGCTCCGCCGGGTTCCTACCCGCCCGGCGCGGGCGAGCCCGGCGTCGGGGGCGGATACGGACCCGCCGGGGGCGGCTACGACGCAGGCGGCTACGGGCCAGGCTACGGCGCGGGGCCAGGCTACGGCGGCGGACCCGGCTACAGCGGCGGACCCGGCTATCCCTCCGACTACGGCTACGGGCCCGGCGGGTACGGACCCGGGGGGTACGGACCCGGCGGCTACTACCCGCCGGGCGGCGCCGGGCTACGGCATGCCGGGCGGATACGTCCCGGACGAGATCATCGGCGGCTACGGTCAGGAGCGTCCGCCGCGGCGGGGCGCCCGGATTCTCACCTATGTGGTGGTCGCGGCGCTGGCGGCCGGCGTCGGGGCGGGGACGGTACTCGCCCTCAACCACAACGCCGGCGACTCCTCGTCGGCGGCCCCCGGCCAGCCCGGCCTCGGGCTGGGCCCCCGCCCGGCGCCGGATCGGGCGGCGGCGGTGGCACCAGCGCGAACAGCTCGGTCACGCAGGCCGTCACCGGGAAGGTGAGCCCGGGAATCGTTGACATCATTTCGCACCCCGGCTACCAGAGCGGCACGCTGGAAGGCACCGGCATGGTGCTGTCCAGCAACGGCCTGGTGCTGACGAACAACCATGTCGTCGAGGGAACGTCGTCCTGGAAGGTGAAGATCGCCGACAGCGGCCGGAGCTACACCGGCACGGTGCTCGGCACCGACGCGACCGACGACGTGGCGGTGCTGAAGCTGACCAACGCGTCCGGCCTGAACACCGTTCCGCTCGGCAACTCGACATCGGTCCGGGTGGGCGAGTCGGTGGTGGCCCTGGGCAACGCGGACGGCCAGGACGGCAGGCCGAAAGTGGTCACCGGCAAGATCACCGGCCTGAACCAGTCGATCACGGCGACCGACCAGGGGGCGGGGACAAGGGAGAACCTGCACGGGATGCTGCAGACGAACGCGCCGATCATCTCCGGTGACTCCGGCGGCGCGCTGGCGGATACGCAGGGCCAGGTCATCGGGATGAACACCGCCGCCAACAGCACGTCCAACCTCGGCGGCGGACAGGGCACGAGCATGGGATTCGCGATTCCCATCAACCGGGCGAGGGCGATCGCCGGGCAGATCGTCAGCGGGAGGGCGAGCGCGCAGGTCCAGATCGGGCTGCCCGCGTTCCTGGGCGTGACCGTGGCCAGCGCCAGCTCCGGGCCGAGCACCGACCCCAGCCCGAAGGGACAGCTGCACCAGCTACAGGAGGCGGCCGAGCGGCAGAACGGCTTCGGCGGCTTCGGCGGCGGCAGCGGCGGCAGCGGCAGCGGCGGGTGCATGACCAACAACTCTCAGGCCTCGATCCCCCGCCATATCGCGCAGGTCAGTTCGGGCACGCTGATCGGCGGGGTGCTGTGCAGCACGCCGGTCAACGCGGCCGGGATGACCGCCGGATCCGTGATCACCAGCATCAACGGCCAGGCTGTCACCTCCCCCGCGTCGCTGACGAAGGTCCTGACCCAGTTCCACCCGGGTGACACGGTCTCGGTTCACTGGGTGTCGGTGACCGACCAGCAGCACACCTCGTCGCTGAAGCTGGCTCCCGGCCCGGCGAAGTAGTCCGCAGCCGCCTGCGCCCGACCGGGGCGGGCCGGTGCGTCAGCCCCGGCCCGCCCCGGTGGCGGTGCGGGGAACCGCCCGGTCGCAGCGGCGGCCCGGGAACCCGCCAGGCCAGGCCGGAACCCGCCAGGCCAGGCCGCCAGGCCAGGCGGGTCAGCGCCCGTCGGCAGGGGTCAGCGCCCGTCGGCAGGGGTCAGCCGGCCAGCCAGGCGAGCATCCTGGCCTCGCACTCAGCGATCTTGGAGATCTCGACGTACTCGCCGCGGGAGTGCGCCACCTCGGGTTCGCCGGGCCCGTAGTTGACCGCCGGGATGCCGAACTCGGCGAACCGGGCGACGTCGGTCCAGCCGAGCTTGGCCCGCGGCTCGCCGCCGACGGCCGCGACGAATGAAGCCGCGGCCGGCCGGTCCAGGCCGGGCCGGGCTCCCGGGGCCGTGTCCAGTATGGTGACCGGCCACCCGCTGAACAGCTCGCGCAGGTAGCCCGCGGCCTGCCCGGCGGTCCGGTCCGGCGCGAACCTGAAGTTGACCGTGACCGCGCACCGGTCCGGGATCACGTTGCCGGCGATCCCGCCGCTGATCGCGACGGCGTTCAGGCCTTCGCGGAAGGTGAGCCCGTCCACGTCGGGGGTGCCGGCTGGTAGGCCCGCAGCACCTGCAGGATGCCGGCCGCCTCGTGGATGGCGTTGCGGCCCATCCAGGCCCTGGCGCTGTGCGCCCGCTCTCCCGCCGCGCTGACCTCGGCCCGCAGCGTGCCCTGGCAGCCGCCCTCGACCATCCCGCCGGTCGGCTCGAGCAGCACGGCGAAGTCCGCCGCCAGCAGGCCGGGCTGACTGCGGCTGATCCTGGCCAGCCCGTTGCGCTCGGCCTCGACCTCTTCGCCGTCGTAGAACACGTAGCTGACGTCCATGACGGGGCTGGCCAGCGCGGCGGCCAGGCGGAGCTGCACGGCCACGCCCGATTTCATGTCCGCCGCCCCGCAACCGTAGAGGCGGCCCCGTTCGGTAGCGGAAGGAAGGTTGCCGGCGACGGGGACGGTATCGATGTGCCCGGCCAGGATCACCCGCTGCGGCCGACCCAGCGTGGTGCGCGCCACCACGGCGGCGCCGTCGGTGTGCACGGACAGGTGCGGCAGGCGGCGCAGCGCGGCGGCGATCTCGCCGGCCAGCCGCTGCTCCGCGCCGCTGACCGACTCGATGTCCACGAGGGCCGCGGTCAGGGCCGCGCCGCCGGCGGAAAGATCAAGCGCCACCGGCGGGTCCCCCGGACAGCAGCGACCAGGCGGCCGCGGCGCCGGCCACGGCGGCACCGCCGGCCGACATGGCCACCAGCCAGCGGCCGACGGCAGGAAGCTCGTCCCACGCGGTCGCGGTGGCCAGCACGTCGAGGGAATCGGACAGCGCGCCGGCGCCGACCCAGGCGCCAGGGCCGGCCGCGGCCGGGACCCCGGGCGCCTGCTGCAGCGCCGCGAGCGCGCCCAGGCCGAGGGCGAGATCGCGGCCGCCCAGCGCCCGGCCGAGCACCCGCGCCGGGGCGCCGCCCGCGGCGCCGATCCAGGGCCGGGCGACGAGTGACGGCGATATCAGGGCGGCGACGCCGAGCGCGGTGCGGGCGGCGGCTACGGCGATCGCCCCGCCTCGTGCCCAGGCCGCCGCGTCGCGTCCTGTCCAGGCAGTGGTCATGGCACGCCCTTCCCGTTGGCCGGCTCGCCCGCCGATCCCGGCCGGCTCCGATCGTGCTAGTGGCCTGTCAGAGGGTCCGTTGACCGAACGGCGTCCGGGCGGGTGCATCGCAAGGCGGAGGAGTCCACAGCGGAGCTCGCGGGAATCCGGTTTCCTCAGGCCCAGCCATCTCACCAGCCAGATGCCCCGGACATGGGGTGACCGACGACAGGATCGCCTAGGCCGCAGGCGGTCCGGCGGCGCGCTGCGACGACCCCCGGACAGAGCCGGATACGCATGAGCAGCCTGAGCCGGCGTGCGTCGAGCATCAGGTCAGCTTACCCACGCCGTCAGAAATAGCCGCTTGCGCTTACGCTTACGCTCCGCCAGCCTGGGCAGTCGTCCAGCCGCCAGGAACGAGCGAGCAAGCCTGGATTTCCCGCCTTCCCCGCGCAAGGAGTGACCCTGAACATGGCTCTGACAGCCATGCCCGCGACCGCCCCCGCCCCGTCCGCCCGCATCCCGGCCACCGTGTCCGCCACCCTGGCCGCGAACGAGGCGCTCGCCGCCCGGCGCAGCCGGGGCGAGCCCGTGCTCCCGCTGGCCTTCGGTGAGGCGGGACTGCCCGCCCACCCCGCGCTGCGGGCCGCGCTGGCCGGGGCCACCGGGCGCAACGGCTACGGCCCGGTGGCCGGCCTGGCCGCCCTGCGCGAAGCCGCGGCCGGGTACTGGGAACGGCGCGGGCTGCCGACCAGCCCGGCCGGCGTCGTCTGCGGCCCGGGCAGCAAGCCGCTGCTCTACGGCCTGCTGCTCGCGCTGGGCGCGGACGTGGCCGTGGCCAGGCCGAGCTGGGTGAGCTACGCGGCGCAGGCCGCCATGACCGGGGGGCGGGCCCACTTCGTGCCCATCCTGCCCGGGCAAGGCGGCGTGCCCGATCCAGCCCGGCTGGACCGGGCGGTCACCGCCGCCCGCGCCGCCGGCCGGCGGGTCGGCTCGGTGGTCGTCACGCTGCCGGACAACCCGACCGGCACGCTGGCCTCGCCGGCCACCGTCCGGGCGCTGTGCGAGGTGGCGGCCGAGCACGACCTGGCCATCATCTCGGACGAGATTTACCGCGGATCTGGTGCACGACCCCGCCGCCCCGTTCACCAGTCCCGCCGCGATCGCGCCGGAGCGGACGATCGTCACGACGGCGCTCAGCAAGAGCCTGGCCCTCGGCGGCTGGCGGATCGGAGTGGCCCGGATACCCGATGACGGCCAGGCGGCGCCCGCGCTGGCCCGGCTGCGGGACCGGCTGCTGAGCATCGGCAGCGAGATTCTGGTCCGCGCCGTCCGGGCCGATCCAGCAGGCCGCCGCCGTTGCCTTCAGCGAGCCGCCCGAGCTGGCGGACCGGGTAGCCCGCAGCCGGCGGCTGCACGCGACCGTGGCCCGCGCGGTGGCCGCGCGGCTGAGCGCGGCCGGCGTCGCCGGGCCCGTCCCGCGGGCCGCGTTCTACCTCTACCCGGACTTCGGCCCGTGGGGTGACTGGCTGCGGGGCCGGCACGGGGTGACCACGGGCGCCGGGCTGGCCGCGCTGCTGCTGGACCGGTACGGCGCCGGCGTGCTGCCGGCCAGCGCGTTCGGCGAGGACGCGGAGGCGCTGCGGCTGCGGGTGGCCACCGGGCTGCTGTACGGCGGCAGTGACGAGCAGCGCGAGGCCACCCTGGCCTCGCCGGATCCGCTGGCGATGCCGTGGGTCGGTGC
The DNA here is from genome assembly GCA_963795575.1 of uncultured Actinomycetes bacterium. Classification (GTDB taxonomy): domain Bacteria; phylum Actinomycetota; class Actinomycetes; order Streptosporangiales; family Streptosporangiaceae; genus PALSA-505. Next base: position 286,300 of record CAWCII010000007.1, on the reverse strand, counting down.
CGCGCTGGGCCGGATCGAGGAGATCCTGGCCGACCTCGGTCCGCCGCCCGGCGGCGGTGCTACGGGCCGGTGACGGTCGGCGCCGGGACCCGGGCCGCGACGTCGAGCGGGAGCAGCTCGGCACGCTTGGGCGGGAGGCCGTCGCCCGCGGACGCCCCGCGGATGCGCCGCCGCACCCAGGGCATCGCGTACCGGTGCGCCCAGCGCGCGTCCACCTGCCGCGCCGCCAGCCAGCCGGCCAGGGCCGGCCGCGGCGCGCCGCCCTGCACCGGCAGCGGCTGGCGCCAGTCGCCGGCCGCCACGCCGACCGCGTCGCAGGCCCGCAGCGCCACCCGGATGTGGCCCTCGGCGGTCAGGTGCAGCCGGTCTTCGCTCCAGGCCCGCGGGTCGCACAGCACCGGCATGGACCACAGGTCCACGACCGTGCACCCGTGCCGGTCGGCGATCGCGCGCAGGTGCATGTTGTAGACCGCGACCTTGCCGCGGATCCAGCGGATGACGGGGAAGGTGCGCGGGTCGAACCCGGTGAAGATGAGCACCCGGCCGCCGGCCTGGCGCAGCCTGGCCACCGCGTCGTCGAACACCTGGGCCAGCCGGTCGGGATCCGCGCCCGGCCGGAGCAGGTCATTGCCGCCGGCCGCGATGCTGACCAGGTCGGGTGCCATCGCCACGGCGGCCGGCAGCTGCTCGGCGACCACCTCGCCGAGCAGCTTGCCGCGGACGGCCAGGTTGGCGTACCGCAGCCCGGGGGAGCCCTCCGCCAGGTGCTCGGCGAAGCGGTCGGCCCAGCCGCGGTAACCGCCGCCGGGGCCGGCGTCGTCCAGTCCTTCGGTGAAACTGTCCCCCAGCGCGGCAAACGAGCCGATCGGCAGCTCCATGCCCGTATTCTGCCAGCCTGCCGGCACCGGCCCGGCGCCTTGCCCGCCACCCTCCCGCCGACCCGGGGCGGCGCCCGCGCATGCCCGGTTTGGCGGTGCGGGCCGGCGGTAGACACTAGTGCTATGCGGGTTCTGCGTTCCGGCGCGCTGCTGGCCGCCGCCGCGCTGGCGGCCTGCGGCTGCTCGTCCCGGCCGGCGCCGCCCAGCGTCCCGGGCAACATGCGGGCCGCGGACCCCGCAACGTCCCGGCCCGGCGCGGATGCGGCCGGCACGAACTGGCCGCTCTACCACCGGAACGCGGCGCGCACGGGCGTGGCGACCGGGCTGCCCGCAGCGGGCGCGCTGAGCACGGCCTGGACGCGCCGGCTCGACGGGGCGGTGTACGGGCAGCCGCTGGTCATCGGCGGGCTGGTCGTCGCGGCCACCGAGAACGACTCGGTGTACGGGCTGGACCGGGCCACCGGCGAGGTGCGCTGGCGCACCCACGTCGGCACGCCGGTGCCGCTGTCCGCGCTGCCGTGCGGGGACATCGACCCGCTGGGGATCACCGGCACGCCGGCCTACGACCCGGCCACCGGGCTGGTCTACGCGGTGGCCGAGGAGACCGGCTTCCGGCACGTGCTGTACGGCTTCTCGCTGGCCGGCCGGGTCAGGGTCACCCGCAACCTGCCCGCACCGGACGGCCACCCGCGATACGACCAGCAGCGGCCGGCGCTGGCGATCACCCGCGGCCGGGTGTACGTCGCGTTCGGCGGGCTCGACGGCGACTGCGGGCCGTACATCGGCTCGGTGGTCGGCGTGCCGGCCTCCGGCCGCGGGCCGCTGATCTCCTACCGGGTGCCGACCAGCCGCGAGGGCGCCATCTGGGGCACCGGAGGGCCGACCCTCGGCCGCCACGGCACGCTGTACGTCAGCGTCGGCAACGGCGCGGCGACCGGCGGGCGGTACGACGGCAGCGACTCGGTCCTCGCGCTGTCCCCCGGCCTGCGCCGGACCGGGTTCTTCGCCCCCAGCACCTGGGCCGCCGACAACGCGCACGACCTGGACCTGGGGTCGATGTCGCCGGCCGTGCTGCCGCGACGGCTCGATCGTGGCCGACGGCAAGCGGGGCACCGCCTACCTGCTGAACGCCGCGCACCTGGGCGGGATCGGCGGCCAGCGGGCGCAGGCCCCGGTGTGCCACGGCCTTCGGCGGCCCGTCGGTCAAGGGCACCGTGGCCTATATCCCCTGCGAGGGCGGCGGCATGGCCGCCGTGGACACCGCAGGCGGACGGCTGAGGGTGCTGTGGCGCGGGCCGGCCGCCGCGGAGGGCTCGCCGGTGCTCGGCGGCGGCGCGGTCTGGGTGCCCGACTGGAACTCCGGGACCCTGTACGAGCTGAGCCAGGCCACCGGGCGGGTCCGAGCACAAGATCGGCCTGGGCGGCGCGCTGCCGCACTTCGCCTCGCCGTCGCTGTCCGGCGACCTGGCCCTGATCGGCACCCTCGCCGGCGTCACCGCGGTCCGCGGGGCCTGACCGCTCATCCCGAACGGCCTGCGGCCGGCGCCGGAGCCTGGCGCGCCAGCCGTTCGGGGAAATCATGCCTGTCCGGGTCCGGGCGGCTGCGCGGCGGAAGCCGGGCGGGCAGACTGGGGGCCATGGCTCCGCCCGTGCGCTACCCGCCGCCACCGCCGCCCGCCTTTCTGTTCGACCTTGACGGCACGCTCATCGACAGCGTGTACCAGCACGTGATCGCGTGGCGGACGGCGCTGGCCGGCGTGGGCATCGACCTGTCGGTGTGGCGGGTGCACCGGCGGATCGGGATGAGCGGCGGGCTGTTCGTCTCGGCGCTGCTGCGGGAGACCGGCCGGTCGCTGTCCGGCGCGCAGATCGAGGAACTGCAGGCGGCGCACGCGGCCGAGTACCTGGCCCGGGCCGACTCGGTCACCGCCGCTGCCCGGCGCGGCCGAACTGCTGGCCACGCTGACCGAGCGCGGCATCCGGTGGGCCATCGCGACCAGCGGGCTGGCGGCCACCGCGCGGCCCGCGCTGCGGCTGCTCGGGCTGCCCGACGACGCGCCGATGGTGACCAGGGACATGGTCGCGCACGCCAAGCCGGACCCGGACCTGTTCCTGGCCGCGGCCGCGCTGCTGGAGGTCGAGCCGCGGCACGCGATGGTGGTCGGCGACAGCGTGTGGGACCTGCTCGCCGCCCGGCGGGCCGGCGCGCTCGGCATCGGCGTGCTGTCCGGCGGGTACGGCCGCGAGGAACTCGAGCGGGCCGGCGCCTACCGGGTGTACGCCGACCCGGCCGACCTGCTCGGCCGGCTGTACGAGGTCGGGGTGCGCGGGCTGGCCGAGTAAGGCCGCCCCGCCGCGTCAGGCCGCCCGCGCCGCGCGGGCCGGCACGGCCGGCTGCCGCCTGCGCGGCGCAGCACGGCCGGCGCCCGTCCGCATGGATTCTGTTAGGGCCCGCGGCCGCGCCGCATGGATGCGCGCATGGACCCGGATTTCCAGCCTTTCCCGCAGGTATCACTGATCTGTCCGGCCGCGAGACAGGGGCCGGCCGGGGTTCCGCGTATCGCGTGGGAGGCACCAGTGTAGGACCTGGCCTACATCGGCCTGACCATCGTCGTGTTCGGCGTGCTCTGGCTCATCGTGAAGGGGGTCGAGCGCTTTGAGCGCTGAGAACTGGATCGGCCTGATCGGCGGCGTCGCTGCTGACCATCTACCTGTTCGTGGCCCTCGTGCTGCCTGAGAGGTTCTGAGTGAGCAGCACAGCCGCGGGCTGGCTGCAGTTCGGCCTGCTGGTCGCCGCCCTGGCCGCGTGCTACGTGCCGCTCGGCAACTACATCGCCCACATCTTCACCACCGACAAGGACTGGCCGATCGAGCGCGGCCTGTTCCAGGCTGATCGGGCATCGACCGCGAGGCCGACCAGAAGTGGAGCACCTACGTCCGCAGCATCCTGGCGTTCTCCGCGGTCAGCGTGCTGTTCCTGTACGGCCTGCAGCGGCTGCAGCACTACCTGCTGCGTTCGTGGGGCCGCACTTCGCCGACGTGCACGCCGGACACGGCCTGGAACACCGCCGTCTCGTTCGTCACCAACACGAACTGGCAGAACTACGCCGGCGAATCCACGATGACCTACCTCGTCGCAGATGAGCGGCCTGGCGGTGCAGCAGTTCATGTCGGCCGCGGTCGGCCTGGTGGTCGCGATCGCGATGATCCGCGGCTTCACCCGGTCCCGGACCGACAAGCTGGGCAACTTCTGGGTGGACGTCACCCGCGCCGTGGTCCGGCTGCTGATCCCGCTGTCCATCGTCGGCGGGCTCGATCCTCGTCGCCGGCGGCGCGATCGACAACTTCCCCGCCTACCACACGGTCACCACGCTGTCCGGCGCGCACCAGACGATCCCCGGCGGCCCGGTGGCCTCCTCGGAGGTCATCAAGGACATGGGGAACAACGGCGGCGGCTGGTTCAACACCAACTCCGCGCACCCGTTCGAGAACCCCAACCCGTTCACCAACATGTTCGAGATCTTCCTGCTGCTGCTCATCCCGTTCGCCACGCCGCGCGCGTTCGGCAAGATGGTCAAGGACAACCGGCAGGGCTACGCGCTGGTCGCGGTCATGGTGATCATCTGGCTGGCCGCGGTCGGCGGGATCAGCCTCTTCGAGGCGCACACCGGCACCGGCGGCGCCGCGACGAAGCTCGCGCACGGCGCGATGGAAGGCGTGGAGACCAGGTTCGGCACGACCCGGCTGCTCGCTGTTCGCGGCGTCCACCACGGTCACCTCCACCGGCGCGGTGAACTGCTTCCACGATTCGCTGACCCCGTTCGGCGGCGGCATCGCGCTGTTCGACATCGCGCTCGGCGAGATCGCGCCCGGCGGCATCGGGGCCGGCATGTACGGCATCCTGATCCTGGCCATCGTCACGGTGTTCGTGGCCGGGCTGATGGTCGGCCGGACGCCGGAGTACATCGGCAAGAAGATCCGGCCGGCGGAGATGAAGTACGCGGCGCTGTACTTCCTGACGCTGCCCGTGGTCATCCTGACCGCGGCCGGGCTGTCGATCGGCACCAAGATCGGGCAGAAAGCGATCTTCAACCCGGGGCCGCACGGCCTGACCGAGGTCGTGTACGCGTTCGCCTCGATGGCCAACAACAACGGCTCGGCGTTCGCCGGCCTGGGCACGGCCGCGACCTGGTACCAGATCGCTCGGCGGCATCGTGATGCTGCTCGGCCGGTTCGCGCCGGAGATCTTCGCGCTCGGCCTGGCCGGGTCGCTGGCCAGACAGCAACCCGGTGCCCGCGAGCGCGGGCACGCTCGACACCAGAACGCCGCTGTTCGTCGGCATGGTCGTCGGCGTGGTCCTCGTCCTCGTCGGCCTGACCTACTTCCCCGCGCTCGCGCTGGGCCCGTTCGCCGAAGGACTGCACTGACATGGCTGTGACAACCACAGCCGCAGGCCCCGGTCGGCGAAGGCCGGCAGGACGGCCGACGCGGCGCCAGCGCCGGATCGGCGGCGGCCTGCTCGACCCCAAGATGCTGTGGAAGTCCACCGCCGGACGCGCTCAAGAAGCTGGACCCGCGGGTCCAGATCAAGAACCCGGTCATGTTCGTGGTCGAGGTCGGCGCGGTGCTGACCCTGTACACGGCGATCACCAAGCCGTCGATCTTCAACTGGACCATCGTGGTCTGGCTGTGGCTGACCGTGGTGTTCGCCAACCTGGCCGAGGCGGTGGCCGAGGGCCGCGGCAAGGCCCAGGCCGAGACGCTGCGCCGGACCAAGCGGGAGACCGTGGCGCGGCGGCTGACCGGCTGGCAGCCCGGCCAGGCCGGCACCCCGCGAGGAGGAGGTGCCCGGCACCCAGCTCACAGCTCGGCGACCACGTGGTGGTCGAGGCCGGCGAGATCATCCCCGGCGACGGCGACGTGGTCGAGGGCGTCGCCTCGGTGGACGAGTCGGCGATCACCGGCGAGTCCGCTCCGGTGATCCGGGAGTCCGGCGGCGACCGGTCCGCGGTCACCGGCGGCACCAAGGTGCTGTCCGACCGGATCGTCGTGAAGATCACCTCCAAGCCGGGCGAGACCTTCATCGACCGGATGATCGCCCTGGTCGAGGGCGCGAAGCGGCAGAAGACGCCGAACGAGATCGCGCTGAACATCCTGCTCGCCTCGCTGACGATCATCTTCATGCTGGCCGTCATCACGCTGCAGCCGATGGCGTTCTACTCCGCAGGCGCCGCAGAGCCTGGTGATCCTGGTCGCGCTGCTGGTCGCGCTGATCCCGACCACGATCGGCGCGCTGCTGTCGGCGATCGGCATCGCCGGCATGGACCGGCTGGTGCAGCGCAACGTGCTGGCCATGTCCGGCCGCGCGGTCGAGGCGGCGGGCGACGTGAACACGCTGCTGCTGGACAAGACCGGCACGATCACCATCGGCAACCGGCAGGCCACCGAGTTCCTGCCGGTGAGCGGGGTGACCGCCGAGGAACTGGCCAACGCGGCGCAGCTGTCCAGCATGGCCGACTACACCCCGGAGGGCCGCTCGATCGTGGTGCTGGCCAAGAACGAGTACGGCCTGCGCGAGCGCACCGAGGGTGAGCTGCAGGGCGCGGAGTTCGTGGAGTTCACCGCGCAGACCCGGATGAGCGGCATCGACCTGGCCGACGGGCGGCAGGTGCGCAAGGGCGCCGCCGCGTCGGTGGCCAGCTGGGTCCGCGAGAACGGCGGCACGCCGCCGGACGAGCTCGGCGGCGATGGTGGACGGCATCTCGGCGGTCGGCGGCACGCCGCTGGTGGTCGCCGAGCGGGCCGACGGGCACCGCGCGCGCGCTCGGCGTCATCTACCTCAAGGACATCGTCAAGGAGGGCATCGCCGAGCGGTTCGCCGAGATGCGCAAGATGGGCATCCGCACCGTCATGATCACCGGTGACAACCCGCTGACCGCCAAGGCCATCGCGGACGAGTCCGGCGTGGACGACTTCCTCGCCGAGGCGACGCCGGAAGACAAGATGGCGCTGATCCGCAAGGAGCAGGAGGGCGGCAAGCTGGTCGCGATGACCGGCGACGGCACCAACGACGCGCCCGCCCTGGCCCAGGCCGACGTCGGCGTGGCCATGAACACCGGCACCTCGGCCGCCAAGGAGGCCGGGAACATGGTGGACCTGGACTCCAACCCGACCAAGCTCATCGAGATCGTGGAGATCGGCAAGCAGCTGCTGATCACCCGGGGCGCGCTGACCACGTTCTCCATCGCCAACGACGTGGCCAAGTACTTCGCCATGCTGCCGGCCATGTTCTCGGTCGCGTTCCCCGACCTGGCCAAGCTCAACATCCTGCACCTGCACAGCCCGCAGTCGGCGATCACCTCGGCGATCATCTTCAACGCGCTGATCATCGTCGCGCTGATCCCGCTGGCGCTGCGCGGCGTGCGGTACCGGCCGGCCTCGGCCGCCGTCGCTGCTGCGCAGGAACCTGTGGATCTACGGCGTCGGCGGGCTGATCATCCCGTTCATCGGCATCAAGGCTCATCGACCTCATCATCCTGTACATTCCCGGATTTCAGGTGATCTGCAATGAACCGCCTTCCCGGCTTCGTCCGGCAGCACATCGCGGCGCTGCGGCTGCTGCTCGTCTTCACGGTGATCACCGGGATCATCTACCCGCTGGTCATGTGGGGGGTCGCGCAGGCGGCGTTCCACAACCAGGCCAACGGCTCGCTGGTCAGCTACCACGGGCGCGTGGTCGGCTCCAGCCTGCTCTGCCAGGAGTTCGTGGACGCCAAGGGCAACCCGCTGCCGCAGTACTTCCAGCCGCGCCCGTCGGCGGCGATCCCGTCCGCCGACGCCCAAGGACGACTACGGCTGCGACCCGACCGTTCTCGGCGGCGTCCAACCTGGGGCCGAACAACCCGGTGCTGGTCCAGGACGATCAAGCAGCGGCAGCAGCAGATCGCGGCGTTCGACCACGTCAAGATCTCGCAGATCCCGGCGGACGCGGTGACCGCGTCGGGCTCCGGCCTGGACCCGGACATCTCGCCGGCAGAACGCGGCCATCCAGGTGGACCGGGTCGCCGCGGCCAGGCACGTCAGCCCGGCCGCGATCAGGGCGCTGGTCAGCCAGTACACCGAGGGCCGCATGCTCGGCTTCCTGGGCGAGCCGGTGGTGAACGTGCTGCAGCTGAACATCGCGCTGGACGAGAAGTACCCGGTCTCCTCCGGAAGCTGAGCAGCAGCCGATGGAGGAAGCGGCAGTGCGCGGGCGGGGCGACCCCCCAGCCCCGCCCGCCGCGCACGCCGCGCGCACCCGCAGCGGGTGCTCATCGTGGAGGACGAGCCGGCGCTGCTGCGGGCGCTGCGGATCAACCTGCGCGCCCGCGGATACGAGGTCACCACCGCGACGACCGGCCGCGCGGCGCTGACCGAGGCGGCCCGGCGGCCACCGGACGCGGTGCTGCTCGACCTGGGACTGCCCGACGTGGACGGGGTCGGCGTGATCGAGGAGCTGCGCACCTGGTCCCGGGCGCCGGTCATCGTGCTGTCCGGGCGGACCGGCTCCGGGGACAAGATCGGCGCGCTGGACGCCGGGCGCCAACGACTACGTGACCAAGCCGTTCGACATCGAGGAACTGCTGGCCCGGCTGCGGGCCGCGCTGCGCCGGGACGATCCGGTCGGGGCGGCAGACATCAGGCTGGGCCGCTGGCGGATCGACCTGGTCGCCTACACCGGGCCACCCGGAACGGCGACGAGTCGCCAGACCGCGCAGCTGACCCCGACCGAGTGGCGGCTGCTGGAGATCCTGCTGCGGCACCCCGGCCAGCTGGTGCCCGCCGGCCGCCTGCTCACCGCCGTGTGGGGACCCGGGTACGAGCAGAACACCAACTACCTGCGCTTCCACATGGCCAAGCTGCGGCGCAAGCTGGAGGAGGACCCGTCGCGGCCGCGGTACCTGCTGACCGAGCCCGGCATGGGCTACCGCTACCAGCCGGGCCGAGGCCGGGCACACTGGAGCTGACGGCTGGAAGGCCATGAACGCACTGGCGAGCAGCGGCGACCTGGACACGCACGGCGCCGGGCGGCGCGGGCAGCTGCGGATCTACCTGGGCTGCGCGGCCGGCGTCGGCAAGACCTACGCGATGCTCTGCGAGGGCCACCGGCGGGCCGAGCGCGGCGCCGACGTGGTGGTGGCCTTCGCCGAGACGCACGGCCGGCCGCACACGGCCGCGCTGCTGGACGGCCTGGAGATCATCCCGCGGGTCACCGATCCCCTACCGCGGCACCGCGTTCGAGGAGATGGACCTCGACGCGGTGCTGGCCCGCAAGCCGGAGATCGCCCTGGTGGACGAGCTGGCGCACACCAACGTGCCGGGCAGCCGCAACGCCAAGCGCTGGCAGGACGTCGAGGAGCTGCTGAACGCCGGCATCGACGTCATCAGCAACGTGAACGTGCAGCACCTGGAGTCGCTCAACGACGTGGTCGGGAAGATCACCGGCGTGCCGCAGCGGGAGACCGTGCCGGACGCGGTGGTGCGCGCCGCCGACCAGGTCGAGCTGGTGGACATGACGCCGGAGGCGCTGCGGCGGCGGATGGCGCACGGGAACATCTACCCGCCGGACAAGATCGACGCCGCGCTGAACAACTACTTCCGGCCCGGCAACCTGGCCGCGCTGCGCGAGCTGGCCCTGCTCTGGCTGGCCGACAAGGTGGACGAGGGCCTGCAGCGCTACCGCGCCGCGCACGGCATCCACGACACCTGGGAGGCCCGGGAGCGGGTGGTGGTCGCGCTCACCGGCGGGCCCGAGGGCGAGACGCTGATCAGGCGCGCGGCCAGGATCGCCGCCCGCAGCGCCGGCGGCGAGCTGCTGGCCGTGCACGTGACCAAGGCCGACGGCCTGACCGGCGCCGACCCGGCCGCGCTGGCCGGGCAGCGCCGGCTGGCCGAGTCGCTCGGCGGCACCTACCACCAGGTGGTCGGGGACAACATCCCCGAGGCGCTGCTGGAGTTCGCCCGCGCCGAGAACGCCACCCAGCTCGTGCTCGGGGCGAGCCGCCGGTCCTGGCCGCTCGCCCTGCTCACCGGCCCGGGCATCGGCGCCAGGACGATCCGGGGCTCCGGCGACATCGACGTGCACATCGTGACCCACTCGCAGATGGGCCGCGGGCCGGGGGCTGCCGCAGGCCCACGGCGGCGGCATCACGCTGCGCCGCAGGATCGCCGGCTACCTGCTGGCGGTCGCGCTGCTGCCGCTGCTGACCATCGTGCTGGCCAGCCTGCGCGGCAGCCTCAACCTGACCAGCGACGTGCTGGCGTTCTTCGTCGCGGTCATCGTGGTCGCGCTGATCGGCGGGTTCATTCCCGCGGTGCTCGAGGCGGTCGCCGGGTCGCTGCTGCTCAACTACTACTTCACGCCGCCGATCCACCAGTTCACGATCGCCGAGACGAACAACGCCCTGGCGCTCGGCGTGTTCGTCATCGTCGCGCTGCTGGTCAGCTCGGTGGTGGACACCGCGGCCCGGCGCACCAAGCAGGCCGCCCGGGCCACCGCGGAGTCCGAGCTGCTGGTCACCACGGCCGGCAGCGTGCTGCGCGGCCAGCGGGCGGTGAACGCGGTGCTGGACCGGGTCCGCGAGGCGTTCGGCATGGAGTCGGTCACCCTGCTCGAGTCCACCTCGGTGGCCAGCGGCGCCGCCCGGGGCCCGTCCGCCGGGTGGACCGTGGTGGCCAGCTCCGGCGAGCCCGCGCTGGCCAGCCCGGCCGAGGCCGACGTCGACGTGCCGGTGACCGAGTCGCTGACGCTCGCGCTGCGCGGCCGCACGCTGCCGGCCGCCGACCGCCGGGTGCTCGGCGCGTTCGCCGCCTACGCGGCGGTGGCCCTGGAGCAGCAGCGGCTGGCCGCCGAGGCCGAGGCGGCCCGGCCGATCGCCGCCGCCGACCGGATGCGGACCGCGCTGCTGCGGGCGGTCAGCCACGACCTGCGCACGCCCGCTGGCCGCGGCCAAGGCCGCGGTCACCAGCCTGCGCTCGGCCGACGTGGACTGGAACGCCGAGGACCGCGACGAGCTGCTGGCCACCGCGGACGAGTCGCTGGAGACCCTGGCCCACCTGGTGGCCAACCTGCTCGACATGAGCAGGCTGGAGGCCGGCGTGCTGTCGGTGTTCCCGCGGCCGGTCGGGCTGGACGAGATCGTCGCGCGCTCGCTCGACGACCTGGGCCCGGCCGGCCGGACCGTCGGTGTGGACATCCCCGACTCGGTGCCCGAGGTGCTCGCCGATCCGGGCATCCTGGAGCGGGTCATCGTGAACCTGACCAGCAACGCGCTGCGCTACTCGCCCGACGGCGACCCGCCGCTGCTGACCGCGAGCTCGCTCGGCGACCGGGTCGAGCTGCTGGTGATCGACCGCGGGCCCGGCATCCCGGAGGCCGACCGGATGCCGGATATTCGTCCCGTTCCAGCGGCTCGGCGACACCGACAACACCACCGGCGTAGGCCTGGGGCTGGCCCTGTCCCGCGGCTTCGCCGAGGCCATGGGCGGCTCGCTCGATCCGGAGGAGACGCCGGGCGGCGGGCTGACCATGATCCTCTCCCTGCCGGCGGCCAGCACGGCAGCCGGCGACGGCGAGCGCCGATCCCGGCCGGCGGGAGCGCGATGCCCGGCCGGCGGTCGATGCCCGGCCGGGCGGGTGACAGTGATGCCCAGGGTGCTCGTGGTGGACGACGAGCCGCAGATCCTGCGGGCGCTGCGGATCAACCTGCGGGCGCGCGGCAGTACGAGGTGTGCACCGCGGCCACCGGCACCGAGGCGCTCGACGTCGCGGCGAAGCACCCGCCCGACCTGGTCGTGCTCGATCTCGGCCTGCCCGGCCTGGACGGCCTCGACGTCATCCAGGGGCTGCGCGGCTGGACCAGCGTGCCGATCATCGTGCTGTCCGGCCGGGCCGACAGCACGGACAAGGTGGAGGCGCTCGACGCCGGAGCCGACGACTACGTGACCAAGCCGTTCGGGATGGAGGAGCTGCTGGCCCGGATGCGGGCGGCGGCGCGGCGGGCGCACGGGACCGACGGGCTCCCCCGGGTCAGGCTGGGCAGGCTCACCGTGGACCTGGCCGCCAAGCGGGTGTCCCGCGGCGGACGGCGACGAGGGCGGGGACATCCACCTCACCCCCACCGAGTGGCACCTGCTCGAGGTGCTGCTGCGCAATCCCGGCAAGCTGCTCACCCGGCAGGCAGCTGCTCAACGAGGTGTGGGGGCCCGGCTACGCGGACGCCACGGGCAACCTGCGGCTGTACATGACCCAGCTGCGCCGCAAGCTCGAGCCGGACCCGCCCCGGCCGCGCTGGCTGATCACCGAGCCCGGCATGGGCTACCGCTACCAGCCGGGCCCGGACGACGAGCCGGCCGGCCCCTGACGGCGGCCCTCGGCCCGGTCTCGCCGGGCGGCCCCCGGATTGCACCCGGGGCGGCGGGGAGCCCACCATGAAAGTCATGCGGGTCCCGGGCGCTGAGCGACTGGCCGGCCTGAGCCCGCGCCGCCGGAGGTTCGTGATCGGCACCGGCCTGGTGGCCGCCGCGGTGGCCGTGCTGGCCGGCCTCAGCCGGGGCAGGCACGTTCAACGGGCCCGCGCCCGGGGCCAGCCCGGCGAGTCCCGGCGTCGTGGTGCTCGTTCCCGGCTACGGCGGGAACACCGCGGGGCTGGACGTGCTCGCCGCGCGGATCCGGCGCACCGGCCGGGCCGCCGACGTGGTCGGGCTGCCCGGCAGCGGCACCGGCGACCTGGCGGCCCAGGCGGTCATCCTGAACGGCTACGTGACCCGGGCGCTGCACAGCGGCAAGGGCGCGGTCGACGTCGTCGGGTTCTCGGCCGGCGGCGTGGTCGCGCGGCTGTGGGACGTCGAAGACGACGGCGCGGCGAAGGTCAGCCGGATCATCACGCTCGGCTCGCCGCTGAACGGCACCAGGATCGCCGCGGCGGGGAACGCGGCCGACCCGGCGGCGTGCCCGGTCGCCTGCCAGCAGCTCGTGCCGGGCAGCACGCTGCTGACTCAGCTGCGCAGGGCCCCGCTCACCGGCCGCCCGGGCTGGCTGTCGCTGTGGACCACCGACGACCAGGTGGTACGGCCGCCGGATTCGGCCCGGCTCGCCGGGGCGGTCAACGTTCCGCTGCAGGCGGTGTGCCCCGGCGCGGTGATCGAGCACGGCCAGCTGCCGTCCGACCCGCTGGTGATCGGGATCGTGCTGAGCGAGCTCGGCCCCGGGCCGCTGACCGCGCCGCGCCCGGCGGACTGCTCGGTGCTGCGGGCGGTCGGCAGCGGGCGCGGCCTGCCCCCGTGATCTCCGGGTGCCGGGCGGCCTCGTTGCCGCCGGGCCGAAGCCCGGAACGCCCGGGCCGCCGGCTATCGTCCCGGCGTGGAACGGGTGGAGATCGCGGTCATCGGGTCGGGGGTGATCGGTTCCGCGGCCGCCCGCGCCCTCGCCGCCCGGGGGGTCCGGGCCGTGCTGCTGGAGCAGTTCGGCCTCGGCCACGCCCGGGGCTCCTCGCACGGCACCACCCGGATCTTCCGGTTCTCGTACCCGGATCCGGGTTACGTGCGGATGGCGGTCGGCGCCCGCGAGGCCTGGCGCCGGCTGGAGGACGAGGCCGGCGACGAGCTGCTGGTCACCACCGGCGGCCTCGACACGGGCCCGGAGGCTCGCTCGTGCGCGGCGGCGCTGGCCGCATGCGGCGTACGGCACCGCTGGCTGGCGGCCGGGGAGCTATCGGCCCGGTTCCCCCAGATCGCGGCGCGGCCGGGCGAGCGGATGCTGTTCCAGGCCGACGCCGGGGTGCTGCTCGCGGACCGGGCGGTCGCGGCCCTGCAGCGGCTGGCGGGCCGTGACGGCGCGGACATCCGGGACCGGACCCCGGTGCTCGGCATCGAGCCGGACGGGCACCGGGTGCTGCTGCGCACCCCGGCCGCGGAGATATCGGCGCGGGCGGCCGTGGTGGCCGCGGGAGGCTGGTGCGCGGGCCTGCTGGCCGGGGCGGTGAGTCGCGTCCCGCGGCTGACGGTCACGCTGCAGCAGGTGCGGTACTTCTCGCCGCGGGCCGCGGGCGGCGGCTGGCCGGCCTTGATCGACTGGTCCGCGGACGGGACGGCCTGGTACGTGGTGCCGGCCGCGGGCGGCGCGCCGGGCGTGAAGGTCGCCGCGCACGAGCCCGGGCGGCCCGTAGATCCCCGCTCCGGGCCGTTCGGCGAGATCGACCGCGAACTGGAGGACGAGGCCGCGCGGTACGTGCGGCAGCGGCTGCCGGGCCTGGTGCCGGCCGGCTTCGGGGCCGAGACCTGCCTGTACACGATGACCCCCGACGAAGACTTCGTGATCGACCGGGAGGGGCCGGTCGTCGTCGGCGGCGGCGGCTCGGGGCATGCGTTCAAGTTCGGCCCGCTGCTCGGCGAGATGCTGGCCGACCTGGCGCTCGGCCAGCCGCCCCGGATTGCCCGCGAGCGGTTCGCGCTCGGGCGGCCGGCGCTGGCCCCCGGCTAGGAGCGTGCTGATTCAAACCCGAATCTCGCGCTACGGCTCGGCAAAGCCGCAGGCAGCGATCCGCTTCCCGATCGAGGACCGGTTTCTTCAGCACGCTCCCGGCATCGTCGCCGGGCGCGACGGTGCCGGACGGCCGCCGGTGAGCCGTGGTCCCCGCGCCGGTCTCTACCGTGGACTACCAGTGCGAAAGGAGCGCGGAAATCATGTTCGCGGACACCAGGGCATTCAGCGGCTTCGCCGTCGACGACGTGCAGAAGGCGCAAGAGTTCTACGGCGGCACGCTGGGCATCAGGACCTCGCGGCAGCACGGCATCATGACGCTGCACCTGGCCGGCGGCCGGGACACGATCGTCTACCCCAAGCCCGGGCACAACCCGGCTGGCTACACCATCCTCAACTTCCCGGTGGACGACATCGACGCGGCTGTCGACGAGCTGACCGCGCGGGGCGTGCGGTTCGAGCGCTACGGCGGCATGGAGCAGGACGAGAAGGGGATCAACCGGGCCGGCGGCCCGTACATCGCCTGGTTCAAGGACCCGGCCGGGAACATCCTGTCGGTCCTGCAGGACAGGTAACCGGGCGGCCCGGTGCCGGGCGTACTCACGGCGGCTGGCATCATCGTCAGTGATGAGCAAGCCGACCCGCCGCTTTCCGGTGACCATCACGCAACTTCCCGTCGTGCGCTGCGAGGTCTGCCAGCGCACCGTGGCCCACCGTCCTGGCCAGGCCAGCGAGGTGCTCACCGAGCACTACCGCCGGGAGCACCCGGAGGCGCTCGGCCTGGCCGCCGGCCCCGCCGGCGAGGACGACCCCGGGCTGTCCGCCGAGCTGGCGGACGGGTAGCGCCCAGGTCAGATCTGGCTGGTCCCGGCCGCGACCGGCCAGGGCCGAAGCCTGACTAGCGCACGCGCGGCGGCCACGAACCTGGCGCCGCGGGGCGGAACCGGCGCGCCGGCCGCCGGGACCGCCGGTGACGCCTCACGCCGTGACGTCCTTGGTGGTGAAGTTGGCCCACGCCGCGCCGAGGAACACCACGACGTAGACGGCCTGGATGCCGAAGCCGCGCTGGATATCTCGCCAGAAGATCGGCTGCCGGAAGAAGTCGATCCAGGCCAGCCAGTAACGGGTCGGGAGGTAGGGCTGGATCGCCGCCGCGGCGTTCAGGGTGACCAGCACCTCGCTGCCCACCAGGGCGGCGAGCGCGCCGAACGCGGCGCCGAGCACCGAATCGGTGACCGTGGACAGGAACAGCGCGATCGCCGCGACGCCCAGCATGGACACGGTGATGAGCGCGACGGCCCCGGCGACCCGCTCGAGCAGCTGCGTCACCGTGAGGGGGGCCCCGGAGATCGAGGTCGCGCTGCCCCCCGCCTGGGTTCCGCCGGTCGGCAGGCCCGGCTGCAGGCCGCCGGACCCGCCCACGGCCGCGGGCGGCCGCGAGCCGAACAGGGCCACCCCGGTGATGTACGAGGTCAGCGTCACGATGAGCACGGCCAGCAGGACGAACGTGATGACGGCGACGAGCTTGGCCACCAGCAGCCTGGTCCGCCCCACCGGCCTGACCAGCAGGTAGCGGAGCGTTCCGGAGCTGGCCTCGCCGGCGATCGAGTCGCCGGCCACCAGGGCCACCGCCACCGGGAGGAAGACCGGCAGGATGAGCGCGAGCGCCGCCGCCGGGTAGAGCGACCCGTCCTGGACCACCGCGGACAGGAAGGCCGCGCCCTGGCCGGGCGGCGGGGCCAGGTGGGTCACCGCGATGAAGACCGCGACGGCGACCGGCAGCGCGCAGAGCAGGGCGATGCTGATCCAGGTGCGCGGCCTGCGCAGCAGCTTGAACAGCTCCACGGTGATCATTCCCGGGTGCCGCCTATCTGGTCGCTGCCTGCGCTGGTGATCTCGAGCACGACCTCCTCGAGAGAACGGCGCGCCGCGGTCATGCCGGTGACCCGGACGCCCTCGGCCACCAGGCGGGCGTTGAGCGCGGCCGGGTCGTCGTGCCGCACCACCAGCCGGGTGCCGTCGCGGGACTCCGCCCGCCCGTCGAGCAGGGCCGCGGCGCGCGCTGCGTCGGGGCTGTCCACGATGATCCGGCCGGTAGGCGCCTGGATGTCGGCCAGATCCTGCTGGAGCACCAGGCGGCCCCGGTCCAGGACGCCCACCCGGGTGCACAGCAGCTCCACCTCGCCCAGCAGGTGACTGGACAGGAAGATCGTCGTGCCCGCCGCGTTCAGGTCGATGAGGAGCTGGCGGAAATCCCGGATGCCGCGCGGGTCCAGGCCGTTGCCCGGCTCGTCCAGCACGAGCAGCCGCGGCCGGCGGACCAGCGCGGCGGCCAGGCCGAGACGCTGGCGCATGCCCAGCGAGTACGCCTTGACCGGCCGCCGGTCGATGCCCGCGAGCCCCACCCGCTCCAGGGCGTCGTCGATGCGCTGGCGACGGGTACGACGGCTGCCGCCCCTGACGCTCGCGCCTGGCCGCCCGGCGGCGTCGAACAGCCTGAGGTTGGCCCGGCCGGACAGGTGCCGGTAGGCAGCGGGCTCTTCCACCAGGGCCCCGATCTCAGGAAGTATCTCGTTCACCTTCCGGGGCACCGGCTTGCCCAGGACCTCGATCTCGCCGCTGGTGGCATAGACGAGGCCGAGCAGCATGCGGACCAGCGTGGTCTTGCCCGAGCCGTTCGGGCCGAGCAGGCCGTAACGATCGCCGGCCTGCACGTCGAGGTCGATCGAGTCCACGGCCAGCACCGCGCCGAACCGCTTGGTGACGGATCTGGTGACGATCATGCCTGTCACCAGGGCTCGGCCGCGAGGTCCGCGGCGGCCCGCTCCAGCACCTGACGGCTGGTGAAGCCGGCCAGCACGAAGGTGCCCGAGGTGCGGCTCGGGTGCAGCAGGACGGCGGTGATCAGCGACGTGCTGACGAGCACGCCGGTCCCGTGCGGGACCCTCAGCGTGATGCCGCCGTCATAGCGCGCACCGCTGATCAGGCTCAGCCCCGTGGGCCCGCTGATCTCCAGGGCCGCGAACGTCCCGAGGCCCTGGCCGTAGATTCCGACCTGGCCGAATCCGGCCGGCGCGGCGATCCTCGCCTGGCCGGCCAGGCTGGGCGGGAGGATCACCGGGCCGAGGTCGCCCAGGGCGCCGGACAGGTCGGCGGCGTCGGTCTGGGTGAAGGCAGTGCCGGGCCCGCGCTGCGGGGTCAGCACCGCCCCGACCGGGTGCCACGCGCTGACCTGGAGGAACTGGGTTTCCAGCGCGGGCGGCCCGCTGCCGCGGCCGAATACCTCGACCTGGACCGGGAGCCCGCTGGCGGGCTCGGCCCAGATGTCGATGTGCCTTACCGTGGACGCTGGGTCGCCGGGAAGAACGCGCAGGCCGACGACGCCGACGCCGGCCACCCGGCGCGGCGCGAGCTCCGATACCCGGGCGCGCGGGCCTGCCTCGTGCAGCAGGCGGACAGCCAGCGACGGCGGCAGCAGGTCGGCCGCCCGGGGCAGCCGCACCGGGTAGCGGCCGAGAACCTCGGTCAGGAGCTCGGTGCCCGAATCCCAGATGTAGGCCTTGCGCGGGGTCTGGTACGTGTCCCGCTCGCCCGCGTCGGACAGGACGTCAACGCGCCACCGGTCGGGGGCGGCCTGCCAGACCCGCATCCGGGTGACGCCGTCGAGTAGCGAGGTCACGTCGCTGAATCCGTCCAGCGCGGGCAGCCCGAAGGACGCGTCGCTCTCCGCGTAGCCCGGCGTACGACAGCCGGGACGAGTCCAGGATGCGGCCGCGCAGCTGCGCCGCGGAGATGCGGGGCACGCCGGCCGGCAGCGCGCTGTCGATGACCGGCAGCGCGCACAGCAGCGCCACACCCGCCGCCACCAGGCCCCAGCGGCGTCTGGCCTGGCCGCTGACCACGCTCACCGCGGCGCCCCGTGCGCCCCGATCCAGGCGATGACGGGCGGGGAGCACGGCAAATCGCCCGTCGTTGCGCCGTTTAGTCCGCAATGACCGTGTCTCACGCTGCAACGATACGTGAGCGGTCCCGGCCGGCCCAGAGAACGTGTCCCACGGGACCTGGCCCGGGCGGCGGCGAGGCTTCCGTCGTCGCGGACCGGCCGGGAAGATCGACGCGGACGCGGTGCCCTGCGGCAACGGGGCGGCGCGCTGTTCTGCGGCAACGACCGGGTCACCGTGCTCGCGCTCCGCGAGCTGGCCGCGACGGGCCGGCGGCGGGCTGCCGGGGCCCGGTGATCGGACTCGCCGGCCTGCTGCCCCCCGGCATCAGCCTCGGCTGACGGCCTAGGCCGCGAGAAGCGAGATGAGGGCGATGATGAGGGCAACGCCGAGCACAATGCCCCCCAGGATGGCCACCTTGGTCCGCGGAGCCTTCATCGCCCAGCTTCGCTCGGGCTCACCCGGCGCGTCCTGGACGAAGGCACGGAACTGCGCTGTGCTGCGGCTCGGGTCAGTCAGGTTATCGGGCATACCGGCGACTGTAACGGCTCGCGCCGCGCCGGGACGTGAGCATCGGGATTTCTCCTCATCCCGGTCTGATCCCGGTCGATCACGGCCTCATCCAGGTCGCTACGGGCCCGGCCCGGTCAGTGATCGCCCAGCGCGCGGGAGAAGCTCACGTCGGCCCGGTCCACGAGCCGGGAGAGCACGATGACGCTCCGGGTCCGCAGCACGATCGGCTCCGCGCTGATCCGCTCGACGACCTGCTCGAAGTGCTGCATGTCGGCGGCCCGGATGTGAATCAGGGCGTCCGCCTCCCCGGTGACGGTGCACGCCTCGGCCACCTCGGGATGCCTGCTGACCGCCGCGCCGATCTGGGCCGGCGAGGTACGTCCCCGGCAGAACAGCTCGACGTACGCCTCGGTGGTCCAGCCCAGCACCGAGGCGTCCACCCGGGCCGAGAAGCCGGTGATTGCGCCGGAAGCCCGCAGCCGGTCCACCCGGCGCTTGACCGCGGGAGCGGACAGTCCCACACCGGACCCGATCTCGGCGAAGCTCGCCCGGGCGTTCTCGACGAGCGCGGCGATGATCTGCCCGTCGATCTCATCGAGGCTCATCCCGGGATCATTTCACCCGCGGCCTGAACCAGGGCCGGTCCGGGCCGGCCGAGGGCGCCGGCGCGCGGAACGCGGTCCGCGCGCGGATGTGCCGCTCAGGGCGGGGGGGTCTTCGACGGCTCGGTCACGGGGCCGGGTTCGGCTTCGGCGACCGCGCCGGAGGTGACGTCCGCCACGGCCTCGTCATCGGCGGCGGGCCCCGCTCCGGGGTCGGCCGCCGCGGCCGCCGGCCGCCCGCCGGCCGACCGCGCCCGCGCGTACGTCACGACGTAGGCGATGTCGTGCGGATAGGTCCGGACCGCGAGAAGCATGATCAGCCCGCCGAGCGCGTACAGCGGGCAGACGGTGACGATGGCCCAGTGCAGCCCGACCGTGGTCAACTGGCCGTCCGCATGCGCCGAGATCGCGACCGAGACCACCCCGATCAGGTACGGGCCGGCGTAGGAGGCGGTGCGCACGACCTGCCGGACCATCGCGCCCCGGCCGCGCAGCTCGGGCGGCACCACGTCGGTGCACATCGCTTCGGCGGGAGCGATCGGCAGCGTGAGCAGGACGCCGCCCAGGAAGATCAGCGGGGCGCCGAGCCACAGGTTGGTGGTGGCGAAGGCCGGCGCAAGGACCAGCGTCGCGCCGATCGAGCCGTAGCCGACCACGTACACCCGGGCGTTCACGTGACCGTGCCGCAGCAGCCGGTCGGACAGGAAGCCGCCGGTGAGCACGCCGACCGCCGACCCGGCGCCGAGCACGGTGACCAGCGTCCCGGCGAGCGCGGGCCCGAGGTGGTGCACCCGCTCGAAGTACTCGACTCCCCAGAAGGACAGGCCGTACAGCAGCAGCTGGGAGACGGTGAGGGACAGCGTGCCGAACCACATCGACGGGATCCGCATCAGGAAGCGCAGCGCCTCCTTGAGCGATACGTCGCAGTCGGGCGGCGGCGGCCCGTGCCGGGGCTCGGGCAGCGTGAGCACGCCGCCGGTCGCCAGGGAGGCGGCCTCGGGAGCGCCGAGCGCGGACGCGGGCTCGCTGGCCTTGGCCGTTGTGGCCAGCTCGGCCTCGAAGCTCGCGTCCTGGTGGCCACGGCCCGGCTCGTGCACGAACAGGTAAAAGACGGCCACCGCCACGCCGATGGGCACCCAGATCCAGAACGCCCAGCGCCAGCCGCCGATCTGGACCGCGACTCCGCCGCCGAGCAGGCCGATGAACGCGCCCGCCACCGCTCCGGCCTGGTACACCCCCATGGCCTCGGACCTGCGGCGGACCGGGAAGTAGTCGGACAGCAGGCTGATCGCCACCGGCGGGGTGCCCTCGGCCACCCCGGTGACCAGCCGGGCCGCGAACAGCACGGCCGCCGTCGCGGCCAGCGCGCCCGCGCCCATGCCGACGGCCCACAGCGCGCACACCCCGGCCAGCACCCAGGTGCGCCGCCTGCGGTCGGCCAGCACGCCGACCGGGATCGCCCCGATCGAGGCGCAGCCCGCCATGACCAGCGGTATCAGCCCCACCACCTGGTCGGTGAGGCCGAACTGCTGCTCGATGCCGTGCACCGCCTGGGCCAGCGCCGACTGATCGCCCTGGGCGAGCATGGTCGTCGCGGCCAGCGCGATGAGGGCCACCGGGCCGCCGCCGGACGCCGCGCGTGACGCTGACGGCCGGAGCCGGCCCGACAGCGTCATCCGTTTCACGCTGTGCAGGCTACTTGCCCCGGGCAGTAGCCGATAGCCTGATCACGTATCTACCAGGGAAGGGGATCATGACACGCCTCGGCGGCATGTACGGACCGGACGCCACTTTCCTCGGCGTGCCGGAGGCGGACCTGGCCGAGCAGGCCTCCTACGCCGAGGCCGACATCGTCATCGTGGGCGGGCCGTTCGACGGCGGCACGTCACACCGCCCGGGGGCCAGATTCGGCCCGCAGGCGATCCGGTTCACCGATTACCTGCCGCACGACGCGTCCCGGCCGCACCTGGCGCTGGGCGTCGACCCGCTGGCCGAGCTCACGGTGGTGGACGCGGGCGACGTGGCGATGCCGTCCGGTGACACCGAACTCTCGCTGCGCCGCCTCGAGGAGGCGGTACACCGGATCTGCCGGGCCGGGGCGCTGCCGGTGATCCTGGGCGGCGACCACACCATCGCGCTGCCCGACGCGACCGGCGTGGCCCGGCACGTCGGCTGGGGGCGGGTGTCGGTCATCCACTTCGACGCGCACGCGGACACCGGCGACACCCAGTGGGGGTCGCTGCACGGGCACGGCACGCCGATGCGGCGGCTGATCGAGTCGGGCGCGGTACGGGGCGACCGGTTCCTGCAGCTCGGCCTGCGCGGCTACTGGCCGGGGCCGGAGACGCTGGACTGGATGGCCGGCCAGCGGATGCGCAGCTTCGAGATGGCCGAGGTGGTGACCCGCGGCCTGGACGCCTGCCTGGACGAGGCGTCCGGCATCGCCACCGACGAGTGCGACGGCGTGTTCCTGTCCGTCGACGTGGACGTCGTCGACCCCGGCATGGCCCCGGGCACCGGGACGCCCGAGCCCGGCGGCCTGACCGCGCGCCAGCTGCTCGACGCGGTGCGCCGGATCGCGATGGAGATGCCGCTGGCCGGGATGGACGTGGTCGAGGTCGCGCCGCCGTACGACCATGCCGAGGTCACGGCGTTCCTGGCCAACCGGGTGGTGCTCGAGGCGCTGTCCGGCATCGCCTGGCGCCGCGGCCGCGCGGCGGGCCGGGACCTGCGGCAGCCGGGCGCGCCGCTGCTCGAGGGCCGGGACTCATAACCGGCATCCCGGACGATGGTTAACTGACCGGCCACGGCCTGCCCACCGTCCCGGGCGCACCCGCCGATCGCGAGCAGATCACGCGCCCGCTTGATCAGGCAATTCACCGGGCTCGCCAGGCGGATCGACCCAGACCTCGCCGGCCAGCCGCCCGAACGTCATCGGTCGGCGGGCACAGCACGTGAGGCATAACTACCCATCGACGGGGTAGCGCGGAAATCTCCATGCATTACCCTGAGAGGACCGAAGGGAATTCTACTTAACAGGTGGACATAGTCGAGATCAACCTCGCCGCCTCCAGGGAGACAGGATGGCTCTGCCCGACTTCCTCGTAGCCGGGGCGCCCAAGGCGGGCTCCACGGCCCTGCATGCCGCCCTCGCCCAGCATCCGGCGCTGTACATGTCGCCGGTCAAGGAACCGAAATTCTTCCTCTCCGACGGGCCGCCGCCGGCGCGCGGCGGCCCCGGGGACGCACAGACCTACCGGGAGCACGTGTGGCGCAGGCCGGACTACGAGGCCCTCTTCGACGGGGCACCGCCGGGCGCGCTGCGCGGCGAGGCGACGCCGCTGTACTTGTATGACCCGGCGGCGCATCGCCGCATACACGCGCTGATCCCGCGGGCCAAGCTGATCGCGGTGCTGCGGGATCCGGTCGAGCGCGCCCACTCCAACTGGACGCACCTGTGGTCGGCGGGGCTCGAGCCGATCGGGGACTTCGTCCGCGCCTGCGAGGAAGAACCGCGCAGGATCGAAGCGGGCTGGGCCAGCTTCTGGCATTACACCGGAGTGGGCCGGTACGGCGAGCAGCTCGAGCACCTGTACCGGGTGTTCCGCGCGCGACCAGGTGCTGGTGCTGCGCTACCTCTCCCTGGTCGATAGCCCGACGGAGACGCTGGACCGGATCTGCGCGTTCCTGGGCGTCGAGCCCGGGATCATCACCGGCCTGCCCCGGGAGAACGTGACCGCGCACCCGCAGGCCACGGTCCGCTACCGCACGGTGGCCAGGGCGGCGCGGATCGCCGCCGCGGCGGGCCAGTTCCTGCCCGGCACCACCGGAACCCGCCTGAGCAGCCCGCTCGAGCACATGCTGCAGCGCAGCGCCCCGCCGCGCCAGCCGCTCACGTGGGACGAGCGCGAGCTTGTGCTGCCGCACTTCGAGGCGGACATCCGGCTGCTCGAGCGGATCACCGGGGATGACTTCAGCGTCTGGCTGCGGCCCCGGGAACGGTCCGGCGGCATGGTCGGCGGCCGGCCCTCCGGCCAGCGGCAGGCCAGGAACGGCCAGCCGCGCGCCGCGTAAGACCGGCCGCACCGCCGGCTAGCGGAGCTCGGTGCGCAGCTCGTGCGCGCCATCCGGCCGGGCCATCTCGTAGTACAGCCGGCATCGGCCGTCGGCCAGCTCGAGCAGATCCAGGTAACGCAGTCCGCCGCTGCTGTACGGGGACTGGGCCAGCGGGGCGGCTCGGCACTGGGTCAGCGCGTCAGGATCGGTGCCGACGGCCACGCCGGTGCGCTCCTCGTAGTTCTCCGCCGCGGTGGCCCGGCCGTCGTAGTAGGCCACGATCCTGCCGGGCGCGAACTGGACCGCGGTAAT
This sequence comes from uncultured Actinomycetes bacterium, assembly GCA_963795575.1. GTDB lineage: Bacteria > Actinomycetota > Actinomycetes > Streptosporangiales > Streptosporangiaceae > PALSA-505. The sequence continues at coordinate 262,478 of CAWCII010000007.1, read as the reverse complement.
CCTGGTTCCCCGCGCATCCCATTCCCCGGGCCGTCCGGCCAGCGCGGTACCGTGCCAGGTCCAGTTCCACCCGTCGGTGCTGGTGGCATAGTCGGAGACCATCTGGTCCGTCTCCGTCGGGTTCTCCAGCGGGTGGCACGCCGCCCACAGGTGCCAGATGCCGCCGCGGTGCATGATGACCGGATCCTTGACCGCGGTCTTGACGTCGCCGGGCAGCGCGACCCGGCTCTGGCTGGCGTCGAACCCGGACGGGGTCGCGGCCTCGAGCAGCTCGACCCGCCAGTGCCTGGTGCCGTAGGTGGCACAGCTCAGGTACAGCCGCCAGGTGCCGTCGGGGGTCCGGATCAGCGCGGGCCGCTCGAGCGACTCGGCCTGCATCTCTTGGTTGGTGATGGCGAGCAGCGTCTCGAAGTGCTCGCCATCACCGGATTTGGCCACCTCGACCGCATAGCCGCGGCCCATGCCCAGCGGCCGGCGCAGCCGGTACGCCAGGTAGACATCCCCCTGCCACTGCACGGCACTCGGTCCGCCCACCCAGTGCCCCGGTCCGTCTCCCGGCGGTGCCACGGCCATGACCGACTGGTCCGGCCGCGGCACCAGGACTTCATCCGCTATGTCATCTCCGTCAATGATCACATTTCCATGCTAGACACCATCGGGGACTGGGGAGGCACTCTCGGCCGAGCCGGGCCCGGAATGTCGCCGCGACCTGACCCCGGTGTCAGCGAGGCGGGCCGGGGGCCGGCGCCCCGACGGGCGCCAGCATGCCCTCATCGGCCGCCGCCGCCTGCTCGCGCTGGCCCGCGGCCGCGTGCCCCCGGCCGGCCCGGGGACCGCCGGCCCGGATACCCCTGATCTCCCGCGGGATGAGGGCGAGGGCGGACGCGGCCACGATGAGCACGACCGCGGCATACTGGGTGGCCGGGACTCCGATCGCGGCCGCGAGCGGCCCGGCGGCCAGCGCGCCGGCCGGCATCGCCATGGTCGAGCCGAGCGCGTCGTAGGACGACACCCGGGCGAGCCGGTCCGGCGGGATGTTGATGGCCATCGCGACGGTCCACTGGACCATCATGACCTCCACCGCGAGCCCGGCGCCGAACGAGCAGGCGCAGACGAGCGGCAGCGGCCACAGCATCGCCAGCGCCAGCGTGGGGACCGCGATGGTGATGCCGATGAGAACGACGAACAGCATGGGCCGGCGCGGCGTGAACCGCAGCGAGACGACGCCGCCGACGATCAGGCCGGTCGATTCCGCCGCGGTGATCGCACCCCACGCCGCCGGCCCGCCCAGGTGGGTCCGCGCGACCGCCGGCCCCAGCACCATGAACCCGCCGTACCAGGCCATCATGACGATGGCGTACTGCGCCACGATCACCCACAGCCAGGTGCGCGAGCGGAACTCCGACCAGCCGTCGCGCAGCTCGCGGACCATGCCGTGGCCCGGCGGCCGCCCGCCGGCGGCCGACCGGATGCTCAGCAGCACCGGAACGGTGCCGAGCATGCCAGCCCCGCAGATGGCCAGCGCCCAGCCCGGGCCGATGGCCGCGACGACCAGCCCGGCCACGGCGGCGCCGCCCATCTGGCCGGCGTTCATGGCCAGCCGGCTCAGCGCGCTCGCCTGGGTCAGCAGTCCGGCGGGCACGAGCCTGGGCAGCAGCGCCTGCGAGGCCGGGTAGAACACGGCCATGCCGGTGCCGGTCACGCACTCCAGGACGATCATCTGCCACAGCCGGGCGTGACCGGTCAGGACCAGGAGGCCGAAGGTGCCCTCGCCCAGCGCGATCATGAGATTCCCAGCGATGATCACGCGCTGCGGCGGCACCCGGTCGGCGAAGACCCCGCCGATCAGGCTGAACACCAGGGACGGCGCGATCTGGGCGACGAGCACGTAGGACAGATCCGGCGGTCGACCCGGTCGCGTCCAGGACCGCGAAGGCCACCCCGACCAGGGAGAAAGCGAATGCCCCCGGCGCGAGCAGGCGGTCGGCCAGCAGCAGCCTGAAGTCCCGCAGGGCAAGCGCCGGGAACCGGCGGGCCAACGCGCGCGCGGGCATGACGAGACATCCGTTCGGTCTGATCGGGGGGGCGGCATCCGACGGTAACCGCGGCCGCTCCTGCGGACAAACGCTTTTCCGGCCCCGCGGATGTGGAGCCGGTCCCGGTCAGGGGGCCTCGTGCTGCGCGGCGGCCCGCTCCAGGTCGGCCGCTTCGGCCTGGGCCACCCGGGTCTCGGCCGCCACGTCCACCGACCGGCTGAACAGGTAGTAGAGGCCCGCGGCTATCGGCAGCCCGACGAAGAACGAGATGTCCGCGTTGCCGAGCGCCTTGGCCGCCGGGCCCTCGTAGAGCGTCCCGACGTCGAAGAAGGGCACCATGCAGGCGAAGCCGATGAGATACGCGAGGATCCCGCGCCATCCCCACCGGCCGTACATCCCCCTCGGGTTGAAGATCTCGGCGATCGCGTAGTGGCCTCGCCGCACGATGTAGTAGTTGACCAGGTTCACCGCGGTCCACGGGATGAACAGGTAGAGGATCAGCAGCAGGAAGTCGTCGAAGTTCGTGAGGAAGTGCTTGGTCGCGGCGAGCGCGCCGATGACCGAGAGCGCCGCGGTCAGGCCGATGGTGATCACCCGCACGCTGAGCGTCGGCCGCACCTTCTTGAACGAGTCGATCGCGCTGATCAGCGTCAGCGAGCCGCCGTACATGTTCAGCGCGGTGACGGAGACCAGGCCGAGAGTGGCGAGGATGAGCACGATCGCGCCGAAGCCGGTGAAGACATGATCGCCGATCCGGTCGAGCTCGGCGATGCCGGTTCCGTCGAAGCTCTTGCCCGCCCAGGCCGCCAGGACCGAGCCCACGATCATCATCCAGGCGCCGCCGATCGCGGATCCCCAGTAGGTCCAGTAGAAGGTCCTGCGCACGGTCACGTCCGGCGGAAGATAGCGCGAGTAGTCCGAGACGTAGATCGCCCAGCTGATCTGGTAGCCGGCCACCACCCCGAACTGGCCGAGGAACGGGCTGGCCTTGAACGTGCCGATGTCGAACGTGCCCGCCGGGTAGTGGATCAGGAACAGCGTGATCGTGAAGATGCCGAAGATTACGATCATGAGGTAGGTCAGCCACTGCTCGGCCTTGTGGATGAGGTCATATCCGACCAGGGCGATGACGAGCGCCACGACCGTCGCGATGACCACCCACAGCTTGACCGGGCCGTGCGCGGTGCGGCTCATCGAATCGCCGGCCAGGATCGTGTTGAAGACGTTGAAGCCGGCGTACTGCACGTAGGCGAACAGCCAGACCAGCAGTGCTCCTACGTACCCGAACTGCGGTCGTGACTGGATCATCTGCGGCAGGCCGAGCTGCGGGCCCTGCGCGGAGTGGAAGGCCATGAACAGCGTGCCGATCAGCGTGCCGATCACGATGGACAGCACCGAATAGAAGAGTGATGCGCCCTGGCTGATGCTGATCAGGCCGACCGCCAGCGTGGCGATCTGCGCGTTCGACATGAACCACAGCGGGCCCAGGTGCCAGATCTTGCCGTGCCGTTCGCTCAGCGGCACGTAGTCGATCGACCGGACCTCGAGCCCGCCGGTGCGCGACTGCGGCTGCGTAGTTGTCATGCCGATACTCTGACCCGACTTTGCCCGCAAGGGAATACCTGTTGATCGTCAACTCTGGCTACGGTTGACGAATGCGACCGGGGACCGGAGCCGCGCTCGACCTCTGCGGCACGTTCGCCTTCGTGGTGATCGGCCGGGCCAGCCACGGCCAGGGCGAGACGCTGGCCGGGCTGGCCCGGACGGCCTGGCCGTTCCTGGCCGGCCTGGCCATCGGCTGGCTGGCCACCCGGGCGTGGCGGCGCCCCGCCGCGGTGGTGCCCGCCGGCCTCGGCGTGTGGATCTGCACGGTCGCAATGGGCATGGTGCTGCGGGTGGTGTCCGGGCAGGGCACCGCGGCGGCGTTCATCGCCGTCGCGCTGGCGTTCCTCGGGCTGTTCCTGCTCGGCTGGCGGCTGCTGGCTGGCAGATTCGCGACATCGTCATCTCGCTGAGCGACCATGTCGCAAATTCGCTAGCCCGGCGCGGGGGCCCGCGGCGATGCTGTCTGTATGCCCGAAGAGTTCGAGCGTTGCCTGCGCGCGGTACGGTCCAAGGACGCCCGTTTCGACGGCTGGTTCTTCACCGCGGTGACGACCACCGGCATCTACTGCCGGCCGAGCTGCCCGGCGGTGCCGCCCAAGGCCAGGAACATGCGCTTCTACCCGAGCGCGGCCGCGGCGCAGCAGGCCGGGTTCCGGGCGTGCAAGCGGTGCCGCCCGGACGCCAGCCCCGGCTCGCCGGAATGGAACGTGCGGGCCGACATCGTCGCCCGGGCGATGCGCCTGATCGCGGACGGCGTGGTGGACCGGCAAGGAGTTCCCGGCCTGGCCGCGCAGCTGGGCTACAGCACCCGGCAGATCCAGCGCCAGCTGCTGGCCGAGCTCGGCGCCGGCCCGCTCGCGCTGGCCCGGGCGCAGCGAGCGCAGACCGCGCGGCTGCTGATCGAGACCACCTCGCTGCCGATGGGCGACATCGCCTTCGCGTCAGGGTTCGCGAGCATCCGGGCTTTCAACGGCACCGTTCGGGAGGTATTCGCCCTTTCTGCCACTCAGCTGCGGGACCGGGCCGCCCGCGGGCACCCGGCCACGCACCGGGGAGAACTGTCGCTGCGGCTGCCGCTGCGCGCCCCGTTCTTCCCGGACAACCTGTTCGGCCATCTGGTCGCGACGGCCGTGCCCGGCGTCGAGGAGTGGCGGGACGGCGCGTTCCGGCGGACCCTGCGGCTGCCGCACGGGCCGGGGGTGGCCACGCTGCGGCCGCTGCCCGATCACGTCGGCTGCCGGCTGGCCCTCACCGACCTGCGCGATCTGGCCACCGCGGTCAGCCGGTGCCGGCGGCTGCTCGACCTGGACGCCGACCCGGCGGCGGTCGGCGACGTGCTGAGCGCCGATCCGGCGCTCGCCCCGCTGGTGGCCAAGGCGCCGGGCCGCCGGGTGCCCCGGACGGCAGACGCGGCCGAGTTCGCGCTGCGGGCCGTGCTCGGCCAGCAGGTGTCCACGGCGGCGGCCCGCACCCACGCGGCCCGGCTGGCGCTCGCCTGCGGCGAGCGGGTCACCGACCCGGCCGGCGGCCTGACCCGGCTGTTCCCGGAGCCGGCCGCGCTGGCGTCCCTGGACCCGGAGCTGCTGGCCCTGCCGGCGGCGCGCCGCGGCACGTTCACCGGGCTGGCGGCCGCGCTGGCCGGCGGCCGGATCGACCTCGGCGCGGGCAGCGACTGGCAGCAGGCGCGCGGGCAGCTCGCGACGCTGCCGGGAATCGGGCCGTGGACGGTCGAGACGATCGCGATGCGCGGGCTCGGCGACCCGGACGCCTTCCCGGCCACCGACCTCGGGGTCCGGCTGGCCGCTCCTGAGCTGGGCCTGCCCGCCGCGCCGGCGGCGCTGATCCGCCGCGCCGCGGCCTGGCGGCCATGGCGCGCCTACGCGGTGCAGTATCTCTGGGCCACCGGAGAGCATCCCATCAACAAGCTGCCAGCGTGACCGGGCGCCGGCCGCCGGCGGGCAGGAAAGGAATCCTGATGCCTGAGAGCAATGCCCTCCCGCGCACATCGCGCACGGTAGTTGACAGCCCGCTCGGCCCGCTCACGCTGATGGCATCCGGCGGCGCGCTGGCCGGCCTGTACATGAAGGGACGGGGCCCGGAGCCGGCCGGGGCGGCAGGCAACGACGCCGAACCCCGCGGCGCGGACGCCGCGGTCCTGGCCGAGGCCGCCCGGCAGCTCACCGAGTACTTCGACGGGCAGCGGCAGGACTTCGACCTGCCGCTGGCACTGCAGGGCACGGTCTTCCAGCGCCGGGTCTGGGCCGCGCTGCTCGGCATCGGCTACGGCGAGACGGTCTCCTACGGCCAGCTGGCCGGCCAGATCGGGCGGCCCACGGCGGCGCGGGCGGTCGGGCTGGCCAACGGGGCCAACCCGGTGAGCATCATCGTCCCCTGTCACCGGGTGGTGGGCTCGGACGGCGGCCTCACCGGCTACGGTGGCGGGCTGGACAGCAAGCAGCGCTTGCTCGAGCTGGAGCGGCGTGCCAGCCGGCGTCCGGCCGGCTGAGCGCCGTACCGGGGGTTCCGCCTGGGCATCCGGTCAGCCGCCGGCCAGGCCGAGGGTGGTGAGCAGCACCAGGGTGAGCGTGCTGACGGCGAGAAGGCCATGGGCGACCACCACCGGAACCGGGAAGTGAGCTTCGGCGGGCATAGCCGGCCGGCCCTCGGTCAGGCCCCGCCTGGAACGGGTACGCAGCGCGGCCGACAGCGCGCGGCGCACCTGGACCCACCGGCCCAGCATCGTCAGGCCCAGCAGCGCGACCGCCACCAGCGTGGCCAGCGCGATCCAGGCCAGCATGTCCCGGTCCACCAGCAGGTAGCTGACCCACACCCCCAGGCCCGTGGACGCCAGCAGGACATGCCCGCTGATCACCGTCCTGGGCAGCCGGCTGACCGCACCCCCGGGCGCGCTGACGTCGTACTCGATCAGCCAGACGGCCAGCAAGTAAAGCCCGGCGAAGGCGGTTACGGTCCAGGTGATCAACGCGACAACAGTCACGGGCTCCCTCCCTGCGGGTTAAGGGCCGGACGCGCGGGTCAGCCCTCCCTCCCAGCGGGCCGCCGGCGGCGGCGGTTCACCCCTGAGGCCGGGCCGGCCTGCTGCCCGTATTCTGCCGTGCCGTAGCGCCCGCAGGACGGCCGAACGCGCCGGCCGGTCAGCCCATCGCCATCAGGCAGCCGTCCCAGTAGGCCTCGAGCGCGGGGTGGCGCCTGCCGCGCAGGGCGATTTCCAGCGTGTCCGGCGGCCGCCCGGTCAGGCCGCGGAAGTATATCTGGATGCCCGCCGCGGGAATTGCCGTGAATCCGGACAGCCCGGCCGGCCGATCGGTGGCGGCATGCATCCAGGCCGGCGTCCCGGCGCAGCACATCCGCGGGTGCGCGGCCCAGACCCAGATCCGGCCGCCGCGCTGGCAGATGAAGTCGGCCGCGTCCGCGCTGATGTTCGACCATCACCCCTTCACGATACGGCGGACCGCCAGCCGGAGGTGCTCGTGAGGACCAGGGTTCGCGGGCAGCACTGCCCGGGAATATCGCGGGCGCCCACGGCGAAGACCAGGCCACCGCCGGGGCTGGCGCCCGGGAGATGTGCCGTCACGCGTTCGCCCGGCGGGACAGGATCTCGCTGCTGACCCGTCCGCAGTGCCGCCTGGCCGCCCTGGCCCCGGCGTCGCCATCGCCCTGAGATCACCGCCGGCGAGGATGCGGGCTAGGGCTCGCGCGGCGGGCCGGCCTGGTCATCGCGGCGGTCATGGCGGTCGGCCCGGCCCCGGAACACGTACAGCAGCACCACGATCAGGCCCGCGAGCATCGCCAGGTGCGTGATGTGCGGCCACCAGAAGAGGTTCTGCGCGGTGGCGATGATCGCGATGACCAGCACGGCGATGAGGATCGGATGGTGGGAAGGCCGGCGGCGCGGGGGGGTGGTCACTTCGGGTGCCTCACTATCGGGTAGGTCGTCGAACAGGCCGGCGAGATCCGACCGGGTCTTGGCGCGCATGGCCTGCTCGACGCGCTCGTTGAATTCGGACTGGTCGAGACGGCCCTCGCCGTAGTGCTCGGCGAGCCGGTCGGCCACCTCCGAGCGCTCGGCGTCGGAGACCCGCAAGTCGGGCTGTCCGTAGCTGAGGCGGCGGCGGATCGAGGATGTCCGCGTCCGCGGCGGAGTGGACTGCGCTGGCATGTGGATGCGACCTTTCTGGGTCACGGACCGGGCTTTGCGGGCCGCGGGCCGGGTTCGCCGGTCAGCGTGACCGGGCCTGGAGCGACTGGATGAATGCGGCGGCGATCGACTGCTCGGCGTCCTCGTCCGGGATCAGCAGCCATCCGGCCAGGTAGAGGGGGATGCCGGCGCCGCCCATCACGGCCAGCACGGCGAAGATGATCCGCACGATCGTCACGTCCACGCCGGAGTAGCGGGCGACGCCGCTGGCGACTCCGGCCAGCATCCGGTCATGGATCGGGCGGTAGAGCGGCTGCGGCCGGGCGCGGACGCCGGCTTCGTGATCGGTGTCGGAGTTGCTGGCTGGCTGGTTCACGGTGGTGGTGTTCATGGCTCCAGCCTGCTGCGGCGGGCCCGCGCCGGCTATCGGGAAGACCCCGGAGGCGACCCTGATGCGGCCCGGACGGGGTCAGGGTGTTTCCGGATAGCCGGCCGGGCGGAGTTGGCGCGATGATGGATACGTGAGGGACACAGCCGGCGTGCAGGACGACCGCGGGTACTACCGGCGGCCCGGCCCGCTGTCCTGGCTGCGCGGGCCGGCCAGCGGCGGCCCGCTGCGGCGGCGCCGGGAGGACCGGCTGGCCGGCGGGGTCGCGGCCGGCCTGGCCGCCCGCACCGGCATCGACGCCACCGTCATCCGGATCGCGTTCGTGCTGGCCACGCTGGTCACCGGGGGCTTCATGCTGGCGGTCTACGTGCTGGCCTGGCTGCTGCTGCCGCTCGAGGGCGCCGACGCCAATATTGCCAGCCAGGCCAGGACCGACGGGCGCGGCATCACGCTAGCGGCCGGTTTCGGGTCGCTGCTCGCCGTCGTGCTGCTCATCGCCACCACGTTCGGCATCGGCTGGCTCGGCTGGCTGAGCTGGCCGCTGGTCATCAGCGCCGTCGGGCTCGTGCTGATCTGGCGGAACGCCACGGCCGAGGAGCAGGAGACGATGCGGCACCTCGCCGAGCCGCTGGCCGGCCTGACCGGGGGCAAGGGGAGACGGCGGACCATCGTGCGCATGTCCGTCGCGGGCGTGCTGCTGATCAGCGGCCTGGTCACGCTGACGTCCGCGCACGAGAGCTTCGCCCTGCTGCGGCCGCTGGGCGGGGTGCTGCTGGTGATCGCCGCGATCGTGGTCGTGCTCGGCCCGTGGTGGCTGCGCATCGCCCGCGATCTCGTGGTCGAGCGCCAGGCCAGGATCCGGGCCGAGGAGCGGGCCGACATGGCCGCACGGGTGCACGACTCGGTGCTGCAGACGCTCGCCCTGATCCAGCGGCGCGCGCAGCAGCCGCAGCAGGTCATCCAGCTGGCCCGGGCGCAGGAGCGCGAGCTGCGTGCCTGGCTGTTCGGCGGCCGGGCCCCCGGCTCGCTGGGCGGCGAGGGCATGACGCTCGCCGCCGGGGTGCGGCTCATCCAGCAGGAGGTGGAAGCCCAGCACGGGATAGCCGTCGAGGCGGTGACCGTGGGCGACTGCGAGCTGGACGATGACCTGGCCGCCCTGCTGGCGGCCGCGCGGGAGGCGACGGTCAACGCGGGGAAATGGTCGGGCGCCGACGTGGTCTCGCTGTTCGCCGAGGTAGAGTCGGCCGAAGTCTCGCTGTTCGTGCGGGACCGCGGCCGGGGATTCGACCCCGCGGCGGTACCCGCGGACCGGCGCGGGCTGGCTGAGTCCGTGCACGCCAGGATGGCACGCCGCGGAGGGTCGGCGACGGTCCGCAGTGCCCCGGGGGAAGGCACCGAGGTGTCCCTGACGATGCCCCGCAACGCCGGCGAACGCCAGCCGAGCCGGGCGTGAGCACGCCACGGGCCCGGCCGCCGGGGGCCGCCCGCAGGGCAGCGGCCGGCCCAGGGTCTTCATCGTGGACGATCACGGACTGTTCCGTTCCGGGGTCCGGTCCGAGCTGGGCGACGACGTGGACGTCGTGGGCGAGGCGGACGACGTCGAGCCCGCGATCGGGCTGATCGCGGAGAGCCTGCCCGATGTCGTCCTGCTCGACGTGCACCTGCCCGGCGGCGGCGGGCAGGCGGTGGTCACGGCGACCAAGGACGCGCACCCGCAGGTGCGCTTTCTGGCCCTGTCCGCGTCCGATGCCCCCGAGGACGTGATCGCGGTTGTCCGGGCCGGCGCCCGGGGGTACGTGACGAAGACGATCTCCGGTGCCGAGCTGGTGGACGCCGTCTACCGGGTGGCGGCCGGCGACGCGGTCTTCTCCCCCCGGCTGGCGGGCTTCGTGCTGGACGCCTTCGCGGCCGCGGTCCCGGCCGGCGAGGGCCGCCCGACGTTCGACCCCGAGCTCGACCAGCTCACCCCCCGGGAGCGAGAGGTGCTGCGGCTCATCGCCCGCGGCTATACCTACCGGGAGATCGCCCGGGAGCTCTTCATCTCGGTCAAGACGGTCGAGAGCCACGTCTCCTCGGTGCTGCGCAAGCTCCAGCTCTCGACCCGGCACCAGCTGACCCGGTGGGCCGCCGAGCGCCGCCTGACCTGAGGGCCGCCCGCTGGGCTGGCCGACCGTCAAGCCTGGCCCGCGACGGCCGGCGTTGGCGCGGAAACGTCACCGGCCGCGGAGGAGGGTCTTGACTGACCGTTCCGGGGCCACGCCGCCCGGCCGGGCCGGGCGGCGGCGGTACGATCCGCACAGCGAACCCTGAGCGACGGGATGTGGCAGCCCATGGCCGCCGGGCAGTACGACTTCATCATCATCGGCGGAGGGTCGGCGGGCAGCGCGCTGGCCAGCCGGCTATCCGCCGATCCCGCGAACCGGGTCCTGGTGCTGGAGGCCGGGCGGCCGGACTATCCCTGGGATGTGTTCATCCACATGCCCGCGGCGCTGACCTTCCCCATCGGCAGCCGGTTCTACGACTGGCGCTATGAATCAGAGCCCGAGCCGTTCATGGGTGACAGGCGGATTCTACCACGCCAGGGGAAAGGTGCTCGGCGGGTCAAGCAGCATCAACGGCATGATCTTCCAGCGCGGGAACCCGCTGGACTACGAGCGGTGGGCCGCCGCCCCGGGCATGGGCGGCTGGGACTACGGGCACTGCCTGCCGTACTTCAAGAAGATGGAGAACTGCCTGGCGGGCGGCGACGAGTTCCGCGGCACCGATGGCCCGCTGGTGCTGGAGCGGGGCCCGGCGACCGGCCCGCTGTTCCTGGCCTTCTTCAAGGCCGCGCAGCAGGCGGGCTACGGCCTGACCAAGGACGTGAACGGCTACCGGCAGGAAGGCTTCGCCCCGTTCGACCGGAACATCAGCCGGGGCCGGCGGCTGTCGGCCGCCCGGGCCTACCTGCACCCGGTCATGCGGCGCCGCAACCTCACGGTGGAATGCCGGGCGTTCGTCACCAGGATCGCGTTCGAGGGCCGCCGCGCGGTGGGCGTGGAGTACCGGCGCGGCCGGGGCGGCGGGCACTGGGCCAGCGGGGCGGGCTCGGCGCAGCAGGTCCGGGCCGGGGAGGTCATCCTGTGCGGAGGCGCGATCAACTCGCCGCAGCTGCTGCAGCTGTCCGGGGTGGGCGACGCCGGGCTGCTGCGCGGGCTCGGCATCGACCCGGTGGCCCACCTGCCCGGCGTGGGCGAGAACCTGCAGGACCACCTCGAGGTCTACGTCCAGTACGCCGCCAGGCTGCCGGTCTCGGTGGCGCCGGCGCTGAAGTGGCGCAACCGGCCGGCGGTCGGCGCGCGATGGCTCTTCGGCCGCAGCGGGCCCGGGGCGACGAACCATTTCGAGGGCGGCGGGTTCGCGCGCAGCAACGACGAGGTCCGGCTACCCGAACCTCATGTTCCACTTCCTGCCGGTCGCGATCCGCTACGACGGCTCGGCGCCGGCCGGCGATCACGGATACCAGGTGCACATCGGCCCGATGTACTCCGACTCCCGCGGATCGGTCCGGATCACCTCGGCCGACCCGTCGGTGCACCCGGCGCTGAGGTTCAACTACCTGTCCTCTCCGACCGACCGCCGGGAGTGGGTGGAGGCGATCCGGATCGCCCGCCGGATCCTGAACCAGCCGGCGTTCAGCCGCTACAACGGCGGCGAGCTGTCACCGGGGCCGGGCGTGGACACCGACGAGGAGATACTCGACTGGGTCGCCCGCGACGGCGAGACCGCCCTGCACCCGTCGTGCACGGCGGCCATGGGCACCGGCGAGCGGTCCGTGGTCGACCCGGCCACGATGCGGGTGCACGGCCTGGACGGGCTGCGGGTGGTCGAACGCCTCGGTGATGCCCTACATCACCAACGGCAACATCTACGCGCCGGTGATGATGATCGCGGAGAAGTCCGCCGACCTGATCCTGGGCAACACCCCGCTGCCGCCCTCCGCGGTCCGTTTCTACCGCCGCGATCTCAGTCCTGCCTGATGGCGGTGAGATTCTCCCGGATGGCCTGGGTCAGCGGGTGGTCGGCGGGCAGCACCCGCTCGCAGTCGGCCAGCGTCCGCTGCAGGCCCGCGATCGTGTCGGTCAGCCTGCCCACCGTGTGGTAGGCGGCGGCCAGGTTGGCCCGCGAGGTCAGGGTGTGCGGGTGGTCCGGGCCGGCGACCCGTTCGTAGTCGGCCAGCGTCTGCTCGTAGAGCGGGATCGCCTGCACCATCCGGCCGGCCGAATGGTAGGCGGAGGCGAGGTTGCCCCGCGCCACGAGGGTGTCCGGGTGATCCGGGCCGTGCGTCCGCTCGTGACCCTCGAGGGTCCGCTCGTACAGCGCCGTCGCTTCCTTCAGCTTGCGCGCGGTGTGGTACGCGGAGGCCAGGTTGCCGCGCGCGGTCAGGGTGTCGGGGTGATCCGGTCCCAGGACCTGCTCGCGGTCGGCCAGTACCCGCTGGTAGAGCGGCAGGGCGTCCTTCAGCTTGCCCGCCGAGCGGTAGGCGTAGGCCAGGCTGGCCCCCGCGGCGATGGTGTCCGGGTGAGTCGCGCCCAGGCTGCGCTCGCGCACCCGGAGCACCTGCTCTTCGAGCGGGATCGCCTCCTTCAGCCGGCCCGCCGCCTGCAGGGTCGAGGCCAGCTCGGAGCACGTGTCCAGCGTGTCGCGGTGATCCGGGCCGAGGAATTTGCGGCGGGCGGTGAGCGAGCCGGAGAACGCGTTGACCGCGTCGTCCAGCATGCCCGCCGCCCGGTAGGCCGCGGCCAGGTCATCGCGGGAGGCCAGGGTGTCCGGATCGTCCGGCCCCAGGGCCCAGTCCCGGCCCGCGAGCGTGCTCTCCTGCAGGGAGATCGCTTCGCCGTACCGGCCGGCCGCCAGGCAGGCGCGCGCGAGCCTGCTGCGCGCGGCCAGGGCGTCGACGTGATTCCAGCCCAGCAGCCGGGTCCGCTCGGTGAGCCCTTCCTGGTACACCTCGATCGCGTCGGCCGGGTCGCCCGGCGGCCTCGAGAGCGGCGGCGAGCTGGTCGCCGGCCTGCAGGGTGCTCGCGTGGCTCGCGCCGAGGATGCCGGCACTGGCTTCGGCCAGGCTCCGCCAGTAGCCCACGGCCAGGCCGGTCAGCCGGGCGTTGTCCAGGCTCTGCCCGGCCCGCAGCAGGACGGGGTGCATGCCGGGGGACCAGAGCATCTGGTCCGCCGACTGGCGCAGCGCCGCCGTGCACGCGCGCAGGGCCTGCCCCAGCAGCGGCGGGGTCTCCTGCTCCGGCCAGGCCTGGAGCAGCGCGTCGGCCGCGGCCCGGGAGGCCTGCTCGAGCATGGCCGGCGGGATCGCCGGCCGGATGGCCGTCCGGACCAGCGGGTGCATCCGGACCGTGTGCGCGGTGCTGCCCGGGTCCACGGTGATCAGGCCGGCCCGGGCGAGGTTGCCCAGCACGCCGCGGACCACGCCGTCCGCCTCGGCGCCCGCGGCCTGGCCGGCGCAGATGTACTCGGCCGCCGCCGCGCTGGCCAGGACGGCGCCCGGGACGCCCGGGTCCAGCAGCGCGATGAAGCCCAGCGCCAGCGCGGTCAGCCCGGCCGGGGGGAGGTTGTCGGCGTGGTCGAGGGACAGCGACCAGGTCGCCGAGATGGTGGCCATGCGCTCGTCGGAACCGGAAATCTGCCGCCTCCGGTCGGCGAACTTCAGCCGGTACTCGCTGGCGTCGATCCCGCTGTCGATGATCATCGACGCGGCCTGCCCGAGCGCCACCGGCAGGCCGCCGAGCTCGGTGATGAGGTCAACCACGCCGACCCGCTGGTCCGATTCCCGCGATAGCCGGGTGGCCAGGTAGGTCACCGCCTCCCGGGAGCTGAACTCTCCTACCGGGACGACCGTGCGGCCGGGCCCGCTCAGCGAGTCCCCGGGCAGGCGGGTCGTGATCAGGGTCCGGCAGGCCGTCCCCCGCGGCCACAGCCCCTCCAGGTCGGCCAGCTCGGCCAGGTCGTCCAGCACGACCAGCCACGGCAGGCTGGTCCCGGCCAGCCACCCGAGGAACTTGGCCGCGACCGTCTCGGCGTCATCCCGGGGGTCGTGCACGCCGATGGCGTCAAACGCCTGCGCATAGCCGGTCAGTACCGCGTCCCGGCTGGACGCCGGCACCCACGCGAGCAGGCCGGCCGCGCCGGACCGCCAGAAGGAGCGGGCGGACGCCACGGCGAGCTGGGTCTTGCCGGTACCGCCCATGGCGGCCAGCGGCTGGCTGCCGTTCTGCTCCGCCGGGGTAAGCACGGCCGTCTGACCGGGCGGCAGGCCGGCCAGGCGGCCGAACCCGGTCTCCGGCCGCGGACTGAACGGCTCGGCCAGCGGCGGCACCTCTCCCGACAGCACCGGCCAGGTCACCTGCTTCAGCACCTTGTCGGGGTCCCGGCTCGGGCCAGCCGGGACCTCCCTGGCCATGCTGTCCTTTGCTGCCACGCGCGCACCTCAGAAGTCCCCGCCGGTATGCACCGCACCGGCACCAGCCCGGGACGAAGCGTCATCAGGTTACGACGACATATGCGGCGAGATAAGGGGTTTGCCCGCAAGAGATGCGGGTTTTGCCGGTAATGGGCACGCGGCTTGCGCGCGGGAGCGCCCGGTCCGGGGTCCCGCGCCGCCGGCCAGGTCAGCAGCCCGGTGCCGGGTAGGTGATCGTCTTGGCCTCGGTGAACGCGTCGATCGGGTAGCTCCCGCCGACCCGGCCGGTGCCGCTGACGCTGCCGGCCCGGCCGCCGAAGGGCAGGTGGGATTCCCACAGGTTCGTCGATGCGTTGAGGTTGACCCAGCCGGCCCTGGCCCGTTCGGCAAAGCCGAGACCGCGCTCCAGGCTGGCGGTGAAGACGGCCGCCGTGAGGCCGAACGGCGAAGCATTGGTCAGCTCCAGCGCCTCGCCTGCCGATCGCACCTCGACCACGGGAACCACCGGGCCGAACGTCTCCTCCCGCTCGATCAGCATGCCCGGCGTGACGCCGTCGAGCACCGTCGGCTCGGCGTACAGGTCCGTCGGGAAGCCGGCCGCGCGGCGTCCGCCGCAGCAAATCCGGGCCCCGGCCGCCACCGCATCGGTGATGTGCCGGTCGAACTTCGCCGCGGTGGCCTCGTTGTTCAGCGGGCCCATGGTGGTCTGCGGGTCGAACGGGTCGCCCAGCCTGACCGTCGCCTTGGTCTGCGCCACCACCCGGTCAACGAACTCGGCCCGCACCTGCCGGTGCACCAGGAACCGCTCGCCCGCGGTGCAGCTCTGCCCGGCGCACAGGTAGGCGGCCTCCAGCGCCGCCGCCGCGGCCAGCTCCAGGTCGGCGTCCTCGAGGACCACCATCGGCCCGTTCCCGCCCAGCTCGAGCAGCTGCGCCTTGCCCGCCGCCCGCGTGGCCACCTGCGCGCCGGTGGCGACCGAGCCCACGAAGCCGACCCCGGCCACCCCCGGGTGGCCGGCCAGGGCGTCGCCGACGACCGGACCGGGGCCCGGCACGAAGTTGAACGCTCCCGCGGGCGCCCCGGCCCCGGCCAGCGCGGCCGCGATCACATCGGCCAGGACCGTGCAGCAGGCGGTCGTGGAGGGCGCGGGAACCCAGACCACCGCGTTGCCCGCCGCCATGGCCGGCGCGAAAAGCTCGGCGCCCATCGTGTACGGCCAGTTCCACGGGCTCACCACGGCCACCACGCCCAGCGGCACCCGCGCGACCACGATCCTGCGGCCGGCCGACGTGGACGGGGGCAGCGTCCCGGCAGCGCGCTTGGCGTCCTCGCCGGCCATCCGGAAGTAGCAGGCCAGCTCGTCAACCTCGTCGAAGGCCTCGGCCAGCAGCGGCTTGCCCTGGTCCTCGGCCAGCGCGCGGGCCAGCTCGTCGCGCCGGCGCCCGATGCCGGCGACCACCGCGTCGCACCAGTCCGCCCGGCCGAACGGCGACCAGCCCGCCCAGTCCGGCCAGGCCGCGGCCGCCGCCGCGACGGCGTCGTCGACGTCAGCCGGGGCGGCGACCGCGACCGAGGCGAAGGTTTCGCCGGACGCCGGGCTGACCGCCGGGGCCTGGCCGGCCCGGCCGTCGCGCCACTGGCCGCCGATGTACAGCTGGTGCTGCCGCACGCTGCCTCCCTCGCTGTGCCCCGAGTGCCGGGCTACGGCGCTCCGCCGGCCGACACGGCCGCGCAGCGCCGGCCGAGCTCGCCGAGGGTCTCCGGCTTCATCCGGTCGGCCGGCCCGGACACCGACAGCGCGGCCACGCAGGCCCCGGTGCCGTCGAAGACCGGCGAGGCCACCGCGACCAGTCCCTCTTCCAGCTCGGCGACCGCCGCCGCGTAGCCGTCCCGGCGCACGGCCGCCAGCTCGGCCCCGAGCGCCTCGCGCGTGGTGATGGTCTGCCCGGTGTGGCGTTCCAGGCGCTCGGGGACGGCCAGGGCGCCGTAGGCCATGAGCACCTTGCCGTTGGCGACCGCGTGCGGCGCGGTGCGGCGGCCCACCCAGCCGCCCGAGCAGCTCAGGATGTATGCGCTCGGCACCTCGGCGACGTTCAGGATCTCGGCCCCGTCGGGCACGGCCAGGTTCACCGTCTCGCCGGTCTCCTGGGACAGCCGGTCCATGGCCGGCTGCATCGCGGCGACCAGGTCGAAGCTGCGCAGCGCGAGCGCGCCGAGGCGGATCACCTCGACGCCGAGCCGGAACCGCCGCCCCGAGCGGGCGAGCAGGCCCGCCCGCTCCAGCGCCGCGGCCAGCCGGGAGGCGGTGGACTTGTGCACCCCGATCAGCGCGGCCATCTCGGTGACGCCGAGCTCGGCCCGGGTGTCGTCGAAGCTCGTCAGCAGCGCGAGGACGCGCTCTGCTGACTGATAGGTTGCGCCGACCGCAACGTCAGGCCGTGTCACGCAACAAGAATCGCGACCGTGCCTGGCCAAGTCAACCGTGACCGGGGCCACGGTGGCCGGGCGGGCGCGGATCGAGCCGTGGTGACCATCCCGCCCGGGTTCCGCACGTCGGCCAGCCGCCGGCCGGTAACAGCGCTGGCCAAGAGCCGGCCACGGGACTGACCAAGGGCAGGCCCGGCGGGGTATTGTGCCGCCGTGACGACAGATATCCCTGGCGCGGCAGGCCCGGCCGCGGCCCAGGACGATCCGCTCCCCGAGGCCGTCGCGCTCGCCCGCGGCGCGGCCGGTGCCGGTATCGGGCTGAAGCTGCTAGGCGGGCTGGCGATCCGCGTGCTGTGCCCCGGCTTCCCGCCGCGGCTGCGGGCCGGCCAGGACATGGACTTCGCCTGCCTGTCCAAGGGCCGCAAGCAGGTGGTGGCCTACCTGGAGCACAGCGGCTGCCAGCCCGACCGGCGGTTCAACAACCTGAACGGCGACCGGCAGATGTACTTCACCTCTCCGGCCGGCCGCCCGGTCGACGTCATGGTCGACCGGCTGACCATGTGCCACACGCTCGACTTCCGCCCGTCCTTCGGCCGGCTGCCGCTTACCGTCGACGCCGTCGACCTGCTGCTGTCCAAGCTGCAGATCGTCGAGCTCAACGAGAAGGACGCCCGGGACATCGTGCAGCTGCTGAGCGGGGTGCCGGTACGCGACAGGGAGGACCCCGGCCCGGCCGGCCAGCCCTGGATCGACGGCGAGCGGTTCGGCAAGCTGCTCGGCGCGGACTGGGGCTGGTGGCGGACGGTCACCGGGAACCTGGGCAAGCTTCCCGCGCTGGTCGCCGAGCACCCGGAGCTGGTGCCGCCGAACGCGGCCTGACGATCCGCTGGCCCAGGCCCGGCAGCTGCTCGAGCTGGCCGAGGCCGCGCCCAAGGGGGTCAAGTGGCGGCTGCGCGCGAACATCGGCGACCGGGTCCGCTGGTACGAACTGCCGGAAGAGGTGGGCCATTGAGGCCGCGTCCAGCCAGCGCAGGCCGGGCCCGATCCTTGACGCTTCGTTGCACGGGATGCTACACCGTTGCGCAGGAAGCGCATCGGCGAGGTCTGGTGGTCGCATGAGGATTTTCTTTGCCACCGACATCCACGGCTCTGAGGTCTGCTGGCGGAAGTTCCTGAACGCCGCGGCGTTCTACCAGGCCGACCTGGTCGTGCTGGGCGGTGACGTCACCGGCAAGGTCATGATCCCGATCACCGCCCACCAGGGCTACTGGCAGGTCACCGTGCGCGGGCAGACGCACCGGCTGGAGACCCAGCAGGAGCTGGAGGACGATCCAGCGCCAGATCCGCAACTCCGGGTCCTACCCGGCGATCGTCACTCCCGACGAGCTCAGGCACCTGTCCGACACCGAGGGCGCGGTTGACCAGCGGTTCACCGTCGAGATGACCAAGTCGCTGGACCGGTGGCTCGACATGGCCGACGGAAAGCTGCGCGGCGGGGAAATCCCCTGCATCCTGAACGGCGGCAACGACGACATCTGGGAAATCGACGACATCATCGAGTCGTCCCCGTGCGTCCAGTTCGGCGAGGCCAAGATGCTCGACCTGGACGGCTTTCACCTGGTCTCGATGGGCTGGACCAACCCCACGCCCTGGGACACCTTCCGCGAGGCGCCCGAGCCGGAACTGGCCCGGAAGATCGATGAGGTGGTCGCCAAGGTCCCCGACATGGAGCGGGCCATCTTCAACTTCCACGCCCCGCCCTACGGCACCGGGCTGGACGAGGCGCCCGCGCTCGACGAGACGCTGCGCCCGATCCACGGCGGCGCGGTGATGAAGCCGGTCGGCTCGACGGCGGTGCGCGACGCGATCCTCAAGCACCAGCCGATGCTGTCGGTGCACGGCCACATCCACGAGAGCCGCGGGGTCAAGAAGATGCGCCGGACCCTGGCCATCAACCCCGGCAGCGTGTACGGCGACGGCGTTCTGCAGGGAGCGGTGCTGGAGCTCAACCCGAAGAAGGGGAAGGTCACCAAGTACCTTCTCGTGAACGGCTGAGTGAGCCGGGACCGGCTTTGTCATCCTTTATAATAAGCCCTTAATGTGATGAGCCCCTGACTGGGAGGCGAAATGGCGACAGAGGCCGTCGGCGGAGAGACCCCGACCCTGTTCCTGCGGAAGGCCACCGGCCTGGTGCGCGGCTGGTCGGTCCGGGACTCGATCATCTACGCCTGCCTGGCCACGAACTTCGTCACGCTGGGCATCTACGAGTTCACCTTCGCCAGGCCCGCCTTCCCCAAGGGCCAGCTGATCACCTCGGTGATCATCTCCGGCATCTGGGTCTCGTTCCTGGTGATCGCCTACGGCGGCCTGATCGTCACGATCCCGCGGGCCGGGGGTGACTACGTCTGGCAGACCCGGATCCTGGGCAGCGGCATCGGCTTCGTCATGGCCGCCACCGGCTGGTGGTTCATCCTCTGGCTGTGGGCGCCGATCTACGGCAACATCCTCTCGGTCCAGCTGTTCGAGCCGCTGTGGGCCACGCTGAAGTGGACCTGGCCGGGCGGCGGCGCCGCCTGGTTCGGCACCAGCACCGGGATCTTCGTGGTGTCGCTGATCACGATCGCGCTGGCCGGCGTCCTGGTCTCGCTGGGCATGGCCGGGTACGCCCGGATGCAGAAGTGGTGCTTCGTCGGCGGCCTGGTCGGCTTCGCCGTCGTGGTCATCCTGCTGCTGGTCAACTCGCACGCCAGCTTCGTCAGCTCGTTCAACCTCGAGGCGCACAAGCTGTTCGGCGTGAACAACGCCTACGCAGAGCACCAACGTCCAGGCGGCCAAGCTCGGCTACACCACGACCCCGCTCGGCTTCGGGCCGCTCGGCCCGACGATGCTGCTCGTGCCGGCCATGATGTTCTTCATCCTGTGGCCGAACTGGGGCGCCACCCTGTACGGCGAGATCCGCGGGGCGAGCGACTTCAAGCGCGTGTTCACCGGCATGTTCATCGGCCTGTGGATCACCGTCCTGCTGACCGTGGTGTTCTTCCTGCTGGTGGCCAAGACCTTCGGCTGGGTCTTCTACCAGAACCTCAACGCACTGGATTACAACCTGACTCCGAAGTTCGGCATCTGGCCGTACCCGTTCATGTTCGCCGGCTGGCTGGTGCACAACACCGCGTTCCAGGTCATCCTGATCCTGGTGCTGAGCCTGTGGTTCTTCGGCTGGGTGGGCACGCTGTTCCTGTCCTCGACCCGGGTCATCTTCGCCGCCGCCTTCGACCGGGTGCTGCCCGACCGCGCGGCCGAGGTCTCCGAGAAGCGGAAGGTGCCGGTCTACTCGCTGATCCTGATGCTGCTCCCGGCGGCGGGCCTGTCCGCCGCGTACGCCTACTCGACCACGTTCCGCAACTACACGCTGGACGCCACCCTGGTCATCGCGGTGACCTACCTGTTCAGCGCGATCGCGGTGGTGATCCTGCCGTGGCGGAAGCCGGACCTGTGGCGGGCCTCGCCGGCCAGCCGGATCAAGCTGTTCGGCATCCAGGTCGTCCCGGTGGCCGGGGTGATCACCATCGGGCTGCTCGGGTTCAACCTGTACGAGTGGCTCTACGAACGACAACTACTTCGTGAACAGCCACGGCTCGCTGATCTACATGGGCGCGATGTACGTGCTGGCCATCGTGATCTACGTCACCGCGCGGATCGTGCGCAACCGCCAGGGCATCGACCTCGGCCTGGTCAACAAGGAGATCCCGGTCGAGTAGCCGACTGCATGAACGACATCCCCAGCCGGGCCCGCGCGGTCATCATCGGCGCGGGCATCGTCGGCAACAGCCTGGCCTATCACCTCGCCCGGCTCGGCTGGCGCGACCTGGTCCTGGTCGACAAGGGCCCGATGCCGAACCCGGGCGGCTCCACCGGCCACGCGTCCAACTTCATCTTCCCCATCGAGTACTCGAAGATGATGATGGAGCTCACCGCCGACAGCGCGGCGCAGTACCAGGCGCTCGGCGTGCACACCGAGAGCGGCGGCATCGAGGTGGCGCGGACGCCGGAGCGGATGCACGGAGCTGCGCCAGGCGCTGCTCGGCGGCCAAGGCCTGGGGCATCCCGGCCGAGTTCCTGTCGCCCGCCGGGGTGGCCAAGCTGGTCCCGTACCTGGACGAGTCGGTGATCCTCGGCGGCGCCTACTTCCCCACGGTGGGCGTGGTCGACTCGCTGCGCGCCGGGACGCTGATGCGCGAGCGGGCCCAGCAGCTCGGCGCGCTGCGGGTGCTGGCCGGCGCCGAGGTGCTGGGCATCGAGAAGTCACCGGCCGGCCGGGTCAGCGCGGTGCGGACCAGCGCGGGCGACATCGAGACCGAGGTGTGCGCGATCTGCTGCGGGGTCTGGTCACCCCGGATCGCCCGGATGGCCGGCGCGCGCATCCCGCTCACCCCGATCGTGCACCAGATGATCAGCGTCGGGCCGATCGCCCTGTTCGCCGGCACCGCGGGCGAGATCGCCTACCCGATCGTGCGGGACGTGGACACGAACATGTACGAGCGCCAGCACGGCGGCGACATGGAGGTGGGCTCGTACGCGCACCGGCCGATCATCGTGAGCCCGGACGACATCCCGTCGATCGAGGAGGCGGCGCCATCCCCCACCGAGATGCCGTTCACCCACGACGACTTCGACCCGCAGCTGGCCCAGGCGCTGGAGCTGATGCCGGAGCTGCTGGGCGACGAGCGGGCCGGCATCCGCTACGCCATCAACGGCCTTATCTCGATGACGCCCGACGGGCATCCGGTGCTCGGCGAGACCCCGGAGGTCCCCGGCCTGTGGTCGGTCGCCGCGAGCTGGATCAAGGAGGGGCCGGGCATCGGCCGCGCGGTGGCCGAATAGATGACCGGCGCGGTGCCGGAGATCGACATTCACGAGGCCGACATCTCCCGCTTCTACGCCCATCAGCGCACCGCGGCCCTGGTCACGGCGCGGGCGCGCGAGGGCTTCAACAAGATGTACGGGATCGTCCACCCGGCCGAGCAGTGGGAGTCGCAGCGCGGGCTGCGGCTCAGTCCCGTCTACGACCGTGAGGTCGAGCTCGGCGCGGTGTTCATGGAGACCGCCGGGTGGGAGCGGCCGAACTGGTACGCCTGCAACGCGGCGCTGCTGGAGCGGTACGCGGGCCGGCTGATGGAGCGCAGCGCCGAGTGGGAGTCGCGCTGGTGGTCACCGATCATCAACGCCGAGCACCTGGCCATGCGGGACGCCTGCGCGCCTGGTCGACCTGTCCGCGTTCGCCGTCTTCGAGATCACCGGGCCGGGCGCGCTGGACGCCGTCCAGTCGGTCGCGGTGGCGCAGATGGACGTCCGGGCCGGCCGGGTGGTGTACACGTCGCTGCTGAACGCCGACGGCGGGTTCCTGGCCGACCTCACGATCATGCGGCTCGGGCCGCAGCGGTTCCGCGTGGTGACCGGCGGGGCGACCGGGATGACGGACCTGAAGTGGTTCTCCGATCACCTGCCGCCCGGCGGGCGCGCCGCGATCGCCGACCTGACCTCGGCGTGGACCACGATCGGGCTGTGGGGTCCGCGGGCCAGGGACGTGCTCGGGTCGGTGACCGCCGACGACGTCTGCCGCGCCGGGTTCCCGTTCGGGACGTGCCGGGAGATCGAGCTCGGCGGCGTGACCGTGCTGGCGTCCCGCATCTCCTACGTCGGGGAGCTGGGCTGGGAGCTGCACGTGCCGTTCGAGCAGGGAGCCCGGGTCTGGGACACGCTCTGGGACGCCGGGCGGCCGGCCGGCCTGGTGCCGGCCGGGATCGGCGTCTACGGGACCACCGGCCGGCTGGAGAAGGGATACCGCGCCTTCGGGGCCGAGCTGGACGCCGGCTACAACCTGGTCGAGGCCGGGATGACCCGGCCGTCGGTGAAGCCGCAGCCGTTCACCGGCCGGGACGCCTACCTGGCCCAGCGGGAATCCCCGCCGTGCGCGGTGCTGTGCACGCTGACGGTGGATGATCACCGCTCAGCCAGCGGCGAGCTGCGGTACATGCTCGGCGGCGAGCCGATGCTGACGCCGGACGGCGATCCGCTGACCGACGCCAAGGGCCGGCATTCGTACGTGACCAGCGCCGGGTCCGGGCCCTCGGTGGGCAAGCACCTGCTGATGGCCTACCTGCCCGCCGGCCGGGCCGTGGCCGGCACCCGGCTGTCGGTGGAGTACCTGGGCGAGCCGTACCCGGTCACCGTGGCGGCGGCCGGCTCGACCCCGCTCTTCGATCCCGAGAACCTGCGGGTCAGGAGCTGACCGGGGTGGAGATCCTGGTCTGCGTCAAGCGGGTCCCGATGGTCGGCGGGAAGATCGTCGTGACCCCGGACGGCCAGGACGTGGACACCCGGATGTCCGGGTTCACCGTCAGCCCGCACGAGGAGTGCGCGGTCGAGGAGGCCGTGCGGCTGACCGAGCGGTACGGCGGCGGTGTCACCGTCCTCACCCTGGGCCCGCCCGAGGCGGCCGACCAGCTGCGCGACATGCTGGCCCTCGGCGCGTCGGCGGCCGTGCTGCTGGAGACCGACGGCCGGGAGTGGGGGCCGATGGCCACGGCCGGGGCGATCGTGGCGGCGATCCGGCGGGCGGCGACGCCGGCCGCCCCTTTGACCTGCTGCTGTTCGGCAACGAGTCGGCCGATACCGGCGGCTACCAGGTGGCCGTGCGGGTCGCCCACGCGCTCGGCCTGCCCTGCGTGACCGGCATCAAGGGCATCGAGGTCGGCAGCGACGGCAGCGACGGGCCGGGCGGCGTCGCCCGGGCCCGGCGCGAGTACCGCGGCGCCGAGGAGATCTTCGACCTCCCGCTGCCCGCGGTGATCAGCGTGAAAGAGGGCATCAACCTGCCCCGGTATCCCTCCCTTCCCGGGCGGCTGCGGGCGAAGCGGGCGGTCATCGAGCGGCTCGCGCCCGGCTGGCAGCCGGAAGGGCTGACCAAGCAGGGGGTGCGGGTACCGGAGGGGGAACACCGCCGGGCCGAGATCCTCGGCACCGGGACCGATGCGGTGCCGGCCCTGGTCGCGCTGCTGGATGAACTGGGCGTGCTGGCATGACCGTCCTGTGCCTGGTCGAGCACGCCGGCGGCGAGATCGTCGACGCGTCGCTGCGCGCCCTGACCTTCGCCCGGCAGCTGGCCGGATCCGCCGCCGGGAGCGGGTCCGCCGCCCGGGGCGAGGCCGTGGCCGGGAGCCAGGCCGCCGCCGGGGGCCAGGCCGTGGCCGCGGCGGTGTTCGGGCCGCAGGACGTCGTGCCGGCCGGAGCCCTTTCCGGTTACGGCGTCAGCCATGCCTACGCGATCCAGCACCCTCGGCTGGCCGGTTACGCGCCGCAGGCGTGGGCCCGGGCGCTGGCCGGGATCGCCGCCGGACAGTCCGGGATCGCCGCCGGACAGTCCGGGATCGCCGCCGGACAGTCCGTGACCGCCGTGGTCGCCGCCGGGACCGACCGGGGTAACGAGGTGCTGGCCCAGCTGGGAGCGATCACCGGCCTGCCGATGGCGGCCAACTGCGCGTCCGCGGCCGCCGACGGGGCCGGCCGGTGGCAGCTGGTCCGGCATCGCTGGGCGGGCAGCCTGCTGGAGGACGCGGTGCTGGAGGCACCGGTCGCGCTGCTCACGGTGGCCGCCGACGCCGTGGCCGCCGTGCCGTCGCAGGCGCCGGCCGCCGCCCGCGTGCACCGGTACGAGCCGTCGCTGTCCGAGGCTGACCTCGTGGTGCAGGCCACCGCGTCGGCCGGGGCGAGCGCGGGAGCGTCGCTGGCCACCGCGCGGGTGGTCGTCGGCGGCGGGCGCGGCGTCGGCGGCCCGGAGGGCTTCGGCGCGCTGGAGGAACTGGCCGGCCTGCTGGGCGGCGTGGTCGGCGTGTCCCGCGTCGTCACCAGCGAGGGCTGGCGGCCGCACCAGCAGCAGGTCGGCCAGACCGGGACCCGCATCTCGCCCGAGCTGTACCTCGCCTGCGGGATCAGCGGCGCGATCCAGCACATGGCCGGGTGCCAGAGCGCCAAGCACATCGTGGCGGTCAACACCGACGCCGAGGCGCCGATCATCTCCCATGCCGACTACGCCGTGATCGGCGACCTGAACGAGGTGATCCCGGCCCTGATCGCGGCGATCCGCGCGGCGAGCCCGCCGTGACCGGGAGGAACCGGCCGTCCGCGCGCGGCCCGGGTATCGTCTAGGCCACGGGTCAAGTGGTGGTGGGCGGTGTAGCGGTGCCTGACATCCTCAGCCAGGGCGGGAGCCGCGGGCGCGGGACATGGCGGCCCTGGGCGGCCGCGGCCGCCGTGCTGCTGCTCGCGACGGTGGTGATCGTCCAGCATCTGCCGCGCCACCGGCAATCACCGGCACAGCCCGCCCGGGCAGCGGGCGGCGTCGCGCCACCGCCGCCGGCGGCCTCCGGCGCCGCCGCGACCGCGGGCGGCCGGGCGGGGGAACCCGGCGGGATCACCGGGCGGACGCTGCCCTGGGACGCCCGCCTCGGGTTGCCGGCCACTGGAGCGCAGCCGGCCTGGTTCCGGCCGGGCGCGGGCCGCCTGAAGCCGATCGGCGGCCTGCCGCCGCAGCGGTCTGGCTACCAGTTCACCCGGATGGCGGGCGGCTGGGCGGTCCAGGCCGGTCCGGGCGCCACGGCCGGCTGCGGCAGTTGTGCCGGGCCGCCGCGCCCGGTCTACTTCCTCGCCGATCGCGCCTGGTCGGTGACCCGGGTCGGGATGGCGGACGCGGTCGCGCCGGGCGCCGCGGCCGGCGCCCTGTGGCTGACCAGCTACCCGCCGGACGCCGATACGCGCGGCGCGGCCGGCACGGCGCGGGAAGTCAGCATCGCCGGGACGCCGCTCGGACCGCCGCTGACGCTCCCGGCCGGGTACCTGATCAACCGGGCGACCGACCGCGGCCTGCTGCTGGCGCCGACGACCCCGCGGCCGGCCACAACGGCCGACGAGCTGTGGGACCCGGCCGCCCGGCAGGCCGGCCGCATGTTCGAGGGAGTGATCGCCGCCAGCGCGCGCGAGATCGCCTGGGCGGGGCGGTGCGCCCGGCACTGCCGGGTGCACGTGCTGAACCTGGCCACGGCCAGGACCGCCGTGGTCCAGCTGCCGGCGGCGAATTCGGTGGCCAACGCGGCCTTCAGCCCGGACGGGCGCTTTCTTGCCCTGCAGGTGAGCTTCTCCGACAGCGGAGACGACGGCGCGCTGGACATGCAGCTTGAGGTGATGACCGTCGCCAGCGGCCGCCTGGCGAGCGTGCCGAGACTGTGGGTGAGCAGCGATGCCCTGGTCAGCTTCGGCTGGCCCGCCCGCAGCGACATCCTGGTCGCCGCGCTGAGCTTCACCGCCGGGGCGGAGCTAGCCTCGTGGCACCCTGGCGCCGGCCGTCTGGCCGTCGCGGGCATCAGGCCCGGGCAGAGTCCGGCTTCCCTGATCACCGGGCAGTCGCCGGCCACGCCGCCGGACCGGGCGAAGACCGGCTCCGCCGTGCCGCCCGGCCGCCAGCAGGCGCTCCGTGCCTGCGCCTGGTGGCCTGCCGGATCCCGTCATCCGGAATCCGCCGCCCGTGTGATGAGAATTCGCGCTTCCGCGGAAGCGCCGGGTCATGCCGTCGCCGGGATCAGCCGAGCCGGGCGAGCAGCGCGGTCCGCCACTGCTCGGCCTGCCGGACCTGGTTGAAGGTGAACACGTGCAGTCCGGCCACCGCCGACTCGGGGGCGGCCAGCGTGCTCCCCGCCCGGTGCAGCAGACGTTCCGGGCTGTAGCCGCCGGGCACGCCGACGCGCAGGAACCACTCGGTGTGCCCGGCCAGGAACCTGGCCGACTCGGCCACGCCCGCCTTCGCCGCCATCCGCAGCAGCCTGGCCCGGTCCACCGGGCCGGCCAGGCCGACGAACAGCGGCAGCGTGACCCCGCGGGCCCGCACCCGGGCGATCCACCGGCGCAGCACGGCCGGGTCCAGGCAGAGGTTGCTGACCAGGTAGGTGGCGTGGTGCCGCTTGTCCCACATGGCCTGGATGGTGACGTCATCACCGATCCGCGGATGGCTTTCCGGGTAGCCGGTGACCCCGACCCCGGAGAACGGCCGGCCCATCTCGCCCAGCCGGTCGAGCAGCGACACCGCGCTGTCGAAGCGCCCGGCCGGCTGCTCGGCGTCCCCGGCCGGGACGAACACGTCGGTGATCCCGCTCGCGGTCAGGCGCGCGACGATGTCGGCCAGGTGGGCGTCGTCGCGGACCAGCCGGGCGGACAGGTGCGGCACGACCTGGTAGCCGCGGGCGGCCAGCCGCGCGGTGAGGTCGAGGGTGGCGTCCAGCCCCCGGGCGGGCGACGCGGTGACGGTCATCGTCACGTCCCGCGGCACCCACTCCAGCACCGCCTCCTCGGTGCTCGCCGCCGGGAGCACCTCGTACCGGGGATGCCGCAGCAGCGGCAGCACGCGGGCCATGCCCCGCCGCGACGCGCGGCGCGGCAGCAGCATGCCGCGGGTCATCACCAGCCCCCGGACGCGGACCTGCCGGTATCCCCGGCGTCCTCGCCGAGCAGGCACTCCAGTTCGGTTTCCAGTCCGCCGGTGCCGACGTCGAGCACGGTCAGCGGGAGGCCGAACATCGCGGCCACGGCGGCGGCCTCGGCCTCCAGCGCGGCGTCCCGGCACTGCGCGAGCCAGATCAGCCTTCGGTAGTGGCCGAAGTAGTCGGGCCACAGCTCCGGATGCCGGTCCAGGCCGAGCTCGGCCAGCACCGAGCGGCGGAAGCTGCGGACCAGGAAGTCGGTCAGCAGGTACGTGCCCGGTTCCCGCTCGAGCATCGCCCGCAGCCGGTCCGGGCCGGCCAGCACGTCATAGCAGTGCAGGCCGCGCAGCCGCCGCAGTCCCAGCCGCGAGCACAGCTCGTCCAGCGCCCCGTAGCTGCCGCAGTCGGCGTAGCCGAGTGCCACCCGCAGGCCCCGGCCGGCCAGCTCGCGGGCCAGCCGCTCGGCGGCCGGAGCGATCCGGTCCGGCCGGTTGTGCAGCAGCGAGGGGAGGGTGTGCAGCTCGACCGGCCAGCCTCGGCGGGCGGCGATCTCCCGGATGTGCCCGCCAAGCGCGCCGCAGGCGATCACCGCCACCCGCGGCCGCGCGGCGACCTCACCCTGCGGTGCGGCTACCTTCGGGTGATCATGGGGGGAGGCTGCCCTCGGGTCATCCCGGCGGGAACTGCAGCTGCTCGACGAAGCGGTCGTTGAAGTCGGCGCGGTCGGAGAGCTCGACATATCTCACCTCCTCCAGCAGGGCCAGCGCCCCGGCCCGCTCGCGCACCGACAGCAGCGCCATCTTCGCGCCCTCGCCGGCCACGTTGCCCGCGCTGACCACCCGCAGCACCGGCAGCCGCGGCACCAGGCCGAGCCGGATCGCGCTGGCGGGCGACAGATAGCTGCCGAACGACCCGGCCAGCAGCACCTGCTGGACGTCGCCGGGCTGCAGTCCCGCCTGCTGCAGCAGGATGCTCCAGCCGGTGGAGATCGCCGCCTTGGCGAACTGCAGCTCGCGCACGTCCCGCTGGGACAGGTAGACCGAGTGCCCGGCGTCGCCGGGCTCGGCCAGCCAGTGCAGCACGAACACCCGGTCCGGCCCGAGCATGGTCAGCCGGCCGGCCAGGCCGGGATCCGGGCCGCCGCCTCCGGCTCGGGGATGAACCGCCCTGACGGGTCGAGCAGCCCGGTGCCGACGAGCCCGGCCACGGCGTCGACCAGCCCGGACCCGCACAGCCCGGCGGGGGCGATGTCCCCGATGACCTTCAGCGACAGGCCGTCCGGGGCCATCTGCACGCCCTCGATGGCTCCTTCGGCGGCCCGCATCCCGCACCGGATCGCCGCGCCCTCGAAGGCCGGCCCGGCGGGCGCGGCCGTCCCGGTCAGCCACTCCCGGTTTCCCAGCACGATCTCGCAGTTCGTGCCGATGTCGATGAACAGCCGGGTGCGCGAGTCCCGGTCCATCCCCGCGGCCAGCAGCCCGGCGGTGATATCGCCGCCGACGTAGGCGCCGAACGCGGGGAACACGAACGCCCGGGCGCGCGGGTGCAACGCCAGGCCGAGATCCGCGGCGAGCACGCCGGGGAACTGCCGCGCGGACATGATGAAGGGCGCGACGCCGAGCGGCTCCGGGTCGATGCCCAGGGCGATGTGCGTCATGGTGGCGTTCCCGGCCAGCGCCACCTCGACCACGTCGCCGGCCGGCACGCCCGCCTGCGCCAGCACCTCCTGCGCCAGCTCGGCCATCGTCTCGTGGGCCAGCCCGGTGAGCCGGCCCAGCGCACCGGGGTCCAGCATGACCGCGCTGATCCGGCTGATCACGTCCGCGCCGAACGGCTGCTGGCGGCTCAGCATGGACGCCACGGCCAGCGGCGTCCCGGTGGACAGGTCGAGCAGCGTCGCCACCACGGTGGTGGTGCCCAGGTCGAAGGCCAGGCCGTACAGCCGGCTCGTGGTGTCGCCCGGCTGCACGTCGATCAGCACGTCGTCGACCACCACCGCGGTGACCTTGTAGTCCGCCGCGCGCAGCACCCGCCCGGCCGACCTGAGCACCGGCAGGTCCACCCGCAGCTCCAGGTCGTCCAGGCCGGCCAGCACCCGCTCGATGTCGGTCCGCTGGTCGGACAGCGACGGCTCGTCCAGCTCCAGGTAGCGCTTCTGCACGGCCGGGCGCAGGATCACCTGCCTGCCCACCCCGACCGTGGCCGCCTTCGGCCTGGTGGCCAGCGCCGGCACCTGCACGGTCAGGTCGTGCGCGGCCTCCACCCGGCAGGCGAGCCGCCAGCCGTCGCGCAGCTCGTCCGGGGCGAAGGCCCGGGCATCGAGCGACGAGGCCGGCGCGGAGCCGTTCAGGATCCGGATCTTGCATTTCTTGCAGGTGCCGTGACCGCCGCAGGTCGAGTCGATGGCGATCCCGTTCCAGCTCGCCGCGTCGAACAGCGTCACTCCGGGCGGAACCCGCACGCGGGTGCCGGCCGGGAGGAACAGCAGATCGACGCGGGTACCGTCGAACACCGTGGTCATGTCAACGGCGACGGCTGGGCGGCCGGCCGCCTGCTGCTGGCCGGCCCTGCGCTGCTCGGCCCGGTGCGCCGCGATCCAGGCCGCGCCCCACTCGTCCCGGTCCAGCAGCAGGTCGGCGGCCTTGACCGCGCGGACCAGCTGCGGCGAGCGGGCGTCCATGATCGCGCTGGTCAGGCCGCGGTGGATGGCCATCGGCAGGAACGCGGCGCCGATCGAGGCCCGGTCCGGCATGCCGAACGACACGTTCGACGCGCCCAGCGTCATGTTCAGGCCGAACTCGTCACCGATCAGCGCGATCGTCTCCAGCGTGCGCAGCACCATCGTGGTGTCCGCGCCGACCGGCATGGCCAGCGGGTCGATCACGATGTCCTCGACCGGGATGCCGTACCGCCCGGTCGCCACGTCGACGATCTTGCGGACCAGCTCCAGCCGCCTGCGCGGGTCCTCGGGGATCTCCCTCTCGTCGTTCGGCAGCCCGATCACCGCCGCCTGGTGCCGCTTGACCAGCGGCAGGATGGCATCCAGCCGCTCGTCCTCGGCGGTGACCGAGTTGACCAGGGCCTTGCCCTCATAGGCGGCCAGGCCGGCCTCGAGCACCTCCACGATCGAGGAGTCCAGGCACAGCGGCAGGTCGCACGCGTCCTGCACCAGGCGCACCGCGCGCACCATCAGCTCGGTCTCGTCGGCGAGCGGCGCGCCCATGTTGACGTCGAGCACCATCGCGCCGCCGGCCACCTGGTCGGCCACGTCGGTCCCCACCCGGGACAGGTCGCCGCGGCGCAGCTGCTCCTGGAACAGCTTGCGCCCGGTCGGGTTGATCCGCTCCCCGACGATGCAGAACGGATGGCCCGGGCCGATCGCCACCTCGCGCGAGCGCGAGCGGAGCACGGTGTCCATGTCCCGTCCCGCCGGCTAGGCCTCGGCCGCGACGGCGGCCCGGCGCTGGGCGAGCAGCTCCTTGGCCCGGGCCACGGCGGCCGAGGCGTCGGCGGCGTACCCGTCGGCCCCCACCACGTCGGCGTACTCCTGGGTGACCGGGGCGCCGCCGACCATGACGATGACCTGGCCGCGCAGGCCCTGCTTCTGCAGCACGTTGATGTTGGCCCTGAACATCGGCATCGTGGTGGTGAGGAAGGCGGAGAAGCCGACGATGTCGGGCTGGTGCTCCCTGATCGCGTCGGCGAACTTCTCCGGGGCCACCTGCACGCCGAGGTCGATCACCTGGAAGCCGGCGCCCTCGAACATGATGTTGACCAGGTTCTTGCCGATGTCGTGCACGTCGCCCTTGACCGTGCCCATGACGATGGTGCCGATCGTCCGGGCACCGGTCTCGGCCAGCAGCGGGCGGAGGATCTCCAGCGCGCCGGCCATCGCCTTGCCCGCGATCAGCATCTCGGGCACGAAGAAGTCGCCGCGCTCGAACCGCGCCCCGACCTCCTCCAGCGAGGGGATCAGCGCTTCGTACAGCAGCGTCTCCGGGCCGAGGCCCAGGTCCAGCCCGGCGCGGGTCAGCTCCAGCACGGACGGGCCGTTGCCGACCAGCGTGTCGTCGTAGAGCTGCTTGAGGAGCTCCTCTGGGGTCACGCGGCACCTGCTTTCTGTTCTTTGTCTCGCTGGCGTCGGGACGGCTGCGGCTGGTACCCGAGCACGGCGGACAGGGCGCCGGCCTCGGCGACGCAGCGGGCGGCGACGGCGGGGATCCGGGCCGGGGTGAGCCGGGTCGGCCGGCCCAGACACCGACAGCGCGGCCACCACCTCGGCGCCGTCCCGGTACACCGGCGCGGCCACCGCCACCAGGCCCGGCTCGAGCTCCTCGCCGGTGACCGCGTAGCCGCGACGGCGGACCTCGCGCAGGTCCAGCTCGAGCGCGCCGCGGCTGGTGATCGTGCGCGGCGCGCGCTGCTCCAGGCGGCCCGGCGGCAGCTCGGCCGCGCCGTAGGCGAGCAGCACCTTGCCGAGCGCGGCGCAGTGCAGGGGCACCGACAGGCCCACCCAGTTGGTCCCGCCGATCAGGTAGGTGCTGTCCACCTGGGCGATCTGCTCGACCCGGCCGCGGCCGGCCACACCCAGGTTGATGGTTTCCCCGGTGGCGTCGCCGAGCCGGTCGAGGAACGGCTGGGCCACGGTGACCAGGCCGGCCTCGGCACCGCCGCGCCAGGCGTAGGACACGAAGACCTCGCCGGGGCGGAACCGGCCGCGGGGGTCGCGCTGCACCAGGCCGTGCCGCTCCAGGGCCATGAGCAGCCGCGAGGTCGTGCTCTTGGCCAGCCCGGTGGCCGCCGCCAGCTCGGTGAACGTGACCGGGCCGGGGCCGTGCACGACCTGGATGAGCAGCTCCGCCGCCCGGTCCACGGCCTGGGTGCCAGTGGGCGGGGCCGCCACCGCCGACCCCGGCCTGCCTCGCGAAGAGTTCATGTCCGCCCGGTCCGCCTCGGGTAGTTCCATGTTACGGAACTCTGTTCTACGATGTGATCCTAAATTTGGTTCTGAACCGGGTCAAGCCGAGGTGGCAATGTTCGTCAACCGCATGCCCCGTTACGAGATCCTGTCCCCCGACGCGATCGACGTCCTCGACCGGGGCTGGCGCCGGATCGTCTCGCAGATCGGCGTGCAGTTCGCCAAGCCGGAGGCCGTCGAGCTGTTCCGCCGGGCCGGCCAGCAGGCGAACGGCGACGTCGTCCGGCTCGACCCGGAGTTCGTGCTCGAGCAGGTGGCCAAGGCGCCGCGGGAGTTCGACGTCCAGGCGCGCAACCCGGCGAACACCGTGCACATCGGCGGGGACGGCATGGCCTTCGGCGCGGTGTACGGGTCGCCGTTCGCGCGCGAGGGCGAGGTGCGCCGGGACGCGACCCTGTCCGACTTCCGCCGGCTGGCCATGCTGGCGCAGTCGTTTCCCGAGCTGGACTCGGCCGGCGGCGTGATCTGCGAGCCGAACGACGCTCCGCTGGACTCGCGGCACCTCGACATGATCTACGCGCTGCAGACGCTGACCGACAAGATCTACATGGGCAACGTGGTCTCCGGCCCGAACGCCGCCGACACCATCGCGATGACCGAGATCCTGTTCGGCGGGCGGCCCGCGATCGAGGCGGTCCCGGCCACGATCTCTCTGATCAACTGCAACTCCCCGCTGCGCTGGGACGACCGGATGCTGGACGCCCAGTTCGAGTACTGCGCCGCGGCCCAGCCGGTAGTGCTGACCCCGTTCCTGCTGATGGGCGCCATGTCCCCGGTGACGGTGCCGGCCGCGCTGGTGCAGCAGCTCGCCGAGGCGCTGTCCGGCATCGCGCTGGCCCAGCTGATCCGGCCCGGCTGCCCGGTGATCTTCGGCTCGTTCCTGTCCAACATCGACATGCAGTCCGGGTCGCCGAGCTTCGGCACCCCGGAGTCCGGCGTCGGCCTGCTGTGCACCGGGCAGCTGGCCCGGCACTTCGGCCTGCCGTTCCGCACCGGCGGCGGCCTGACCTCCAGCCAGACCTGCGACGCCCAGGCGGCGTACGAGTCCCTGATGACGCTGCTGCCCACGTTCCTGGCCGGCGCCAACTGGGTGATGCACGCGGCCGGCTGGCTGGAGGGCGGCCTGGTGTCCTGCTACGAGAAGTTCATCGTCGATGTCGAGCTGCTGCGGATGCTGCGGGTCGAGTTCACCCCGCTGGAGATCGACGAGGCGTCGCTGGCGTTCGGCGCGCACGAGGAGGTCGGGCACGGCGGTCATTTCCTGGGCGCGCAGCACACCATGGAGCGGTTCCGTGAGTGCTTCTACCGGCCGCTGCTGTCGTCGACGGCCAACTACGAGCGGTGGCTGAAGCTGGGCGGCAAGGACGCGACGGTCCGGGCCGGCGAGATCTGCCGCCAGCGGCTCGGGGATTATGCCCCGCCGCCGCTGGACGACGCGATCCGCGCCGAGCTCGAAGACTACGTGACCCGCCGCCGCGCCGAGCTCGGCGACTGACCGCGGCATCCCCCGGCGCCCGCGGTCCGCGCTGGCATTACCATCGGAGGGCATGACCGAGCCCGCGTCGCCGTCGTTGTCACTGACGGAGTGGGTCGTGCTCGGGGTGCTCAGCGAGCGGCCTGCGCACGGCTTCGCCGTCGCGGCGCTGACGGCCGAGGACGGGGAGCTCGGCCGGATCTGGCACATCCCGCGGCCCGCTATCTACCGGGCGCTGAGCCGGGTCGAGGCGGCGGGCCTGGTGACCGCGGGCGCCGTCGAGCCAGGCCGCGGCCCGCAGCGGACCATCTACGCGATCACGCGGCAGGGCCGGGGAGCGATGGACGCCTGGCTTGGCACGCCGGTCCGGCACGTCCGCGACGTCCGCTCGCAGCTGCTCATGAAGCTGGCCCTGCTGGACCGGGCCGGCCGCGACCCGTCCGACCTGCTGGTGCGGCAGCGGGCGGTCCTCGAGCCGATCGCCGCGGCGGTCAAGGCCGAGCGATCCGAGCCGGGCGGCTTCGATGCCACCCTGCTGGCCTGGCGCCGGGCCACGGCCGGCGCGGCGCTCAGCTTCCTCGACGACATCTGCCCGCCGACGCACGGGGATGAGCCGCACCCCGGCCGGTGACAGCGTGGCGGCCGGTGGCCGCCGGCGCGCTGCGCGTCTGCCGCCCGAACCGGCTGGCCCGCGCCCGCCGGGCCGACCCTCGCCCAGCAGGCGGCCACAGGCTACGGTGGCGGCATGGACAAGGTGATCGCATCGGCGGCCGAAGCGGTCGCCGACATCCCCGACGGCGCGAGCCTGGCCGTCGGCGGCTTCGGGCTCTGCGGGGTGCCGATCGCACTGATCGCGGCGCTGCTGGAGATCGGGGCCACCAACCTGGAGACGGTCAGCAACAACTGCGGCGTCGACGACTGGGGACTGGGCCAGCTGCTGCGGGCTAAGCGGATCGCCCGGACCACCGCCTCCTACGTCGGGGAGAACAAGGAGTTCGAGCGGCAGTTCCTCGGCGGCGAGGTGGAGGTCGAGCTGGTGCCGCAGGGCACGCTGGCCGAGCGGCTGCGGGCAGGCGGGGCCGGCATCCCGGCGTTCTACACGCTGGCCGGGGTGGGCACCCAGGTCGCCGAGGGCGGCCTGCCGTGGCGCTATGACGGCTCAGGCGGGGTCGCGCTGGCCTCGCCGAAGAAGGAAACCCGCGTCTTCGACGGACGCGGGTACGTGCTCGAGCACGCGATCACCTGCGACTTCGGCCTGGTGCGCGCCGGCCCGCGGGGACCGGCACGGCAACCTGGTCTTCCACTCCACGGCCCGCAACTTCAACCCGCTGTGCGCGATGGCCGGCCGGGAGACCATCGCCGAGGTCGAAGAGCTGGTCGAACCCGGCGCGCTCGACCCAGATTCGGTTCACCTGCCCGGCGTGTTCGTCCAGCGGGTGGTCAAGGTGGGCAGCGAAGGCAAGCGGATCGAGAAGCGGACGGTGCGGAACTGATGGCTCTGACCCGAGACGAGCTCGCCGGACGGGTGGCCCGGGAGCTGCCCGACGGGTCCTATGTCAACCTGGGCATCGGGCTGCCCACGCTGGTGCCGAACTTCATTCCCGACGGCGTCCTCGTGACGCTGCAGAGCGAGAACGGCGTGCTGGGCGTCGGCCCTTACCCCACCGAGGCCGAGGTGGATCCCGACATGATCAACGCCGGCAAGGAGACGATCACGGTCCTGCCGGGTGCCTCCTACTTCGACTCCGCCCTCAGCTTCGGGATGATCCGCGGCGGGCACATCGACGTGGCCGTGCTCGGCGCCATGCAGGTTTCGGCCCGCGGCGACCTGGCCAACTGGATGATCCCGGGCAAGGTCGTCAAGGGCATGGGCGGCGCGATGGACCTCGTGCACGGGGCCAAGCGGGTGCTGGTGATGATGGAGCACACCGCGCGCGACGGCAGCCCGAAGGTCGTGCAGGAGTGCTCGCTGCCGCTGACCGGCCAGGCCTGCGTCCAGCGCATCTTCACCGACCTGGCCGTCATCGACGTCCAGCCGGACGGCCTGGTGCTCCGCGAGCTGGCGCCCGGGGTCAGCGTGGACGAGGTCCGGGAGCGCACCGGGCCGCCGCTGAAGGTCGACCTCTGAGCTGGACGCCGTCCGCCAGCAGTTGCACCGAGCGCAGCCGGGCTTCGGTGCCCGGCGACTGGTGGGCCACGATCAGCTCGTCCGCGTCGGCGTGCTGGACGAAGGCGGCCAGGTACTCGCTGACCTCGGCCGGCGTCCCCACCGCGGAGTAGACGGCCATCTGCTCGATGTGCCGCCCTGCGGGAGAGGTGAGGATCGCGTCCGCCTCGTCGTCGGCGAGTATCCGGCCGCGGCCGAGCAGGGCGCTGGCCCGGTAGCGCTTCGCCGCGAGGAACTGCTGCTGGGCCTCGGCGCTGGTGTCCGCGACGATGACGTTGACCCCCGCGATGACGTAGGGCTGCTCGAGCTGCCCGGACGGGCGGAACTCGCGCCGGTAGGCCGCGACGGCGTTGTGCAGCCCGGCCGGGGCGAAGTGGGAGGCGAAGGCGTAGGGCAGGCCGAGCGCGGCCGCGACCGCGGCGCCGAACATCGACGAGCCGAGGATGTAGAGCGGGACCCGGGAGCCGCGGCCCGGCGTCGCGTTCACGCCAGGAATCCTGGTCTCGCCGGCCAGGTAGCCCTGCAGCTCGATGACGTCCTGCGGGAACCGGTCAGCCGCCTCCGCGTACCGGCGCAGGGCCCGGGTGGTGTCCTGGTCGGCGCCGGGGGCCCGGCCCAGGCCGAGGTCGACCCGGCCGGGGTGGAGTGCCTCCAGCGTGCCGAACTGCTCGGCGATCACCAGCGGGGCGTGGTTGGGCAGCATGACTCCGCCCGCCCCGAGGCGGATCTCCCTGGTCTGCGCGGCGACGTGGGCGACGAGGACGCTGGGGGCCGCCGACGCGATCATCGGATTGTTGTGGTGCTCGGCGTACCAGACCCGCCGGTAGCCCCACTCCTCGGCCCGCTGGGCCACGGCCACGCTGGCCGCGAAGCTGTCGCTGGCGGTTTCGCCCGGACGGATGGGGGCGAGGTCGAGGATCGACAGCGGGGTGGTCACCGGCCTCCTTCTGCGGCCCGATCAGCGTGACGGCAGATGAGTGGCCAGGCACGTGCTGACCGCGGCCGGCGTGCCAGCGCAGTAAATGACCTTGGTGATGTCACCGTTGAACTGATCGAGGTTCTCGGCGGGCGGGGGCAGCGGGTACTTGTTACCGGCGCTGACGTAGTTCCGGCTCTTCAGGTAGCCCCAGGGCGGGCACGGTGAAGGTATTGGTCACCGTCTGCCCGCTCCCGGTGACATCGAGGTTGGTGACGGTCAGGGTGATCGTCGCCTCGCCATTCGCTCCGTCCGGCGATTTC
Organism: uncultured Actinomycetes bacterium; assembly: GCA_963795575.1. Classification (GTDB taxonomy): domain Bacteria; phylum Actinomycetota; class Actinomycetes; order Streptosporangiales; family Streptosporangiaceae; genus PALSA-505. The sequence continues at coordinate 225,028 of CAWCII010000007.1, read as the reverse complement.
ACGCAGTTCACGCTGTAGGCGTCGCCGTTGATCAGCGGCAGCGTGCTGACCACCGGAGGAGCGTGCGCCGCGGTTTTCGCGCCAGCAAACCGGCATTCCATCATCACGCTGGTTTCGCTGGCGTCGCAACCGGACAGCTGGATTTTGGCCTGCGCGGACTTGGTGCGGGCGGCGTAACGGCCGATCTGCGTGATGTTAGGCGTGTTGGGAAAGCAGGAACCGCTGGCCGGGGCGTCATAGACAATCCGCGCTCCGAAGCCGACGGCCTTGCCCGGCGGCACATCGAGCGTGAAGCCGGTGCCCGGCTTGCCGTACGCGACCGACGCGCTGCCGGCCGTATCGCCGCTGAAATGCACTCCGTCCGATACCGGCGTCCAGCTTCCGTACAGCGTCAGCGGCGCCACCGGGCCGTCTGGCGCCGAATTACTGACGGTCCCGTGGGTGCCGATGAATTCATAATTGTAGAGAATGGCCTGCGTGCCGTCCTCCGCCGGCCCAGGTGTTCACCGCCGCCGTCGCCGCCCCGGCCATCAGCACAATAGCCGCCAGGACGCCTGACATCATCACAAGGCCATTCCTGATAACGCCGGGCATCCGCCGAGACCGCTCCTGTTCTCCCTCGTGATTTGGGAATCTGTAGCGTACCGCATGACGCCCGTCCCGGCCCGGTTTCCCCGGAGACCGGCGGGCCGCCGCGCAGAAAAGCGCCGCCGTACCCGCAGCCACAGCGGCTGCCACGACCGCGCCAGTGCCGAGCGGGCCCGCGGTGGTGAAGACGGGTCCCGCGGCGCAGGAATCGCGTCAGCCCCCGCGCGCAGGTCAGAATCGTGGCTCCGAGGATCGGCCCGGGATATATGACGCACGTCCCCGGGCGCGAGCACGGGCCGCCAGGCGTCAGACAAGCGCGCTCCAGGCGTGGCACACCCGGGCGTTCCAGGGGTGGCCCCCTGGGGGTCCAGAAGGTGGCCCACACCTGGGCGTTCCAGGAGGTGGCACCCCCGCGGGTGCAGAACGTGGCCCACACCGGGCGTTCCAGGGGTGGCACCGCCGCGGGTCAGAAAAACGCGCCGTACCCGAGCGCCAGGGTAGCACCGCCGGGGGTCCAGAGGTGGCCGCCCTGGGGGTTCCGGGGGCTGGGGCCCCCGGGGGTCAGGATCGCGGCCCACCCGGGCGAAGGTGACGAACGTCACCCGAGCACCAGCGGGCCGCCGCGCAGAAAAACGCGCCGTACCCGAGCCACAGACGCCGGCCAGTGCCGTGGGGGTTCCGGGGGCTCGGGCCCCCGGGCAGGAATCGCGGCCCACCGCGAAGGTGACGAGACGTCACCGAGCGCAGCACAGGGGTCGCCAAGTCGCGTGGAGGTGGCGGGAATCGAACCCGCGTCCTTCAGTGCTTTACCAGGGCTTCTCCGGGCGCAGCCTGCGCTGTTTTCTCAGCCCCGGCGGTCTTGCAGGCCAGCCGCCGACGGGCTCAGCCGCTGTTGGTGTCCTAGCAGGCCCCGCGGCCGGGCCGGCTAGTAGAGCCTCTTAGCTGATGCCAGACACCGGGCCAGAGGCACTCCCGGGCTGACAGACCCCTAACTCGCGGTCAGGCCGCGAGGGCGAGGTCAGTGCGCTTTGCGTTGGCACTTATAAGTTACGGTCACGGGATTAACGAGGTCGCCACCGCGACCCTCGGCCCGCTTCCCCTGGCTCGACAACCGAAGTCGAAGCCTGTCACCCCCTATTGAGTTGTCCGGCCACCCGGCGCGAACACCGAGCGACACGGTCGCAAACGACTACCTGTGTCAACGCCTGGCGGCCAACCCGGATTCCCGCGGCTGCTGGTTCCCGGCTACGGCCGAGCAGTGAGCCGCGCAGCCGCTGCAGGAACTGCGCGGCGAGCGGGACCGCGGAAACCCTCGCGGACTTGCCGAGCTGAGCACGGCGAAGGCCACGTTCCCGCGGTAAGCCGGTGAACCAGGCGGCCTGGACTCCCTTACCGCCCTGGCTGAACCGCGCCTGCCCGGCCTGGCCGTAGACCGGCTGGCCGGACAGGTCGGCCCGCCGCGCCGCCCCGGTCCGCACGGTCGCCCGCATCAGATCCCGCAGCGTGCTCATGACCTGCTGGCTCACGGTGGACTTCGCGGCCAGCGGCGGGTCCGTCGGGTCTGGCGGGCTGATGATCAAGGAGGGAGCATGCCACTGTCCCGAGTCCACCTGGGCCGCGATCAGTGCCATGTCCAGCGGGCTGACCTGGATGTCTCCCGCGCCCATGGTGTCCGCGGCCAGCTGCGCGTCGGTCGCCGGACGCGGGCATCGGCCGGCGAAGCCGGGCAGCGGGAGCCGCCAGGACGAGCCGAGGCCGAATTCGGCCGCCGCCCGGGATAGCCCAGCCGGGCTCAGCCGCCGGGACAGCCCGGCGAACGCGGTGCCGCAGCCGCGAGCGAAATCGGCGCTGAACGGCGGCTGAGCGCCGAGCCCGTGGGCCGGCGGGTCATTGGTGAACGTCACGCCGCCCACGTCGCTGGCGGTGGTGCACGGAACCGGGGCCCCGGCCGGCAGCCCGGTACCCAGCAGGGCGGCCGCCGACACGATCGTGAAAGCCTGCCCGGGCGGGTAGCGTCCGGCCAGCGGGCCGGGCTGGCCGATGTGATGGTCGCGGCCCGGCTGGCTCGCGACGGCGAGTATCTTCCCGGTGGACGCCTGCACGGCGACGATCGCGGCCGCGTCGCTGGTGCGGCGGAGTGCATCATTGGCCGCGGTCTGCGCGCCGGAACTGAGCGTGGTGCGCACCGGCATCCCGGCCGGTCCCGACCACTTGTGCAGCACCGACACCAGTCGCCCGCCGCTGTTCTCGGTGATCACCTCGGTGGTCGGGGAGCCGACCAGCCTGCGCTGATAGTACTGCTGCAGCCCGGACAGGCCGGTGGTCTCCCCGGGCTGGTAGGCGATGCCATCCTGGCGGAACTCCTGGGAGTTCTCGGTTCCGACCGTTCCGACCACGTCGCTGGCGATGCTGTCGAACAAGCGGCGGTGCACCTGGCGGACGATGACCCCGGCAGTGCCGCGCAGCCGGTGGCCCAGCTGCGCGTACGAGCGCGGATCGAGCGTCAGCAGGCCGACGAACGATGCCTGCGGGGCGGCGCGTATCTGGTCCAGCACCTGCCGGGAGTCCAGGCCCGTGGTCGTTCCGACATCCTCCGCGGTCCGCCCGGGATCGGCCAGCGTGTCGGGCCGGACGCCCACCACGTAGGCGGCCGACGACCGCTGCAGCGGCTGGCCGGCCGAGTCGAGCACCAGCGCCCGCCGCGGGACGGTGGTGCGGACGGCCAGCCGCGTGCCCGGACGCAGGCCGGGCACGATGACGCTCGGGTTCCACCGGACCTTCCAGGTCGAGCCCGTCCATCCCAGCGCGAACCGCCCGGTGTAGTTCCACGCCGCGCCGTCCTCGCCGAGGTCAACCGAGGCGCCGAACTGGGCGTGAGCGGTGTCCCCGTTCTGCGCGACACTCCCGATGCTCAGATACAGGGCCGCGGCGTCGAGCTGGGTGTACGCCGCCCGCAGGGCGGCGGCGACGGCCGCCGGATTCCCGGTGGTGAGCTGGGCCGCCTCCCCGTAGTTGCCCTGTTCCCAGTCGAGCAGGAACGACTGCACCGTGGTCTCCGCGGATGTGCCGGGAGCCCGGCCGCCGAGCAGCCCGGCCGCGACCAGGCCCAGCACCACCACGACGCCGCAGACGCGCAGCAGGGCGGACCGGGTGAAGATTCCGCCGGCCCGGCGGCGAGGCCCGGGAACCGGCTCGCGGACGGGCTTTTTTTCCGGACCGGCTCGCGCCGGCCCGCCATCCGGACGGGCGGGAACCGGGGGATCCACCCGACCAGGAGCACCCGGGTCACGCGGAACGGCGGTCGGCGGCGCACCGGAAGGGCGGGAATCGTCCGGGCGGGCGGCGGACTGCAGGAGCCGGGATGCGCGCTTACGCGGGCCTGACTGCGCGCCCCGGCTATCGGCGGCCGGGGACATGACTGCGTTCCCAGTTACCTTCGCCGGCGGAGCGCACGGTCCACCTCCCTGGCCGCATCCCGTTGCGCCAGATCATGGCGCTTGTCGTACGTCCGCTTGCCGCGGGCCAGCGCCAGTTCCACCTTCGCCTTGCCGCCGCTGAAGTACAGCGACAGCGGGACGATCGTGAACCCCCGCTCGGCCACCTGGCTGGCAAGCCGGTCGATCTCTCTGCGGTGTAGTAGCAGCTTACGCGTCCGCCGGGGCTCATGATTCGTCCATGTGCCCTGTGCGTACTCGGGTATGTGCAATCCGTGCAGCCATAGTTCACCCCCGGAGAACTGCCCGAAGGCCTCCGCGAGCGACGCCCGTCCCGCGCGCAGGGACTTCACCTCGGTGCCGGTCAGCACAAGGCCGGCCTCGAACGTGTCCTCGATGTGATAGTCGTGCCTGGCCCGCCGGTTCCGGGCGATGACCTTTACTCCCTGCTCCCGCGGCACTAGGACGCAACCTGCAAGGCGAACCTCCCGTCGGCTCCCGTCATACCCGCAGATAGCGCCGCAGAGTCAGGAAGGACGTCGCGCCGCACAGCAGCACGCCCACGATCAACGTGAAGAGCACGACCTCGACCAGATCCGCGGTGCTCAGCCGCACGTTGAAGGTGAAGTACTCCTGCAGGGTATCCAGGCCCAGGTCCTTGACCGCGACCAGCAGCCCGGCAGCGAGCAGCCACCCGGCCAGCCCGGCGATCACGCCTTCGACCAGGAACGGCAGCTGGATGTAGAAGTTGGACGCGCCGACCAGGCGCATGATGCTGGTCTCCCGGCGGCGGTTGAACGCGGACAGCCGGATCGTGTTCGCCACCAGCAGCGCCGCGGCGATGATCAGGATGATCGCGATGATCACCACCGCGTTCCGCGCGCCGTCGAGCAGCTTGTAGAAGTTGCTCAGGATGGACCGGTCATCGACGATGTCGTCGACCCCCGGGCGCCCCTGCACCGTGCCCGCGACGACGTTGAAGTCGGCGGTCGGGTTCTTCAGCTTCACCTCGAACGAGTCCGGGATGTCTCCCTGGCTGACCGTGCTGACGAACGACGGATCCTGGGAGAAGTCCTGCTTGAAGTGCTGGTAGGCCTGGGCCTGGGATTCGTAGTACACGCGGGAGACCTGGGGCAGGCTCTGCAGGTCCTGCCGGATCGAGGCCAGCTCGGCGGGGGTGGCCGGACCGTTCTGCCGGCATTGCGTGCTGACGCTGGTGGACGTGCACAGGTAAACGGAAATCTCGACCTTGCCCTGCCAGTAGGTCCTGGTGTTGTTCACCTGCTTGACGAACAGCAGGCCGGTGCCGAGCAGGGACAGGCTGATCGCCACCACCGCCACGAGCGCGATCGTCATGGTGAGGTTGCGCCGCAGGCCGGTCCATACCTCCTGGAGAACAAACTGTGCGCGCATCGCCGCTGATCCCTCGGTAGCTCCGGGCGGCCCGGCTCATGCCCGTGGCCGCCGATGGTCTCGGGGCCGGTTAGTATGCCTGGCCGTACACCCCGCGGGACTGGTCCCGGACCACCTTGCCGAACTCCAGCTCCACCACCCGCTTGCGCATCGAGTCCACGATCGCCGCGTCGTGCGTGGCCATCACCACGGTGGTGCCGGTCCTGTTGATCCGGTCGAGGACCTTCATGATGCCGATGGACGTCGCCGGGTCGATGTTGCCGGTCGGCTCATCGGCCAGCAGGATCATCGGCCGGTTGACGAACGCCCGGGCCATCGCGACCCGCTGCTGCTCGCCACCGGACAGCTCGTCGGGCATCCTGTCGTGCTTGCCCTCCAGTCCCACCAGGTCGATGACCTCGGGAACAACCTTGCGGATGAAGCGCCGGGGCTTCCCGATGACCTCCAGCGCGAACGCGACGTTCTGGTAGATGTTCTTGTTCGGCAGCAGCCGGAAATCCTGGAACACGCAGCCGATCCGGCGACGCAGCAGCGGAACCCGCCAGTTGCTCAGCCGGGCCAGGTCCTTGCCGGCCACGTGGATTCTTCCCTCGCTGGGCCGTTCTTCCTTGAGCACCAGCCGCAGGAACGTTGACTTGCCCGAGCCGGACGGGCCGACGAGGAAGACGAACTCACCCTTCTCGACATCGATGTTGACGTTCTCCAGGGCCGGACGGCTCTGGCTCGGGTACAGCTTGGTGACGTTATCGAAGTGGATCACAGGTTCATCACACGCGATCGGTAAGATATGGGTGCAGGCCGGGTTCTTGCGTGTCCTTCCTGGGTTGGCCACGGGACAGTCTAGGGGGAAACTGGCACGAAAGGTCCGACATCGCCGAACTGACCGGACGCGTGTCCCGGCCGAAGGGATGGCCCCGATGAGCTGCGAACACCTGATCTGCGCCCACTGCGCCGGACCAGTCGTCGAGGGTCGCTGCGCCGCGTGCCGGCAGGCCCGGGCGCACGTGCATCATGCCCAGCCTGGGCTCGGCGTGCCGCTGCTGATCATGGCGCTGGTGGCCACGGTGCTGCTCATGCTCGCCCTGCACCTGGCGCATTAGCCGGGGTTTCAGCTTGATCAGTGCCGCTTGAGGTAGCGGATCTCGGCCTCGATGAACTCGTCGATCTCGCCGTCCAGGACCGCCGCCGTATTGCTCGTCTCGACCCCGGTGCGGACGTCCTTCACGTTCTGGTAGGGGTACAGGACGTAGTTGCGGATCTGCGTTCCCCAGCTGCTCGTGCTCTCGCCGCGCAGCTCGGAAAGCTTGTCCGCATCCTCCTGGCGCTTGCGCTCCAGCAGCTTGGCCTGCAGCACGGACATGGCCGTCGCCCGGTTCTGCAGCTGGCTGCGCTCGTTCTGGCAGGAGACCACGATGCCGGTGGGCAGGTGGGTGATCCTGACCGCCGAGTCGGTGGTGTTGACCCCCTGCCCGCCGGGCCCGCTGGACCGGTAGACATCGACCCGGATCTCGTCCTCGTTGATCTCTATGTGGTCGGCGGTCTGCACCACCGGGACCACGTCCACGCCGGCGAAGGAAGTCTGCCTGCGGCCCTGGTTGTCGTACTTGGAGATACGGACCATCCGGTGCGTGCCGTGCTCGCCGCGCAGCCAGCCGTAGGCGTAGGGCACCTTGACCGCGAACGTGGCCGACTTGATGCCGGCTTCCTCGGCGTAGGAGGTGTCATAGACCTCGGTCGGGTAGCCGTGCCGCTCGGCCCAGCGCAGGTACATCCGCATCAGGTTCTGCGCGAAGTCGGCGGCGTCGGCCCCGCCGGCCTGCGAGTTGATCGTGATCAGCGCCTCGCGCGAGTCGTACTCGCCGGACAGCAGGGTGCGCACCTCGAGCTGGTTGATCTCGTCGTGCAGCGCACGCAGATCCCGGGTCGCCTCTTCCCGGGTGGGCTCGTCGTTCTCGCTGTCGGCGAGCTCGAACATCACCTGGGTGTCGTCCAGCCTGCGGCGCAGGCCCTCCACCCGGGAAATCTCGCCCTCGAGGTAGGCCAGCCGGCGGGTGACCGCCTGGGCGTTCTCCTGGTCCTCCCACAGGGTGGGACTCGAGGCCGTCTCGCGCAGGCCGGCCGCCTCCCGCCGCATGGCGTCCAGGTCCAGGACGACTTCCACGCCGGTGAGCTTCGAGGAAAGTTCCTTGATCTCCTCGGCCGGGTCGCTCGCTGCCATGCTAAGAGCCTACGCGAGCCGTGCGGCTGTCCTGGTCAGCGCGAGCGCCCGGTGCGCTTAGCCGGGCAGCGCGCTGCCCTGCACCAGGGCCCGGATGGCGCGGACGGCGACGGACAGCGTGGCCATGGTGAACCGGTCGCTTTCCCAGATCTCGGTGAGGGTCTGGGTGGCCCGGGCCACCGCCGCGTCGTTCCGCCGCGTCCACCGGGCCAGCCGCTCCTCCGGGCGGCCGCCGCCGGTGACCTGCAGCACGTCACCGGCGAGCGCGGCGTGCGCGGCGTACAGGTCGTCGCGCAGCGCCGCCCGGGCCGCCGTGTTCCACCGGTCATCGCGCGGCAGCGCAGTGATCCGGTCGCGCAGCCGGGTGATCTGCAGGCGGTCGGCCAGGTCGAAGTAGACCTCCGCGGTCTCTTCGACGCTGCGCGACGTCGCGGTGGCGATCTCGACGATGTCGAAGGCGGAGTAGGCGGGCACCATCGCGGCGGCCCGGTCGGCCAGGTCGTCCGGCACCCGGCCCGCCACGTAGCTCTCCCGCCGCTCGGCGAACCCGTCGAAGTCCGGGCCGGTGAGCAGCTTGGGCAGGCCGGAGCCGACGGCGAGCACGCCGTCGGCGAAGAAGTCGATGGTGTCCTGGATGCCGAACGGCGGCCGCCGGTTGTGCAGCAGCCAGCGGGACGCCCGCTCGGTGAGCTTGCGGCCCTCGAGCAGCAGCGCAATCTGCGTGTTCACGTCGACCACGCCGTCCAGCCGCTGCACCTGTGCCCAGAACGACGGCATGTCGAAGACCTCCCGGGCGACCAGCCAGGCCCGGGTGATGTCCGGCCCCGAGGCTCCGGTCTCCTCGTTCAGCCGGAACCAGAACGTGATGCCCGACTGGTCCACCATCTCGTTGACCACGACCGTGGTGATGATCTCGCGGCGCAGCGGGTGGGTGGCCATGTCCTGCTCGTGGCCGTGGCGCAGCGGCCCGGGGAAGTACTTGACCAGCGCGCTGTGCAGGTAGGCGTCGTCGGGCAGGCCGGAGTCGAGCACCTCCTGGGCCGCGTCGATCTTGGTCCGGGCGAGCAGCACGGCGAACTCGGGGCTGGTCAGGCCGATGCCGGCCGCCCGCCGCTCGGCGATCTCCTTGTCCCCGGGAAGGGTCTCCAGCCTGCGCCGCAGCTTGCCGTCCCGCTCCAGTCTGCGCAGGTAGCGGGCGTGCACGTGCAGCATCGAGCTGGCCTGCGCGCGAGCGGCGGCCAGTACTACGTTCTGGCTGTAGTTGTGCGGCAGCACGAGGGCGGCCACCTCGTCGGTCATCTCCTGCAGCAGCGCGTCGCGTTGCGGCATCGACAGCTGGCCGTCGCGCACCGGCCGGTTCAGCAGGATCTTGATATTGACCTCGTGATCCGAGGTGTCCACGCCCGCGCTGTTGTCGATGAAGTCGGTGTTGATCAGGCCGCCGGCCCGGGCGAACTCGATCCGGGCCGCCTGGGTCAGGCCGAGGTTGCCGCCTTCGCCGATCACCTTGGCCCGCAGCTGGGTGGCGTCGATCCGGATCCCGTCGTTGGCCCGGTCGCCGACCGCGGCGTGCGTCTCGGCGGCGGCCTTGACGTAGGTGCCGATCCCGCCGTTCCAGAGCAGGTCCGCCGGCGCCGCGAGCACCGCGGAGATCAGCTCGGCCGGGGTGAGCGCGGTCACCCCGCCCTCGAGGTCAAGCGCCTCCCGCGCCTGCGGCGAGATGGGCACCGACTTCGCCGTCCTCGGCCAGACGCCGCCGCCGGCGGAGATCAGCGTCGCGTCATACTCGGCCCAGGTGGAGCGGGGCAGGGCGAACAGCCGCTCGCGCTCGGCGAAGCTGGCGGCCGGATCGGGATCGGGGTCGAGGAACACGTGCCGGTGGTCGAACGCCGCCACCAGCCTGATGTGCCGGGACAGCAGCATCCCGTTGCCGAATACGTCGCCCGACATGTCGCCGATGCCCGCCACGGTGATGTCGTCGGCGTCGACGTCGGTGCCGAGCGTGCAGAAGTGGAAGCGCACCGATTCCCACGCGCCCCGCGCGGTGATGCCCATCTTCTTGTGGTCGTAGCCGTGCGAGCCGCCGGAGGCGAACGCGTCACCGAGCCAGAACCCGTACTCGTTCGCTATCTCGTTGGCCACGTCGGAGAACGTCGCGGTGCCCTTGTCCGCCGCCACCACCAGGTAGGGATCGTCGCCGTCGTGCCTGACCACGCCGGGCGGCGGCACCACCCGCTCGCCGTCGGTGTTGTCGGTGATGTCCAGCATGGCGCTGATGAACAGGCGGTAGCAGGCCAGGCCCTCCTCGGCGTAGGCGGCCCGGTCGGCGGGATCGGGCAGCTGCTTGCAGACGAAGCCGCCCTTGGCGCCGGCCGGCACGATGACGGAGTTCTTCACGTCCTGCGCCTTCACCAGGCCGAGGATCTCGGTGCGGAAGTCTTCTTGCCGGTCCGACCAGCGGATCCCGCCCCGGGCCACCCGGCCGAACCGCAGGTGGATGCCCTCGAACCGGGGCGAGTACACGAACATCTCAAGCCGCGGCCTGGGCGCCGGCAGATCCGGCACCCGCCCCGGGTCCAGCTTGATGACCAGGTACGGTGCCTGCTGGCCGGCCACCGGTCCCGCGCCCCGCTGGTAGTAGCTGGTCCGCAGGGTGGCCTCGATCAGGCTCAGGTAGGAGCGGAGAATCCGGTCGTGGTCGAGGCTGGCCACCTCGTCGAGCTCGCCGCGGATTTCCTCGATGATCGCCTCGCTCCGCTCGGACTCGCCGCCGGACCGCTGCGGGTCGAACCGCGACTCGAACAGCCGGGCCAGGAGCCTGGCGGTGGTGACGTTCGAGCGCAGCACCCGGGCGATGTAGTCCTGGCTGAACGCCATGCCCGCCTGCCGCAGGTACCGGGCGTAGGCGCGCAGCACGACGACCTGGCGCCAGCTCAGCTGGGCGGCCAGGACGAGAGCGTTGCAGCTGTCGTCCTCGGTGAGCCCGTTCCACAGGGCGATCAGGGCCTCCTCGAACAGCTCCTTCACCGGGCCGTGCCGGTCCGGGCCGGCCGCGGCGGCCGGCGAGGCGGGGCGCAGCCCGAAGTCGTAGATCCAGAACGGCTGGCCGCCCTGCCCCGCGGCCGCGAACTCGTACGGGTGCTCATCGACCACCTCGACGCCCATGTGCTGCAGCTCGGGCAGCACCTGGGACAGCGTGATCGGAGCCTGGGTCCGGTAGACCTTGAGCCGCCACGACCGGGGCGGCTCGCCGGTCACCGCGTCCCGCTCCCCGGCCAGGCCGCCCGGCTCGGTGACCTGGGCGCCGTGCGCGTGTCCGGCGCTCTGGTAGAGGTCGACGGCCACCGGGTCGCCGGACTCGCGCATCCCGGCGACCCGGACCAGGTCGGTGACGGCCGCGGCGGCGGACATGTCCGCCTTGTAGGCCTCCGGTATCACGTCGCCGAACGCGGCGGCCAGCGCTCGCCCCGGCCGCGGGCCGAGAGCGCGCACCGCCTCCTCGTGCAGGTCGTCGTCCCAGGACCGGACGGCCGCGACCAGCTGCCGCTCGAGCTCGGCGGCGTCCACGTCGGGAAGCGGGTGCCCGCGCTCGCCCCTGACCACCACCTGCAGCCGGGCCAGCACGGACTCGCCGATCATCGTGCTGTAGTCCGCGGAGACACCGTTCAGCGCCTTCAGCAGGATTTCCTGGGTGCGCAGCCGCACCTTGGTGTTCCACCGGTCCCGCGGCAGGTAGAGCAGGAAGGTCATGTACCGGCCGTAGGGATCCTTGCGCAGGAACAGCCGGGTCTGCCGGCGGTCGTGCAGCCGCAGCACGCCCAGCGCGATCGGGGTGAGCTCGGCCACCGAGGTCTGGAACAGCTCCTCCCGCGGGTACGTCTCGAGGATCTCCTCCAGGTCCTTGCCGTCGTGACTGTCGGCGGCCAGTCCCGCCGCCTCCAGCACGCCGGCCAGCTTCCGCCGCAGCACGGGGATGTGGCTGATGCTCTCCGAGTAGGCGACGTGGGTGTAGAGCCCGAGGAACCGGTATTCGCCGACCACCTCGCCCGCGTCGTCGAACCTCTTCAGCGCCACGTAGTCGAGGTAGTACGGACGGTGCACGGTGGATCGCGAGTTCGCCTTGGTCAGGACCAGCCGGACCGGCTCCTTGGCCTTGGCCCGCACCTCGGGCGGCAGCGCCGCGAGCGACTCCTTTCCCGGCTCGTCATGGCGCCGGATGCCCAGCCCCGTTCCCGGCACCGCCCGCAGCGCCATGCCGTCCGGCCCCTCGACCAGGTCGTACTCGCGGTAGCCGAGGAAGGTGAAATGACCGTCGACCAGCCAGCGCAGCAGCGCCTCGACTTCCCGGTCATCGACGTCGCCGTGCGCGATCAGCTCGTCGCGGCCTTCCGCGGCGAGCCGGCCGGCCAGTTGCTCCGCGGCGGTGACCATCCGCGGATGGTCCTCCACCGCGACCCGGACGTCTTCGAGGACCGCGCGCAGCCTCGACTCCAGCTTCTGCTTGCTCAGCTCGCCGGCCGGCCGGGAGACCTCGATGTGGATCCAGGATTCGTCGATCTCGCCGCTGGCGGCGCGGCGGTCCCCGGCCGGCCCGCGCACCCGGCGCAGCGCGCCGGTGACGTCGCGGCTGACCCGCAGCTGCGGGTGCACGATCAGGCCGATCTCCAGGGTGTTCCGGGTGAGCTCCATCGTCACCGAGTCCACGAGGAACGGCATGTCGTCGGTGATGATGTCCACCACCGCGCGGTCCGGGTCGAAGGCCGCGTGACCGTCGGGCTCGTCCGGGACCCGGACGCATACCAGCGGCTTGCCCTGCGGACGGTGCGCGCCGAGCCGGGCGTGCTCGGCGGCCACCGCGGCGGCCCGCTCGGGCCCGATCGCGGCCATGTCGTCGGGTGCGACGTGCCGGTAGTAGGCATGCAGGTAGCCGAGCGCATCGCCGACGCCGGGCACGTCGTCACCGAGCAGCCCGGCCGTGCGTTCGGCCGCCGCCACCAGCAGGGACTCCTTCTGCTCGCCGGGATTCGCCCGGATCGGTTCCACTGCCTGCTCCCTTCCTGCGCCGGCCGCTTCGGGGCGCGGCCCGTGGCTAGCGGCCACTAGAGCTGGTCACGAAGTTCCCAAAGCAGCGGGTAATAATGCAAGGCCAGCCGGCGCCTCAGGTACGGCGCGCCGGTCGAGCCGCCGGTGCCGGACTTCGTGCCGATCTGCCGCTCCACCATGGCCACGTGCCGCGCGCGCCAGACGCCGGCCAGCTCGTCATGGGTCAGCAGGTCCTCGGCGAGCTCCCACAGATCGTCATAATCGGCCCGGTCCCTGGCCACGGTGACGAGCGAGGAGAGCAGCTGCGCATCATCCTCGGCGGCCAGGCCACGCGTCCGGAGCAAGCTCACGTACCCGTCCCACAGTGACGGCTCGGCCAGGCGCCGGTTGAGCCGTTCCCGCTCAGCATCGGTGAGAGAGCGGAAACGGGCCAGGAATCCCCGGTCCTTCGCGCCGGACAGGAACTCGAGCTCGCGGAACTGCGCCGACTGGAAGCCGCTGGCCGGCGCGAGATTCGCCCGGAAGTCGAGGAAGTCCTGCGGGGTCATCGTCTCCAGGATCTCCACCTGGGCGACCAGCAGCCGCTCGATCGCGTGCGCCCGGGTCAGCAGGTGCCGGGCCTGCCACACCTGGCCCGCCAGCATCTCGTCCCGGGTGGTCTCCAGCTCGTACAGGAGCTGCTTGAACCACAGCTCGTACACCTGGTGGACGGTGATGAACAGCAGTTCGTCGTGGGCCGGCGGCGCGGCCTGCGGGATCTGCTGGCTGAGCAGTCCGGGCAGGCGCAGGTAGCTGCTGTAGGTCAGCCGGCCGCCCTCTTCGCCGAAGCTCCGGGACCGGGCGGCACCACGCCGTTGTGGTGATGTCACGGTGCCCCAAGGATATCCCCGGGCGCTCGTGGCCGCTCCGGGGCCGGGCTCAGGCCGCGCGAGGGGCGGGGATGCCGCCGGGTCGGCCGGCTGCGCAGCAGCCAGGCCGGGTTGGACAGGCCCACGACGGCGCCGCTGGAGTCCAGCACCTGGCTGCGGACGAAGCTGTCCCGGCTGTTGTCGACCCAGGTGGTCACCGGGCCGTGGGCCAGATCGCGCGCCGGGTAGCTGGCGACCGGCCGGGTGTTGGCCTTGACCGCGCGGGTGCCGGCGTAGTCCACGGCGCCCTGCATCACCTGCACGGAGCCGCCCGCCGGGACGCTGGTGGCGGTGATGGCCAGCTGCCGGACCAGGGCCCTGGAGATGCTGACGCTGCCCATCGGGCACCTGCCGTCCACGAGCAGGTCCAGGCTGCCCCGGAAGCCGGCCAGCGACCCGCACCAGGCCCGCCCGGCGGCCAGCGCGGCCAGCAGGCTGGCCTGGCTGGTACTCGTCGCCCACGCCCAGGTGATCCAGTTGTTGATCTCGCCGAACCAGTCCTGCCCCCAGTGATCGTCGCTGGTCCCGTTGCCGGTGAGGAAGATGGCGTTGCGGGACATGATGTCCCACAGCGCCACGTGGTGCGCCAGGTCACAGCCCTGACGCAGCTCGTAACCGACCTCCAGCAGGTCGGTGCCGAGGGCGGCCGGCCTCGACCGGGCCGGCAGCAGCTGCCGGGCGGTGCGGGCCAGCATCTGGTCCTGCCTGGCCGCCGAGAGCGGCGGCCGGTCGAAGTTGCTCCCGAACGGATGGTTGTAGCTGGCCAGCCCGCCGGACGAGTGAATCCGCGGGACCACCGTCTCGGCCAGGAACCGGACGTAGTCGCCGCGCCGGAGGCCGCTGTAGTCAGGCATGGTCACCGACCCGCCGAACCAGTTCAGGTGCGGGGCGTACAGGGATACCTCCAGGCCCTGCCGCTGGTCCACGCCCGGGTAGGCCGGGGCCAGGGCGGACATCATCCCGGCCTGCTGCCGGAAGAAGGCCTCGCCGCCGAGTGAGCGGCTGAACCGCAGGTAGTCGAAGTACCCGCCCACCTGGCCGCCCTCGCTCGCCGCGTTCAGCGTCAGCTCGTACAGGGCGAAGTCGCGGTAGTCCAGGTCCGGCCACAGCGCGGCGATGTCGTCGGATGGCGTGAGGGCCGCGGTGTACCACTGGTGACCACCGGACGACTTCACCGGGATCGTGATCACGCCCGTGTTGCCCTGCGCCGTCCGGCTCGCCCGTCCCTCCGGCACGAACCGGTAGGACAGGCGGTAGTCGCCGGCCGGCCGGCCGCCGCCTCGTGGTAGGAGGTGGTGATCAGCAGCTCGAGGTAGCCGTGCCGCCAGCCGTTCTCCAGCAGCACGTCGATCTCCAGCGTCTGCCCGGTCAGGTTGTCCCGGTAGTTCCACCCGGCGAACTTCGAGTTCCCGTAGTAGCCGAACGTGGCGGTCCGCGGGCTGGCGCTCCGGGCGGTCAGGTGCATGCTCCCGCCGTAGACCGGGTCGTTCGGGGAGCAGGGCACGGTGACGATCCCGCCCGAGCCGGCGGCCAGCGGGCCGCTCTCCACCCTCTCCCACCGCCACGCGCCGCCCTGGCCCGGACCGCCCTTCTCATGGTCCAGGCTGGTGAAGTGGACGACGTCACGGTAGTGGATCCCTTCCATCCGGGCGTCGTGATCGGTCCACCACAGCACGTCCACGGCGTTGGCCGCCGCCTGGAACATCTGGCTCTGCATCGAGCCGTCGTACTCGCTGAACGACGAGTGCACGTGCATCGCCATCGAATACGCCGCATTGCCGTCCGGCGCCGCCGGACGGGCCGCCGACCGCAGCGGAAGCCGCGGGATTTCCCGGAGCAACGCGGTGGCTGCCGCCATCGCCGCCGTCCCGTGCAGGAAATCGCGCCTCGACAGCCCGGAGCCGGCATTTCCCTCCCGGTGGCCTTGATGCTGGTCATCGCACATAATTTATCTCTCCCTGTCACGAGCCGTCACGGAGAGCCTTATCGCCTGTTCGCGCATCGTTCCACGTCCAGGCCCCTCATGGATCTGACGCGAGGGCCGGTCCGGCGGTTGACCCGGCAACCGACTATACGGCTGGTCACGACGGCCTTCCGGACTGAGAACAGGAATCACCGCAGGTCACCGGACCAAGCGAGGGAGGGTAAGGCGCTAAATTAACCTCCGCCGAAAAATCTCGCGGAGTAACGCCAAAAAAAGCGTAGCTAAGTCCCAAAAGCGAGCAAACTACATTCATGCCAGGGTGAGCTCATCGATTATGCGCAGCAGAGCCCGCGTGCCGGTCAGGTCGGGGAGTACCGCGTCGGCGCCCGCGGCGGTGAGCTGGGCGGCGGTGGCCCGGCCGGTGGCCACCGCGATCGACCGGGCGCCGCCGATCCTGGCCGCCGCCACGTCGCGGGGCGAGTCACCGATGTACGCGGTGGCCCGTTCGCCGAGGCTGACACCACGGGATTCGGCCGCCCGGGACCGGGTGACCTGCAGCAGCGTTCCCTTGGGGTAGGCCTCCGAGCCGAACCCGCCGATCTCGACATCCATCAGGCCGTCCAGGCCGAACGCGCGCAGCTTGACGATCGCGTTCGGCTTGATCGTCCCGGTGAGCACGCTCTGGATCATGCCGGGCAGCCCGGCCACCGCGGTCACCGCCTCCTTCGCGCCGGGAAGCAGCCTCCCCTTCGCGGTCAGCAGGTCGCTGCGGGCCCCGAACGCGCGGGCCAGCGCGTCGTTGTAGCCGGCCAGCAGCGGCTGGGCCTGCTCGGCGCCGGAAAGCTCCGCCGCGTTCAGCGCGAGCGCCTCGAAGAACACCTCTGAGTCGGTTCGGCCCGCCGTCGGCGGCAGCCGCACCAGCGGGCGCCCGGTCACCTGGCGGAACGCGTCCGCGCAGGCGTCGCGGGTCACCCGCCCGACGTCGACCAGGGTGAGATCGATGTTCCACAGGACGAGGCGGTGAATGGCGCCGGGGGTCACCGGCTCAGGTCCGCGATGGGCGGCGGATCGGCCGGCTGGCGGCGCCTTCCGCCTGGCCGCCGCCAGGGGGTGTGGATCAGCGCGGAGTCGGCATCGGCCAGTTCGGGGACCCACCGGCGCACGTAGTCGCCGTCCCGGTCGAACCGGTGAGCCTGGCGCAGCGGGTTCATCACCCGGCCCGGCCGGGTGTTGTTGCCGGTGCCGGCCACCCACTGCCAGTTACCCGCGTTGTTCGCCAGGTCGCCGTCGGCCAGCAGCCTGCCGAAGTGCTGGTAGCCGTGCCGCCAGTCGATCTGCAGATTCCGGGTCAGGAACGAAGCGGTGATCATGCGGGCCCGGTTGTGCATGAAGCCTTCGGCGGCGAGCTGGCGGAGCCCTGCGTCCACGATCGGCACTCCGGTGCGCCCCTCGCGCCAGGCGTCCAGGGCCGCGGGATCGTCATGCCAGCGGCCGCCCCGCGGCCGGTAATTCCGCCGCGCCAGGTCCGGGAAGGCGGCCGCGACCTGGTAGAAGAAGTCACGCCAGGCGAGCTGGCGGCAGAACTCCTCACCGCCGGGCCGGCCGGGCCGCCCCGGCCAGTGCGACCGGCGACAGGCAGCCGAACCGCAGGTAGGCACTCAGCCGCGAGGTGCCGTCGCCGGCCAGGTCGTCGTGGCGGTGGGCGTAGCCCGCGAGGCAGTCGCGCAGCCAGCGTTCGGCTTGCCGCTGGCCCGCTACCTCCCCGCCCGGCGCCAGGGCAGGTGACCAATCCCGTCCGTTCGGGAAAATCCGCCCGATCCGCAGGCCGGACGGCAGCCTGACGGTCCGCGGCGCGGCCACGGCCGGGCGCCAGCGGGCCGCGGTCCACGCCCGCCAGTACGGGGTGAAAACCCGGTAATGATCCGCGCCGGCCGGGCGCAGGTCACCGGGCGGCACGACCGCCGGGCCGGGGGTGATGGTCAGCTCCAGCCGGTGCCTGCCGCATTCGCGTGCGAGGCGGTCGCGGCGGCGGGCGGCGTAACGGGACACGTCATCGGCGATGAAGATCCGCTGCGCGCTCGTCTCGGCCGCCAGGCGCAGGACCTCGGCGACCGGATCGCCGTCCCGGATCACCAGGTCACCGCCGCGCTGGCGCAGGCCGCGGCGCAGGTCGGTGAGGCAGTCGCGCAGGAACCGGGTCCGGTTGGGGGACAGCGCGGTCAGCGCCCGGTCCATGACGAAGACCGGCACCACCTGCCGCGCCTGGTCGCAGGCCGCGGCGAGGGCGGGGTTGTCGTGCAGCCGCAGGTCGCGGGTGCAGACCACGATCGCGGTCTGGGGTCCGGTCACCGGTCCACCGTAGTCTGGTCTTGGTCAGGCCGGGCAACGGCGGGGAGGGGCGCGTGAAACCACGGATCGGCGTGTCGAGCTGCCTGCTCGGCGAGCAGGTCCGGTACGACGGCGGGCACCGGCGGCACGCCTTTCTCAGCGACGTGCTGGGCCCGCACGTCGAGTGGGTCCCGTTGTGCCCGGAAATGGCGATCGGGCTGGGCACCCCGCGCCAGACGCTCCGGCTGACCGACAGCGACCGGCTGATCAACCGGAGCCGGACCGCCGATCACACCGCCGCGATGGCGGCCCTGCCGCTGCCCGGGCAGATCGACGGCTACGTGTTCAAGGCCAAGTCGCCCAGCTGCGGCATCCGCGGCATCCCGCGCTACGGCGCCGGCCCGCAGCCCGTGAACCGGAACGGCCGCGGCGTTTTCGCCGCCCGGCTGATGACGGCCTTCCCGCTGCTCCCGGTCGAGGACGAGGGACGGCTGACCGACCCGGGGCTGCGCGAGGCGTTCGTGCAGCGGATCTTCGCCACGGCCCGGCTGCGCGAGCTGTTCGCCGGTTCGTGGCAGCCGCGCGACCTGGTCGCCTTCCACGCCCGGCACAAGCTGCAGATCCTCGCGCACGACCCGGCTCGCTACCGGCTGGCCGGGCGGGTGGTCGCCGGGGCGGAAGCCGGCCGCGGGCGGCCGTGCAGGCCGAGTACGACGAGCTGTTCCGCGCCGCGATGGCCGGCCGGGCCACCCGGGGCCGCCACGCCAACGCGCTCCTGCACGCCTTCAGCCAGGTCAGCGACGTGCTGGACGACATCAGGCGAGCCGACCTGGTGAGCCGGATCGAGGCCTACCGGCGCGGCGACACGCCGATCGCGGTGCCGGTCGCGCTGCTCGCCCACCACGCCCGCGGCGACGGGCTGAGCTGGCTCGCCGGGCAGACCTACCTGCAGCCCTACCCGGCCGCCCTGAACCTGTCCTGAGCCGCCCGGCCGCCAGCCCGGACGCGCGGCACGGCCGTGCTGTACCCGACCGGATCGGACGGCGGCCAGCCCGCCACCTCGGGGCGCTGCTGACCGGGCGCGTCCTAGGGTGTGTCCTAGCCCATGTGCGGGTAGCGGTAGTCGGTGGGCGGGACGAACAGCTCCTTGATCGTGCGGGCGTTCACCCAGCGGATCAGGTTGAAGATCGAGCCCGCCTTGTCGTTGGTCCCGCTGGCCCTGGCCCCGCCGAACGGCTGCTGACCCACGACCGCACCGGTCGGCTTGTCGTTGATGTAGAAGTTGCCCGCCGAGAACCGGAGCGCCTGGTCGCGTGGGCGATGGCCGCCCGGTCCTGGGCGATGATCGAGCCGGTCAGCGCGTACCTGGCCACGTCGGCGGCCTGGGCGAGCATCTGCGGGTACGCGGCGTCGTCGTAGACGTACACGGCGAGGATCGGCCCGAAGTACTCGGTGGTGAAGATCTCGTCGACCGGGTCGGCGCACTCCAGCACGGTGGGCTGCACGAAGTAGCCCTCGCCGTCGTCGGCCCGGCCGCCGGCCAGCACCGGTGATCGAATCGTCGGCCGCGGCCCGCTCCAGCGCCGCGGCGTGCTTGGCGAACGCGCGGTCGTCGATGACCGCGCCCATGAACAGCGACAGGTCGGCCGACACGTCGCCCATGGTCAGCGACTCCACCTGGCCGATGAAGTCGTCGCGCAGCCGGGTCCAGACCGACCGCGGCATGTAGCAGCGGGAGGCGGCCGAGCACTTCTGGCCCTGGTACTCGAACGCGCCGCGGATCAGCGCGGTGGACAGCACGTCGGGGTCGGCCGACGGGTGGGCGATGACGAAGTCCTTGCCGCCGGTCTCGCCGACCAGCCGCGGGTAGCCGCGGTAGCCGGAGATGTTCTCGCCGACGGTCCGCCACAGGTGCTGGAAGGTCTGCGTCGAGCCGGTGAAGTGGATGCCGGCCAGGTCCGGGTGGGCCAGCGCCACCCGGGACACCGCCTGGCCGTCGCCGGTCACCATGTTGATCACGCCGGGCGGCAGGCCGGCCGCCTCGAGCAGCTGCATGGTGAAGTGCGCGGACAGCTGCTGGGTGGGCGACGGCTTCCACACCACGGTGTTGCCGAGCAGCGCGGGCGCGGTCGGCAGGTTCGCCGCGATCGAGGTGAAGTTGAACGGCGTGATCGCCAGCACGAACCCCTCGAGCGGGCGGTACTCCAGCCGGTTCCAGCTGCCGGCGGCGGACTCGGGCTGCTCGGCCAGCAGCCGCCGGGCGTAGTGCACGTTGAACCGCCAGAAGTCGATCAGCTCGCAGGCCGCGTCGATCTCCGCCTGCAGCGGCGACTTGGACTGGCCGAGCATGGTGGCGGCATTGATCACCGGCCGCCACGGCCCGGCCAGCAGATCCGCGGCCTTGAGCAGGATCGCGGCCCGGTCGTCGAAGGACAGCGCCGCGCCAGCCCGGCGCCGCCTGCGCGGCCGCGTCGATCGCGGCGGCCACATCCTGGCGTCGGTCGCGTTGCCGAGCTGGCCGAGCACGTGCCGGTGGTTGTGCGGCTGGACCACGTTGATCAGCTCGCCGCCGCCCATCCGGCGGTGCCCGCCGATGGTCATGGTCAGCTCGGCCTGTCCGCCGGCGAGCTCCTTGACCTTGCTTTCCAGCAGCGGCCCGGTCCTGGCTGCCCGGTGCGTACTGCCGGACCGGCTCGTTGACCGGTACCGGCACGTTGGTCACGGCATCCATGCACTCATAGTGCCTGGTCCCGGTCAGCCGAACAAATAGGGCAGCTCCTGAACGGCGTACCAGAGCAATTCATTTCCCTCCGCGCCGTCCACGGTGAACTTCGCGTCGTCGTCACCGCGATCGGCCGCGGGCATGCGCGGCGGCCGCCGCGCGCACGTCGGCGGCCGCCGCGGGGTCGTCCACGTGCGCGGACGCCACCCTGGCCAGCGGCACGGCCGCGCTGATCCGCACCGCGGCGGGCTCGCCGGGGTCACCGCAGCTGCTGACCTGCTCGTCGGGAACGTCGGCGGCCAGCGCCACCCGGCGCGGCGGGGCGCCGGCGTCGGCGGCGAGCAGCCGCAGCGACGCGCGGGCCGCCACGGCCATGCGCGGCGTACTCCAGCTCTTCCAGGTCGCCGCTGGCGTACCACTCGCGCAGGGCCGGCGTGACGGCGAAGCCGGCCACCGGCGCCGGGCCGACCTGCCCGGCCCGCACCGCCGCCGCCAGCGCCGGCATCGTGGACGCCAGGTAGACGCGCATGCCCCCTCGGATTCTGTGCCGATGATCAGAGTGTGTCAGCCGGACGGCTGGCCCGCAGGCCGTCTGCGCCAACGGCGCGGCCCGGCCGCTGGCCGGCGGCTCCCACGGCCGCGATGACGTCGGCCAGCGCCTGCTCCAGGCTCTCGTGCTCCCAGACCCGCACGACCCGCCAGCCCGCCGCGGCCAGCGTCTCGTCCGCGGCGCGGTCCCGCTGCACGTTCCGGCCCAGCTTGGGCGTCCAGTACCAGTCGTTGACCCGCGGGCTGCTGCCGTGCTGCGGGCAGGCGTGCCAGAAGCAGCCGTCCACGAAGACGGCGACCCGGCGCGCGGTGAACGCGATGTCGGGACGGACCCGCCTGCCGCCATCCAGGTCGAGCCGGTAGTCCTTGCGGAACCGGTAGCCCAGCTGGTGCAAGGCGCGGCGCAGGGCCAGCTCGGGCTTGGTGTCGGTGCGGCGATTGGCGCGCATGTTCGCGCTGCGGCCGGGGCTTGACGGGTGCGGATACTCCGCCATGCCCGCCTACGCTAGCCGGTCGCCGGGTGCCATGGTTGTCGATGTGCCATCGCCGACACGATAGGGGCGGCAATGGCACATCCACTACACGGCCGCGGCCCCGGACGGGGCCCTGGGCGGGGCTAACCGAGCGGGAGGCCGAGCAGACCAGAAAGCCTGGCGGTGGTGGACGACGGCTCGCGGTGATGCACGGCTGCCATGCCGAGTGGCCGCGGCCGCCTCGATGTTGGCCTGCGATGTCGTCGATGAAGACGCACTGCTCCGGCGCCAGGCCGAGCAGCCCGGCGGCGAGCAGGAATATTCGCTCTTCCGGCTTGCGCATGCGCACCTCGGCGGAGATCACCCACGCGTCGAACAGCTCGGGGAAGACGTCCCGCGGGTAGTCGTCGCTACCCCAGGAGTTGGACAGCAGGCAGGTGCGGAAGCCGGCCTTGCGCAGGGCCCGCATCAGGTCGTACATCTCCGGCACGGGCAGCATGCCGGCGAACATCCGGCCCAGCAGCCCGGCCGCCGGCACCTGCGCCCCGTCGGTCCGGACCAGCTGCGCGGCCAGCGCGCGCTCGAACTCGGCCGGGTCGCCCTCGCCGCGCTCGAGCAGGTGGATCGGGTTCTCCGCGCCGCTGCCCCGGTAGGCCTGCGCCATCCAGGCCCGCATCACGGTCCGGTAGCGGCCGGGTCGATCATGTCGGCCTCGAGCCACGCGCTGACCGTGTCGGCGAGCGGGTTGGTGAGCACGCCGCCCCAGTCGGTGATCACGCCGCGCAAACCCGCCGCGGGCGGCCTGCGGGCGGTCGGGCACGGTCGGCCACAGCTGCGATGGTAGGCGACGGGCCGGCCGAGGGGTCGCGGCGGCCGGCGGCCGGTAGTGTCGGGGACCATGCCGGAGATCACCCGCCGCTTCAACGTCCGGATCCCGCTGCGCGACGGCATCACGCTGTCGGCCGACCTGACCCTGCCCGCGTCACTGCCCGCGCCCGCGCTGGTGATGCGGACGCCGTACGGCAAGACGGGCGAGCCCCAGTCGAAACGCGGGACCACGTTCGCCAAGGCCGGTACGCCCCGGTGATCGTGGACGTCCGCGGCCGCGGCGACTCCGACGGCGCAGTTCCAGCCGTACCGGCACGACGGCCCGGACGGCTTCGACGTGATCGGCTGGGTCGCGGCGCAGGACTGGTGCACCGGCGACGTGGCCACCCACGGCGGCAGCTACGCCGGCCGGATCCAGTGGCTCACCGCGCTGGAACGGCCGCCGGCGCTGCGCGCGATGGTCTGCCTGGTGACCCCGAGCGACCCGTTCACCGAGACGCCGACCGGCATCCCCACGCCCATGCACATCAACTGGTACCGGCTGGTGGACGCCCGCGTCCCGCAGTACCGGGAGAACGTCAACTGGACCGAGGTCTACCGGCACCGGCCGCTGATGACCATGGACGAGGCGGCCGGGTTCGTCTCGCCGAACTGGCGCGCCGAGCTGGGCCACCGCACCCTGGACGAGTGGTGGGAGCCGGTGCGCTACCAGCACCGGATCGGCGAGGTGGACGTGCCGGTGCTGCACGTGTCCGGCTGGTATGACGACGAGGAGATCGGCACCCCGGCCAACTTCGCCGCGATGGTGGCGGCCGGGCGCGGCGGCCAGCGGCTGCTGATGGGGCCCTGGGGGCACGCAGGTCAACACCACCCGCATCCTGGGCGAGGTGGACTTCGGCCCGAACGCGCTGATCGACCTCGACGCCG
This sequence comes from uncultured Actinomycetes bacterium, assembly GCA_963795575.1. Lineage (GTDB taxonomy): Bacteria > Actinomycetota > Actinomycetes > Streptosporangiales > Streptosporangiaceae > PALSA-505. The sequence continues at coordinate 201,673 of CAWCII010000007.1, read as the reverse complement.
CCGTCGTCGCGTTCCTGGACGAGCACGTGAAGGGGATCAAGCCCGGGCAGGCCGCCGCGCCGGTGCGGATCTTCGTGATGGGCGCCGGCGAGTGGCGGGACGAGCCGGCCTGGCCGCCGCCGTACGTGGCGGAGACCGCCCTGTACCTGTCCAGCGGCGGCGCGGCCAACAGCCTGCACGGCGACGGCCGGCTGTCGGCCGCGCCCCCGGACGGCGACCAGCCGCCGGACGTGTGGGTGCACGACCCGGACCGGCCGGTCCCGTTCATCACCGAGCCGAGCAGCACCCAGATCGGCGGCCCGGACGACTACCACGGGGTCGAGTCCCGCGGCGACGTGCTGGTCTACAGCAGCGACCCGCTGACCGAGCCGGCCGAGGTGATCGGCCCGGTGCGGCTGGTCGCGCACGTCGCCACCTCGGCCGCCGACACCGACATCACGGCCAAGCTGGTCGACGTGCACCCGAACGGCTTCGCGCAGCGGCTGTGCGACGGCGTGCTGCGGCTGCGGTACCGGAACGGGTTCAGCGCCGAGGACCCGGTCACGCCGGGCGAGGCGTACGAGGTCAGCATCCCGATGTGGGACACCTGCCTGCGGCTGGAGCCCGGGCACCGGCTGCGGCTGGAGGTCGCCTCGTCGGCCTTCCCCAAGATCGACGTGAACCTGGGCACCGGCGGCGACATGGTGACCGAGACCGACGGCGTCATCGCGCACAACCGAGCTGTGGCACACGGCGGCCAGGCCGTCACGGCTGCTGCTGCACACCCGGTCGCTCACCCGGAGCGCGGCCGCGGGTACGGCCGCGGGCATCCGGAACCTGGGCAGCGGAGAGCGCAGCACCCAGCAGGAAGCCGCTGACGCCGCCGATCACCGCGATCCACAGCGTGGGCCGCAGGCCGATGAGCGTGCCGAGCGCGCCGCCGGCCAGGGCGCCGAGCGGCCTGGTGCCGTAGTTGACGGCCTGGAAGGCGCCGTTGACCCGGGATCTGAGCTCGGCCGGGATCACCACCGCGAAGATCGAGCCGATGCTGATGTCCAGCAGCATCACGCCGAAGCCGGAGCCGAACTCGGCCGCGAACAGCATGCCCAGCACCAGCGCGGAGGGGGCCGCCGGCCAGCGGCACCAGCGCGAGCGGGGCGGGGAACAGGACGGCGCCGGCCACGTAGGCCCAGCCGATCCCGATCCGGCTGGCCAGCCGCCGGGTCAGCAGCGAGCCGATCACGCCGCCCACCGCGCCCGCGCCGAGGACCAGCCCGAGCAGCCCCGGCCGCACGTGCAGGGACCGGGTGGCGTACAGGACGAACAGGGCCAGGAACACGAAGTCGAAGAAGTTGATGACCGACGCCGAGATGAGCGAGGCCCGGACGATCGGCGAGCCGAGGATGAACCGGGCCCCGACGGATCAGCGCGCCCTGGCCGCTCGCGGCGGCGGGCGCCTCCCGGGGCTAGATCCGGTGCAGGAAGAACGCCGAGCCGAGGAAGGACAGGGCGTCCGCGGCCACCGCGAACGGCGCGCTCAGCAGCTGCACGAGCAGCCCGCCCAGGCTCGGGCCGCCGACGAAGGAGAAGGCCCGGCTCGCGTACACCAGCGAAGTGCCCTCCACGTACTGGTCCTCGGGCATGATGGCCACCGACAGCGAGCCGTCGCAGACCGTGAACAGGATGCTGAGCGTCCCCGCGCCGAACGCGACGGCGTACAGCTGCGCCAGCGTGAGCACGTGCAGCGCATAGCAGGCGGGCACGCTGGTGAGCAGGGCGGCCCGGCCGATGTCGGCCCCGATCATGAGGACCCGGCGGCGGCCGAACCGGTCCGCCCACGCCCCCGCGTGCACGCCGAACAGCAGGCTCGGCAGCCAGAGGGCGGCGGTGAGGAAGCCCATCTGGGCCGCGCGCGCGTGCAGCACGAGCACGGCGGACAGCGGCAGCGCGATCGAGGAGACCTGATCGCCGAACATCGAGATGGTCTGCGCGCTCCAGTAGCGCCGGAACGTCTGCTGGGCGAGCAGCGCGGGGACCAGCGACGCCAGCGCGGGAACGGCAGGGCCGCCGCCTCGGCCCGGCGCTTCCGCTCCGCGGGAGGGCTCACCGGATCCCCGGTCCCCGCACGCTCGGCGGCGCCGGAGAGGTCGCCGGGGAAGGCCAGGTGCAGGTAGGTGACCCCGCGGGCGCCCGCGGGCCGCAGCTCGGGATGGTCCAGGCGGCCGAGGAAGCGGTCCATCATCGCCTGCGTCTCCGCGGCCAGCCCGGCCAGCTCCTCCGGGGTGACGTACAGCATCGTGTCGCCGAAATGAGCGGCGTGCTGCCACTCCTCGGGCTGGTCCGGCTTGGCGTCCAGCCAGCGCATGAGGGCCTCGAAGTAGCATTCGGCGATCACCGAGCTGAGCAGGCTGGACGCGGCGGCGGCCTCGGGCCCCTCGGCGACATCGGGCCAGGAGGTGAACAGCGTGGTGGCCCGCCAGGGCCGCTCCCGGCCCTTGCCGCCGCCCGCCTCCTCGACCAGGCCGTACTTCGCCAGCTGCCGCAGGTGGAAGGAGCAGCTCGCCGAGCTCTCGCCGATCAGCTCCCCGGCCTGGGTGGCGGTGAGCGGGCCCTCCCGGCGCAGCACCCCGATCAGCGACAGCCGGATCGGGTGGGCCATGGCCCGCAGCGCCCGCGGGCTGGTGAGCCGGGTGACGGCTCGCGGTGCGCCGGCGAAGTTGGCGGTGGGCTCGTCCGTGCCGCGCGCGTCGTCTGCCATAAGTGCAAAGATAGCTTTCGAAAGCTATCTTTGCAAAGACTTCTTGGGAAGCTCCGGCTAGCCGCTCTCGGCGATACGCTTGACCGCCGGCAGGCGGGCGTCCCACTGGGCGGCGACCCGGTCCACGACACCAGGGTGGCCATGGGTGACGGTACCGGGTCAGCCGGTCTGGGTGACCTTGCTCAGGCCGCGCGGGCGGTCCGGGTCGAGGCCGAGCCGCCGGGCGAGGGCCTCGGTCAGCAGCTGCCCGGGCACGATCAGCCCGATCGGCGCCAGCCACTCCGGCAGCCGGGGCCCGGGCAGCGCGCGGCGGCATTCGGCGGCCAGCGCGGGACCGCCGCCGATGGCCAGCGCCGCCGCGCCCGCGCCGGTGACCCGCCGGGCGAGCTTGACCGCGCCGTCCAGGGCCGGCCCGGAGTCGGCGGCGACGATGATCGCCGGGGTGGCGGAGTCCACCACCGCGATCGGGCCGTGCAGCAGGTCGGCGTAGGACAGCCCCATCGCGTGCAGGTAGCAGGCCTCCTTGAGCTTGAGCGCGAGCTCCAGCGCGGTCGCGTAGGCCAGCCCGCGGCCCGACACCACCAGGCCGGTGGCGCCGGCCAGGTCCGCGGCGGCCGCCTCGACGTCCCCCGGCTCGGCCAGCATCCGCTCGATCTCGTCCGGAACCCGCCGCAGCCCGGCCGGGTCGACGCCGGCGCCCAGGCCGATGCCCAGCACGGCGAGCGCGGCGAGCTGGGTGCTGAACGTCTTGGTGGCCGGCACCGCGCGCTCGGACCCGGCCTCGGTCACCAGGGCCAGCTCGGCCGTCTCCGCGAGCGGGGACGCGGCCGAGTTCGTCACCGCGACCGTGCGGGCGCCGCAGTCACCCGCCCAGGCGAGCGTCTCGACGATCTCCGCGGTCCGCCCGGACTGGGACAGCGCCACCGCGAGCACGCCGGACAGGTCGGCGCGGCTGCGGTAGGTGGTGGCCACCGACGGCGACCCCAGCGTGGCGAGCCTGCCCGCAAACACCTGCAGCAGGTAGCTGCCGTACACCGCGGCGTTGTCCGACGTGCCGCGCGCGATGAACAGCACCTGCCGGGTGCCCTCGGCTACCGCCGCCACCTCGCCGGTGCGCGGCAGCAGCGCGTCCAGGGTGGCCCGCAGCGCGGCGGGCTGCTCGCCGATCTCGGTTCGCATCGCAGTGATCACGTCCGGCTCCTGCCGTCCGGGAGATTTCACGGGCTGGCGCTCACCGTCGTGCCTGCGCGCCTGCGGCCGAGTACACCATGTCGCCGTCCACCCACGTCGCCAGGGTGCGCAGGTCGTCATCCAGCCAGGCCAGGTCGGCGGCCGCACCCGGGACGATCCGGCCCAGGTCCGGGCGGCCGATCAGGTCGGCGGGGATCCGGCTGGCGGCCGCCACCGCGTCGGCCAGCCCGGCTCCCGCGGCCACCATGCTGGCCACGGCGGCGTCCATCCGCAGCGCGGATCCCGGCCAGCGTGCCGTCCGCGCGCACCGGCGGGACGCCGACGCCCCCGGGCAGGAAGATCGTCTCGCCGCCGAGCAGGTACCGCCCGGGCGGCATGCCCGCGCACGCTGAGGCGTCGGTGACCAGGCAGATCCGGCCGGGCGCGGCGGTGAACGCGATCGAGCAGACTTCGGCCGCCACGTGCCGCAGGTCGGCGATGAGGCCGCTGGTCAGCCGGCTGTCGGCCAGCGCCTGGCCGGCTACCCCCGGCTCCCGGTGATGCATCGGCCGCTGGCCGTTGAACAGGTGGGTGACCATCCGGGCTCCCGCGTCCGCCGCCGCGGCCACCTGCGCGGCCGTGGCGTCGCTGTGACCCACGCTGACCAGCACGCCGGCCTCGGTCAGCCGGGTGATGGCCGGGATGGCCCCGGCACGCTCCGGGGCCAGGGTGAGCAGCCTGAGCAGTCCCGATCCGGCCGTGATCAGCTCCTCGACCGCGGCGGGCGCGGGATCGGTGATCCACTCGGCGTTGTGCGCGCCCTTGCGGCGCGGGGAGATGAACGGCCCTTCCACGTGCATGCCGAGCACCCGGGCACCGCGCGGCAGGCCGGCCTGCAGCCCGGCGGCCGCGCGCAGCGCGGCGGCCAGCCGCCGACCGGGGCGGTGATGACCGTCGGCAGGAACGCGGTCGTCCCCGTCTCCGGGAGCCGGCGCGACCACCGTGGCCCACCCGCCGGAGTCGGCCGCGGCGAACTCGTGGCCGAAGTACCCGTTCACCTGGAGATCCACGAACCCGGGGACGAGCAGGCCGCGGGGCAGGTCGATGTCGGGGGCTCGCGGCGGCGGCCCGGCGCCGGCCGCCGCGATGCGCCCGCCCTCGACGGCGACGAAGCCGGGCGAGATCACGCCCGAGCCGGCGGTGCCGGGTATCAGCCGCGCGGCCGTAACGAGCAGGCCGGTCACCGCGATGCCGTCTCCCGCGCGGCGCGATCGGCCGCGGCCGACATCATGATCCGCATCTCGCTGGCCACCTCATCCGGCCGCTCCATCTGGGCCACGTGACCGGTGCGGGGCAGCACCAGCACCCGGGCGTGCCGGAACGTCCGGGCGGCCCGGACGGCCATCCTCGGGTCTACCAGCCGGTCGTGACTGCCGTAGATGGCCAGCACCTCGGCGGTGATCCCGGCGGCGTCCCGCCACAGGGTCTGCGGTCCGCGGCGGAGATACTCGGCGATCACCCCCTTGGCCGACTCCAGCAGCACCTCGTCCGCGTAGCCGAGTCCGTCCTGCCGCTCCACCTCGGCGATCTCCGCCTCGATCCGGTCCTGGGACACCACGGCCGGATCGAAGTAGACGTCGCGCAGCAGCACCGTCACCCGCCGCCGCGCCGGGATCCTGGTGGCCCGGCGCAGCAGCCACGGCCCGAATCCGGGGATGCGCAGCGCCGAGATGCGCGCGGGCACCGGCCGCGGGCGCAGGTCGGGCAGCGCCGGCGAGACGAGCGTCAGCGTCCGGACCAGGCCGGGACGGTGCGCCGCCAGGTACGTGCACACGGCGCCGCCGAGCGAGTTGCCGATCAGGTGCACCGGCCCGCGGCCGCGCTCCTCGATGAGCCCGGCCACCGCCTCCGCCTGGCCTCGCACCGAGTAGTCGCCGTCCGGCGGGGGCAGCGAGCGGCCGTTGCCGGGCAGGTCCAGCGCCTCGCAGGTCACCAGCTGATCACCCTGGCCGGGCCGCGGCCCCGGCCGGCGCAGCGCGTCCATCAGATCGGTCCAGTTCGTGGACGAACCGCCGAGACCGTGCACGCACAGCCCGGGCTCGGCGCGGGGCTCGGCGGGCACGGAACGCACGAACACCTCGGACTGCCCGACGCTGACCAGCCGGCCCGGCCAGTACGGAATCGGCGGCGCTGACCGCGTCGCCGCGGTCGATGGCCTGTACATGCCGGCCAGCCTAAGCGGACAGGGCCGCCCGGGCACAACGCATCCCGGCCGGATCGCACCTGCAGGCCGGCCGCCTGGATTAGCCTGGAAGCGCCTCCAACCGAGCGAGGAGAGCACGCGGATGACCGACATGAACTTCGAGGAGCCGGAGGACGACGCGGTCGAGCGCCGCCGCGATGTCCTGGACGAAGCCGACGGGACGGCGGGATCGGCGCGCGAGACGCCGTCTGACGTGAACGAGGCCGACGCGGCGGAGCAGTCCCGCGCCGTCGACCTCGACGAGGAGGAGTACCGCTGACTCCTCGGTTTGCGGGCGGCGCGCGGGGCCGTGACCTCGGCAGGAAGCGCTACCGAGTCGTAGGATTACCGGAACGCGGCGGAGCGACCGCCGCGCCGACTCACCGGAGATCGTGGTGACCGCAACCCCCGACGCGCGGCCGCGCAGCACCCGGCTGCCGAGGCCGGCCAGACGCCGTCAACTTCTCGGCGCCGCGCAGAAGGTCTTCGTCGCGCAGGGGTATCACGCCGCCGCCATGGACGAGATCGCCGAGCGGGCAGGCGTCAGCAAGCCGGTGCTCTACCAGCACTTCCCCGGCAAGCTCGAGCTTTACCTGGCGCTGCTTGACGAAAGCACGGACGCGCTGATCGACACGGTCCGCACGGCGCTGGGCTCGACCTCAGACAACAGCCAGCGGGTGGCCGCCACTTTTGTCGCCTTCTTCGATTTCATGAGTGGCGCGGGCGAGGCATTCCGCCTGGTGTTTGAGTCAGATCTTGGCAATGAACCCGCCGTGCGCGAACGGCTGGATGCCACCATGCACCAGTGCGCGGAAATGATCAGCAGGGTGATCAGGGAGGACGCCGGGATCCGGGACGACGAGGCGCACCTGCTCGGGATGGGGCTCGTCGGAATGGCCAACGTCAGCGCGCGATACTGGATGAGCACCGGCCGGGATATCCCCAAGGATGCCGCCGAACAGCTGCTGACCCGGCTGGCCTGGCGCGGCATCAGCGGCTGGCCGCTCACCGGGTAGCCTCGATAAGCGTTGGCCCGCCGCCCCCCGCAGTTTCGCCGAGAGGATTGCCGTGGAAGTCAAGATCGGGATCCAGTCCGCGCCGCGTGAGCTCACCGTGGACACCGATACCGCGGCCGAGGACGTCGAACGCGCCCTTACCGGGGCGCTCGCCGATGGCGGCGTCTTCACCGTCCGCGACGAGAAGGGCGGGAAGATCCTGATCCCGGCCGACAAGATCGCGTATCTGGAACTCGGCAGCTCAGAGCCGCGCCGCGTCGGGTTCGGCAACCTCTGACGGGTGTCAGGAGGACAGCCCGAGGGCGCTCATCCGCTGGGCGTGCGCGTCGGTCAGCCGCGCGAACATCCGGCCGATCTCGCCGAGCTGGCTCGCGTCACCGGCGGGTACCAGCAGGCAGGCGAGCGCAGGCCGCTGCGCGGCGACCCGCTGCGCCTGGCTGAGTGCCTCCCCCACCAGCCGGCGCGCCCACAGCGCGAGACGGCCCGCCACCTTCGGGTCGGCGGCGATGGCCGCGCGCACGTGCTCGACCGCGAACTGCGCGTGCCCGGTGTCGGCCAGCACGTCGAGCACCAGCGTCCGCGGGCCGGGGTCCAGCACCTCGGCGACCGCGCGGTAGAAGTCCGCGGCAATGCCGTCACCTACATACGCCTTGACCAGGCCCTCCAGCCAGTCGGACGGGGCGGTCCTGACGTGGAAGGCATCCAGCGGGCCGGTGAAGGGCTGCATGGCCTGGTCGGGATCGGCGCCGAGCCGCTCGAGCTCGGACCGGATCCGCTCGAAATGCGAGAACTCCGCGACCGCCATGCCGCCGAGGGCGGCCTTGTCGGCGAGTGTCGGTGCCAGCGCCGCGTCTCCAGTCAGCCGGAAGAACGCGTCGAGCTCGGCGTAGGCCAGCAGGCCGAGCAGGTCGATGACACCCTCCCCCGGTTCGACGTCCGGATGCGCCTGGGTCACAGCCGCAGCGTAGCAACGGCTATGGCGGGGGCGCCCGGTCAGCACGGTGTCGGCCCGGCCCGTCGGTGCGGTCCTGGTAAACTGGCGTGCAACCCGTAACCGGAATGTGGTAACGCCAGACTGTGTTGATCTCTATAGCGTTGATCTGCACAGCGTTTGATCTACACACTGGCCCTGACGGGCTGACCTCGCGGATCTACCCATGCAGTGTTTTCCGCGGGCTTTTTGATGGAGGCTGAACCCCCTGACAACTCAGACACTTACTGAACAGGCCATGCCGCCGGGCACCCCGCCGGATGCCGTCTCGTTCCGCGACCTCGACGTCAGCGACGAGATCTGCGTCGCGCTCGAGGACATGGGAATCCGGACCGCGTTCCCCATCCAGGCGCTGGCCCTGCCGATCGGGCTCGGCGGCACTGACATCATCGGCCAGGCCAGGACCGGAACGGGCAAGACGCTGGCGTTCGGGATACCGCTGCTGCAGCGGCTGGCTCCCGGGCACGGCGCCCCGCAGGCCCTGGTCGTGGTGCCCACCAGGGAACTGGCGATCCAGGTGGCCGACGACCTGCGGATCGCGAGCGCCCGGCTCGGCACCCGGGTGCTGACCGTCTATGGCGGCCGGGCCTACGAGCCGCAGATCGAGGCCCTGCGGGCCGGCGTGGACATCGTGGTCGGAACGCCGGGGCGGCTTCTCGACCTGGCCGGCCAGCATCGCCTCGACCTGTCCGGCGTGCACGCGCTCGTGCTCGACGAGGCAGACCGGATGCTCGACCTCGGCTTCCTCCCCGACGTGGAGCGCATCCTCAGGCTGGTCCCGGCCGAGCGGCAGACGATGCTGTTCTCGGCCACCATGCCGTCCGAGGTCGTCACCCTGGCCCGTCGCCACCTGGACCGGCCGGTGCACGTCCGCGCCGAGGGCAGCGACGAGCCGGAGCACGTCCCGGACACCGAGCATCATGTCTTCCGCATCCACCACCTGGACAAGATCGAGGTGCTGGCCCGCGTTCTGCAGGCCGCCGACCGCGGCCTGACCATGGTCTTCTGCCAGACCAGGCGGATGGCCGACCAGGTCACCGAGGCCCTGACGGCCCGCGGGTTCGCGGTCGCGAGCGTGCACGGCGACCTGGGCCAGGGACAGCGGGAACGCGCGCTGCGCGCGTTCCGCAGCGGCAAAGTGGACGTGCTCGTCGCGACCGACGTGGCCGCGCGGGGCCTCGACGTGGACGACGTCACGCACGTGGTGAACTACGAGTGTCCCGAAGACGACAAGGCTTACCTGCACCGGACCGGCCGCACCGGACGTGCCGGCCGGACCGGCATCGCCGTCACGTTCGTCGACTGGCGGGACATGCGCCGGTGGAAGCTCATCGACGAGAGCCTCGGCCTGGGCTGCCCCGAGCCGCCGGAAACGTACTCGACCTCCGAGCAGCTGTTCACCGCGCTGCGGATTCCCCGAGACGACCACCGGAATGCTGCCCGCCGGGCAGCGGGAACGAGCGGGCCTGGGAGCCGAGGCCATCGAGGACATCGGCGAGACGGGAAGGGTCAGGTCTGCCCGGGACCGGCGGGGAGCACCACGCGGCCAGGGCCGATCCGGGCGCGGCCGGGCGGCAGGCGGCATGAACGCCGCCGGACGGGACAAGTCCGCCCGGGGCCAGGCCGGACAGAGCCAGAGCGTGCAGGCTCCGGGCACGGACGGACCGGCCCGGTCAGGCGATGGCCGCAGGCGCAGGATCCGGCGGCGCACCCGCCGGGGTCAGGACGTCTCCCGAGGCCAGAAGCCGGCCGGCTAAGGACGAACGGACCCGAGGCGGGCAGGTAATGTCGCCGACTCACCGCCGGCCGGGTGGCCCCGCGTGACCACCCCCCCCTCCATCCACACCCCCGCGGGCGTGCGGCGGATCACCGTGAAGACCGCCCGCGGCCGGTTCGCCGCGCTGCAGGCCATGCCGCGCCACGGGCGTGTGCGAACGCCGCCCGGCGCTGCTGATTCCCGGCTTCACCGGCAGCAAGGAGGACTTCCTCCCGATCCTGCGCCAGCTGGCGGCGGCCGGCCGCCGGGTGGTGGCCATCGACATGCGCGGGCAGTACCAGACGCCGGGGACCGCTGACCGCAGCAGCTACAGCCTCGGCGAGCTGGGCGCCGATGTCGGTGCGGTCGCCGTCGAGATCGCGACCGGCCCGTGCCGGGCACCTGCCCGCGGCGAACCCGGGGTGCACCTGCTCGGTCATTCGTTCGGCGGCCTGGTAGCCAGGCAGACGGTCCTGGCCAGGTCCGCCGACCATCAGCTCGCTGACCCTGATGAGCTCGGGCCCGGGCAAGCTCACCGGCCCCGCGGCCGGGGTGCTGCAGGCCGTCCTCACCCCGCTCCGGGGGCTGACCGGGCACGCAGCTGCGCACCGCAGATCAAGCGGGTGTGGGAACTCCAGCTCGCCCCGCAGGCGCAGGCCGACGGCACCCCGCCGCAGATCATCGAATTCCTGCGGCGGCGGATGCTGGGCAGTCACCCGGACGGCCTGGCGGCGATGGCCGGGCATCTGCTGGACAGCCCGGACCGGACCGCCGCCCTCGCCTCGGCGGCCAGCGCGCCCATCCTCGTGCTGTACGGCGAGTACGACGATAAGTGGCAGCCCCGGATCCAGGAAAGGATGGCCGAACGGCTGCGCGCGCAGCGCGTGTGCATTCCCGGGGCCACGCACTCCCCGGCGGTGGAGGCCCCGGAGACCACCGCGAGCACGCTGAACAACTTCTGGAACGCGGCGGAGAACGTCAGCCGGCAGGCCGATCCGGCTAGGACTCCAGCCCGTCCCAGGGCCGGCGCGGCTCCGCCGCGGCCAGACCCTCCGGGCAGTGCTGCCGGTAGTCGCACCAGCCGCACCATGACCCAGGACGCGGCGGGAAGACGCGATCGGCGGCGGCCGGATCCAGCCCGGTCTTGTACCGCTCGTCGGCGGCGGCGCACTCGGCGGCGATGTCCTCGGCGCGGCCCAGCTGCCGGGCCAGCGTCTGTTCGGTGTGCTCCCAGGCCAGGACCTCGCCGGTCGGCAGGTGATGCAGCTCGACCCGGCGGCAGGGGCGGCGCATCACTCGCTGCGCGGCCAGCGCGTACAGCGCGAGCGGCAGCGACGTGCGCGCGTCATCGGTGGTGAGCAGGTGCCTGCCGGACTTGTAGTCCACGACGACCAGTTCGGTGCCGCCGCCGGCCGGCCGCTCGTCCAGCCGGTCAACCCGGCCGGACACCGCGATCCGCTCGGTGCGGGTCGCGACCGTGCGCTCCACGCCCAGCGGCTCGGCGGCCGGATCGAGCCGCCGCACGTACTCCTCCACCATCCGCCGCGCCCGGCCGCGGCAGGCCTGCGACTGGGCCGGTCGGCGAAGCCCAGGTCGATCCAGCCCCGCTCCAGCAGATCGCCGGCCGCGGCCGGGGTGCGCTGGCGGAGCGGCAGCCGCCACCATGACGCCAGGGCGGTGTGCACGCTGGCGCCCAGGCTGTTGTGCGCCCAGGGCGGCCCCTTCGGCGGCGACGGCCGGTCGAGATAGCTCATCCGGTACCGGCGCGGGCAGTCCAGCCAGGTACTCAGCCGCGTCGGGGTGCAGGTGTACAGCCGCTGCGGCATCCCGTCCAGGCCGAGCTGCTCGGCGCCGCCCGGGCCGCTGCCGGTGCGATCCACGCGCTAGACGGGGCCTACGGGCGCCGCTCCGTCCGGGCCCGCGGACACCCACCCGTCGAAGTGCTTCTCGGCCGCCTCCACCGTCGTCTCCTCACCGTGGCCGGGCAGCACCCGGGTGTCCGGCGGCAGGGTCAGCAGGTACTCGCCCACCGCGGTCACCTGGCCGGGAAAGTCGGGAAACTCCCCGCAGTACGGCGCGGGCCCGGTGGCCAGCAGCGTGTCCCCGGTGAAGACCACGCCCAGCTCCTCGCAGTACAGGCAGACCGAGCCCGGGGTGTGCCCCGGCGAGAAGATCACCTCCAGCCCGGCGTCGGCCACCTCGAAGACCCCGCCGTCCGCCATCTCGATGTCGGGCTCCTGGTCGTGCGTGTCGCGCCAGAACAGAGATCCCTGGGATGCAGCGCGATGGGCGCCTCGTCGCGCTCGGCGGTCTCGATCGCGGCCGCGATGTGATCGGGATGGCCGTGCGTGCAGATGACGGCGATCACCTCACGCTCGCCCACCACGTCCAGCACGGCCTGCGCGTCATGACCCGGGTCGATGACGATCACCTCGGAGTCGTCGCCGATGATCCAGGTGTTGTTCTCCATCTTGTATGCGGTGCCGTCTTCGGTGATCTCGCCCGAGGTCACTGCCTGATCGATCCGCGCGTCCATGCCGCCCGGCCTTCCTGCCTCAGCCTAGTTCAGCCTTGCCTGACGAATGCTCGCACAGCCTCTGCCACCAGCTCTACCGCGATGGCCGACAGCAGCAGCCCCGCGATCCGGGTCAGCAGCTCGACTCCGTTGTCGGTGAGGACCCGATGGATAACGAACGCGAACCGCATAGCGAGCCAGGCCGCGACGGCAACGGCCACGATCGCGATCGCCAGAGCCAGGTCCTGACCGCCGCTGCTGGCCCGCTGAACGAAGAGCATAGTCGCCACGATCGCCCCCGGGCCGGCCAGCAGCGGGGTCCCGAGCGGCACGAACGCGACGTTCACCGTCGCCCGTTCCTGCTCGGTCGGCTCGGCCGCCTTGCCGGTCAGCAGCTGCAGCGAGACGAGCAGCAGGAGCAGGCCTCCGGCGCCCTCCAGCGCGGGCAGTTGCACGTCCAGGTAGCTGAGCAGGGACCGGCCGAACAGGGCGAAGCCGACGATCACCCCGAACGCGACCACCGCGGCCTGCCAGGCGAGCCTGCTCCGTTCCCGGTGGGGCAGGCCGCGGGTCAGCCCGAGGAACACCGGCACCGTGCCGGGCGGATCGGTGATGACCAGCAGGGTGACGAATACCTCCCAGAAGAACCTCACGGTATACCCCTGACCAGGTATTTCATTTCAACCCGCCCTACCTGAGGGCACATCCAGGCACTTCCCTCGTCGTCGGCTACTTGTAGGGGAATCGGGCTTGCAGGATCACCAGGTCGTCGCCGTTGACCAGGTAGACCAGCCGGTGTTCCTCGGTGATCCGCCGGGACCAGGCGCCCGCGAGCACGTGGCGGAGCGGTTCGGGCTTGCCGATCCCGGAGGCGGGGTCGCGCAGCGCGGCGTCGATGAGCCGGCTGACCCGCTTGAGGGTGGCCCGGTCGGCCGACTGCCACCAGGTGTAGTCCTGCCAGCCGTGCGGGGTGAAGACCAGCCTCACCGGGTCAGGTCGTGCTCTTCACGCTGGCCGGAGCGGGCCTGCTGGAGGCTTTCGATCAGCCGCTTGGCGTTGGCCGGGACGCGGAGCAGGTGCGCGGTCTCCTCCAGGGCCTCGTAGTCCGCCCGGGACAGCAGCACGGCGTCGCCGCGCCGCGAGGTGATCTCGATCGGGGTGCGGTCGTCGTTGACCTTCTCGATGAGCGGGAACAGGTTCTTCCGGGCTTCGCTGGCGGTGATCGCCACGGATGACCTCCTTCAATACTGGTACTAGATATCGTACCAGTATGCATTACTCCGATACACATCATGCGGCGCGGGCAATCCGGCGATCTTGACCTGACGCGCCTATTTCTGTCGAGGGCCCGGGGACCGCACTGGATCATGACGGAGGGTGCGGGGGAGTGCTCCAGCCATCACAGCCCTGGCACGTGGTCGCCGGACTGCGATCGCAGCAACGATGCCCACTTGTGACATTAAGCAACACTGTATATCGTGCCGATGTATCGATGCGATATATTACCCTATGCGCGGTGCGGGGACGGCGGTGGTGACAGCCAGGGAGGCAGTGTCGTGTCCAGCGCGCAGTTGTATGACACCATCGGAGCCACCTACACCGTGACGCGGCGCACCGAGCCGCGGATCGCCGCGCAGGTCTGGGCTGCGCTCGGCGACGCGCGGACCGTGCTGAATGTCGGGGCGGGCACCGGCTCCTACGAGCCCTCCGACCGCGACGTCACCGCGGTGGAGCCGTCGGCGCTCATGCGTGCGCAGCGTCCCGCAGGCGCCGCGCCGTGCGTGGCTGCCACCGCGGAGAGCCTTCCGTTCGAGGACCAGTCCTTCGACGCCGCGATGGCTTTTGCCACCGTTCATCACTGGCAGGACCCGATCGCGGGCCTGCGCGAGATGCGGCGCGTGGCTCGCCGCGTGGTGGTGTTCACGTACGACACCAGTGACACCGGATGGCGTCGCCGGTTCTGGCTTACCCGCGACTACCTGCCCGAGGTCGCTGACCTCCTCGCCGGCCGGCCTTCGCTGACCGAGCAGGCCCGCGCGATCGGAGCCCGCATGGAGCCGGTGCTCATTCCGTGGGACTGCGCGGACGGCTTCTTCGAGGCCTACTGGCGCCGGCCCGAGGCATACCTGGACGAGAATGTCCGTCGCGGAATATCGGTGTGGGCCAGAGTCGGGCCGGACGCCGAGCAGAGGGCAGTGCGCAGCCTCCGTGATGACCTCGCCTCAGGTCGGTGGGCCGAACGCAACCGCGACCTCGTCGATCTCGACGCGGCAGAGCTTGGCCTTCGCCTGCTTATCGCCTGAACCCGCCACAGCTGGGTACAAGTTGCTGCCCGCACCGGCAAGGCAGGCCCACGGTCAAACGGTCAACTTCAAACAAACCCCCGCCCCGGCGGCATGTGGCCGCTGCCGGTCACGCACGCGGAGCAGGACTTCAAAGCGGCTCACGGGCTGGAGGCCCTGGAGCAGCCGTTCAATGCATCCGGCCTGGAGTACTGGGACGTCGGCCGGAAATCAGTAAGCACCGCTGATCACAACCGCTGGGCAATTCTTGAGGCGTTGGCTGCTGTGGGTCAAGCGCTACACCGGCAACGGCCCCAGCGGAAGCGCCGCGCAGGCGGTGGCGGCCATCGGGCCGCCGGGTCGATGATGATTTCCATGGCATCACCGTGGCCGCGACCCCGCAGCACGGCGCCGTCCTCACGCAGGCGAGCGGCCGGGCAGGCGGCCGATCGCGCCTTCGGCCAGAATCCGTGACAATGACTACCGAGGCGAAGCTGCCGGGAGGAGCGGGGGTGCGCTGATGCCCGAGGGACTGAACCCGATCGAGGTCGGCAAGAAACTGCACGAGCACGGCGAAGCAGGTCACCAGCGGACCGAGAAGGAAGGCGATCACCGGGAGGCTGAGGGCCGTCATTCCCGGATCGTCCAGATCTGCGAGGCGCTGCTGCTGGCACTCGTCACGATCACGGCGGCCTGGGCTGGCTATTCGGCGGCCAGATGGGGCACGGCATCGCGGGTCGGCATCGCTCAGTCGTCGACGCTGCGCAACCTTGCTACCCGCGACGACCTCACGCGCCATCTCGCTGCGCAACTTCGACTCCTCGACCTTCGAGGCGTGGTTCACCGCGTTCACCCTGAACAGCCCGCAGAAGGAAGCGATCGCGGAGCGCCGTTTCCGGCCGGCGTTCCGGGTCGCCTTCAACGCGTGGATGGCGACCGATCCGCTGCACAACCGGCACGCCCCGCCCGGCCCGACCTACATGCCGCAGTACAAGCTGCCGGCCCAGGCACAGGCCAACGCGCTCGACAACGCGGCCAATGCGAAGTTCGATGAGGGCAACCACGCGGGACTGGTCGGCGACGATTACGTCCGGATCACGGTCTTCCTGGCCGCCGTGCTGTTCCTGGTGGGCATCGGCAGCTCGTTCAAGCTGAACGGCGTGCGCTACGCCCTGATCACGTTCGGGTCGGTGCTGCTGGTCCTCTCGATCGTGCTGATCCTGCGGCAGCCGGGCCTGCCGAGCTAGCCGCAGCAACCACGGGCTGTCCCCTCCGCGGGTAGCGGGCGGCCGCTACGCCCGGACCGGGACCGCGCCGCTGGACCGCTCGACGAGCCGCTGATAAGACTGCGGCGCAATCTTCTCGCCGCCGATCCGGTGCCCGGTGAGAGTTCCGTGGTCGTCGCTCCCCCCGGAAGGGACCAGGCCAAGCTCGCCGGCCAGGTGCAGCAGCCGCGTCCGTTCGGAATCATCCTGATCGGGATGCCAGACCTCGACTCCGGCCAGGCCGCAGCCGGCCAGCCGGGCGATCACCTCATCCGGGACCATCCAGCTGTCCCGGCCGGCCCGCGGATGGGCGAGCACGGCCACGCCGCCGGCCGCCCGGACCAGCCCGATAGCCCAGGCCGGGCTCCAGCGCGTACCGGCCCACGTAGGCCCGGCCGCCCATCCCGATCCACTCTTTGCTGAACGCCCTGGACGGCTCGTCGATCACGCCCCCGTCGACCAGCGCGCGGGCGATGTGCGGCCGCCCGACCACCCCGCCGCCGGCGATCGCGGTCACCTGGTCCCAGGTGACGCCGGTGCCGAGCTCGGCCAGCCTGGCCACCATGGCCTCGGCGCGGCGCACCCGGTCGTCGCGGATCCGCCGGCACTGCCCGGCCAGCTCGGGGTCGGCCGGGTCGAACAGGTAGGCGAGCATGTGCACGCTGTGGCCGTCGAGCCGGCAGGACAGCTCCATCCCGGGGACGAAGGTCAGCCCCGGCGGCAGCTCCCGCAGCGCCTCCCGGTGGCCGCCGACCGTGTCGTGGTCGGTCAGCGCGACCACATCCAGGCCGGCCGCCCGTGCCTGGCGCATCACGGCGGCGGGAGGGTCGGTTCCGTCGGAGACGCTGCTGTGAGTGTGCATGTCGATGCGCACGATCACCAATGGTATGCGAGGGGAACATTCACGGCCATGAGCGGCCGGTGCCGCGCCTCATCCGGGCAGCCGACGTGACCGGGCGCCGAACGGCAGGTCCAGGTTCTGCCCGGGATCGCGGAGATCACGCAGCGCCATGGGCTCCACCATCAGCACCCCGGCAGCGGCCGGCCACAGCACGGCCCAGAGCCAGTGCCCCATCACCTCGCCGGCGAACGCGGCCCGGTCCGGCGTGTCCACGTGCCAGAGCGGGAACTCATGGTGGCCGACCCGCACGTACGCGTGCGGCTGACCGGTGGCGAAGCCCGCCCCGGGATCCGGGCCGTCCAGGCCGGCGAACCCGGCGCCCAGGCCCACCCCGGGCTCTTCGGCGACCAGCAGCATGTCGCCCGGGCCGCCGACCGGGTTGGGCCCGGACAGCGCGACGACGCAGCCGCGCATCCCGGTGCGCTCATCGCCTGCGCCGGCGAATCCGGCCACCAGCCACCCGGCCGGCAGCGGCCAGGGCAGCCAGAGCGGGACCCCGGTGATGCGCAGCAGGCCCTCCAGCCCGTCCCGCGACGGCCGGTGCACGGCACCCAGCGGGTCCACCTCGCCGTGCAGGTCGCAGTGCCAGGCACTGGACCAGACGCTGGGTTCCCGAACCGGCGCTCCGCACCGCGGGCAAGTGGGCGCGGCCCTCATGACCACCGACAGTGATCCGTTACCGGCCGGTAGTCAAGGAGCGTCAGGCAAACCCGCATCGCGAGTTCGGCGCCGCGGAATGCACCATCGCGACCGGTTCAGCGGTTATGCTCCGGCACGGGGCGGCGGGACCGTGGCATCGGCTTCGTGCCACGCCGACGAGAATGGAGCAGGGGGCATGCTCACTGACCGGTGGCGCCGACGCGGGATGAGTGACCTGCGCAGGTGCCTGAGCACGCTGGCAGTGCTGAGCGTGGCCACGCCCGCCGTCATGTCCGCCACAGCGGGGTCCGCGGACGCCGCCCAGCCAGCCTTCGGGCATGTGGCCACGATCACCCTGCCGGGGCCGTCACTCAAAAAGTACGCCCAGGCTGTCGCGGTCAACGCGCTCACCAACAGGATCTATGCCGCCAACTTCCTGGGAAACGACGTCGTAGTGATCAACGGCGCGACGGACAAGGTCGTGGCCGCCATTAAGGGCGTCAGGCACCCGGAGGCCATCGCGGTTGACCCGGCCACCGACACCGTCTACGCCCTCAGCGGGGGGGTGATCTCCTCGGCCGGCTCGGTCGTGGCGATCAGCGGCTCGTCCGGCAAGATCATCGCTACCACGAGGGTCGGCGTCGACCCGGAAGCCATCGCGGTCGATCCGGCCACCGACACCGTCTACACCGCCAACGTCGGCCCGGCCATCCGTCCTGGGTCGGTGTCCGTCGTCAGCGGCGTGACGCACAAGCTCACCGCCACCATCCAGGTCGGCGATTACCCACAGGGCATCGCGGCCGACCCAGCCACCGACACCCTCTACGTGACCAACCTCGGGAGCGGCCGGCCGAACAGCGGATCGGTTTCGGTCATCGACGGCGCGACCGGCACCGTCACCGGCAAGATCGCCGTCAGAGTCCCGCTGGCCGTGGCGACCAACCCAGTCACCAACACCGTGTACATATCCGCCTTCGACGGCCAGGGGCTGTTGGTGGCTGACGGGGCGACGGACAAGATCACGGCCACCATCCCGCGTCGGCCGACCATCACATCGATAGCCGTCAACACGGTCACCGATGACGTCTACGTGGCCTGGCCATGGGTGGGGAAGGTCAACGGGAGGACGAACACGTGGGTAGGGGCTGTCCCGTTCCCCTATGGCGTCCACCCGGAGCAGGTGGCGGTCGATGCTGCCACCGACAGGGTCTACGCCGCCGACGGTCCCTCCGGCACCGTGTCCGTGCTCAGCGGCTGACCCAGGGTCTCGGATCCCGGGTTCGCGGCGTTACGGGATGCCCCGGCTGTGACCTGGGAATACGGGCGGCTCCGTACCGCTGCCCGATACTAGGGTGGTGACCTCGCCGCAGGCGCCGGCAGGGGGGCTGATCCCGTGCGTGGGCGCCATCATCACCGATGCGTCAGGGCGGCTGCTGCTGGTCAAGCGCGGGCACGAGCCAGGCAGGGGCTGTGGTCGGTGCCCGGCGGCCGGGTGGAGCCGGGCGAAACCGACGAGCAGGCCCTGACCAGGGAGGTCCGGGAGGAGACCGGCTTGCGGGTACGGCCCGGGCGGCTGGTCGGAGCGGTGCGTCGCCCGGCGCCCGGCGGGGCGGTGCTCGACATCCGCGATTACGCCGCCGACCGTGACCGGCGGTACGCTGGCCGCGAGCGACGACGCCGACGACGCCCGCTGGGTCGGCCCGGCGGAGCTGGCCGGGCTGCCGCTCACCGAAGGGCTCGCTGACGCGCTCAGCCGACTGGGGCGTGCTGGGCTAGGCCGGGCCGGGCAGATCGCCGCGGGCGCGGGTCAGTCCCGCGGCGCGGCCTCTGACCGCGGCCGCCAGGGCCAGCTTGCGGGTCGCCTCGTCGATCATCTCGCCGTCCAGCATCGCGGCGCCGCGCTGCTCGGTGCCGCGCGTGGTGCTCGTAGGCCTCCAGGATCAGCTCGGCCCGCTCGTATTCGCCGGTCCGGGCGTGAACGCCTGGTTGACGGTGTCGATCTGGCCGGGTGGATCACCCACTTGCCGTCGTAGCCGAGCGCGGCCACGCTGGCCGCGACCCGGGCCAGGCCGGCCAGGTCGGCGATCCTGGCGTACGGGCCGTCGATGGCCAGCAGCCCGTGGCCGCGCGCCGCGACCAGGATCCGCATCAGCGGGTAGTGGAAGGCGTCGCCCGCGTACCCGGCGGGCTGGACCCCCACCTCCAGCGAGCGCATGCCCAGGCTGGCCATGAAGTCGGCCGGGCCGAAGACCAGCGCCTCCAGCCGGCGGCGATGCCGCGGCGATCGCGTCCACGGCGGCCAGCCCGCGGCGTCCTCGATCTGCGCCTCGATGCCGATCCGGCCGGCCGGCTGGCCGAGCGCGCGCTCCAGCTGGGTGAGCAGCAGGTCGAGCCAGCTGACGTGCGTCCGGGCCGGTGACCTTGGGCAGCACGATCACGTCCAGGTTCGCCGCGGCCCCCTCGACCACCTCGATCACGTCGCGGTAGGCCCACGGCGGTGCTGGCGTCGTTGACCCGGACCGCGCGCAGCTTGCCGCCCCAGTCCCCCGGTTGAGCGCCTCGATCACGTTGCCGCGGGCCGCGGCCTTGGCGGCGGGCGCGACCGCGTCCTCCAGGTCCAGGAAGACCTCGTCGCAGGGCAGGCCGCGGGCCTTGTCGATGAACCGGCGGGAACTGCCCGGCACGGCCAGGCAGGACCGCCGGGGCCGGTATGCGCGGGCCATGGCAACGCCAGGCTACCAACCGGCGGGGGCGGCTGCATCCTGGCGCGGTTCGACCGGGAGTCCGGCACGTCCATACGATGGAGGGCATGAGCACCGCTCCCGCCGAACACTCGCCACCGCCCAGCACCGAGCAGGTCATGCGCGCGCTGGGCGGCGTGCAGGATCCCGAGATCCACCGGCCGATCACCGACCTCGGCATGGTCAAGAACATCGAGATCCGGCCGGACGGCACGGTCCGGGTGGACGTCTGGCTGACCGTGGCGGGCTGCCCGCTGCGCGACACCATCACCCGGGACGTCACCGCGGCCGTCGGCCGGCTGGACGGGGTCACGCGGGTGCAGGTCGAGCTCGACGTGATGAGCGAGGAGCAGCGCCGGGCCCTGCAGGGCAAGCTGCGCGGCGGCAGGCCCGAGCCGGAGATCCCGTTCGCCAAGCCCGGCTCGCTGACCAGGGTGTACGCGGTGGCCAGCGGCAAGGGCGGCGTGGGCAAGTCCTCGGTCACCGTGAACCTGGCCGCCGCGCTGGCCGCGGCCGGGTCAGAAGGTCGGCGTGGTGGACGCCGACATCTACGGCCATTCGGTGCCGCGGATGCTGGGCGTGACCGGCCGGCCCACCCAGGTCGAGCAGATGATCATGCCGCCGTCGGCGCACGGCGTGGCGGTGATCTCCATCGGCATGTTCACCAAGGGCAACACCCCGGTGGTGTGGCGCGGCCCGATGCTGCACCGCGCGCTGCAGCAGTTCCTGGCCGACGTGTACTGGGGCGACCTGGACGTGCTGCTGATGGACCTGCCCCCGGGCACCGGCGACATCGCCATCTCGGTGGCCCAGCTGCTGCCCGGCGCGGAACTGCTGGTGGTCACCACCCCGCAGCTGGCCGCCGCCGAGGTCGCCGAGCGGGCCGGGGCCATCGCGATGCAGACGCACCAGCGCATCGTCGGCGTGATCGAGAACATGTCCTACCTGCCCTGCCCGCACTGCGGCGAGCCGGTGCGAGGTGTTCGGCTCGGGCGGCGGCACGGCGGTGGCCGAGGCGCTGACCCGGATCACCGGCGCGCCGGTGCCGCTGCTCGGCCAGGTACCGATCGAGCTGCGGCTGCGCGAGGGCGGTGACGCCGGGATGCCGCTGGTGATCAGCGAGCCTGACTCCGCGGCCGGGCAGCAGCTCAGCTCGATCGCGGCGGGGCTGGTCCGCGGCCGCGGCCTGGCCGGACGCCAGCTCGGGCTGACGCCGGCCTGAGGCTGAGCGGAGCTAAGCAGCTCAGCTCGATCGCGGCGGGGCTGGTCCGCGGCCGCGGCCTGGCCGGACGCCAGCTCGGGCTGACGCGGCCTGAGGCTGAGCCGGAGCTAAGTAGCCTCGATGTCGAACGGCGGGCGCTGGCCGGAGTCCATCGGATGCGGCCGGGACTGGGCCGACGCGGTCCCGTCCACGCCGTCGAGGTCGTCGAGGAGGTGCTTGCGGACGAACGTGCGCGGATTCAGGTCGGTGATGTCGAAATCGGTGAACTCGGGCCCGAGCCCCTCCTGCAGGTCGGTCTTGGCCTTGTCGGCCAGCCGGCGCAGATCCCGCAGGCCGCGGCCGAGCTGCCCGGCCATCTTCGGCAGCTGGTCGGGCCCGAATATCACCAGCGCCAGTACGGCCAGCACCAGCAGCTTGGTGATGGACAGATCGAACACTGCTCCACTCTAATCCCTGATTAGGCCGGCCGGGCAGGCCGCTGGCCTAGCGGAAGGGGTCGAGCCAGGACAGCACGCGCCGGATGCCGCACTTCATCCGGCCCCAGAACCCGAGCGGGGCCTGGTGGGGCAGCGCGTTCACCACGGCGATGACGGTCGGCGCCGGCGCGCCGGCCACCACGGTGTACACGAATCCGCCGGCCGACCAGGTGAGATCCGGCTCGCCCGGGTTGCGGACATACAGCCGGCTCCCGCGCAGGCCGGTCTCGCGCCAGCCGGGCAGCGCGGCCGGCAGCTGTCCGCGCTGCACGAACACCGACACCACCGACAGCCCGTCCGAATAGGCAAGGTCGACGACCTCGCCGGTGGCCGTGGCGGCCTGGCTGGCATCGAACAGCATGAGGCCGCCGGGCAACCGTCCGGGGACCGTCCACCCGCCGGCCCGCAGCGCGGCCAGCTGGGCCGGCCCGAGCTGTTCGGCCCACGGCCGGAACGACGGCCGCCCGGTGAAGGCGGGCGGGACGGCGACGGCGGGGCTGGCGCTGACGGCCGGGCGACGGCCGGCGGCGGGCGGGGCCACGCCGAGACCCGGGATGCTCTCGGCGCCGGGGAGGCTGGTGGCGATCCGCAGGTCGGCACCGGGCCGCGCGGCTGTGCCCGCCGGCGAGGAGCGGGGCGAACCGCCGACGGCCCGGTGGCCGGACGCAGAGCCGAGCGTCAGCCCGACGAAGTCGTCGTCGCTGATCATGCGCGCCTGAGGGTCGAAGAGCTCCCGGCGGAGCGGCAGCCTGGTCGCACGGTCCAGCCAGAACCGGGCGGCGACGCTGCCGTTCTCGCGGAGCGCCTCGACGATCCGGGCCGGCCGCCCGTCGGCCGAGCCCGTTCCGGTGTAGAGCACCGCGTAGTGCGCGCCGAGCAAGCCGACCAGCGCGGGGGTGAGGCCGAGCACGCCGTCCGGCGGCTGGCCGGCCGGGTCGTCGTCGACGCCGGACCGCGTCCCGGGCGACGGTGCCGCCACCCGGGTGAGCGTGCCGACACCGCTGCGGTGCCACACGTCCACCGTGACCCTGCTGGCTCCGGAGCCAAGCCAGCCGTCGCCGTCGGCCGGCGTCTGCCAGGAGACGACCTGCAGGCCTCGGTAGGAGGTTTGGCGGGCCGCCCTGGCCGCCTGGCCAAGCAGCCGCAAGCCCGTGGCAGACGCGGCGGCCGGCCCGCCCGGCCGGCCGGCCGGCCGCCGCGAGGCGGGCTGGCGGGCCGGACCCGCGCTGCCTTCGGCGGCGGACAGGGATGAGACCAGCAGGCAGGCCACCCCGGCCGCGATGACAGCCCGGCGGCCTGCGGGGCCGCGCAGCGAGCGAAGGGTAAGGTTCACGGCCTCGCGGAGAAGGTTGTCTGCCCGTTCGGGACCACGGGAATCCCGCCCGCGGTCACCGCGTGCTGCATCATGTACACGTCCACCTCGGGAGTGACCGTCGGCCCGGGCGAGTGCTCCCCGCCGCCTGCCGCGAACGAGGCCACGCCCAGGCTCACCGCCAGGGCTGCGACCGCGCCGGCGACCACGTAGCGGGTGTGCCCGCGGCCACGGCCGGCCGCCGTGTAGCCGCCGCCGAGCGGCGGGGCGCCCAGCGGGCTCGCGCCGTCGCGAGCGGGGCCGCCGGGCGGAGAAAGGGGTACGGGCGGCCCGGTTCCCGCCCGGCGGCCGGGACCGCGGCGGGGCCGGCTCCGGCAGGCCGCCCAGGGCGATCAGGCGGCGGGTCAGCGCGCCGTCGGCCGGCGTCTCGCCGAGCCCGCGGACCCGTCGCTTGAGGGTGCGCAGCGCGGCGGCCTCGGCCCGGCACTCGTCGCAGCTGACCAGGTGCGCGTGCGCTTGATCGCGTTCGGAATCGCTGAGCTCGCCGTCGATGAGAGCCGACAGCCGCCGCCCGAGATGGCTCATGCGGTCTCACTCCGCTTCCCCCGGGCCGAAGCGGCGACCGGCCCGGCTGGGACCGGCGCCACCCGGACGGATCGCTGCAGGGACGGGCTGGCCGGGATCCCGGCGTCGCCCGGCCGGCGCGGCCTGCGATGGTCGAGAGCCGCCCGCAGCTGGGCGCGGCCGCGGTGGATGCGGCTGCGCACCGTGCCGAGCTTCACGCCGAGGGTGACCGCGATTTCCTCGTACGACAGGCCCTCGATGTCACACAGCACCACGGCGGCCCGGTACTCGGGCGCGAGCGCCTCGAGCGCGTCCTGGATGTCGCTGTCCAGGTGGCGCTCGTCGAAGGCCTGCGCCGGGGTGGGCCCGCTGGGCAGCCGCTGGGCGGTCTCGTCGCCGAGTCCCTCGAACCGGATCCGCTGCCGGCGGCGCGCCATGTCAAGGAAGAGGTTGGTGGTGATCCGGTGCAGCCAGCCCTCGAACGTCCCTGGCGTGTAGCTGGACAGCGACCGGAACACGCGGACGAAGACCTCCTGGGTCAGATCCTCCGCGTCATGCTTGTTGCCGGTCAGCCGGTAGGCGAGGCGGTACACCCGGGCCGAGTGGGCCCGGACGACCTCTTCCCAGCTGGGCGGGATCCACCGGGACACGGCGGCATCAGGCTGCTTGCTCTCGTCCACGGCCTCCCCCCTCATGTCGGGTGCGCATCCCTGACAACCATGGTGCCCGGACTTCTGTTCCTCCGCCAGCCGGCCGCCCAGCCGGCCCGCTGGCGAGGCGCTCTCTGCCTGGCTAACGGCGGCTACCGCATACTGGTTCCCGGCGGGGACGGTCGGCGCTAGGCTGCGCACGGGGCAGTCGGCCTTCGTGGGGAGGCAGTCATCGCAAGCGCAGAGGCCACCCTGGCCTACGTCGAGAATTACCTCGCCGAGGACGAGCCGTTGCTGTCGGCCAGGCGGAACGCCGAGCGAGGTCGGCGGGGCCGCGCCGGTCGGCCCCGCCGGCGGCGCCACGCTGCGGTTCCTCGCCGCGGCGATCGGGGCCAGGGCCGTCGTGGAGATCGGCACCGGCTGCGGCGTCTCCGGGATCTGGCTGCTCCGCGGGATGCCCCCGGACGGCGTTCTCACCAGCGTCGACGTCGAGCCCGAGCACCAGCGGCTGGCGCGGCAGGCGTTCGGCGAGGCAGGATTCGCCACGAACCGTTACCGGCTGATCGGCGGCCGCGCGCTCGATGTGCTGCCCCGGCTCACCGACGGCGGGTACGACCTGGTGTACTGCGACGCCGACAAGCAGGAGTACCCGGAGTACCTGTCGGCGGCCCTGCGGCTGCTGCGGCCGGGCGGCATCGTGACCTTCGACAACGCGCTCTGGGGCGGCCGGGTGGCCGATCTGTCCTGCCAGGACGAGGACACGACGGCGATCAGGGACGTATGCGAGCGGCTCAGAGCCGATGAGCGGCTCATCCCGCTGCTTCTTCCCGTCGGGGATGGCCTGCTAGCCGGGGTGAAGCGCGGCGATTAGTCCGGTCGTCCAGGGCTAGCCGACGGCGGACTTGAGGGCATCGCTGAGCTTGGTCGCTTCATCGGCCGAAAGCTCAACCACCAGCCGCCCGCCACCCTCGAGGGGAACGCGCATGACGATGCCGCGGCCCTCCTTGGTGACCTCGAGCGGACCGTCGCCTGTCCGCGGCTTCATCGCCGCCATCCTCATCCCCTTTCTGCCGGGCGCCGCGCGGAACCGAAGCGCCCGCGGCAACGGGGTCCACGCACGGGCCGCGGCGGCCCGGTGCGGACCGCGGGACCGGCTAACCACAAACGTGTAGATCTGTCCCGCCTATTATCCCGTGTTCGGGCGCCGAATGGTAACGATCAGCTCCGCTTTGCCGCGAAACACGGGCGGTTAGCCGCCCCAGAGCGGCCGGTCCGGCGACACTGGGGGCGTGGACGCTCGCTCGGCTCTGTTCGACCTCTACGGTGACCACCTGCGTTCGCGAGGGGCGCAGGCACCGGTCGCCGCCCTGGTGCGGCTGCTCGCGAGCCTCGGCATCACCGCGCCCGCGGTCCGCACCGCCGTCTCCCGGATGGTCAGGCAGGGCTGGCTCGACCCGGTCCGCGTGCCGGCCGGGGCGGGCTACGCGCTCACTCCCCGGGCCACCCGGAGGCTGGACGAGGCGGCCGAGCGGATCTACCGGCATGACAGCGGCAGCTGGGACGGCGGCTGGCATCTGGTGGTGGTCGAGCGGGTGCGCGATCGGGCCCGCCGGGAGCGGGTGCAGGCCAGCCTCAGGTACCTGGGGTACGCGCAGCTCGACGAGACGACCTGGCTCAGCCCGCGGCCCTCCACCGAGCTGCAGGCCCTGCGGGAGGCCGAGCGGATCCGGGTGGAGCCGTTCGCGGCCCGGTATGACGGCGACCCACGCGGCCTGCTGGCCCGGGCCTGGGACCTGGACGGCCTGGCCCGGGCCTACCAGGGCTGGCTCGCCGAGGCACGCGAGCTGGTCCAGCCGGTCAGCGCGGACGCGCCGGACGAGACCATCTTCGCGGCGCGCAGCAGGCTCGTGCACGAGTGGCGGAAGTTCCTGTTCCGTGATCCGGGACTGCCCGCCGAGCTGCTGCCCGAGCGCTGGCCGGGCACCGAGGCCACGGAGTTCTTCGGCGTAGAATCGGCCCGCCTGCTGCCTGCCGCGTCCCGTTTCGTGGACTGCTGCCTGCTCGCCGGCGGCAGCCGGGCCGTGCATCCAGGCTGAGGAGGCCGGCGATCACCGCGGCCTAACCGCAGGCGCGGCCTAACCGCAGGCGCGGCCTAACCGCAGGCGCGGCCTAACCGCAGGCGCCGTGCCGGAAGCAGCCGGCCAGGTGATCGTCGACGATGCCGCAGGCCTGCATGGTCGAGTAGACCGTCACCGGCCCGGCAAAGCTGAACCCCAGCCGCTTGAGCTCCCCGGACAGCGCCTTCGATGCCGCGGTGGCCGCGGGGAGGTCGTCCAGCGTCTGCGCGGGCGCCCGGCCATCCCGGGCCTGCTCCGCGTACCCCCAGACCAGTGCGGCCAGCCCGGCGGGCAGCTCGAGCGCGGCGCGCGCGTTCCGGATCGCCGCCTCTATCTTGGCCCGGTTGCGCACGATGCCGCGATCGGCCAGCAGCCGGGCCACGTCCGCGGCGCCGTAGCCGGCCACGGTCTCGATCCGGAAGCCGCCGAACGCGGCGCGGAAATTCTCCCGCTTGCGCAGGATCGTCAGCCAGGACAGCCCGGACTGGAACGCCTCCAGGCACAACCGCTCGAACATCCCGGGGTCGTCGCGGACCGGCCGTCCCCACTCGTCATCGTGGTAGTCCAGGTAATCCGGGCTGCTGACCCCCCACGGGCAGCGCAGCCGCCCGTCCGGGCCAGGGACCGGGCCGCGGCCAGGCCCCGTCACCGCCCGTCCTCTTCCCCGGCCTGCGCCCGCGGCAGATCGGGAACCTGGCCTGCGGGCGGGTGGCCCGGCGGCGGTTCTCCCCGTGGCGGGCCTGCCCGCGGCGGCCCTGCCCGCGGCGGGCCGCCCGGCGCCGGCTGGCCCGCGGCGGCGGCACCGCCCAGGCCGAACCGATCCTCATCCGGTGCGCCCGGGGACGGTCGCCGGGCCGCGCGCTCCTCCCCGGGCCGGAACGGCGGCTGCTCGCCGTCCTGCGGCGGCCGGGCGTCGCGGGGACGGGGAACCGGCCGGCCCCCCGGCTCGTCCCGGGGACGGGGGCCGGGGCCGTAGGGGCGGCGGCCCGGAGCCGATGCCGCCTTCAGGTTCGCGACCTGCTGGCGGAGCGCGGTGATCTCTATGTCGCGCTCGGTCAGGGCCTCGGCGATCCGGTTGAGCGCCTCGTCGGTGGCCTGGGCGTTGTAGCCCCAGAGCGCCAGCGGCGGGCGGAACAGCACCACATCGGTGGCCGCTACCTCATCCAGCTTGACCGGAGCGTAGTCGGCCGGGAAGAAGGCCAGCTCGCCGCCGCGGCCGAGCGCGACGACGATCACTCCGGCCAGCACCGCCGCGGCGGCGACCAGCATGACCACAGGCACATAAGGCATCGTGTCATGCCCGGAGAGCGTTGTTCAAAATCGGCTCCTAGTGCCGTCGGCCCCGGTCTGCGCGAGTGATCGGTCCAGGTCACGGCCACGCTCAGCTTGGCAGAGAACGCGGCAGGCAATGTGAATGACGCGGCCTTTGCATAAGGTGCAGCGTGTGAAGTCACCCGCTCCGGGCCGGATGCTTCCCGGCGGGACCCTGCTCATCGCGGCCGTAAGCGACCTGGAGGCGGCGGTAAGCGCCATCGCCGAGGGAGCGGCCCTGCTCGATCTCACCGGTGCCGGCCCGCAGGCGGCGGCCGCGGTCAGGGAACGCTATCCGGACGTTCCCGCCTGCGCGCCGGCCGACTGGTCCGGGCTGGTGCGCGACCCGGCCACCGCCGTGCGCACCGGCGCGACCCTGATCTGCGCTGACCCTGCCGCGGCCGCCGAGGCCGAGGCACGCGGGATCCGCCGGGGCGACCTCCTAGTCGAGGCCGCGCCCGTGCAGGCCACGGGGCTGATCGCGGCCGGCTGGCGGGTGATCGTGCGCGCGGACGGGCTGACGGGCCCGCACGCGTCGGCCGCCGTGGCCGCGCTGTCCTGCTGGCTCGGCGCGGCGGCGGTACGCAGCCGTTACGTGGCCGCCGCCCGGCGGGCGATCGACATGGCCGTCTCGATCAGGGGCTGACGCCCGACCCCCGGCGGCTGTGCGCCTTCTTGATAATCTCCGCCACCTCGTCCGGGTCGTCCGCGACGTACAGCAGGTCAGGGTCCGACACGGAGATCTTCTCCTCGGCGAGCAGCGAATCCCGGATCCAGGCCAGCATGCCGGCCCAGTACTCGCTGCCGACGAGCACGATCGGGAACTTCGTGATCTTCCCCGTCTGGACCAGGGTCAGCGCCTCGAACAGCTCGTCCAGCGTGCCGAACCCGCCGGGCAGGAACACGAACGCCTGCGAGTACTTGATGAACATGGTCTTGCGGACGAAGAAGTAGCGGAATTCGATCCCGATGTTGACGTAGTCGTTGAGTCCCATCTCCTGCGGAAGCTCGATGCCCAGGCCGACAGACACGCCGTTGGCGCTCACCGCGCCCTTGTTAGCCGCCTCCATCGCCCCGGGACCGCCGCCGGTAATGACGGCGTAGCCGGCTCGCGCCAGCCCGGCGCCTATTCGCTCGGCCTTCTCGTAGTCGGCGGAACCGGGCCGGATGCGCGCCGAGCCGAAGACGGAAACCGCGGGCCCGAGCTCGGCGAGCAGCCCGAACCCCTCGACGAACTCCGCCGTGATCCGCATGACCCGCCACGGGTCGGTGTGCACCCAGTCGGCGGGCCCGCGCCGGTCGAGCAGCCGCTGGTCGGTCGTGGTCTGCGGTATCTGCCTGCCGCGCAGCGTGGCGGGTCCCTGACGGCGCACCCGCCGGCGTGGCTCTGAATTCGACGCTCATGGTCTCCCCTACGCTAGCCGGGCCGGGCCGGTGACCTGGCCCGGCTACCCGCCGCCCGAGGGGAGTTCAGGCCGTGCCTAGCCGCTGACGCCGTGGTCGCGGAGGATCTCGTTCAGCGCCAGCTTGTCGTGCACGCTGCCCTCGGGCAGCCGCCTGAGCACCAGCATGCAGGGCAGGCCGAACGTCCCTCCCGGGAACTCGCGCATCCGGGTGCCGCTGACGCAGACCGACCACGGCGGCGCCTCGCCGCGGGGCAGCTCCTCGCCGGTCTGCACGTCGATGACCAGCGTGCTCCTGGTCAGGATGGTGCCCGAGCCGAGCTTGGCGCCGGTGCGCACCCTGGCTCCCTCGACCACCATGCTGCGGGACCCGATGAACGCCTCATCCTCGATCACCACCGGGACCGCGTTCGGCGGCTCGAGCACGCCGCCGATGCCCACCCCGCCGGACAGGTGGACGTTCTTGCCGATCTGCGCGCACGACCCGACGGTGGCCCAGGTGTCCACCATCGTGCCGGAGTCCACGTAGCCGCCGATGTTGACGAACGAGGGCATCAGCACCACCCCCGGCGCGATGTAGGCGCCCCAGCGGGCGATGGCGCCGGGCACCACCCGGACGCCGTCCAGCCGGGTCTTCAGCGGGACCCGGTCGTGGTAGCGGAAGTCGCCTGCCTGCGACCGGTGCATCGGGAGCAGCCGGAAGGCGAGCAGGATGGCCCGCTTGGCGCGTTCGTCCACCATGATCTCGCCGGTCACCGGGTCCCGGCGGGCCACCCTCGCGGTGCCCTGGTCCAGCGCGTCCACCGCCGCGATCACCTCGTTCCGCGCGGCGGAGTCGTCCGGGCTCAGCCCGGCCCGGGCCTGCCACAGCTGGTCGATCCGCGGAGAGATCGTGCTGCCGCCGGGGCTGCCGTCAGCACGGCGCGGGGCCGGCAGAGACTGTCTCATGGCGACGCAGCCTACCGGGCCGGCCGGTACCGGCGGCCGGGCCCGTGGATACCGGTACGGTCTGATGATGTGCCGAAGAGACGCTCACGGCCGCTGCGCGCCGCGGCGATCTCCATCGCCGCGGTGCTGGCCGTCGCGGCCGGCGGGTACCTGATCATCCATCATGTCACGGTGACGGGCAGCGGCTGCGAATCGGGCGGCGCGGCATGCCGTCGCGCTCGACACCGAGCAGGCCGCGATCGCGGCCACCATCGCCGGGGTCGCCCGCTCCCGCCGGCTGCCCGCCGGGGCGGTCACCATCGCCTACGCGACCGCCATGCAGGAATCGCACCTGCACAACCTGCGCTACGGCGACCTGGACTCGGTCGGGGTGTTCCAGCAGCGGCCGTCGCAGGGCTGGGGCACGCCCAGGCCAGCTCGCCGACCCGGTGTACGCGACGGGCAAGTTCTTCGCCGCGCTGGTCAAGGTGCCCGGCTACCTGCAGATCCCCGTCTACCAGGCGGCGCAGGACGTGCAGCACAGCGCGGACGGCTCGGCCTACGCTGAACTACCAGCAGCAGGCGGCCGGGCATGTCGCGTGCGTTCACCGGCAGCCGCCGCACGCGGTCTGGTGCTGGTATCCGCAGGACCAGTCGCGATCACTGCAACGTCGCGTCGGCGCGGCGGCAACTGCGGCGCACGTTCGGGCGGCTTGCCGTACGGGCGGGCGACCGGGACCGGCGGCCCGTCCGGTCCGGCGGCCGAGGTTCGCGTCAGCCGCCAGCGCGGCGGGCTGGGCGGTGGCAAGCTGGCTGGTGACGCACGCCGACGGCATACGGGATCAGCACCGTGCGCTACGCCGGCTACCAATGGAGCCAGACGGCGGGCAGCAAGGGCTGGACGCGCGATCCTTCGGCGCCCTCCGGTAGCGTCGAACTGCGCTGATAACCTACCGGCCAGGGCCGGATCGAAAGAGGAGTTCACACGTGACGTACATCATCGCGCAGCCCTGCGTCGATGTGCTCGACAAGTCATGCATCGAAGAGTGCCCCGTGGATTGCATCTACGAGGGCGAGCGCATGCTCTACATCCACCCGGATGAGTGCGTGGACTGCGGTGCGTGCGAGCCCGTCTGCCCGGTGGAGGCGATCTTCTACGAAGACGACGTTCCGGACCAGTGGAAGGACTACTACAAGGCCAACGTCGAGTTCTTCGCCGACCTCGGCTCGCCGGGCGGCGCGTCCAAGGTAGGCAAGATCAACAAGGACCACCCGGTCATCGAGGCGCTCCCGCCGCAGGGAGACGAGAGCTGACTCTCGCCGGCCGGCTGCCGCCGGTTCAGCTGGGATCTGCTCGCTGCCCGTACCGCCAGAAGGCGGGCGAGCACCCGGCCGGGATCGTCGACCTGTCGGTCGGCACCCCGGTGGACCCGGTACCGCAGGTCATCCGGGAGGCACTGGCCGCGGCGGCCGACTCGTCCGGGCTACCCGGCGACGCACGG
The DNA here is from genome assembly GCA_963795575.1 of uncultured Actinomycetes bacterium. Lineage (GTDB taxonomy): Bacteria > Actinomycetota > Actinomycetes > Streptosporangiales > Streptosporangiaceae > PALSA-505. Next base: position 169,934 of record CAWCII010000007.1, on the reverse strand, counting down.
TACCGCGCGGCTGCGCGAGGCGGCCGCGGGCTGGCTCGCCCGGTCGCACGGCGTGACCGTCGCGCCGGACGCGGTGCTGCCGGTGATCGGCACCAAGGAACTCATCGCCTGGCTGCCGACGCTGCTCGGCTGCGGGCCGGGCGACACCGTGGTCCATCCCGAGCTGGCCTACCCGACGTACCGGCATCGGCGCGCTGCTGGCCGGCGCGCGGGCGGCGGCCGCCGACGGCCTGGTCTCGCTCGGACCGCGGCGGGTCCGCCTGGTCTGGGTGAACTCGCCGGCGAACCCGACCGGCCGGGTGCTGCCCGCCGGGCACCTGGCCAAGATGGTGCGCTGGGCGCGGGAGCGCGGCGCGGTGCTGGCCTCCGACGAGTGCTACATCGACCTCGGCTTCGAGGCGCCAGCCCGGTCGGTGCTGCACCCGGACGTCTGCGACGGGTCGCACCAGGGCCTGCTGGCCGTGTACTCGCTGTCCAAGCGGTCCAACCTGGCCGGGTACCGGGCCGGGTTCGTGACCGGCGACCCGGACCTGATCGGCCAGCTGCTGGAGGTCCGCAAGCACGCCGGGATGATCGTGCCGGCCCCGGTCCAGGCCGCGATGACCGCCGCCCTGGACGACGACGCGCACGCCGCGGCAGCAGCGGGACCGGTACGCGGCCCGGCGCGCCCTGCTGCGGGACGCGCTGCAGCGGGCCGGCTGGCAGATCGAGCACTCCGCAGGCCGGGCTGTACCTGTGGGCGTCCCGGCCCGGCCACGACGGCTGGGGCTCGGTCGCCGCGCTGGCCGGGGCCGGGATCCTGGTCGCCCCCGGCGACTTCTACGGCCCGGCGGGCGCCCGCCACATCCGGGTCGCCCTCACCGCCACCGACGAGCGGATCCGCTCCGCCGTGGCGCGGCCTGGCCGCCTCAGCGCTGCGCTGGCACCGCGCCGCACCGGGACCGGCGGCAGTCTATGCGCACAGCTGTCGTCCTGAGCCAGTGTCCACAGGCGCGTGAAACGGGGCGCGGGCGGGCAGGCGCTGCGGGCGCTCGTAGGCTGGCGGGTGTTCAGGCTTTATGACACGCGGACGCGGCAGGTCGAGGACCGGTGCGCAGGCGCACCGGGGGAGCTGCGGATGTATAGCTGCGGCCCGACCGTGTACCGGTACGCGCACGTGGGCAACCTGCGCTCCTACCTGCTGTCGGACCTGATCCGGCGGGCGGCGCAGCGGCGCGGGACTGCAGGTGACCGTGTGCCAGAACATCACCGACGTGGGCCACCTGACCGACGACACCGAGAGCGATGCGAGCCGGCGAGGACAAGATGCTCGCCCAGGCGCGCGCCGAGGGACGGCCGGTGCTGCGAGATCGCCCGGCAGATCGAGGACGCGTTCCACGCCGACCTGGACGCGCTGAACATTCACCCGGCCGACGCACCAGCCGCGGGCTTCGGAGTCGATCGAGCTGATGCTCGACATGATCGCCAGGCTGATCGAGAGCGGGCACGCCTACCCCGACGGTGACGGCTCGGTGTACTTCGACGCGCGCTCGTTCCCCGGCTACGGCGAGCTGTCCGGGAAACCGGCTCACCGACCTGCAGCCCGGCTCGCGGACCGGCGGGAGCGTCGAGGCCGGGAAGCGGTTCCACGCCGACTGGGCGCTGTGGAAGAGCGCGCCCGGCGGGCGGCGAGCTGACCTGGCCGGCGCCGTGGGGCGACCGGCTTCCCCGGCTGGCACACCGAGTGCTCGGCGATGTTGCTGCACCACCTCGGCGAGCACGTGGACGTGCACACCGGCGGCATCGACCTGCGGTTCCCGCACCACGAGAACGAGCGGGCCCAGTCCAACGCGGTCACCGGGCATGACGTGGTCCGCGGCTGGGTGCACGGCGAGCACCTGCTGTTCGAGGGCCGGAAGATGTCGAAGTCGACCGGCAACGTGGTGCTGCTGCGCGACCTGGACGGCCAGAGGGCTCGATCCGCTCGCGCTCCGGCTGGCCTTCCTGGAGCACCGCTACCGGCAGCAGATGAACCTCACCTGGGACACCCTGGAGGCGGCGGACAAGACGCTGCGGCGCTGGCGGGAGCGGGTGGCCGGGTGGGCCAACTGCGCCGAGCGCGGCGATGCCCGCACGGTACGCCGGCGCGGCGGTGGCGGCGTTCGAGGACGACCTGGACACGCCGGCCGCGCTGCGCGAGCTGCGCGCGCTGGAGCGCGACCCGGAGGTGCCGCCGGGCGCGAAGTTCGAGACGTTCGCGCACCTGGACCAGTTGTTCGGGCTGGACCTGGCCCGCGACATCGGCAAGCCCGCCGCCGGCGCCGGGCTGCCCGAAGGGGCGGCCACCCTGCTGGACGGCCCGCGCCAAGGCCCGCGCGGCCAGCGACTGGGCCACCTCCGACCGGCTGCGCGACGAGCTGGCCGCGATGGGGGTCACGGTCACCGATACCCCGGCCGGCCAGACCTGGGCCGTCCGCTAGGCCCCGGGCCCGGCGGTCCGCACTATCGTTGCTCATCGCCCAGAGAGCGCAACGATAGTTGCTTCCGATTCAGCGAACACGCAACGAAACGCCGGATCGACGCAAGAACAGCACGTGCTCATTGCTCCGCCGCGGCCCCTAGGCTTGACGCCGGAGACCAGCCGATCACCGCACGCGGAAAGGACCGGTGACCAGTGCTGACATCAGCCACGTTTGCGCAGGCCAGGACCTATCTGATGTGCCCGCCTGAGCACTTCGCGGTCAGCTACGCCATCAACCCGTGGATGAACCCGGACCAGCCGGCGGACGCGGCGCTGGCGATCGCGGCAGTGGGAGCAGCTGCGCGCGACATTCGTCCGGCTCGGTCACCGGGTGCACGTGATCGACCCGGTCCCCGGCCTGCCCGACATGGTGTTCGCGGCCAACGGCGCCACCGTGATCGACGGCAAGGTGCTGGGCGCCCGGTTCCGGCACGCCGAGCGCGCCGCGGAGGCCGTGGCCTACCTGGACTGGTTCCGGCGCCGCGGCTATCAGGTGGTGCGCGCCCCGCAGCAGGTCAACGAGGGCGAGGGCGACATCGTGCACGCCGGCCAGGTGGTGCTGGCCGGCCACGGTTTCCGCACCGCGCAGGCCGCCCGGCAGGAGATCGAGGACCTGTTCGGCCTGCCGGTGCTGAGCCTGCGGCTGGTGGATCCGCGCTACTACCACCTGGACACCGCGCTGTGCGTGCTGGACCCCGGCACCGTCGCGTACTACCCGGCCGCCTTCGACGACGCGAGCCTGGCCGCGCTGGCCTCGCACTTCGACGAGCTGATCGAGGCCAAGGACGAGGACGCGGAGGTGCTGGGGCTGAACGCGATCAGTGACGGCCGGCACGTGGTGCTGCCCGTGCAGGCGCGCGGGCTGGCCGGGCAGATCGCGGCCCGGGGCTTCGAGCCCGTGCCGGTGGACATGTCCGAGTTCGCCAAGGCGGGCGGCGGGCCGAAGTGCTGCACGCTCGAGCTGCGGCCGGGAAAGGGGGAATCACGATGACGACATCGAGCGACCTGCGGGCGCAGACGCTGGCGCACAGCGCGCGCAACTACGACCCGCTGCCGGTGGTGATCTCCGAGGCGGAAGGCGCCTGGGTGACCGACGTGGACGGCCGCCGCTACCTGGACATGCTGGCCGCGTACTCGGCGATCAACTTCGGCCACCGGCATCCGCGCCTGGTGGCCGCGGCCCGGGCCCAGCTGGACCGGGTCACGCTGGTCAGCCGGGCGTTCGACCACGACCAGTTCGGCCCGTTCTGCGCCGAGCTGGCCGCGCTGGCCGGGCTGGACATGGTGCTGCCGATGAACACCGGCGCCGAGGCCGTGGAGACCGCGATCAAGACCGCGCGCAAGTGGGGGTACGAGGTCAAGGGCGTGCCGGACGGCGAGGCGGTGATCATCGCGTTCGAGGGCAACTTCCACGGCCGGACGACCACGATCGTCAGCTTCTCCACCGACACCGACGCCCGCGCGTCGTACGGCCCGTACACGCCGGGGTTCCGGGTCGTCCCGTACGGCGACCTGGACGCGCTGGCCGCGGCGTTCGACGATCGCGTGGTGGGGGTGCTGGTCGAGCCGATCCAGGGCGAGGCCGGCGTGCTGGTGCCGCCGCCCGGCTTCCTGACCGGGGTGCGGTCGCTGTGCACCGCGCGGGGCGCGCTGATGATGGCCGACGAGATCCAGTCCGGGCTCGGCCGGACCGGCGACACCTTCGCCTGCGATCACGAGAACGTGGTGCCTGACATGTACCTGCTGGGCAAGGCGCTCGGCGGCGGCATCGTCCCGGTATCCGCGGTGGTGTCCCGCCGCGACGTGCTCGGCGTGTTCAAGCCGGGGCAGCACGGGTCGACGTTCGGCGGCAATCCGATGGCCTGCGCGGTGGGCCGCGAGGTGATCGCGATGCTGTCCACCGGGGAGTACCAGGAGCGTTCGGCCAAGCTCGGCGCGCACATGCACGACCGGCTGGCCGCGCTGCCCGCCGCCGGGGTGCGCCAGGTGCGGGGCCGCGGCCTGTGGGCCGGGCTGGAGTTCGCGTCGCTGTCCGGCCGGGAGGCGTGCGAGCGGCTGGCCTCGCGCGGGGTGCTGGCCAAGGACACGCACGGCACCTCGATCCGGCTGGCGCCGCCGCTGGTGATCAGCGAGCAGGACCTGGACTGGGCGCTGGACCGGATCGAGGAAATCGCCGGTTAGGGCGAGACACGCCCTGGCCCTCAGTCGTCGCTGATCCGGCGGTACTGGCCGGAGTAGTGCAGCAGCGGGCGGCCGTCCGGCCGGGACACGGTCACTCCGACGACCTCGCCCACCACGATGCTGTGATCACCGCCGTCATGCACGGCGGTGGTCCGGCACTCCAGCGCGGACAGCGCGCCGTCCAGGACGGGCGCGCCGGTCTGCGGGCCGGGATGGTAGGGGACCCCGTCGAGCTGACCCCCCAGCGGCCGTCCGCGGGTCGCCAGCCAGCGGGATATCTTTTCCGAGTCCTCGTCGAGCACGCTGACCGCCCAGCTGCCGGCGGCCAGCACCGCGTCGTGGAAGCGGGCTATCTTCTCCGCGCAGAACAGCACCAGCAGCGGCTCCAGCGACACCGAGGTGAAGGCGCTGACGGTCATGGCGTGCGGGATCCCCTCGAACCGGGTGGTGGCGACCAGGATGCCGGTGGTGAACCGTCCCGCGGCGAGCCGGAAGCCGGCACGGCGATCCGCCCCGGGTCATGCGCGGGCCGGACCGAGACCATGAACCGCGGCCCCCATGCCGAGCAGCGCGCCCAGCCGATCCCCCGTAGAGATACCACTCGCCCGCACTGGTGTTCGCGATGATCACGCTGCCGCCGGTGTTCGGCATGGCCAGCCCGAACGAGGCGACGAACCAGCCCATCGCCGGGAGCAGCGCGCCGGGCAGGGCCCGCATCGCCCAGCCGGCCAGGGCGCAGGTGGCGAAGATGGCGACGGCGAAACCGATCGCGGCCAGCGGGACCGGGCCCGCCATGGCCCGGCTGTACTGGAACGAGCCGATCACGCCTTCGGCCAGGCCGAGCAGGAAGAGCAGCGCGTAGGCGCCGCCGGTAACGAAGGCCCGCGCTTGGCTGCGGGACCGCTGGGCCGGCCGGCGGCGGAAGCTGCGTGATCCCCACGGGCAGCAGGGTATCTTGCGGCTGCCCGCGGCCCCGCGGCCCGGCGGCCCTCGGCCGGCGGCTAGGGCGTGCCGGCGAACAGATCATGCTCTGGGCCCGGCGCCCGGCCGTCCGGCCCCCCGGCCAGCAGGGTGTAGCATTCGCGCCCGGCAGCGGCTGGCGCACCCGGTTGGACAGCGCGAAGTGGTCGTCGTCCAGCAACGTGATCTGCGTCGCGTGCGCGCGCATCGCGGCCCGCTTGGCCGTCAGGTACCGGGTGCCGCCGATCTCGGCCGTCACCTGCGGCGAGCCGCGCCTGGCCGTGCCGTAGAACCTGGCCACCGGCCACCGCGTCCCGGCCGCGAGCCGGAAGGCGCGCCGGGCCACCCGGTGCGCCTGGATGTGATCGGGATGACCGTAGCCGCCGTCGGAGTCGTAGCTGACCAGCACCTGCGGGCGGACCTCGCGGATCACCGCGAGGAGGGCGGCTGCGGCCTCGTCCCGGTCGGCCCGCCAGAAGCAGCCCGGGCGCGTCGTTGCCCGGGGTGCCCATCATGCCCGAGTCGCGCCACCGGCCCGCGCCGCCGAGGAAGCGGTGATCGGTGACGCCCAGCGCGGCGCAGGCGGCGGCGAGCTCGCCGGTCCGGTAGCCGCCCAGCCGGTCGTCGCGGTCGGCGGCCAGGTGGGCCAGGCCGGCCGGGATGATCTCCCCGAGTTCGCCCAGCGTGCAGGTGACCAGGGTGACCTGCGCGCCCTCGGCGGCGTACTTCGCCATCGTCGCGCCGGTGCCGATCGACTCGTCGTCGGGGTGCGCGTGCACCAGCAGCAGCCTGCGGACGGGCCGCGGGAAAGTCATGGGCAGAGAGTAGCCGGGCGAGTGTAGCCAGTGTCACACCGCCGAAAGGCCACCCCACGGCGCATGCTGGGGTGGACTGGAATAAGTTGATCGGCAGCCCGGCACCGCCGGGCGGCAGCATACGCGGAGCAAGGACGTCGGGCCATGACGCAGGCAGCGGTTTCGTCATCCAAGACTCGGGCGCAGATCGCCGAGAAGACCCTGCGGAAGGATCCGTGGTGGCGGGCGCCGGCGGTCACGGCCGTCGCGCTGACCATCTGGGTGATCTACGCAACCGCACGCGTGTTCATGGGCCACTGGTACTGGGTGCCCAGGTACCACTACCTGACCCCGTTCTACTCGCCGTGCGTCAGCGGCGAGTGCGCGGCCGGGTCGAGCAGCCTGGGCCGGTGGATACCCGCGGTGCCGCCGATCATCCCGTACGCGTTCGTGTCGCTGCCGTTCGTGCTCGGCTTCCGGCTGAGCTGCTACTACTACCGGCGGGCCTACTACCGGGCGTTCTGGCAGGCGCCGCCCGCCTGCGCGGTGCGCGAGCCGCACCAGGCCTATACCGGCGAGACCAGGTTCCCGCTGATCCTGCAGAACCTGCACCGCTATTTCTTCTACCTGGCGGTTCCGATCGCGGCCCTGCTCACTTACGACCTGGCGCAGGCGTTCCGCGGCCCCGACGGCGACTTCGGGCTCGGCCTGGGCACCCTGATCATGCTGGTGAACGTCGCCGCGATCTGGGCCTACACGCTGTCCTGCCACTCGTGCCGGCACATCACAGGCGGCAGGCTGAAGCACTTCTCCGCCCATCCGGTCCGATACTGGATCTGGACGCAGATCTCGAAGCTGAACGCGCGGCACATGCTGTTCGCATGGCTCTCGCTCGGCACGCTGATGCTGACGGACCTCTACATCTGGCTGGTGTCCGCCGGCGTCTTCAGCGATCCGCGGATCTTCAACTGAGGCAGGCGGCATGACGGACGACATTCAGCGGCACTCCTACGACGTCGTGGTCATCGGCGCGGGCGGCTCCGGGCTGCGAGCGGCGATCGAGGCGCGGCTGCGGGGCAAGAAGGCCGCGATCATCTCCAAGTCGCTGTTCGGCAAGGCGCACACGGTGATGGCCGAGGGCGGCGCGGCCGCGGCCATGGGCAACGCCAACCCGCGCGACAACTGCCAGGTGCACTTCCGCGACACGATGCGCGGCGGCAAGTTCCTGAACAACTGGCGGATGGCCGAGCTGCACGCCAACGAGGCCCCGGACCGGGTCTGGGAGCTGGAGGCCTGGGGCGCGGTGTTCGACCGGACCAAGGACGGCAAGATCAGCCAGCGGAACTTCGGCGGCCACGAGTACCCGCGGCTGGCGCACGTCGGCGACCGGACCGGCCTGGAGATGATCCGGACGCTGCAGCAGAAGGTGGTCGCGCTGCAGCAGCAGGATGCCATCGAGTGCGGCGATCCCGAGGCCATGGTCAAGGTGTATTCAGAGACCACGATCACCCGGCTGGTCACCGACGGTGACAGGATCGCCGGCGCGTTCGGCTACGTCCGGGACAGCGGCACGTTCGTGCTGTTCGAGGCGCCGGCCGTGGTGCTGGCCACCGGCGGTATCGGCAAGACCTACAAGGTCACCTCCAACTCATGGGAGTACACCGGCGACGGCCACGCGCTCGCGCTGCTGGCCGGAGCGAAGCTGCTGAACATGGAGTTCGTCCAGCTGCACCCGACCGGGATGGTCTGGCCGCCGTCGGTGAAGGGGCTGCTGGTCACCGAGTCGGTGCGCGGCGACGGCGGCGTGCTGCGCAACACCGAGGGCAAGCGGTTCATGTTCGGCTACGTGCCGGACGTGTTCCGGGCGCAGTACGCGCAGACCGAGGAGGAGGCCGACCGCTGGTACGACGACCCGGACCACAATCGCCGGCCGCCCGAGCTGCTGCCCCGCGACGAGGTGGCCCGGTCGATCAACGCCGAGGTCAAGGCCGGCCGCGGTACCGAGCATGGCGGCGTGTTCCTGGACATCGCGAGCCGGCTGCCGGCCGCTGAGATCCTGCGCCGGCTGCCGTCCATGCATCACCAGTTCAAGGAGCTGGCCGACGTCGACATCACCAAGGAGCCGATGGAGGTCGGGCCGACCTGCCACTACGTGATGGGCGGCGTCGAGGTAGACCCGGAGACCGGCGCGGCCGCGGTGCCCGGCCTGTTCGCGGCCGGCGAGGTCTCCGGCGGCATGCACGGCTCCAACCGGCTCGGCGGCAACTCGCTGTCCGACCTGCTGGTCTTCGGCCGGCGCGCGGGCCTCGGCGCGGCCGGCTACCTGGACGGGCTGGCCGGGCGTCCCGTGGTCTCGGAGGCCGACGTGCGAGCGGCCGCCGACGAAGCGAGCGCGCCGCTGGAGCGGGACGGCGGCGACAACCCGTACTCGGTGCAGCTCGAGCTGCAGGACATCATGACCGATCTGGTCGGTCTCATCCGTACCGAGAAGGAGATGCTGCAGGCCCTCGCTGAGCTGGAAAAGCTGAAGGAGCGGGCCCGCAAGGTCGGCGCCCCCGGCGGCCGCGCCTACAACCCAGGCTGGCATCTCGCCCTCGACCTGCGGAACATGCTGCTGGTCGCGGAGTGCGTCGCCCGGGCCGCGCTGGAGCGGCAGGAAAGCCGCGGCGGCCACACCCGCGACGACTACCCGGACATGTCGCCGGAATGGCGGAAGGTCAACCTGATCTGCACGCTGCCGGCTGACCGGGTGGAGCTGGCCAGGCAGCCGATGGAGCCGATGCGCGAGGACCTGCTCCTCCTGTTCGACCGGGCGGAGCTGAAGAAATACCTGACCGATGAGGAGATTCCCGCGGCGTCCGGGCCTGCCAGAGTCGAGGAGAAGCACTGATGGGTTACCAGGCTCAGCTCCGGATCTGGCGCGGCGACGCCGGCCGTGGCCAGCTCACCGACTACCAGGCCGAGGTCAACGAGGGCGAGGTCGTCCTCGACGTGCTGCACCGGATCCAGCAGACCCAGGCCGGTGACCTGGCCGTGCGGTGGAACTGCAAGGCGGGCAAGTGCGGTTCCTGCTCGATGGAAATCAACGGGCGGCCGCGGCTGGCGTGCATGACCCGGATGTCGACGTTCACGGAGGACGAGATCCTGACGGTCACGCCGATGCGCACCTTCCCGGTCATCCGGGATCTGGTCACCGACGTCTCGTTCAACTACGCGAAGGCGCGCGAGATCCCGTCGTTCACGCCGGACCCGGCGATCAAGCCGGGCCAGTTCCGGATGCAGCAGACGGACGTGAACCGGTCGCAGGAGTTCCGCAAGTGCATCGAGTGCTTCCTGTGCCAGAACACCTGCCACGTGATCCGGGACCACGCGGACAAGGAGGCCGCGTTCGCCGGGCCGCGGTTCCTGATGCGGGTGGCCGAGCTCGAGATGCACCCCGCGGACACCGCCGACCGGCGCACCATCGCGCAGGATGACTTCGGTCTCGGCTACTGCAACATCACCAAGTGCTGCACCGAGGTCTGCCCGGAGCACATCAAGATCACCGACAACGCGCTGATCCCGATGAAGGAGCGAGTGGCCGGGCGAAAGTACGATCCGCTGGTCTGGCTCGGCTCGAAGATCAGCCGCAGGCAGCCTGGGGACACGCCCCCGGTCCCTGGTAAAAAATAGGACAGCGCAGCGCCGGCGTTCGCGCGCCAGCGCCGACCCTGCCCGGACGTCCGCGTACGATGTAGCCCCGCCCTGCCGCCCAGCCCCGCCTGACCGCGCCCGAGAGGATGACGTGTCACACCTGACCTATGCCGAGGCCATCGTCGTCGGCTTCATCCAGGGGGTGACCGAGCTCTTTCCGGTCTCCAGCCTCGGCCATAACGTGCTGATCCCGGCGCTGATCGGCGGCAGCTGGGCCACCGACCTGAACGTCGCCAAGGCCGAGTCTCCCTACCTGGCGTTCATCGTGGGACTGCACGTCGCCACCGCGATCGGGATGATCGCCTACTTCTGGCGCGACTGGCTGCGGATCATCGGCGGGTTCTTCACCTCGCTGCGCGACCGCCGGCTGACCACCCCCGACCAGCGCCTGGCCTGGATGATCATCCTGGCCACCATCCCGGTGGGCATCGTGGGCTTGTTCGCCGAGCACACGTTCCGGGTGGTCTTCGGCAAGGCGGTCGCCGCCGCCTGGTTCCTGATGCTGAACGGCCTGATCCTGTACGCCGGGGAACGCTGGCGGCCGCAGTCGTCGAAGCGGGCCGACCGGCAGGCCGCCGCCGACCGCGAGCTGGCGGCCCGGCCCGATGTCGCCGCGCAGCCGGCCATGGCCACCGTCCCGGCCGGGCAGCGCGCGGCGGGCAGGCACGCCTCCGGCCATCAGGCGGTTCGGCAGCAGGAGCTGGGCGACGCGATCCGGGCGGACACCAGACTGGCCGGGCTGGGATTCAAGCAGGCCGTGGTCATCGGCTCCACCCAGATCCTGGCGCTGCTGGCCGGCATCAGCCGGGACGGCGTCGTCATGGTCGGCGGCATGTTCCGCGGCCTGTCGCGCGAGGATGCGGCCCGGTTCTCCTTCCTGCTGTCGGCTCCGGTCATCCTGGCCGCAGGCGTCCTCAAGGTGCCGGACCTGCTGGGCACCCTGGGCAACGGCATCCACGGGCAGATCCTGGCCGGGAGCATCGTGTCCGGGATCGGCGCGTACCTGTCGGTGCGCTTCCTGATGAAGTACTTCCGGACCAACACGCTGTACCCGTTCGCGATCTACTGCTTCGTGTTCGGGCTGGGCAGCGTCATCTACCTCAGCGTGAAGTAGGCACCGCCCGCGGCGGCTGTCCGCGCTCGCGGGCCTGCCGGGCGCGGGTGCGGGCGCGTTCCCTGGCGTCCAGCACGGTCTTGCGCAGCCGGACCGCCGACGGCGTGACCTCCACGCACTCGTCCCCGGAGCAGAACTCCAGCGCCTGCTCCAGGCTCAGCGCCCGCGGCGGCACCAGCCGCTCGAGCTCCTCCCCGGTGGACTGGCGGACGTTGGTGAGCTTGCGCTCCCGGGCGATGTTGACGTCCATGTCGTCGGAACGCGAGTTCTCGCCCACGATCATGCCCTCGTACACCTCGGTGCCCGGCGTCACGAACAGGGAGCCGCGCTCCTGCAGCCCGAACATGGCGTACGCGGTCACCGACCCCGCGCGGTCGGCCACCAGCGACCCGGTGGGGCGGGCGCGCAGCGCCCCGGCCCACGGCTCGTACCCCTCGAACACGTGATGCGCGATGCCGGTCCCCCGGGTGTCGGTGAGGAACTGGGTGCGGAACCCGATCAGCCCGCGGGCCGGCACCGTGAACTCCAGCCGCACCCAGCCGGTGCCGTGGTTGATCATGGTCTCCATCCGGCCCTTGCGCACCGCGAGCAGCGAGGTGACCGCGCCCAGGTACTCTTCCGGGACGTCCACGCTGAGCCGTTCGGTCGGCTCGTGCACCGCGCCGTCCACCTCACGGGTCACCACCGTCGGGCGGCCCACGGTCAGCTCGTAGCCTTCCCGGCGCATGGTCTCCACGAGCACGGCCAGGGCCAGCTCGCCGCGGCCCTGCACCTCCCAGGTATCCGGGCGCTCGGTCGGCAGCACCCGCATGCGAGACGTTGCCGACCAGCTCGCGGTCCAGCCGGTCCCGCACCAGCCGGGCGGTGACCTTGGCCTTCTCGCGGGCCCCGGTCGTCCCGGCCGCCGGGCGGCCGGCCAGCGGCGAGGTGTTCACCCCGATCGTCATGGCGATGGCGGGCTCGTCCACGGTGATCAGCGGGAGCGGACGCGGGTCGTCGGGATCGGCCAGCGTCTCGCCGATCATGATTTCGCCGATGCCGGCGATGGCGATGATGTCGCCGGGCCCGGCGGTGTCCACCGGCACCCGGTCCAGCGCCTCGGTCAGGTACAGCTCGGTGATCTTGACCCGCTCGATGCTGCCGTCCCGGCGGCACCAGGCGACCTGCTGGCCCCGGGAGATGGTGCCGTTGTGAACCCGGCACAGCGCGATCCGGCCCAGGTAGGACGAGGCGTCCAGGTTGGCGACGTGCGCCTGCAGCGGCGCGGCCGGGTCGTAGCGGGGGGCGGGAACCGCCCCGCCAGCACCGTGAACAGCGGTTCCAGGTCCGGCGAATCGGGCAGCGAGCCGTCGTCCGGCCTGGTCAGCGACGCCCGGCCGGCCCGCGCGGAGGCGTACACGATCGGGAACTCGATCTGCTGCTCGGTGGCGTCCAGGTCGAGGAACAGCTCGTAGCACGCGTCCACGACCTCGGCGATGCGGGCGTCCGGCCGGTCCACCTTGTTGATCACCAGGATGACCGGGCAGCCTGGCCTCCAGCGTCTTGCGCAGCACGAACCTGGTCTGCGGCAGCGGCCCCTCGCTGGCGTCGACGAGCAGCAGCACGCCGTCCACCATGGACAGGCCGCGCTCCACCTCGCCGCCGAAGTCCGAGTGCCCCGGCGTGTCCACGATGTTGATGGTCATGCCGCCGTGGCGCACCGCGGTGTTCTTGGCCAGGATCGTGATGCCCTTCTCCCGCTCCAGGTCGCCGGAGTCGAGTACCCGCTCGGCGACCTGCGCGTTCGCGCGGAACGCACCGGACTGCCAGAGCATGGCGTCCACCAGCGTGGTCTTGCCGTGGTCCACGTGCGCGACGATCGCGACGTTGCGCAGGTCGTCGCGGGTGGCTAGCTGGCCTGCGGCGACGGCGGGCTGGCGGGCGGGCATGCGTCTGTTCTCGCTTGGTCCTGTCGGCGGGCGCCGCGGATGGCGGCCGCATCAGTCTATGAGCGGTAGCCGCCTAAGCCGTCCTAGGGCATCCGGTAGCGGCTTCCTGCCCGGTAAGGGGCCATTCCGGCCGCAAGATAGGGCATCCACCCGATGCCGGGGGCCGGGCCTTACCGCGAATCTCAAGCGTGTCGGGCCGGCACACGGCCCCTCGCGAAGGAGAAAGCCATGCATCCGGTGCTCGTGGAGACAGTGGCCGCCGAGCGAGTCAGGGACATGCACCGAGAGGCGACCGCCTCGGGGCGCGCCAGGCTGGCCCGCCGCACCCGGCGGGCCCGCCGGGTCCTGGCCGGCAGGACGGCCATGACAGGCACGCAGCGTGATCGCGGTGCCATCGGTCACGCGTCAGCTGACGGCGCCGCGGCCGGGCATGCCTGCTAGGGACCGCGCAGGGCGGCTGCGGGATGCCGTGCGTCACGGCAGTGCCGGGCAGCCACTGACTGCCCGGCACTGCCGTCTCGGGACCCGTTCCTACCCGGGCAGGCCGGCGGTCAGCAGGGCCAGGAACGCTCCGGCGATCATGAAGGGGCCGAAGGGAAGCTGGGTCTTGCGGTCGGCCCGCCCCCGCACCAGCAGGAACAGGCCGTAAACGGCGCCCAGCGCGAAACCCGCCAGCGCACCTGCGATCAAGGTGCCCCAGCCCAGCCAGGCCAGGGCGGTACCCAGGCCCGCGGCCAGCTTGACGTCGCCCGGGCCCATGCCGGACGGGCTGACGAGGAACAGGACGAGGCAGAACGCCGCGTACCCGGCGCCGCCCAGCAGCCCGCGGCCCAGCCGGGGCCACTGCTCGCCGCCGGCGGCGGCAGCGAGCAGCAGCACGGCAGTACCCGCGAAGGCCGGAACGGTGAGCAGATCCGGCAGGCGGCGGGCGGCCGCATCGATGTAGGCCAGCGGGATCGTGCAGGCCGCCAGCCAGCACAGCGCCGCCAGCGCCAGGGCCGGGTGAATCCGGGCGGCCAGCAGGCCGAGCAGCACGGCCGCGGTGAGCTCGACCGTCAGCGGCGGGCGGCCCGAGCCGGGCGCGGCACCCGTGGCACCGGCCGCCCGGCGGCAGGGCGGGGCGGAGCGGATGGTCACAGGCCGGGCAGGACCGGCGCCCCGGCTGCCCCGGGGGCGACCGAAAGCCGGACCGCGACCGCGCGCAGCACCGGGCCGATCGCCAGCCCGGCCGCCGCCAGCGCGACGATCAGCTCCGGTCTCACCGGCGGCCGCCGCGCCGGTCAGGCCACCGACGAGCGCCAGGACGGCAGCAGCTCGTCGATGAGCGCCTCGGTCTGCGGCGCCATCCGGGGCAGCACCTCGTCGAGCGAGACCCGGGCGAACACCTCGCCGACCACCGCGCGCAGCACGTGCTCCTGGCCGGTGGCGTGCGCGGCGGTGAGCAGGTCGCGCCAGAGCAGCTCGTCGTTGAACGCGAGCCGCAGCCCGGCCCGGGCCGCGTCCATCGCGCCCTGGGCGTCGCCCGCGGCCAGCCGCAGCTCGGCGAGCCGGTGCCCGGCGTCGGCGACCAGGGCGGCCGCCTCGTACTCCAGCGGGTCGGCGGCCAGCCAGGCGTACCGGCCAGGATCACGCCCGTCGAGCAGCTGGCCGCCGACCAGGTCCAGCGCCCGGGACAGGCAGGCCGGCCTCGGCTGGCCGGCTGCGGCCCGGCCGCCTGCCGCGCCTGCGCGGCCCGGGCCGAGCAGCGCCCGGAATACCTGCCAGTCCACCCGGACCTGCGGGCCCAGGCTCATCCGGCCGGTGCCGTCGACGGCCAGGTTGGGACGGCCGGCGCTGTCGGCGCCCGAGCCAGTCCCGGACCCGGTCCACGGCCGCCTGCCGGACCTCCGGCGTGACGCCCCGGGGCCAGATCGCGCCGGCCAGCACGCTGCGGTGCACGCCGCCGGGATGGGTCGCCAGGTACACGACGATCTCGGTCGCCAGCCCGGCCCGGTCCGGCTCGATGCCGCCGGGGGCCCGTACCGCCGCCTGGCCGAGCAGGCTGACCTCCACCGCCATCCGGGCCCCGGGATCGAGCTGCTCCGGCGGGGCCGCGTCCGGCGGCGGGTCGCCGAGGGGCACCCCGCCGGCCTGCCCGGCGGCGCGGAACAGCTGCACGACGGCCGCGTACTGTTCAGCGGGCAGCAGCTGGGCCTTCAGGTCGAAGCCGAGCACGCCCGCGTGCAGCCGCCCCTGCTCGCTGACGTCCCACGACCACGTCGCGCCCGGCACGTCGCCGGCCACCACGTAGCCCATCGCCGTCCGGTGCCTGCTGCTGGCCAGCGCCAGCAGCCGCTCCCGCTGCTGCGGCGTGGGCGGAACCGCCATGATCAGGTAGTGCGGCGCCCACGAGTCCGGGTGCAGGCCGCGGGATCGCCCGGTGAGCACCGAATCGGCGTCCAGCGCGGCCAGCGCGTGCTCGACTTCGGCGGCCCTGGCCTCCAGCGCCGGCATCGCCTCGTCGAGTGTCGATGCGACGGTGATCCGCTCGGGCGCGAGCATGGCCAGTTCGGGCCCGAAGCCGGCCAGCGTGATCTGCATCCGGTCCGACCACCGGTTGGTCGCCAGCTCGACGGCCATCGCGGCGAGCACGGCCTGCACCATGCGCCGCGGCCCGCGGACGGCGATCAGGCCGTGCGCCGACCTCGAGGTCGATGAGCATCCGGCCGGTGTCGTTGGTGCCGATCGAGACCAGGCCCGGGTACGGCGCGAGCGCGGCGCCGGCCTGATCCGGATCCAGGCCGGCCGCTCCGGCCAGCGGCAGCCGCCACACCTGGCCGTCGTCCACCGACTGCCACGGCCGCGGCGGGTCCTTGTCGGCCGGGCCGATCCACAGGTCGAGGCTGGCCTGCCCGAGGTGCGCGGCGAACACCGTCGGCGGCGCCTTGCCCTGCGCGGCGAGTTCCTGCGACAGGCAGCGCAGCGCGGTGTCGAGCAGCCGGGCCGACGGTTCGCTCGCGCCGAGCCGCAGCGCCGCCTCGGCCAGGGCCGCGTCCCCGCCGGGCATGACCACCTTCTTGCCGAACGCGCGCTGCCAGAGCTGCTCGCGCCTGCGGCGGCCGAGCGCGGCGAGCACGCCCGCGGCGAGCAGTGACGCGGCCGAAAGCTCGTAGGGAAAGGAGAGCAGCGCGCTGCCGGACGGGCCCTGGGCCGGAACGAGGGCCGTGCGGTACCCGCCGGGGCCTCCGCCCGGGGCGCCGGGCCCGCCCGGCCCGGCGCCGGGGACGCCCGGCAGGGCGGCCGGGCCCCGGGTCCCGGACTCCGGACCCGGCGCGCCCGCGGCGGCGTGGCTGGCCCGCTCGGCCTGCCGGGCGCCGACCTGCTCGGCCCGGCTGGCCGGGGCGCCGGGCACGGCGGCCGAGCCCTGGGCCACTCCGGACCCGGTACCCGGCGTGCCGTCGGCCGCCTGGGTGGCCCGCTGGGCCTGCCTGGCGCCGGCCTGCTCGGCGGCGCCTGCCGCGCCGCCCGGCGTGCCGGGCGAGACGATCTCGATGCCCGGCCCGTACGCGTCGCGCGGCATCCGCAGCACCCAGCCGGGCCTGATCAGGCTGGCCATGGTGAGCCTGGTCCCGTCCGGCTGCGGGCGGCCCTGGTTCATCTCGAAGATCTCGCGGTAGCGCAGGCCGTTGCCGAGGTGGTTCTCGGCGATCTCCCACAGGCTCTCGTGGAAGCGGCCGACCGGCGGCTTCACCACGTAGATCTTCTCGACCTGCGGGTCGTGCCGCGGACGTGACCTCGGCCCGGGCCTGGTGCCCGGTCAGCTCGGCCTCGGCCGGCGGTCCCGGCTGGCCGACCGCCGAGACGGTGTGCGGCGGCCGCGGCGGGGGGCCGCCGCGGGCGAAGGCCGGCGACAGCGCCGCGGTGGCGCTGACCAGCAGCAGCGCGGCCGTGACCAGCCGGTGCGCGACGGCCTGGGTGCCGCCGGACAGCGGGACCCTGGCCGGCACCCCGACGTTCTTGATCGCGGCCCTGATCTCGGCGAGCACGCAGACGACCAGCTGGAGCCAGGCCAGCCAGACGATGATGGCCAGGATCCGGACGATGCTCAGCACGCTGAGCTGGCGGGTGAGCAGGCCCGCCGACGGCTGGCCGTGCGGGACCGGCAGGCCGAGCACGCTGACCAGGGCGATGGGCACGCCGACGATCAGCACGGTGAGGGCGACAATGGCCACGAGCCCGGCCGCGATGTCAGCGCCGGAGCGCCGGGGCGCGGCGGGCGGCCGCCGCAGGCCTGGAATCGGCGGTGCCATCAGCACTGACCTCCCTGGGTGATGCCGCAGACCGGTGACGCCTCGCCGTAGGACGTCTGGGTGAAGTTCCTGATCCCGATGAGGCCGAGGAACTGCGATCGCACGGTCACGGTCGCGTACACCTTGATGCCCGGCCGGCCGTTGACCGTAACGAACGCGCAGGGTCCCGGCGTAGCGCCGATGCCGGCGTACTTGCCCACGAACGCGGTGGCGACGTCACAGGCCCCCGGGGCGAGCCCGACCGAGCCGGACCGCAGGGCGGCCACGTTCAGGTCGTTGGCGCCGGCCCGGGCCGCCTGCTGGGCCACGTCGGCCGCGCGCTCCCTGGCGTTGATGGCGATGCCGCCGTCCACCAGGAGCCCGGCCAGCAGCACCACCACCGGGGTGAACAGGACGACGAACATGGACAGCGTGCCGCGGTCGCCCCGCGGGCCGTTGCCGTCCTTTCGCCGCATCTGGCTATCCTCCCACCGAGAATGCGTCGATAGGTGCGGATGCGTGACCTGTGATCATCTTCGTCTGGAAGCCGATGAATGACAATGCCGGCAGTCCGACCCGGCAGGTAACGATGACATTTACCACGCCGCCCGGGGCCACGTCGGTGTCGCCGCCGAAGGTCACGTCCGGTCCCCGAACGCACCCGCTCAGATCGGTATCGGCGGCCGTCTGCGCGTTCTGCAGGGCGGTCCCGGAATCCTGGGTGACGGACGCCGCCCGGGCGGCGTCGCGCGCCGCCCCGTCAACCTGACCCTGCGCCTCGACCACCCGGCCGAGAGCCACCAGCACGGCCATGAAGAGAACCAGGACCGGGGTCAGGATCACCAGCTCGATGGCCAGGGACCCGCGTTCGCCCCGGCCAGGGACGCGGCCTAGCCGCCCGCGCACAGCGCCGTGTCTCCGCTGGGCCGGAAGCATTCCGCCGGGCCCCGCGAGGTCTCGTCGATGCGGAAGGCCAGGCCCGGGATGGGGATGATGCTGGGCGCATTGCCCACGACCTCGACCCCCCGCACGTTCCCGCCGCCGACCGGTCGCGCGCTGGTGTCCTGCAGCAGCGATCCGCCCAGCTGGCGGGCGTAGCCCTGCGCGGCCGCGGTGGCCGGCCGGCCCAGGGCAGGCCCTGCACGGTGTCCCTGGCCACCCTGGCTCCGGCCTGCGCGGCCGCGATGGCGACGTGCCGGGCCTGGTACCACACGGCGAACTGGCCGACGAGCAGGATGCTCAGGATCACGAGCGGGGCGAGCAGGACGAGCTCGATGGAACTCGCCCCTCCTTCCCCGCGGCGGCCCGGCATGTCAGGGACCGGTGTTGATGTTATGAGCCGCCCCGATGATCTTCGCCTTGATGATGACGAAGATCGCCAGCGCGATGAGGGCGAGCAGGCCGGTGATGATGGCCCACTCGATGGCGGAGGCGCCGCGATCGTCGCTGCGGGCGGCGGCGAGGCGCTTGGCCAGCAGCGCCCGGAGATATTCGGCATACGGTTCGCTGAGCGGGTTCATGTCTTTGTCTTCCTTTCGGTCAGCCTCGGTTCCGGGCCCCGGCGCTAGGCGGAAAAAACCGCCAGCGCGGCCGGATACAGGATGAAAAGCAGGAAACCCACGCAGAGCAGCATCTGCGCGATGAGCATGGACTGCGAGCGCTCGCCGGCCTTCCCTTCCAGGTCCGATATCTCACGGCGGCGCAGGCTCGCGGCGCGCGCGGTCAGCGACTCGCGCACCTTGGCGCCGTCCTCGGCGACCAGGCTGAGCGCGGCGGCGAGGTCGGTCAGTTCGGCCACGCCGACGTCCTCGCCGAGGCCGCCGAGTGCCTGCCAGGGCGTCTGGCCGGTGATCCGGGCGTTGGTGAGCGCGTCCCGGATCCGCCGCATCGCCCAGCCGCTGCCGATCTCTCCCGCGGTCATGAGGGCCTCGGGGACGCCGCGCCCGCCGGCCAGGTTCATCGCCACGAGATCGAGGAACGAGCCGACCGCGTGCCGGAAGTCACGGCGCCGCGCCGCCGCCTGCTGCTTCAGCTCCAGGTCGGGCAGGAAGAAGAAGATCCCGGCCACGATCAGGCCGGCCCACACCGGGATGATCACCGGAAACCTGATCCCCGCCAGCCCGGCCAGGATGGCCAGGACGGGGACGAAGATCAGGCCGAGCAGCGCGAGCAGGATCTTCCTGGGCCAGGTAGCTCTCGAATGACTTCCCGGTCAGCGACAGGTTCGCCTTGATCGACGGGAACTCCCAGCCCTGCTCGGCGCAGAACCTGGCGACCGCAGCCCCGATCCGGCGGCTGACCTGGCCCTCGTGGCCGGCTGCCTTCCCCCCCGCCGGGCCGGGGCCGCGGACCGCCCGGCCCGCGTCGAACGTCGCGATCTGGCGGCCCAGGCTCGCCCGGCGCGGGATCAGCGCCACCGTGAGCAGGAACAGGCCGGTGCCCGCGACGGCGCCGGCCAGCACCGCGAGGGTCATCCCGCACCTCCCTGCCACGCGCCCACGGTCTGCGGCATCTCGGCCGGGACCTGGGCGGCCTGGCCGCCGGCCAGAATCCGTTCCGGGACATCGAATCTGGCCAGCCTGGTCAGCCAGAAGAACCCGGCCGCGTACAGCCCGGCGATGACCAGCAGCACGAGCTGGCCGGCCGCCGTGTCGTACACGTGCACGAACGACTGGTTGAAGACGGCCAGCAGGGCGGCCACGCCGGCCGAGAAGCCGACCACGAACATGGCGCTGAACCGGGTTGACCGGCGCTGGGCCTCGATCCTGCGGCGCATGTCCAGCTCCTCGCGGACGGCGCCGGACAGCGCGCCGAGCAGGGCCCGCAGTCCGGGCCCGCGCAGCCGCGAGTTGATGATCAGCGCGGCCAGGATGAGGTCGGCGCTCGGGTCGCCCAGGTCGTCGGCGAACCGGCGCAGCGCCGCGGGCAGCGGCACCCGGGTGTGCAGCCGGTCCACCAGGCTGATCAGCGGATCCCGCAGGGCCGGCGCGGCCGCGCGCAGGGAGGCGGGGATGGCCTGCTCCAGGCCGACCGCGCCCGCGATCGTGTCGCGCAGTGATTCGGTCCAGGTGGCCAGGCCCTCGAGCCGGGCGATGGCCGTCCGCTCGCCGCCCGCGCCGCCGGACAGCTTCGGCCAGAACAGGATGAGCAGGGCGAACCCCGCGCCCGCCACCACCCACCGGGTGGCCAGCAGGGTGATCACCCCGCCGGCCAGCGCAGCCAGCCCCCGTACCCCGAGCACCTGCTCGCGCAGGTCGTGCAGCCGGCGGCCGTCCCTGGCGGGCCTGCGCGGCAGGCCGCGGATCGCGATGATGGCCAGGAACAGCCCGCCTCCGGCGACGGCTCCGGCCAGGACGGCGAGCAGCGGGCTGGCATCCGGCAGCATCAGGACCACACTCCCGCCGGGGCGTAGCCGTGCCCGGCCAGCTCGTCCAGGCAGGCGAGCGGGGCGTGCTGCCGGGCTCGCCCGTCGGGGCCCGGGATGAATACCTCACTGGACAGCACCCGGCCGTCTAGGCCGGTGACCTCGCGGATGCTGCTGATGAACCGGCGCAGCCGGCCGCCGCGGGAGAACTCGTTCCGCTTCTCGATGAACACCACGAAGTCGATGGCCCCCGCGATCAGCATGTGCGTCGCCTCGACCGGGAGCCGCTCGGATGCCTGGATGGCGTAGGTGGCGATCCGGTTGAACACCTCGATCGAGGAGTTCGAGTGGATGGTGGACAGCGAGCCGTCGTTGCCCTGCGACATCGCGTTCAGCATGGTGACGATCTCGTCCCCCAGCACCTCGCCGACGATCACCCGGCTGGGGTTCATCCGCAGCGAGCGGCGGACGAGCTCGGCCATAGAGATCGCGCCCTGGCCCTCCATGTTGGGCAGCCGCTCCTCCAGCGCCACCACGTTCGGGTGCAGCTCGGGGTAATGATCAAGCCCAAGCTCGAGCGCGCGCTCCACCGTGATGAGTCGTTCGGTGGCCGGGATCTGATTGGCCAGCGCCCGCAGCAGCGTGGTCTTCCCCGCGTTCGTCGCCCCGGCGATCATGATGTTCTTCCGCGCCGCCACCGCGGCGGCGAGCATGGATCCGATCTCGGGCGACATCGTGCCGTTGCCGACGAGGTCGGCAAGGAACACCTTGCCCATCGCGGCCCGGCGAATGGATATGGCGGGCCGCAGCGTCACGTCCATCACCGCGGACAGCCGGGCTCCGTCGGGCAGGCGCAGATCCAGCTGCGGGTTGGCGGTGTCGAACGGGCGGCTGGACAGCCCCGAGTAGGCCGCGAGTACCTGTATGAGCTCGACCAGTTCCTCGTCGCTGTCGGCGACCGGGTCGCCCGGCAGCTCCCGGCCGTCGGCGTAGCCGAGGAAAACGCGGTCACAGCCGTTGATGTCGATGTTCTCTATCTGCTGGTCCTCCAGCAGCGGCTGCAGCCTGCCCACGCCGAACAGCGCCGCGTGGATCGCCGAGGCGAGTTCTTCCTCTTCGGCGGCGTTGGGCGGCGGCCGGCCCGCCGTAATCTCGCTGCGCGCGTGCTCCTCGAGGATCTGCGCGATGAGCGCCCGCGCGAACTGGCGCTCGTCCTCGCCGGACATCGGCTGCAGGCCGGCCGCCGCATCGCGGCGCCGCTGCCCGGCGAGCCGGTCGCCGACGTCGCCGCGCAGCCGCTTCACGATGCTGTGGTCCATCGCTCAGCGTCCCCCCGGCCCGCCGTGCGGAGCGCCGCCGCTGGCTCGGCGCAGCCGCAGGCCCGGCCGCAGGCCCGGGCGCGGCCGCAGGCCCGGGCACAGCCGGCCCGGGCGCGGCCGCAGGCCCGGACGAAGCCGCGGGCACAGCCGGCCCGGGCACAGCCGGCCCGGGCGCAGCCGCGCCCGGGCACAGCCGGCCCGGGCGCGGCCGCAGGCCCGGACGAAGCCGCGGGCGGCCCCGCGTGCCGGCCGCGGGCGGCCGCACGCCGGGCCTGGCCGCGTGGCTCGGCCGCCGACCGGACCGGACCGGCCGCGGGGGACGGCTGACCCGGACCGGGCCCGCGCGGCTGCGGGCCGGCCGGGCGGGCGGGGGCCGGCTCGGGCAGCGCCGAGACCAGATCGCCGGCGATGGCCCGGACGGTCCGGATGAACATGGACTTGTCCAGCTTGCCGGTCCACTGCCCGCGGAGCTGATCGGCGCTCTTGGGCTCGTAGGCGAGCCCGCCCAGGACGCGGCCGGGCGCGCCGCTGCGCCGCAGCGCCTCCGCCACCTCCGCGGTGGCGGTGCCGAAGTCCTTGTAGCCGGTGACCACCACCACGTTGACGCGGCTGGCCGCCCGGCCGCGCCGCGCCAGGGCGGCCGCGACCGCCCTGACCCGGTCGCGCAGCCTGATCACCTCGCCCAGGCTGGGCCGGGACAGCAGGATCACCGTGGACGCCTGGGCGAGCAGGTCGTACGGCGGCCCGTTGACCCCGATCCGCCCGCAGTCGGCGATCACGTCCGCCGCCGGCACGGCGGCGAGCAGCCTGCCGACCGATCCCCAGAGCAGTTCCAGGCCCGCGCCCTGCTCGGCGCCGCTGACCCCGGTGAGCACGTCGAGGCCGCCGTGCAGTTTCTGGGTGTGCTCCCACACCTGGTGCGGCTGCAGGCCGCGCCGCGCGGCCACAGCCAGGCTGAGCAGTCCGCGCCGCGGGTCAAGCCGCCCGCCGCCTGCCGCTGGCAGACGGTAGACCAGATCCGCGCCCGCCGGGTCGCACTCGGCGAGCAGGACCGGCCGCGGCCAGACCGCCGCCAGCGCGACCGACGCGGTGGTGACGCCGGGTGCCCCCTTGTCCGCTGCTAGCGCGATCAGAGACACGGCCTACCCTGTCCCGCCCGACGGCGGCGTCGTGCCGCTCGATGACGGCGCGGCCGGCCTTCCGGGCGACGGGGAGGCCGGTCCGCCCGGCAGCGGGCTCGCCGCGGCGGCGCCCCGGCCGTTGTCCGGCAGCACCCCGACGCCGACGTTGTTGTTCGCCGCGTTGCAGGACACTCCCGCGGCGTCCGCCGGACTGACCGCGACCTGCACGTCGTCCACGGCGTCACTGGACGTGCTGGACGGATGGCCGATGTTGAGCACCACCGCGTTGAAGCTCAGCACATCCCCGGCCTGCCGGGGCACCGGCCGCCGCTGTCGCTGGTCGCGAAGATATCTACGTGATTCCCGACCTGGAGCCCGTCGGGCAGCTGCCCGTCCTTGAGCGCGAGCCCGACCACCGTCATGCCCTTGGTCACGTTGCCCGCGGCCGTCGTCATCTGCGGGGTCAGCAGCGTGCCGGCCGGGAGCATGGTGGCGGCGTAGGTTCGGGCCACCTGGCTGGCCTGGTTCCAGGGCACGTAGTCGATGCCGGTGCCCGATGTGACCTGGATTTCCTGCATGGAGCTCAGCGGGATCTTCTGCCCCTGGCCGACCGGCTGCGCGATCTCGATCGCGCCCGTCTTGTGACCCGCGTCGATCACCAGCAGAGCGGCCACGAGGGCACCCCCGACGACCAGCACCACGGCCAGGGCCGCCAGGGCCGGCTTGCGCTCACGGGGCGCGCCGGGCAGCCGCCGCCCGGCAGGCGCGGTCGGTTCCGGCCATGCACCGGCGTCAGCGCCAGCCCCCGTTCCGCGCGGAATCGTGCCCCTGTCGCTCGACATCGATCCGGTTCTCCCCTGCCTGCGGCGTCTCCTTAGGAACAGGCGCTCCCGGCGCTCCGCCCCGGCGCGCCGTCGCGCCAGCAGCCGGCGGGGTCGCGAGGCGAACCTACCTTGCCGGCGGCCCGCCGCGCAGGGAAGTAATCAACCTGCCACCAGCACCTCACCGGGCTTTCGCGTACCCTCAGACGCTGCCATCACGACCAGGACGTCAGGTGCGGCAGCCCCCGGCGAGCCGGCCATCATCAGCCCCTGCCACGGTGCGGAACGTTCCTGGCTGCGTGACGTTCACCCCCGCGGAAAAGGCTGTGCCGCTAGCATGGCGTCACTCATTTCTGGCGGAGGCTGTGCATGCGGATCGCGCTGACCGCGCTGACCCCGCAGGGACCGCGGGATGTCGTGGTCAGCGCGGACGACGGCGCCGTGGTCGGCCAGGTTGCCGCGGCGCTGCGCGAGGCGGACGGCGGGACCGAACGGCTGGCGCCGGTCATCGCGCTGCCCCGGACGGCCCCGGGCCCCGGGCCCCGCCTGGCGGCGCCGCTGGCCACCGCGCAGGAGACGCTGTGGCTGGACGGGCGCCCGGCCGACCCGCGCGCCCCCGCCGCCTCCGTGCTCCGCGACGGCGCCCTGGTCGCGACCGACCCGCGGGCGGCCGCGGCCACGTCGCTGGCCGAGCCGGCCGGGCTGGCCGAGGTGCGGGTGGTCGGCGGGCCCGCCGCGGGAACGGTGCACCGGCTGGGATTCGGCACGCTCACGCTGGGCGCCTCGCCGGACTGCAGCATCCGGGTGACCGGGACCGGGCTGCCCGCCTACGCGGCCCGGCTGGTGATCGGGCCCGGCGGACCGGCCGGGCAGGCCATCGTCGAGCCGCTGCACGGCCCGGCCGGCGGCGTCCCGCTGCTGCTGGACGGCGAGCCGCTGGCCGCGCCCCGGCCGTGGCCGCCCGGCTCGCTGCTGCGCGTCGGGCCGCACGTGCTCGCCCTGGCCAGCCCGGAGCATCCGGACGCGCACCTGACCCCGATCGGCGACGGCGGGCTGGCGTTCAACCGGCCGCCGCGGCTGCGGCCGGCCGGCTGGCCGCGCCGGGTCGAGATCCCGGTCGAGCCGAAGCGCGCCGACAAGGCCCGGCTGCAGCTGCTGGCCGCGCTGGTGCCGCTGGCGTTCGGCGCGGTCTTGTGGGTCGCGCTGCGCAACCCCCTGTTCGGCCTGTTCATGCTGATGAGCCCGGTGATGGTGATCGGGCAGTGGATGAGCGAGCGGCGGCACGGCCGGGTCTCCTACCAGCGCGGGATGAAGGAGTACAAGCGCACGATGGCCGGGCTCGGCGCCACCATCGCCGCCGAGCGGGCCGCCGACGAGGCGCAGCGGCGGGACGCGGCGCCGGATCCGGCGCAGGTGCTGCTCACCGCGACCGGCCCGCGGCGGCGGCTGTGGGAGCGCCGCGCGGCCGACCCCGACGTGCTGCACCTGCGGATCGGCCTGGCCGACCAGCGCGCCAACATTGAATTCGTCCCGCAGAAGGGCGCGCCGCGCGACGCCGGCCTGCCGCCGGTGCCCGCGGCGCGCAGCGTGCCCGTCGTGCTGCCGCTGCCCGAGCTGGGCGTGATCGGCCTGGCCGGGCCTGCCTGCGCCTCCCGCGCCCTCGCCCGCTGGCTGGTCGCCCAGGCCGCGGCCCTGCACAGCCCGCGCGACCTGCACGTCGTGGTGCTCACCGCCGACCCGCAAGCCGGCCCCGAGTGGAACTGGGCCCGCTGGCTGCCGCACTGCGCGCCGCAGCAAGGCCAGGAGTGCCTGGCCCTGGTGGGAACGGACCCGGACTCGGCGGCGCGCCGGGTGGCCGAGCTGGTCGCGGAGGCCGGCCAGCGGGTGAAGCAGGCCGGCGACTCCCGCGGGTTCGGCCTGGGCCTCGGCGGCGGCCGGGAACCGGCCGCCGACCCTTCGCTCGGGCCCAGGATCCTGCTGGTGCTGGACGGGGCGCGGGCGCTGCGCCGCACCCCGGGGATGCCGCAGGTGCTCGGCACCGCGAGGCAGGCCGGCATCTACGCGGTCTGCCTGGACGAGTCGCAGCGGGTGCTGCCCGAGGAGTGCGCCGCCGTCGCCTCCTGGGATCGCGACCGGCCCGGCTGGGTGTCGTTGCAGGGCAGCGGCCTGGACGCCGCCGGCCCGGTGCTCGCCGACCAGGTGAGCGTGGCCTGGGCGGACCGGGTGGCCCGGGCGATGGCGCCGGTCAGGGACGTGAGCCGGGACGACGCCGACGCGCTGATCCCGGCCTCGGCCCGGCTGCTCGACCTGATCGGGATGCCCGACCCGGCGCCCGGCGACGTGGCCCGGCTGTGGCGGCGCTTCGGCCGGACCACGGCCGCGGCCATCGGGGTGGGTCCTGAAGGGCCGTTCGGCATCGATATCAGGCTCGACGGGCCGCACGGGCTGATCGCCGGGACCACCGGGGCGGGCAAGTCCGAGCTGCTGCAGACGCTCATCGCGTCGCTCGCGGTGGTGAACCGGCCGGAGTCGATGACGTTCGTGCTCATCGACTACAAGGGCGGCAGCGCGTTCAAGGACTGCGCCCGGCTGCCGCACACCGTCGGCATGGTCAGCGACCTGGACGGGCACCTGACCGAACGGGCCCTGGCCTCGCTGTCGGCCGAGCTGAAGCGGCGGGAGGAGATCCTGCTGCGGGCCGGGGCCAAGGACATCGAGGACTACTGGGACGCCCGGCGGGCCAGCCCGGGCCTGCCGCCGCTGCCCCGGCTCATGCTGATCATCGACGAGTTCGCCTCGCTGGTCACCGAGCTGCCCGACTTCGTCACCGGGCTGGTCGGCATCGCCCAGCGCGGCCGGTCGCTCGGCGTGCACCTGATCCTGGCCACCCAGCGGCCGGCCGGCGTGGTCAGCGCCGAGATCCGGGCCAACACCAACCTGCGGGTCGCGCTGCGGGTGACCGACGCGGAAGAGTCCGCCGACGTCATCGACGCCCGCGACGCCGCGTTCATCGCCAAGTCCACGCCGGGCCGGTGCTACGTCCGGTCCGGGGCGGCCCCCCCGGTCGCGGTCCAGTCGGCCCGGATCGGGGGCCGCCGTCCGGGTGCGGGCCCGGCCGGGGAGCAGGCCCGGGTCATCCCGGTGCCCTGGGCCGGCCTCGGCCGTCCGCTCCCGTCCGCCGGGCCTGGCCGGGGCCGACGACGACAGCATGGTCACCGACCTGTCCGTGCTGGTGGACGCGATCGCCGGGGCGGCGGCCCAGGCCGGCGTCCCCGAGCAGCCCAGCCCGTGGCTGCCGCCGCTGGCCGACACCATCACCCTGGACAGCCTGCCGCCCGTCCCGGCCCGCGGCGACGGCGAGGCCGCGCCGGTCGCATACGGGCTGACCGACCTGCCCGCCCGGCAGTCGCGGGAGCCGCTCGCGCTGGACCTGGGCCGCGGCGGGCACCTGGTCATCGCGGGGGCGGCGCGGACCGGCCGGTCCACCGCGCTGCGCACGATGGCCGGCTCGGTGGCCGCGCACCACTCGCCCGCCGACGTGCACATCTACGCGATCGACTGCGGCACCGGCGCGATGCTGCCGCTGGCCGGGCTGCCGCACTGCGGCGCGGTGGTCACCCGGGACCAGACCGACCGGGTCGAGCGGCTGCTCGGCAAGCTGCGCGGCGAGATCACCCGGCGCCAGCAGCTGCTGGCCGCGGGAGGCTTCGCCGGCCTGGCCGAGCAGCGGGCCAGCGCCGCCGGCCGAGGACAAGCTGCCCTGGATGCTGCTGCTGCTCGACTGGTGGGAGGGGTACTTCGCGGGGTACGAGCAGTACGACTACGGGCGGCTGATCGACACCCTGCTGCAGACGCTGCGCGAGGGCGCCGCCGTCGGGCTGCGGGCGGTCGTCACCACCGACCGGTCCGCGCTGGCCGGGCAGGCGAGCACGGTGTTCGGCCAGCGGATGGTGCTCCGGCTGGCCGACCGGTCCGACGCCCACATGGCCGGCATCCGCGAGCGCAGCCTGCCCACCCGCCAGCCGCCGGGCCGGGTCATGGTCGAGGGCACCCCGCAGCCCTGCGAGGCGCAGATCGCGCTGCTGGACCCGAACCCGTCCGGGCCCGCCCAGGTGGCCGCGCTGCGGCGGCTCGGCGGCCAGGCGCTGGCCCGGCACGGGCGGCCCCCGCCGCCGCAGCGGCCGCTGCGGGTGGACACGCTGCCGGCCCGGGTCACCTTCGCCGAGACGCTGCGGCTCGACCCGGAATTCACGGCGCCGTCACCGCTGTGGGCGATGGTGGGGGCGGGCGGCGACGAGCTCATGCCGCAGGGCCTGGACGTGCGGGACGATGGCCCGGGCCTGGTGGTCGCCGGGCCGCCGCGGTCCGGCAAGTCCAGCACGCTGCTGACCATGGCCCGCTGGCTGCTGAGCCAGCGCACCGAGATCGTCACGATCACCCCGCGGCGATCCCCGCTGCGCGCCGTGGCGGGCGAACCGGGAGTGATCGGCACGTTCGGCGGCGACGTAACCGGCGAGGAGCTGGTCGGGGCGATCGAGGGCAAGGACCGCTTCGTGCTGCTGGCGGACGACGCGGAGCTGCTGTTCAACGGGCCGGTTGACGACCTGCTCAACCAGATCCTGCTGGCCGGCCGGGACGGCGACCACGGGGTGATCATCGCCGGGCCGGCCGCCGACCTGGGCCGGGCCTACTCGGGCTTCATCCCGCAGGCGCTGAAGTCACGGTGCGGCGTCCTGGTGGCCGTGGCCACGCCGGCCGACGGCGACCTGTTCGGCGTCCGGCTGCCGCGCAACGCCGGCCCCGGTCCGCTCGGGCGCGGCCTGCTGGTCCGGCCGGGCGCCGTCGCGCCGGTCCAGCTGGCCGTGTGCGAGTAAGCGCCGGCGAGTAAGCAACAAAGGACCCCGGCGGCCGGCGGCCTGCCCCGGGGCCCTTGGCGGTGCGGCTAGGCGTTACCGCACGGTGGAGTTCAGCTGGTCCGCCAGGCCCTGCTGGTGGGCCGTGGCCTTGCTGGCCTGGGTCAGCAGCTCGATCACCTTGTTCACGGTGGGAGTCGCCTCGTGCACCGTCTCCTGCAGCCGCGTGAAGCTGGCGTCCACCCAGTTGCCGGACAGTGCGCTGATGTCGGAATTCACCTTGGTCCAGACATCATTCAGGTTGCTGGCATCGGCGGAGAGAGCCGACGCGCCGCTCCCCATACCGCCTATGTTGTACCGCTGTTCACCTGCCATGGGATGTCATCCCTCCGTCGATTTGATGCTGGCGCTCTCGCCGTGATCGCCCGAGCCGGTGAATCGTTCACGCGGCTGCGGCGGAAGAGATGATATAGCGATATCGCTGCGCGCCGCGCGGTAATCTGCGCAACGGAAGTGGCGACAGCGAGCAATGTTCCTACATGCCGGCGCGAGACCAGGGGCAGGCCAGCGATGACCAGAGTGGAACCCGACGGCGGCGGGGGGTCGGTGGGGATCGACCCGCAGTTGCTGCAGGGCATGATCAACTCGATGAGCTCGTCCGCCGGCGAGGCGCTGACCCTGGTGAACGGCTACATCAGCCAGCTGGCGCGGGCCGGGCTCGACACCGGCAGCCTGGCCAGGGCCGTGCAGGACCTGACCTGGGCGCAGGATCAGCAGCCCATGCTGAACCGCCGGCTGTCGCTGGCGCGGGCCATGGCCGAGCAGAACCCGGGCCTGACGGACGTCACGGCCGGCGCGGGCGCGCTCGACTTCCCCACCAGCCAGGCCGCGCAGGCGGCAGGCAAGTCCGACGGCACCAGCGCCCTGGCGGCCCTCACCGACCGCAGCGACACCGACTTCGTGCTCAAGGACCTGCAGGCGCACGCCGACGACCCGGCCTACCTGTCCGCGTTCTTCACCGCGCTGGGCGCGCAGGGCCTGACCGCGCTCGGCCTGCAGGTCAGCGGCTACCAGCAGGGCGGCAACCAGGCGCAGTACCAGGAGTGGGCCGCCGCGGTCGGCGATTCCTTCGCCGTCGCCACGTACCAGATGCCGTACAAGCCGGACTGGCTCGGCCAGCTCCAGCTGCCGGGCGACATGAACGCCGACCCCGCCGCGCCGCAGCTGGGACTGATCCAGCCGTTCCTCGGCCACGGCGTCTACTCCCCCGCCTGGCTCAACCCGCTGGGCCAGTACGCGCTGCAGCAGGCCTACATCCAGGGGCAGGAGCCCGGGATGGAACCGCCCATCCAGCTGGACGGGGTATGGACCGCGATATCGCACAATCCGGCCTTCGACGCGCAGTTCTACCGCCAGAACTTCAGCAACGGCAGCCGGCCCGAGGACAGCATCCTGGGCATCATGACCAATCCGATGCTGATCCACACCATCGACGATTCGGCGTTCGCCGGCATGGTCCAGTCGGCGACCATCCCGCCCGCCGGCGCCGCCGACACCGGCCCGTTCGCCGCCAACGCGCAGCTGACCGTCCGGCAGTTCGGCAGCGACTCGAGCCTGCGCACGTCTGACCAGGTGCGGGCCGCGTTCGGCGCCATCGTGGTCAACTACTTCGACGACATGGCCTACTCCGTCCGCGCCGCGGCCCCCGGTGTCGGCGGGCAGAACGTACCCGGCCTGCAGGTCAGCGCCCAGCAGTCGGACTGGTCGAACTTCGTGACCGAGGCCATGCGGGACAAGGCCACCGCCGCGGATCTGCTCGTCTACTACAGTTCCTGGGCCCGCGGCCAGCCCCACGACAGCTACCCCAGCGACGGCGGCGGGCCGAACGTCCCGCTGGACCAGGGATTCTGGAATGACATGTCGCTCGGGATGCTGAGGGACTTCATGGCCCATGACTACCAGGTAGCCGGGGCGCCCGCGGGCGACGGCTCGGGGTCGATTGCCGGGATAGCAGCGGCAGGGGGGGCCGCGATCCTGGCCACCGCGGTCTTCGGCCCGGAGGCCGGACTCGGCGAGATCCTGGCCGAGGGCGGGAAGGACGCGTTCCAGGCCGCCGCGGAGGACGATCTCAACCGGGTGTTCGAGGGCGGTGCCCCGGAACCCGTGAATGACTCCGCGCTCGCCCAGCTCACCGGCATCCAGCGGAACTGGTCGCAGAACGTGAGCGACTGGTACGACGCCGGGAACCGGCCCACGCCCACCCTGTACATGAACCAGACCTACACTGGGGACCCCAGCACGTACATCAGCCAGTTCGGCGGCCCGGGGAAGAACGCGAACTTCATTCAGAACGGCCAGATCATGGACCCCGCCCAGATGAACCCGTACCAGCTGGCCGCGTACAACGAGTGGCTCCAGGACCCCGCGGTCGTATCGGCCAACCGGGGGCTATTCCTTACCCAGGGGTTCGGCGGGCTGCTGAGCCAGTACGCGCGCGACAACGGCGGCGGGTGACCGTGAGGCTGAACCGGCCCCTGCCCGCCGCGGCCGCGATCATCGCCGTGGCCCTGAGCGCATGCAGTTCCAGCCCGCCGCCGGGCCAGGACGCCGCGCAGCAGGCGCAGAACAAGGTGGTGCCGGCCTGCCGCACCCTGTACCTGAAGTTCTTCAACGCCAAGGTCGCATCCAACCCGGCCATGTCGGGGAATTACCTGCCCTGCCCGTCAGGCAGCGGCGGCTCGAAAAAGTATTACGACGTGAGCTTCTCACTCTTCCCGGTGAACAAGAACGTAACCCTCGATGCGTACCGGCGGCAGCTCACCGACCTGGCCCGGGCGGACGGCTGGAAGCTCTCACCCGGCGGCACGGTCAGCGTGGCGGGCATTGACGGCACGCGGTACCACCTGGCCAAAGGCTCGCTCACCGGTTCCCTGTCCGTGTTCCGCAACGTTTCGCCCAAGGTAGAGGGAAGCGCGTCGGTGGACAGCGCGTGCTTTGACGCCGGCTCCGCGGCCTCGGGGCTGGCGAATCACAACAAGGATTTCCCGCTGCCGCATGTCACGTCGCCGGCGGGATGATCGGAGGTTACCGGTGACCAGCCAGCCCCGGGTGCCGAGCCCGATGCACGCGGCGCTCAGCGAGCTGTACACGAGCATCTCGAAGGACCAGCCGGCCATGGCTGACGCGCTGAAGAGCACCTGCCAGCAGATGGGCGGCGGCGCCGTGTGGTTCGGCAGCGCCGCCTCCGCCTGGGGCAGCCAGCTGGGCGGCTACTCCGGCGACCTGAGCAGCAGCATCGCCGCCGCGGTGGACGAGGTCGGCAGCGCCCTGGCGTCCACCCCGCCGACCTGCTCCCCGGCCCAGGCCAGGACCGAGGAAATGATCCTCTCCGGGCGGCTCGGCTAGGCATGACCCGCGGCGAAGAGCAGGACGCTGCCGCCATCAGCCCGGAGCAGATGCAGGCACTGATCGCCGCGCTCAGGACCGCGCCGCCATCGCCGGCGGAGGAGACAGGGCAAGGACGACGCGGAAGCCGGGCGGGGTCCAGCCGGACGCGTTCAGGCCGGTACCGGCCACGGCCGGTCCCGCACCCCGGCGGTCCCGCTACGGGCGCGCCGGCCGCGCCGTCCGGGTGATCTGGCCGACGAGCCGCGTGCTCATGGTGTCCGGGACGGTCACGAACAGCAGGCCCGGCCGCCTGCCCTGGCCCCGGCCGACGATCACGACCGCGGCCGCCTGGCCCGCGGTCCCGCGGCCGCCCGGGACCGAGAACCTGATCACGTAGGCCGGCGGTCCGGCCGCCGATCCCGTCGCGGGCCGGATGCCGGCCTTCAGCCTGCCGTGATACCCGGGAAAGTAGCGCCCGGCGACCGTGTCCGCGGCCCGGCTGCCGTCGGACCGCAGGCTGGCCGTCCCGTGGTAGGCGATCGCGGCGGGCAGTGGCGCGGACGCGGCCACCGCCCACGGCCGCGGCCGGCCCGGACGGGCGCCGGGAGCCGGCCTCCTGAACATCAGGGTGAAGCCGTCGCCGGGCCTGGCGACCTTGATCCACCCGGCGCCGGCCGGGATCGTGAAGCCGATCCCCGCGGCCCGGTCGGTGACCGCACCGCCGCGGAAGGCCGGCGACGGCCCGGGCGCCGCCGGACGGCCTCCGTGGCCGGCCAGCGCGCCGGCCAGGAACCACACGCCGACGCCCGCGGCCACCGCCGCCGCCGCGCCGCCGAGTACCCATCTCCTGACCGGGAACGCATCCTGGCCGGCGGCCGGCTCGGCCGAGCGGTACGCGGCCGCCCATGATTCGAGCGCGGGCTCGCGCCACGGCGCCTGCAACCCGGCTCCCTCACCGTCGTCCGCCCCGGCCGGGCCGGGCGGGGCGGCGGGCCCGGTGGCCGGGGGGCCCGGGTTCTCGCCGAACCGGGCGGGAGCCGTGCGGGTCTCGCCAGACCACCCGGCCCCGTCCCACCACCGCATGACGGCGGGGTTCTCGGGATCGGGGTACCAGTCGGGGGCAGGCTTCCCGGGCATAGCTGCGAATGATAGCGCCAGGCGGCTGGCGCCGGAGGCATAAGCATACTAGAATGTTCATTCGATAACCGGCTATCCTGTGCCCATGCCCGCACACCTTCCGCCTAGCTGGCCGGCCGGGGTGCATCCGCCGGGCAGTGACCGGTTCGAGGCGACCGCGGTGACCTGGCTGCTTGATGTGATCCCCCCCGATTACCGGCTGTACGGGGTGCTGCGCAGGCACCCGGTGGCGCTGGCCACGATCGCCCGCCACCACCTGGCGGCGGCCGTGCAGGGAGCCCGCCAGGGATACCGGATGGCGAGAACCGAGCTGACGCAGGCGCTCCCGCCGCACGCGGTCGACGCGGTGCTCGCCGCGTACCAGCGGGAAGGCCGGCGGCTGGTGGCCGTGTCCCGGTCCGTCGATGTGGTGGAGCGGGCGCTGCGCGGCCAGACCCGCTAGCAGCGCCAGAACGCCAGGGCTATAGCGCGCGCATCACCAGCAGCGCCATGTCGTCGGCCGGCGGGCCGGAGCCGAATTCGCTGACCACCCGCTGGATCCGGGCCGCGACCGCGCCCGCGCTCAGCCCGGCGCAGTCGGCCAGCAGCCCGGCCAGGCCGTCGTCGTCGTCGAGCAGGCGGCCTTCCTCCCGGCGTTCGGTGACCCCGTCGGTCACGCACAGCACCAGGTCGCCGGGGTACAGGAAGACGTCCTGCGCGCTGAACGTGAGCTCGTCCACCACCCCGAGCAGCGGCTGGGGCTCCGCCGCGGGCCGCGGCGGCGCAGCCGGCGCGTCGTCCTCGGCGGCCCGCAGCAAGAGCGGCAGCGGGTGCCCCGCGCACACCAGCGACAGCCGGACCCCGGGTGCGCCCGGAGCCTGCGACCCCTCTGCGGTGCCCGGCTCCCCGGCCGCGGTGTAGATCTCGCCGTGGATGAGCGTGATGAAGGTCGTCCCTCCGCCCGCGTCCAGGAGCAGCCGGTTCAGCCGGCCGAGGACCGCGGCGATCCCGTAACCCTCGCCCGCCAGGATGCGCAGGGTGTGCCGGGCCAGGCCGGTCACCGCGGCGGCAGCCGGGCCCGTGCCGCACACGTCGCCGATCGTGAACCGCCAGCGGCCCTCTCCCGCCGGGAACACGTCATAGAAGTCTCCGCCGACCTCGTTGCCCTCGCCGGCCACCTCGTACGCCACGGCCAGGTCGAGGCCGGGGATCTCCGGTACCTCGGGCGGCAGCAGGCTGCGCTGCAGCGCCCGGCTGGTCTCCTGCTGCCGCTCGTAGAGCTGGGCGTTGTCGACCGCCAGCGCGGTCCGGCGGCCCAGGTCCTCGGCCAGCTCGGTTACCTCCCGCGGCAGGCTGCCGCCGCGGGGCCGGCCGATCACCAGCACGCCGAGGCTCCGGCCGCGGGCGGCCAGCGGGAAGCACCAGGCGGCGTCGGAGATCAGCTCCACCGCCTCCGGCGGCAGCCCGGCCAGGTCATCCGAGGGCCAGCGACCAGCTCCGGCCGCCGCGGCCGGGCATCTCCGGCGCCGGGACGACGTCGAGCAGCCTGGCCAGCGCGTCCAGCCGGGATTCGTCGGCGTGCCACACGTACGCGGGCCGGGGAACTCCGGCGTCGTCGTTGAGCAGCACGGCGCACCAGGCCGCCAGCCGGGGCACGACCAGCTGCGCGGCCAGGGCGATGATCTTCTCCTGGTCGAGCGTGCCCGCCAGCAGGTCGCTCGCCTCGGCCAGGAAGCTGACCCGGCCGCGCCTGGCCCGCTCGAGCTCGCTCAGCCTGGCCCGCTCGAGGGAGAGCGCCATCCGGTCGGCCACCCGCTGCAGCCGGGCCGAGTCCTCCTCGCCGAAACGATCCGGCTCGCCCGACGCCACAGCCAGGATCCCGGTCACCCTGCCCTCCACCAGGAGCGGGACCGTCACCACCGACCGCGAGGCGACGCTGTGCACCCGGCTCGCCGGCCCGGCCAGCGCGTCGAGCACCGCCGGGGGCCCGAGGCCGGCCGCCGCGCGCATCCGCAGTTCGCCGTCCTCGTCGGCGACGAGCGCATACGCAGCGTCCGCGTCCACCGCGTCACGCGCCGTCTCGACCGTGTGCCGGAGCAGCTCGTCGTAGCCGAGCTTGCCCAGGTCCAGCCGGCGGCCTGCCGGCTCGCTGCCGATCACCGTGACCCCGTCATCAGAGCGGCTCGATCAGGCTCGGCCGCGCAGTCCGCGGCGCCGAGCCGCCGGCAGGCGCGGCCGCCCTGGCCGGGGCGCGCGTTGCACCGGCCGCCGGGCGACGATCGGCGAACGCGATCGCGAACCACACCGCCTTCGACGCCGGGTGTAGGTCACCCCCCACGCCGAGGCGAGCGCGGACGGCAGCATGCAGCCCGCGCCCGCTGGTCCGGCCGGCCGGATCGTCCGGCGGCGGGCCGGAGACGCCCAGCGTCCGGGCCGGATGCCGGTCCCGCACGGCCACCTCGACCGCGCTGCCGCTCATCCGGCAGGTGACCTGGACCTGCGTGCCGGCGTGCACCACGGCGTTGGTGACCAGCTCGCTGGTCAGCAGGACCGCGTCATCGACCAGGCTGGCCGGCCTGGCCAGGCGGGCCGGGCACGCCCCATGACCGCAACGTCTCGCGCACGAAGCGGCGGGCCTCGCGGCGGAGGAAGGCTCCGGCGGATATGTAGCGGTAGTTACCCGTTCGTCAGTTTCCTGCACGTGCCCGGGCTCCGCCGGCCAGCCCGAGCGCCGTGAAATGGTCGCTTTCGGTCATGACTTGCACTTTCTATCGTGACAGACTTGTGACTTCCATAGCCTAGAGAGCGAACACCTGCCCGCGGAGCTGTTCCGGCCGGAAGGCTGCGACCAGATCACGAGGACGGAGATCACTATGGTCAGGATCGAGCCTCAGGCACATCCTGCAACCCGGTACACCGACGCCGATCTCGAACCGGTGCGGGCCGCGCTGGCGGCGCTCAGCGACGGCAACTACCGCCCCCGGGCCCGGCGGGCGGAGGACTTCCGGCACGGCGAGAGCGCCATGCTCACGCAGATCGGGACGCTGGTGGACGAGGTCGCAGCCCAGCTCGCCTCGCTCAACTCGGAAGTCACCCAGAAGGCCACGCAGGTCCGCGACATCGCGGTGGTGACCACCGCGGTGGCGCGCGGCGACCTCACCCGCAAGGTCACCGTGGACGCGCAGGGCGAGATGCTCGAGCTGAAGCAGACGGTGAACACGATGGTGGACCAGCTGTCCGCGTTCGCCGACGAGGTCACCCGGGTCGCCCGCGAGGTCGGCACCGAGGGCAGGCTGGGCGGCCAGGCCCACGTCCGCGGCGTCTCCGGGGTGTGGAAAGACCTCACCGACAACGTCAACTTCATGGCCAGCAACCTGACCAGCCAGGTCCGCAACATCGCCCAGGTCACCACCGCCGTCGCCGACGGCGACCTGGGCAAGAAGATCACGGTGGACGCGCAGGGCGAGATCCTCGAGCTGAAGCAGACCGTGAACACGATGGTGGACCAGCTGTCCGCGTTCGCCGACGAGGTCACCCGGGTCGCCCGCGAGGTCGGCACCGAGGGCAGGCTGGGCGGCCAGGCCCACGTCCGCGGCGTCTCCGGGGTGTGGAAGGACCTCACCGACAACGTCAACTTCATGGCCAGCAACCTGACCAGCCAGGTCCGCAACATCGCCCAGGTCACCACCGCCGTCGCCGACGGCGACCTGAGCAAGAAGATCGACGTCGACGCGCGCGGCGAGATCCTCGAGCTGAAGACGACCATCAACACGATGGTGGACCAGCTGTCCGCGTTCGCCGACGAGGTCACCCGGGTGGCCCGCGAGGTCGGCACCGAGGGCAGGCTGGGCGGCCAGGCCGAGGTCAGCGACGTGTCCGGCACCTGGCAGCGGCTGACCGAGAGCGTGAACGGCCTGGCCAGCAACCTCACCACCCAGGTGCGGGCGATCGCGGCCGTGGCCAGCGCGGTCGCCGAGGGCGACCTCACCCAGTCGATCGCGGTGCGAGGCGCGCGGCGAGGTCGCCGAGCTCAAGGACAACATCAACCTGATGGTGGCCAACCTGCGCGAGACCACCAGCGCCAACCGCCAGCAGGACTGGCTGAACACCAACCTGGCCCGGATCTCGGGCCTGATGCAGGGCCACCGCGACCTGCTCCAGGTGGCCCGGCTGATCATGAGCGAGCTGACCCCGCTGACCTCGGCCCAGTACGGCGCGTTCTACCTGTCCGCCCAGCATCGGGGGAGCTCCGCGGCCGTCACGGCCGGGAGCCGGCCGAGGACGAGCAGGAGTTCACCCGGATCGCCACCTACGGCTTCCGCCGCGGCGGGGTCAGCCACTTCACCCTGGGCGAGGGGCTGGCCGGGCAGGCGGCCCTGGAGCGCAAGCGGATCCTGATCCGGGACGCGCCGCCCGGGCTACCTCACCGTCGGCTCGGGGCTCGGCGAGGCCAGCCCGGTCGAGCGTGGTGGTGCTGCCGATCACCTTCGAGGGCCGGGTGCTGGGCGTGCTCGAGCTCGCGTCGC
The DNA here is from genome assembly GCA_963795575.1 of uncultured Actinomycetes bacterium. GTDB lineage: Bacteria > Actinomycetota > Actinomycetes > Streptosporangiales > Streptosporangiaceae > PALSA-505. The sequence goes on along the minus strand of CAWCII010000007.1, from coordinate 131,989 downwards.
TGCACCACTTCGAGGACGTGCACCTGGCGTTCTTCGACCAGTTCGTGCCGACGATCGGCGTCACCATCAACACGATCATGGCGAACTCGCGCACCGAGGCGCTGCTCGAGCAGTCGCAGCGGCTGACCACCCAGCTGCAGGAGCGCTCGGACGAGCTGCAGCGCCAGCAGGCCGAGCTGCGCAGGTCCAACGCCGAGCTGGAGGAGAAGGCGGCGCTGCTGGCCAAGCAGAACCGCGCCATCGAGGTGCAGAACTTCCAGATCGAGCAGGCCCGGCGGACGCTGGAGGAACGCGCCCAGCAGCTGGCCACCTCCTCCAGGTACAAGTCGGAGTTCCTGGCCAACATGTCGCACGAGCTGCGCACGCCGCTGAACAGCCTGCTCGTGCTGGCCAAGCTGCTGGCCGAGAACCCGGACGGGAACCTCACCGCCAAGCAGGTGGAGTTCGCCCGGACGGTGTACGAGGCGGGCTCGGACCTGCTGCAGCTCATCAACGACATCCTCGACCTGTCCAAGGTCGAGGCGGGCAAGATGGACGTCGCAGCCGACCGAGCTGTCGCTGACCACGCTGGTGGAGTACGTGCACGCCACGTTCCGGCCGATGGCGGCGGACAAGGGCCTGACCTTCGACGTGGAGGTCTCGTCCGACGTGCCCGGGCTGCTGTACACCGACGAGCAGCGGCTGCAGCAGATCCTGCGCAACCTGCTGTCCAACGCGGTGAAGTTCACCTCCTCCGGCGGCGTGCTGCTGCGCATCTCCCGGCCAGACGGCGTCGCGTTCACCGGCCCGCTGCGCAACGAGCCCGAGGTGATCGCGTTCTCGGTGTACGACACCGGCATCGGGATCGCCGAGGACCAGCTCCGGCTCATCTTCGACGCGTTCCGGCAGGCCGACGGGACGACCAGCCGCCGCTACGGCGGCACCGGGCTGGGGCTGTCCATCAGCCGGGACATCGCCCGGGTGCTCGGCGGCGAGATCCGGGTGGACAGCCTGCCCGGCCACGGCAGCACGTTCACCCTGTACCTGCCCATCCGTGGGCTGCAGGGCTGTCGCGCGGGAGGGAGACCGTCGAGGCCAGTCCGGCACGCCGTCCGCTGCACGGATCACCGGACGCCGACCCCGGGCCCGCCGTGCCGCCGCCGGACACCGTGACCGTGCCCGACGACGCGCTGCAGGGAGTCAAGGTGCTGATCGTGGACGACGACGTGCGGAACGTCTTCGCGCTGACCAGCGTCTTCGAGCGGTGCGGGGCGGAGGTGCTGTACGCCGAGAACGGCCGCGAGGGCATCGACGTGCTGGAACGCAACGAGGACATCGCGCTCGTCCTGATGGACGTCATGATGCCCGAGCTCGACGGGTACGCGACGACCGAGGCGATACGGCAGATGCCGCAGTTCGCGGAGCTGCCGATCATCGCGGTGACCGCGAAGGCGATGAAGGGGGACCGGGAGAAGACCATCGCCGCCGGGGCGTCCGACTACATCACCAAGCCGGTGGACACCGGGCATCTGCTGGCGTCATGCGGAGCTGGCTGCAGCGCGCCGCCGCCCGCTGAGCGCCGCCGAGCTCTCGCCGAAGGGAGCCCATAACCTTGACCGCGAAACCCAGGATCCTGCTGGTTGACGACCGTGCCGAGAACCTGACCGCGCTCGAGGCGATCCTGTCCTCGCTGAACCAGGTCCTCGTCCCGGTCCGCTCCGGCGACGACGCGCTCAAGGCGCTGCTCACCGGGGAATTCGCGGTGATCCTGCTCGACGTCGTGATGCCGGGCATGGACGGCTTCGAGACCGCTGCGCACATCAAGCGGCGGGCCAAGACCCGCGACATCCCGATCATCTTCCTGACCGCGGCCAGCTCGGAGCCCGACTACGCGTTCCGCGGCTACGCGGCCGGCGCGGTCGACTACATCGCCAAGCCGTTCGACCCGTGGGTGCTGCGGGCCAAGGTGTCCATCTTCGTCGAGCTGTACATGAAGAACCTGCAGCTACGCGAGCAGGCCGAACTGCTGCGCACGCAACTCGGCCAGCGCGCCCGGGCCTGGCCGAGGGCGGCGCGGCGGCCGAGCCTGGCGGACGCCGAACCTCGGCCGGACCGGCGCGCCGGGGCAGAGCCGCTGCTGACCGAGCTGTCCGGGCGGCTGGCCGCGGTGGAGGACCTGGTCGCGGTGATCTCCGGGCAGGCGGCCTCCGGCAGCGACCCGGTCATGACCGACTGCACGGCCCGGCTGGAGCACCGGGTCGGCAGGCTCAGGGACGCGCTGGACGCGCTCCGGGTGGGCGGCTAGCGGCAGGACCGGCCGGTGAGCCCGCTGATCAGGTTCTCCGGGCTGGCCGAGTCTCCGCCTCCAGCGAGTCCAGCCCGGCACCGGCGGCGGCGGATGGTCACGATGGACCGGTCCAGACGGGCCGCATCATCCGAACGTGAATTTGACGGCAGCGGCCGGGTCCGACAGCCCCGTGTCCGCTGGACGGGATGTATCAGCGCCGGGGCCGGTGCCTCATAGCAGGCGTCAGAGCGAATTGCTACTTCGTCGTAGGCGGGCTCTCATGACCGTTGATTCCGCGCAAGACGCGATCGCCGCGGCCGGCATCGAGATCAACCGGCAGCGCATCCCCGTTTCGATCGACCCGTTCGGCCAGGCCGGCACCCAGATCGCCTCGACGCTGATGCCGTTCCGGACCACCGCGGTGGCCAAGGTCTACCTGGGCTTCCAGCAGATCAGCGACAATCTCACCCTGCTCACCGGGGCGCTCGCGGCGCCGCCTGTACCCGCCGTGATCATCGGCTCGCTGACCCAGCCCGACGGCACCGCGGGCGCGGACCTTCAGGTGCAGTTCGACCCGAAGACGGCGGGCGCCACCGGGCCGGTGCAGACCACGCTGACCGCCGGCACCGGCGCCTTCACCCTCGACATGCCGGCCGGCGCGACGCTGCCGGCCGCGGGCCTGACGTTCGTCGTGCACGGCGCCGACGCGAACGCGACGGTGACGGTCCCGCAGGATCAGGTCGCCGCGAACGGGCTCGTCGGCACGATCACCCTGCCGTCGCCGCTCGCCCCGCTGCCGGTGAGCATCCTGGCCGCCCTCCAGGCGCTCGTACCGCCCTCGCTGCCGTCGGTACCGACGGCGCCGCAGGCGCCGCCCAGCCTGCCGAGCGTGAGGATCGGCGAGGACGGGGCCTGCTCGCAGTCGTTCGCCACCAGCGGCACGGTGGACTCGTTCCCGTACGGGCTCTTCTTCCGGCTGGTCGAGCCGCAGATGTCCATCGTGAACCAGGTCATCAACACGCCGATCGGCAACGGCGAGCATTTCTTCCCGCTGCCGGATTACGACACGACGTTCGTCGCGCAGGCCGCCGCGCAGGCCACGCCGGCGGCCGCCGACGGCGAGGCGGCGGACACCACGACGTCCTACACCGACCGGGTGCCGGTGGAGCAGCCGCTGTCGGCGGACGGCTTCCTCGACCAGATCGCGGGCATCGACACGTCCGGCAACTTCACCGCGGACGAGACGGTGCCGATGGCGGCCACGCTCGGGCTCGGGTACGTGCTGTGGCTGTCGCAGCAGTGGACGTTCCGGGGGCTGGGCCTCGGCGACCTGGTCTACTCGCTGCCCCTCGCGCCGGGAGAGCAGACCGAGGTCGCGGTGTTCGAGCGCACCGACACGGCCCAGGTGTTCGAGAGCGAAAGCTTCAGCGAGCAGCAGGCGGAGGAGCAGAGCGCGCTGAGCGATACCTCGACGACCGCGACGTTCAACTCCGCGTTCAGCGAGTCGGCCAGCGGAGGCAGCGACTTCCAGACTCAGTCGGACAGCTCGAGCTGGGGCGGGTCGCTCATCCTGGTCAGCGGCGGCAGCGGTTCGTCATCGGCGAGCGGCAACTTCGGCGACTGGCTGCAGGGCCAGCGCGACTCGGCGCAGCAGGCCGCGGAGACGACGCAGTCAGCAGCGGAGAACCAGGCGGCGGCGCGCCGCAGCGCGAGCCGCACCGGCATGCGCCTCGCGACGGCGACCGAGTCCGAATCCGTGACCACCAAGACGATCACCAACCACAACCACACCCGCGCGCTGACCATGCAGTACTGGCAGGTGCTGCGGATGTTCGACGTCACCACGGCGATCGACGGCCTGACGCTCACCTGCCTGATCCCGATGCAGATCGTGCGGTTCATGCCGCCGAGCCAGCCGCAGGCGCTGACCGACGCCAGCCAGGTGAGCTCGCGGCCGCTGGTCCTGCAGCGGTACGCGAATATCATCAAGCACCTGGACGTGCTGCAGCGCACGGTCCCGCGGCAGTTCCAGCACGGCCTCGAGGTCCTCGAGCAGTTCGCCAGCGACCCGACGGCCGAGGTCGAGGCCGAGGGCGGCGTCGCCGAGGACGTGATCCAGTTCTCGCTCACCGGCTCGTTCCTGTCCTGCGAGACGGTCAGCGTGGTGGCGGTGACCGCGCAACAACACCAGGGTCGGGCCGGTGCAGCTGGCGAGCACGGTCAGCGGCCAGCCCGCGGTGATCCCGCCGGATACGTTCCTCAGCGAGGACGACCTGATCGCCTGGCTGCTCGCGCAGCGGCAGGCCTCCTCGACCGTCCTTCAGGGCAGCCTGGCGCTGCCGTCCACGATGAACCGGACCGACATCGTCGGGTTCGAGATCACCCGGCAGTGGAGCACGGTCAGCTACACGCTGGTCTCACCGCTGGTGAACCTGCTGACCTCGATCGAGGGCATCTTCGGCGCCAACGGCAGCGCGGCACTGGACAACGCCGCTCAGCGAGCAGGCCGGGCGGGCCACGATCACGCTCACCTCCAGCGACCTCGAGCCCGCGCTCGGCGGCCCGAACGTCGCGTACTTCTCCGCCGTCGTCGAGGAGTTCGGCGCGGACGGCAGCAAGCTGCCGCCGCAGCCAGACGACACCTACGCCAACGACCCGCTGACCGGGACGGTGCTGCCGCTGCAGCCCTATCCGGTTCCCGCGCTGCAGATCGCGCCGGTGCTGCGGTACACCGAGATTCTCGAGATCGAGAAGGCGGCCCAGCACGTGGTCCGCAACACCACCCTGTACTCGAAGGCGGTGTGGGTGTCGCTCTCCCCGGACGAGCGCGCGATCCTGCTGGACGGCTACACGATCGGCGTGCCGCCGGACGGCGTGAGCGACGCGAGCCAGCTCGTCCCGCTGCTGAACTGCGTGCAGAACAAGGTGCTCGGCTTCTTCGGCAACTCGATGATCATGCCTTTCATCATCCCGCAGGCGGTCGCCGACTCGATGAAGATCGATCCCGCGGCGATCCAGCAGGCGCTGCTCGCCTACCAGCAGGCGGCCTTCGCCCCGCCCCAGTCGACGATCGCGCTGCCGACGCAGGGCGTGCTCGGCGAGGGCGTGCTCGGCCACTGCCCGTCCGCGGAGAAGATCGACCTGACCCGGTTCTGGAACTGGCAGGACTCCCCCGCCGACACCGCGCCGGCGATCTCGCCGGTGACCGTGCCGACCACGAACCCGTCGATCGCCACGGGGCTGACCGCGCCGAACTCCCTGGGCGGCCTGCCGTCGCTCATCAACAACGTCCTGTCGGCGCCGACGCCGAACACCAGCCTGGCCCAGTCGCTGGGCACCAGCGCGGCGGCCCAGCCGGACTTCAGCAGCACGCTCACCGGCGCTGCGCCGCTCGCCCAGCTGGGTCAGAACGGGCAGAACCTGGCCAACGCGGCCCGGGCCAGCGCGCTGCAGACCACGCAGCAGCTCACCGGCCAGGCGATGGCGACGGTCGGCAACATCGTCGGCGGAATGTACAAGAACAACAAGTCCGCTGGCTCCAGCGCGGCCGCAGCGATGCAGGGCGCCAGCCCGGACTCGGCGGCGGTCAAGAAGAGCTCGTCCAAGAAGGCCCCTGGCAAGAGCGACAGCGGCTCGAGCTCAGGGTCAGGCGGGTCGTCAGGAAGCGGGTCGGGCGACAGCGACGACTCCGGCGACGACAGCTGAGACAGCACAGACAGCAGCCGAACGACCAGAGGAGACCAGGCGTCATGGCATCCCCGGCAATCACTGGCATCAGCCCGAGCAGCGGGCCGACGGGCGGCGGTACCGCCGTCACCATCCAGGGCTCCGGGTTCACCGGCGCTACCGCGGTGCTCTTCGGCGGCGCCTCCGCGACCGGCATCTCGGTGCAGGGCGACACGGTGATCGTCGCGACGAGCCCGGGCGGCACCGGCACGGTGAACATCGGCGTCACCACGCCGTCGGGGACGTCGGCGATCACGGCTGATTCGCAGTTCGCCTACACCGCTTCGCCGGCCTCACCGGGCAATGGCACGCCTTTCGTGGACCCCGCGCTCAGCGCCCAGCTGGTGGAGAACCTGCTCAGCGTGCTGGACAACGCCACCTCGCCGGACGCGATCGAGGCGCAGAACATCATCATGCGGCGGATCGCGCTCGAGGGCGACGTCGTCGGCTCGCGGGTGGCCCTGCCGACGATGACGCCCAGCCTCTTCGGCGGCCTCGTCAACATGCTGGGCTCGCTCAAGGAGAAGGCCATGCGCGAGCAGATGCTGGCCGGCATCCTCGGCGTCGCCGGCCCCAACCCGCCGCTCGGCTGGATCAGCAACGCCCAGCCGCTCGCCATGGTGAACGTGACCAACGACCGCCCGGCCGGGACTGCGCAGCCGACGATCCCGCTGTCCGTCCTGGTGCGCAGCGACTTCGTCAGCGCGGTCAAGGCCGCGATGGCCGCCGTGCACAAGTACGGCGCCACCGTGCCGTTCGCCGGCCCGCCGGTGCTGAACCTGCAGGCAGGCGTTCCGGGAGCCACCGTTCCGGACGATATTCTCGGCTACCTCGGCCGCGAGCTCACGCTCGCGCCCGCGGCGGCGCTGGCCGATCCGCGCACCGACCCGCTCGCGATCATCCGGGCGGCAGGAGCACCGGGCCCGTGGGAGATCGCGGCCAACGTGCTCACCGCGACGTCGGTGACGGTCCCGCCCAAGAATTACGACGCCGTCACGTGCACCCCGACGTCGGGGAGCACCGTCACCGCTGAACGCGGCTTCGTTCGTCCCGCTCGGGCCGATCCTGGCCGCGGCCGGCTTCTACCCGGCGTCGCCGCTGCCCCTGCCGGCGAACCGCACCGAGACCGCGTGGGCCAGGTTCACCAACGTCACCGGGCTGACGGCCGGGGTCACCCGGCTCGGGGACGAGCTGAGCCTGCTCTACAGTGCCGAGGCCATCGCCGGCAGCGTGTTCGCCTCCGTGGTCGAACTGGGTGTGGAACGGCTCGCAGTTCAGCGGGTCCTGACGCCGGGCAGGCGGGCTCAGACGGGCCGCGGCGGCGACCAGCCGTCACCGGCCACGTACTCCCGGACCACCCGGGCCGGGACGCCGGCCACCACGCACCGGTCCGGGATCACCCCGCGCACCACCGAGCCCGCGGCGACCGCCACGTTCCGGCCGATGCGCGTGCCGGGAAGGATGATCGCGCCCGCCCCCAGCCAGGTTCCCGAGCCGATCGAGACCTCCAGGTTGCGCGGCACCTGGCGCCCGATCGGGATCTCCGGGTCGGAGTAGCCGTGATTCTGGTCGGTGATGTAGACGTACGGCCCGGTGAACACGTCGTCCCCGATGTGGATCGAGCGATGGGCGACGATGTGGCTGCCCCAGCCGATCACGCAGCGGTTGCCGATCCGCAGCACCGGGACGGGCCCGAGATCCTGGCCGGGAACCATGCCGGCGCACATCGTCACGTGCAGGCCGATCAGCGTGCCCTCGCCGATCGCCATCCAGCGCTCGCCGTAGACGGACCCGACGGGGAAGGCGAACATCGAGCCCGGGCCGAGCGCGGCAAATTCGTGCCCGGCTGGGGTGCCGGCCGTGATCGTGCCGGCGTTCTGCACCGCCTGCCAGGCCCGGTGCACCGCGGCCGTCCGGGCGCGCCGGTAGCGGCCGGCGACTGCGTCCCTCCACGCCATGGCGGATAACGGTACCGGGAACTCCTACCCCGAGGCGGCCAGCTGGCCGCAGGCGCCGTCGATCTGGCTGCCCCGGGTGTCCCGGACCGTCACCGGGAGGCCGTGCGCCTGCAGCCGGGCCGCGAACTCATCCATCGTTCCCGGGGCGGACGCGGTCCACTGCGAGCCCGGCGTGGGGTTGAGCGGGATCAGGTTGACGTGCGCGAGCCGGCCGGACAGCAGCTCGCCCAGCGCGTCCGCCCGCCACGGCTGGTCGTTGATGTCGCGGATCAGGGCGTACTCGATCGACACCCGGCGCCCGGTCGCCGCCGCGTAACCCCAGGCGGCGTCGAGGACCTCGGCCACCGGCCAGCGGCGGTTCACCGGCACCAGCCGGTCGCGCAGGCCGTCGTCCGGCGCGTGCAGCGAGACGGCGAGCGTCACGGCGAGCCCTTCGGCGGCCAGCCGGCCCATCGCGGGCACGAGGCCCACCGTGGAGACGGTGACGTGCCGCTGGGACAGGCCCAGGCCGTGCGGCAGCGGGTCGGTGATGCGGCGGACGGCGGACAGCACGCTGCGGTAGTTGGCCAGCGGCTCGCCCATCCCCATGAACACCACGTTGGACAGCCGGGCCGGGCTGCCGCCCGCGCCGCCGCCGGCCAGCACGCGGGCCGCCGCGACCACCTGCTCGACGATCTCCCCGGCCGACAGGTTGCGGGTCAGCCCGGCCTGCCCGGTGGCGCAGAACGGGCAGCCCATCCCGCAGCCGGCCTGCGAGGACACGCACACGGTGGCCCGGCCGGGGTAGCGCATGATCACCGACTCCAGCCGCGCGCCGTCGAAGCTGCGCCACAGGGTCTTGCGGGTCATGCCCTGATCGCAGCTGAGCTCGCGCTCGCTGGACAGCAGCCGGGGCAGCAGCTCGGCCGCCAGGGCGGACCGCGACGACGCGGGCAGGTCGGTCATCCGGCCGGGTTCGTCGGTCAGCCGGGCGAAATAGTGCCGGGCCAGCTGATCGGCGCGGAATGCCGGCTCACCGAGTTGCGCCGCCGCGGCCCGCCGGGCGGCCGGGCCGAGATCGGCCAGGTGGCGTGGGGGCTTCCGGGTAGTCATGTGCTCCATTCCGCGAGCGGCCGGTAATTCATGATAGGCCGCTGTAGATTCCCTTCCATGCCGAAGATGCGCGGGCGGCTCACGCAGCCGGAACCCCACATCCTGGTGGAGAGCACCAGCCCTTACCAGAGCCGCCGCATGCTCGTCGAGTACGACGGGACCACCACGGCAGCGTACTTGAACGAGGAAGCCAACTCGATCGCCGCGACCTGGATCGCCAATCATCAGCCCGCCCCGCCGACCACCGACCTGAGCAGGCTGAACGCTGGCTGCGCACCCATCATGCCGGCCGCCCACACCAAGCACCCGGGCGGTCGGTCGCCGATCGATCCCGGCAGCCTCGCCGTGCTCTGGTTCGAGGAAGGCGACGGCGCGGCCGTGCTGGAAAACGGAGAGCTTCTCGCGGTCATCCCCGGCTGGTCCGACATGACCAGGGGAATGCCCGGCTACAGCCGTGACATTATCGGGCAGACGCCGTTCGGCTGGTCGCTTGACGACGCGCTGGAAGGGCTGGGCCCGCGCACCGAGCAGGCCAGCGCGTTCTGGAAATGGCGGGACGCCTCGGGCTCGTGGGGCAACTTCCAGCAGGCGGTCCTCGGTCACCTGCTGAGCAGGCTGGGGCCCGGTGCCAACTACTGGGATGTGGCCGCGGGCAAACAGCCCGCGGTCGGGGTCTCCGAGCGCCCGGCCGCCCGTGGACGGCCCTGCACCGTGCTGTCCACGGTCGGGATGAGCTGCCAGCGGATGCCCGTGGTCGAGCGGTTCGTCGAGGACGCGAACGAGCACACGCGGATCGAGCTGGCCATGGCCACGTCCATGCCCAGCACGCAGGCGGCGCGGATCTTCCTGTGGCTGGCGCAGTACCCGTGGCGAGCGGTCACCTGGTTCGGACCCGGGCACAGCGTCCGCTGGTATCACGAGCCCGCCACCTTCCCGCTCGGCGGCGGGCACGAGGCGGTGCTGCTGCTCGACGATCCGGGCGGGCTGGCCGGGCCCGACGTGCCGGATCTGTCCGGTTTCTCGTTCGGCGGCGATCCGGTCCGCTGGCTGTGGGTGATCCCGGTCACCGAGCGGGAGCGGCTGCTGGCCAGGGAACGGGGCTCGGCCAGCCTGGTGAACGAGCTCGCCGCCCAGCGGCGCAGCTGGATCGTCGGCTCGTAAGGGCTTTACTTCCGAACGGGCAGGCGCCGGTCACCGGCCCGGCCGGCCTCAGTGCGGGATGAAGACGGTCAGCAGCAGCCAGGTCACCGGCGCGCTGAGCAGCATGGCGTCGATCCGGTCCAGGACTCCGCCGTGCCCGGGCAGCAGCGACCCCATGTCCTTGATCCCCAGGTCGCGCTTGATCATCGACTCGACCAGGTCACCCAGGGTCGCCACCGCGACCACCGCCGCGCCGAGCAGGAGCCCCTGCCAGACGTGCCCGGGCAGCAGCACCGGCAGCAGCGCTCCCCCGGCCGCCAGGCAGGCCAGCGCCGACCCGGCGAACCCTTCCCAGGTCTTCTTCGGGCTGATCCGCGGGACGAGCAGGTGCTTGCCGAAACTGATGCCCGCGAAGTAGCCGCCGATGTCGCTGCAGACCGTGACCACGAGGAACAGGAAGGTCCGGTGGGCTCCGTCGGGCGCCGACAGCATGAGCGCCACGAAGGCCCCGGCCAGCGGCAGGTACACGACGGCGAACATCCCGGCGGTGACGTCGCGCAGGAATCCGGCGGCCGGGCCGGCAGCCGCCAGACCAGCACGCCGATCATCGTGAGCGCGAGCGCGGCCAGCATGGCACGGTAGCCGAGCCAGTACGCGCACGTGTAGACAGCGGCGCCGCCCGCGTAGACGGGGACCAGCGAGATCGTGATCTCCCGCACCCGCAGCGCCCGGCCCAGCTCCCAGACCGCGATCGCGATCGCGACACCCATCACGAAGAGGAAACTCGACTTGACGGTGAACAGGGTGACGACCGCCAGGGCACCCAAGCCCAGGCCCACCGCGGCGGCTACCGGGAGGTTACGGCCGGTCCTGGAGTTCGGCGGCTGCGCGGCGGTAGCGGCGCCGGCGTCTTCCCGCGCGGCGGCGGCGTCTTCCGGCGCGGCGGCGGCGTCTTCCCGGGCGGCGGCGTCTTCCGGCGGGGCCGGCGTCTTCCGCCGGCGCGGCGCCGGCGTCTTCCCGCGCGGCGCCGGCGTCTCGCGGTTGGCCGGGATTGTGCGTTCGGCCGCTATCAACGTCCGGGCCGGGGTCGTGGAGGTCCAAGCTAGACCTCGAGAAGCTCGGCTTCCTTGTGCTTGAGCAGCTCGTCCACCTGGGTGACGTAGGTATGCGTCAGCTCGTCGAGTTCGCGCTCGGCCCGGCGCACCTCGTCCTCCCCCGCGTCGCCGTTCTTGACCAGCTTGTCCAGCGCGTCCTTGGAGTGCCGGCGGATGTTGCGGATGGCGACCCGGCCGTCCTCGGCCTTGTGCCTGGCGATCTTGACGTACTCGCGCCTGCGCTCCTCGGACAGCTCGGGGAAGACCACCCGGATGATCGCGCCGTCGTTGGACGGGTTCACCCCCAGGTCGCTGTTGCGGATGGCCTTCTCGATCGAGCCCAGTGACGACTTGTCGAACGGCTGGATCACGACCATGCGCGGCTCGGGGATGTGGAACGAGGCGAGCTGGTTCACCGGCGTCTGGGTACCGTAGTACTCGGCGGTGATCTTGGCGAACATGGCCGGGTGCGCGCGGCCGGTGCGGATGCCCGCGAATTCATCCTTCGCGACCGCGACGGCCTTCTCCATCTTCTCTTCGGAGTCGAAGAGCGTTTCCTCAATCACTGTGGCTCCCGGTCATCAGATTGGAGAGGTCCCGGACTTGCCCACCATGGTCCCGATCCTTTCACCCCGGACCGCCCGGACCACATTGCCCGGTTCCATCAACGCGAAAACCACGATCGGCAGGCCGTTGTCCATGCACAGGCTCACCGCGGTGGCGTCCATGACCTTCAGCCCGCGGCTGAGCACCTCGGCGTAATCGAGCTGCTGGTACCTGGTGGCGCCCGGCATCATGTGCGGGTCGGCGTCGTAGACGCCGTCCACTTGCGTGCCCTTGAGCACCGCCTCGGCCCCGATCTCCAGCGCTCGCTGGGCGGCGCAGGTGTCGGTGGAGAAGAACGGCGCGCCCAGGCCGGCGCCGAAGATGACCACCCGGCCCTTCTCCAGGTGCCGGATGGCCCGCCGCGGGATGTACGGCTCGGCCACCTGGCCCATGGTGATGGCCGTCTGCACGCGGGTCTCGACGCCCAGCTTCTCCAGCACGTCCTGCAGCGCCAGGCAGTTGATCACCGTGCTGAGCATGCCCATGTAGTCGGCGCGGGCCCGGTCGATGCCCCGCTCGGCCAGCGCCTTGCCGCGGAACATGTTGCCGCCGCCCACCACGACCGCGACCTGGATGCCCTCGCTGACCGCCGCGGCGATCTGCTCGGCGATGTGCGCCACGACATCCGGCGAGATGCCGAGCGGCTCATCGCCGGAGAAGGCCTCGCCGGAGAGCTTGAGCACCACCCGGTGCCAGGTCCGGTGCATCGCGTCGCGTTCCGCTCGTGTCCCTGCACGGCTGGCTCTGCCACTGCGCGGCCTCCTCGGGTGACACGGGCCCGGTCAGGCCTTGCCCCACCTGGAAGTGCGCGAAGCCGCGGACGGCCACGCCATTGTCGTCCAGCACCTGCTGGACCGTCTTCTTGGGCTCCTTGACGAAGGCCTGCTCGGTGAGCACCACGTCGGCGAAGAACCGGTTGAGCCGTCCGTCGACGATCTTCGGGATGATCTGCTCCGGCTTGCCCTCGTCCCGGGTGATCTGCTCGGCGATCCGCCGCTCCCGCTCGATGACGTCGGCGGGCACGTCCTCGCGGCGCAGGTACTGCGGCCGCATCGCGACGATCTGCTGCGCGACCTCCCTGGTCACGTCGCCGCCGTCGGAGTCGAACTGGACCAGCGCGCCCTTGGTCGGCGGCAGCGACGGGTCGCTCTTGTGCAGGTAGCTGACGATGTAGCCGCCGTCGAACCGGGCGAACCGGCCGAGCTCCAGCTTCTCCTTGAGCGAGACGGCCGCCTCGTCGATGAGCTGCTGCACGGTCTTGCCCCGCCGACGCCGCCTCGGCGGACAGCAGGGCGAGCCGGTCGGCAGGCCTGGCCGCCCGGCGCCGCGGCGGCGATGTCCGTCGGCGAGCTGCTGGAACAGCTCGGTCTTGGCCACGAAGTCGGTCTCGCAGTTCAGCTCGAACATCAGGCCCGACTCGGTCCCGTCCAGCACCACGGCCGACCAGGCCGTTGGACGCGGTCCGGTCGGCCCGCTTGCCCATGTCCTTGAGCGCCCTTGATCCGCAGCGCCTCCTCGGCGGCGGCGAAGTCGCCGCCGGTCGCCTCGAGCGCCTTCTTGCAGTCGAGGATACCCTGCCCCGGTCTGCTCCCGCAGCCGCTTGACATCCGCAGCCGTGACGTTCGCCATTTCCCCATCTCTCGTCGTGTAATCTCCGGTCCGACGTCCGCCCTGCAGCTGGTGCGGGCCGGCCTGCCTCATGCGTTCGGTGACGCCTCCGCATCGGGCGCCTCGGTCCCGGCGGGCGCCTCGTCCGGCGACCTCGGCGGCGGCGGCCTCGGTCGCGGCCGCTTCGGCCTGCTGCGTCGGTCTACGGCCGGCTGCCTCGGCCGGCGGCGGCCTCCGGCCGGCGCCGTCTCAGCGGCCTCCGTCGTGCCGGTGCGGCCTGCGGCGGCGTTGGCGGTCGTCCGGCTGCGGCCTCGCCGGTCGCAGCCTCGCGGCGCGGCGCCGTCACGGCCGCAGCCTCGGCCGCGGTGCCGTCAGCGGCCGCCGGCGCGGCGCCGCCGCGGCCGCGGCCCGGCGCGGTGCCGTTCGCCGTGACGCTGGCGCCGCGGCCGCCGGGGCGCCGGACTCGTCGGCCGGGCGGCCGGGAAGCAGTTCGCGCTCCCACTCGGCCAGCGGCTCCGCGGTGCCGAGCTCCTCGCCGAGCTCGGCGACCGGCTTCTCGTCGCCGTCGGCGCGGCGCCCGCCCGGGAGATCAGGCCCGTCCGCCACCGCATCGGCCATCACCCTGGTCAGCAGGGCAACGCTGCGGATGGCGTCGTCATTCCCCGGGATCGGGTAGGTGACCTCGTCCGGGTCGCAGTTGGTGTCCAGGATCGCGATCACCGGGATGCCCAGCTTGCGCGCCTCGCTGACGGCGATGTGCTCCTTCTTGGTGTCCACCACCCAGACCGCGCTCGGCACCCGGGTCATGTGCCGGATCCCGCCGAGCGAGCGGTCGAGCTTGTCCCGCTCGCGCTTGAGGTGCAGCAGTTCCTTCTTGGTCAGGGCCGAGCCCGGCCACGTCGTCGAAGTCGACCTCTTCCAGCTCCTTGAGCCGCTGCAGCCGCTTGAACACCGTGCCGAAGTTCGTCAGCATGCCACCCAGCCAGCGCTGGTTGACGAACGGCATGCCGACCCTGCGGGCCTGCTCGGCGATGGCCTCCTGCGCCTGCTTCTTGGTCCCCACGTACAGGATCGTGCCGCCGTGGGCGACGGTCTCCTTGATGAACTCGTAGGCGCGGTCGATGTAGTCCAGCGACTGCTGGAGGTCGATGATGTAGATGCCGTTGCGCTCGGTGAAGATGAACCGCTTCATCTTCGGGTTCCAGCGCCGGGTCTGGTGCCCGAAGTGAACGCCGCTCTCCAGGAGCTGCCTCATGGTGACGACCGGGGCCATGCCGGTAGTCCCTTCCTTTCGTGCGCCGCCGTCATCCGGGCAGGCGCGTCCGGTTGCTGCCTGGCGCCCGTGCGCACCCGCTGCGGCCGTGCCGCAGACCGAAGGGTGCGCCCCGCCGGAGCCACGCCGGGTCCCGGTCGGCGAGCGGGCGCGCGAATTTCGGCCAGCCGAACGCGCGGCTGGGCCGCGGCGAACTGCGATGACCGCCCCGTAGTCTACCGCCGCCGTCACGCTGGGCCGGCAGCGGGCGCCGGAAGCCGGTCAAGCCCGCGGGTGGGCCTGCCGGTAGCTGGAGCGCAGCCGCTCGATGGACACGTGCGTGTAGATCTGCGTCGTCGCCAGCGAGGAGTGGCCGAGGATCTCCTGCACGCTGCGCAGGTCGGCGCCGCCCTCGAGCAGATGGGTGGCCGCGGTGTGCCGCAGCCCGTGCGGCCCGGTGTCCGGGCCGCCCGTCACCGCGGCCAGCCGCTGGTGGACCACCCGCCGGGCCGTCCGCGGATCCAGCCGCCCGCCGCGGGCGCCGAGGAACAGCGCGGGCCCGCTGCGCGGCGGTGGCCAGGACCGGGCGGCCGTCGCGCTGCCATCGGCCCAGCGCGTGGTCGGCGGGCAGCCCCATCGGGACGGTCCGCTCCTTGCCGCCCTTGCCCAGCACCCGGACGCAGCGGCGCTCGTGATCGACGTCGCCGATGTCGAGGCCGCACAGCTCGCTCACCCTGATGCCGGTCGCGTAGAGCAGTTCCATGACGGCCGCGTCGCGCAGCGCGACGGCCGGCCGCCGGGCCGGGCGTCCGCCGCGGCGGCCTCGGCCCGGCCGGCGGCGTCGAGCACGGCGGCCATCTCGTCCTGGCGCAGCACGTGCGGCAGGGTCCGGCGCGGCTTGGGCATGCCGAGCAGCGGGCCGGGATCGGCGCCAGCCAGCCCCGGGAATGCGCGAAGGCGGTGAACGTACGGGCCGCCGCCCCGCGCCGGGCCAGCGAGGACCGCGCCTGGCCCACGTGCCCGCTGCCGGGCGAGCCAGCTGCGCAGCACCCCGACGTCCAGCCCGGCGGGCTCGGTGATCCCGCAGAGCCGGGCGTGGTCAAGCAGCGAGCGGACGTCACCCAGGTAGGCCCGGACCGTGTGCGGCGACAGCCCGCGCTCGGCGGCGAGATGGCGCCCGAACTCCTCCTGGGCCCGCCGGAGCGCGGCCGGAAGGTCCGCGGGGTCGCTGGCCGGGCTCACCGTCTCAGTCTGGCATCAGCCCGGCCGCCGCGGCCGCACCCGCCAGCCGGTGTCGCAGCGGTGCACGAATCCGGCGGCGGCGAGCGCCCCGAGGCAGCGGATGGCGGTGTCCAGGTCCACCCCCGCCGACGCCGCGACGGCGGCGGGGCCGGTCCCGGCCCGCGCCGGGACCGCGTCGAGCACCCGGGCCGTGACCGGGTCCAGCGCGTCATGCGGCAGCACGGGACCGTGACCAGGCCCGAGAAGATGATCACCTGCCATCCCCGCGTGCTCGAGCACCTCGGCGGCGCTGGTGACGCAGACGGCTCCCCATTCCCTGATGATCTGGTGGCAGCCCGCCGATGCGCCGGAGGTCACCGGGCCCGGGACGGCCATGAGCGGGCGGCACAGGTCCCGCGCCTGCCGGGCGGTGCTGAGCGCTCCGCTGCGCAGGCCGGCCTCGACCACCACGGTGCCCCGGGTGAGCGCGGCGATCACCCGGTTCCTGATCAGGAAGCCGCGCCGGGTCGGCGCGCGCCCCGGCGGCCATTCGCTGGCCAGGACGCCGTGTGCCGTGATGGCGTCGAAGAGCTCGGCGTGACCGGCGGGATAGGGCCGGTCCACACCGCAGGCGAGGACCGCGACGGTCAGCCCTCCGGCGGCCAGCGCTCCCCGGTGCGCCGCGGCCGTCGATCCCGTAGGCGGCGCCTGAGACAACCGTCCAGCCGCGCTCGCCCAGCGCGGCGGCCATCTCGGCGGCCACGTGCGCACCGTAAGCGGTCGCGGCCCTGGACCCCACGACCGATACCGAGCGCAGGCAGCAGTAGCGCAGGTCCGCCGCCCCGCGCAGCCACAGTGCGTAAGGGGCGGCGTCGGCGAGCGCTTCAAGCTGCGTCGGCCACTCCGGCTCGCCGGGGCAGATCAGCCGGATGCCCTGCCGGTGCCAGCCGGCCAGGTCCGACTCTGACGGCAGGCCTGGCCGACCGGGCCGCCCAGCGCCGCAGCGCGCGGGTCACCGCCCGCGCGTCGAGCCGCAGCCCCGCCGTGGTCCCGCCGCCGTGATCCGCGCCGCTGGCGTCCGGTCTGCCGGACAGCCGCCCGGCGGTGATGGCGTTGACCACCTCGGCGGGCTCCCGGTTGCGCAGCAGGGCACCGAGCAGGCGGTCGCCGGGCTCGGCCAGCCAGGTCAGCCTGGCGCGGGCCAGGCGCTGCCGCCGGGCGTCGGCGGTCACAGCCCGACCCCCAGCCACAGCCCGAGCGCGTAGCAGACCTCCTCGGCACCCGGCCGCGGCCCGGCCAGGTCGGCGAGGGTCCACGAGACGCGCAGCACGCGGTCTACGCCGCGCGCGCTGATCTCGCCGAGCTCCATGGCGCGCTCGAGCGGCCTCAGGGCCCCGGGAGCCGGGGCGAACCGGCGGCGCAGCTCAGTGCCCGGCACCTCGGCGTTCAGCTGCCACGAGGTGCCTGCCAGCCGGTGCGCCGCCCGCTGCCGCGCGGCCGTTACCCGCCCGGCCACCGCGGAGCTCGGCTCGGCGGATTTGCCGTCGCTGAGCAACTCGGCCCGGCCGACCGGCAGGACCTCGACCTTCACGTCCACCCGGTCGAGCAGCGGACCGGACAGCCGCCCCAGATACCGGCGCCTGGCCGTGGGAGTGCATGTGCACGTGCTGCGGGAATCGCTAGCACGGGCGCACGGGCAGGGATTGGCTGCGAGCACCAGGGTGAACCTGGCGGGGAAACGTGCGGTGAGCCCCACCCGGGCCACCATGACCTGGCCGGATTCGAGCGGCTGGCGTAGCGCATCGAGTACGTCGCGGGCGAATTCCGGCGCCTCGTCGAGCAGCAGGATGCCCATGTGGGCCAGGGAAGCGGCTCCCGGGTGAATGACTCCGCTGCCTCCGCCGACGATGGCCGCCTTGGTCGCCGTGTGGTGCGGGCTGCAGAACGGCGGCTCGCTGATCAGCGGGCCGCCCGGGGGCAGCGTGCCGGCGATCGAGTGGATCGACGTCACCTCCAGCGCCGCCGCCGGCGTCAGCGGCGGCAGGATAGCCGGGCATGCGCTCGGCGAGCATGGTCTTGCCCGTTCCGGGCGGCCCCAGCAGCATGAGGTGATGGCCGCCCGCCGCGCAGATCTCGACCGCGCGCCTGGCCAGCGGCTGGCCGAGCACGTCGGCGAGGTCAAGGCCCGGACGACGGTCTCCGATTATGACCGGACAGGGAGGGCCCGGCAGTTCTCGCTCGCCGCCGAAAATCTCCGCCGCGCCCGGACCGGTCGCTGACCTGTCCCCGCGGATCCAGCGGAGTGCGGCCGAGAGACTGGGCGCAGCGATGACTCGCATGCCAGGCACCAGGGCCGCCTCGGGCGCATTGGCTGATGGCACCATCACCTCGTCGAATCCCGCGGCCGCGGCGGCGGCTACGGACGGCAGCACGCCGCGAACCGGACGCAATTGCCCGTCCAGTCCAAGCTCGCCAAGGAAGGCCGTCCCGTCCAGCATCGCCACAGGTGCCGTGCCCGCCGCCGCCACGATCGCCACGGCTATGCCGAGATCGAAGCTGCTGCCGCGCTTGGGCAGGCTGGCCGGTGACAGCCCCACCGTGATCCGGCGCTGCGGCCACGCCTCCCCGCTGTTGATGATCGCCGCGCGGATCCGGTCCCTCGCCTCGCGCAGCGCCGTGTCGGGCAGGCCGACGAGCAGCAGCCCGACCAGGCCGTTCGCGATGTCTGCCTCGATCGCCACGGGATGGCCCTCCACCCCGACCAGGGCGACCGAGTGCGTCCGGGCCAGCGCCATCAGCCCACCCCGGGGACGTGCTCGATCGTGAAGCCGCCGGCCGGGTCTCGGGTGAGCCCGACGACGTCGATCCGCACCTCGTCGAACAGCACTCCGTTGGCGGCCAGCCAGAGCACGGCCAGCCGCCGGAGCCTGCGCCGCTTCGCCCGGGAGACCGATTCGGCCGGCGTCCCGTACCTGGCCGAGGACCGGGTCTTGACCTCGCATATCACGAGCACCCTGCGCTGGGCGGCCACGATGTCGATCTCGCCCTCCGAGCACCGCCAGTTGCGGTCGAGTATGCGCAGGCCGGTGCGTTCCAGGTACTCGGCCGCTGCCTGCTCGCCGCGACGGCCCAGCCTGTCCTTGGCGTGCATCAACGCCACCACCTCCGCCGTCGACGGTGGCGGCATCGGCGGTGCCGTGGCGGGCGGAATGCCCGGCTGTGGATGACGGCCCGGCGGAGCCGGCCTGTGGATATCCGGGCCGGGTTGTCGGGGCCGGGTGCTACGGCGGGGGAGGTGACGGGCGTCAGGCGGTGAAGCCCGGCTTGCCCTCCGGCAGGTCCAGGTCGCTCTTGGCCAGTTCCTCGACGTTGACGTCCTTGAACGTGACGACCCGGACGTTCTTCACGAAGCGGGCCGGCCGGTACATGTCCCAGACCCAGGCGTCCTGCATGGTGACCTCGAAGAACACCTCGCCGTTCTCGGCGGTGCGCACGTTCAGCTCGACCTGGTTGGTGAGGTAGAACCGGCGCTCGGTCTCGACCACGTGGCTGAACAGCCCCACGACATCCCGGTACTCGCGGTAGAGCTGCAGTTCCATCTCGGTCTCGTACTTCTCGAGATCCTCTGCGCTCATCGGAGTCACGGCGGGCAGGCCCCGGCCGTCAGGCCGGGACGGGAACGCCGCTTCACCTCCCCTGCGATGTCGGTGATGCTCGCTCGGCCGGTCGCGTGTGCCGCCAGCTCAGCCTCAGTATCGCCTGCCGGACCCGGAGCCCGGTCCACGGCCGGAACCGGGACCGGTTCCGCGACCGGGCCGGCGGAGCCGCGGGCGCGGACGGCCTCGATCACGTTCACGTACGAGTAGCGGTGCGACGGGCAGGGCCCGTGGTCCATCAGGGCTTCCCTGTGGTCGGGCGTGCAGTAGCCCTTGTGCCGGGCGAATCCGTACTGCGGGTGGCGCTCGTCCAGGTCCGTCATGATCCTGTCCCTGGTCACCTTGGCGAGTACCGAGGCGGCGGCCACGCACGCGGCCACCTGGTCGCCCTTCCACATGGCCAGCGACGGGACGCCGAGGCCGCGCACCGGGAACCCGTCGGTGAGCACGAATCCGGGCTGGCAGCGCAGCCCGGCCAGGGCCCGGCGCATCCCGGTGACGTTGCAGACGTGCAGGCCGAGCCGGTCGATCTCGCCGGGCGGGATGACCACCACGTGCCAGGCGAAGGCGGTCCGGACCAGATGCCGGTAGACCTCCTCGCGGGCCGGCGGCTGGAGCTCCTTCGAGTCGGCCAGGCCGGGGACGCGGCGCCCGGCCGTCCGGGCAGATGACGGCGGCCGCGACCACCAGCGGGCCCGCGCAGGCGCCCCGGCCTGCCTCGTCGATGCCGGCCACCGGCGCCAGCCCGGCCCGGGTGAGCACGCGCTCGTACGCGGCCAGCCCGGAGGAGGCGCGGGGCGTGTACCCGGGATGCCGTGTCATGACACTGGGCAGACTAGGCGAGTCCCGGCTCCCCTGGCCACGCCCAGGGGACGGGGTCACCGCCGCCCGGGGCGCCGCCGCCGGGCGAGCCGCCGCCGGGCGTGCCCGCGCAGCCGCCGCTGGCCCCAGGTCAGCGGGATGGCGCCGGCGAACCCGGCCGCCAGCGGGAGAACGGGCGCGGCCGGGACGACCGGCACCGAGATCGCGTCCGGTCCGGCCGTGGCGGTTACGGCCTTGCCTGCCGCCGCGGCGGACTGGCTCTTGTTCAGGGCCGGCTGGTCGAAGGTCGAAGGGATGTACAGCACCCGCCACCGGCTGGGCGGCCAGACGATCCAGAAGGCGCGGCCGACGACCTCGTTCTCCGGGATGGTCCCGCCGCCGGGGTAGCCGCTGTGCTCCCGCGAATCGTCCGACACCTCGCGGTGATCGCCCATCACCCACAGCCGGCCGGGCGGCACGGTGATGTGGAAAGGGGTCTGCGACGGCGCGTTCCCCGGGTAGAGGTAGGACGTCTCGTTCAGCGGCGACGCCGTTGACCGTGACCCGGCCCTGGGCGTCACAGCAGGCCACGTGGTCACCCGGAATGCCGATGACCCGCTTGATGTAGTCCGTCTGGCCCGGCGCGGCGCCGAACAGGCCGATGATCGCGTGGTAGAGCCGGTCGAACGGGTTCGGCGTGCTCGGCGGGGGACCGGGATTCCATGAACCCTGGCCGTTGAACACCACGATGTCGCCCCGGTGGATGGCCCGCAGGTGATAGACGATCTTGTTTACCAGGACCTTGTCGCCGATCGCCAGGGTGTTCTGCATGGACCCGGACGGGATGTAAGTACGCCTGGAACGCATAGGTCTTGATGACCAGCGCGAGGACGAGCGCGATCACGATGAGGATCGGCATCTCGCGCAGGAACGATCCGCGCGGCTTGGACTTGGGCTTGGGCTTGCCCGGCTGGCCGGGCTTGCCGCCGTCCGGCCGGTCCGCGCCGTCCGCCGGTCCGCGCCGTCCGGCCGGTCCGCGCCGTCCGCGGCGGCCGTCCGCGCCGTCCGCGCCGTCAGGCCGCCCGCTCCGTCCTGAGCGTGTGCGGTGCCGGGTGATGCGTCTTCGCCGTGCTGGCCGTCCGGCTGCGGCCAGGCCGCCACGGCAGGCGGGACCTGCCCGTCGCCCGGCGCCCGCGGCCCAGCCTCGTCCGCCCCCGCGGGCGCGTGCTCGAGCGCGCCCTGCTCTTCGTCCATCATCGATATGAGCCTAGCGCCGACAGCCAGGCCGGATTGCCTCATGTTCGCGCTACCGGCGCTACCGGGTGCCGACGCGGCGTTCCCTGATCCGCGCGGCCTTGCCGCGCAGCCCGCGCAGGTAGTACAGCTTGGCCCGGCGGACCCGGCCCTGCGTGACGACCTCGATCTTGTCGATCGACGGGCTGTGCACGGGGAAGGTGCGCTCCACGCCGACGCCGTAGCTGACCTTGCGCACGGTGAACGTCTCGCGCACGCTGCCGCCCTGGCGGCGGATGACCACGCCCTGGAAGACCTGGATCCTCGAGCGGTTTCCCTCCTTCACGCGGACGTGCACCTTGAGCGTGTCCCCCGGGCGGAAGCCGGGGATGTCCGGGCGGGCCTGAGCCAGCTCCAGGTCGGCGATCGCGGTGTCCATGGCTGTGGTTCCTCGTTGCTAGGTAAGCGTGCGCGGGCGTACCGCGTGGCGTGACGGTCGTAGCGGGACCGGGACTGGTGCCCCATCATGCGCCCCGGGCGCGGCTAGATGGCCGGGGGGCCGTGTTTCAGTGTGCCATATCCTCGCCGCTAACCGGAAAGCCAGCCTCGGCCAGCACCTGCCGGTCCCGCGCGTCCAGCGGTCCGAGCCGGGCGGCCAGATCCGGGCGGTTTTCCGCCGTCCGGCGCAGCGCGGCGTCGCGCCGCCACCGGGCGATGGCCGCGTGGTCCCCGGACAGCAGCACCGGCGGTACCTCGCGGCCCCGCCAGATCCGGGGCCTGGTGTAGACCGGGCCTTCCAGCAGCCCGGCCATCCCGCTGCCCGGCCCGCCGCCGAAGGAGTCGTCGGCCGCTGACTCCGCGTTGCCGAGCACGCCGGGCAGCAGCCGGCAGATCGACTCGATCATGACGAGCACCGCGGGCTCGCCGCCGGCCAGCACGTAGTCGCCGATGCTCACCTCGTCCACCGCGGCGCGCGTGCGCGCCTCGTCCATCACCCGGGCGTCGATCCCCTCATAGCGCCCGCAGCCGAAGACCAGGTGCTCCGCCCGGGAGTAGCCGACCGCCATCTCCTGGGTGAACGGCCTGCCGCTCGGCGAGGGCACCACCAGCCTGGCCGGCGGGCGGCCGGGGGTCGGCCGCGGCAGCACGGCGTCCAGGGCGTCGCCCCACGGGTCGGGCTTCATCACCATGCCCGGGCCGCCGCCGTAGGGAGTGTCATCGACGGTGTGGTGAACATCACGTGCCCAGACGCGCAGATCGTGGACGGCGAACTCGATGTCCCCACGGTCGGCCGCCTTGCCGATGAGGGACATGCTGAGCGGCGCGAAGTACCCGGGAAAGATCGTGATGATGTCGATGCGCATGTCAGGGTCCCAGGACATCGCCTAGCAGTCCGGGCGGCGGATCGATCACCAGGCGGCCCCCCGCCACGTCCACCTCGGGCACGAGAGCGGCCACGAACGGGACGAGCAGCTCGCCGGGTCCGCGGCCGGCGGCTGGCTTGATCACGAGCAGATCCTGCCCGTGATGCAGCACGTCCGTCACCACGCCCACCGGCTCGCCGCCGGTCGTGGCGACGGCGAGCCCGATGAGCTCGTAGTCGTGGAATTCGTCCGGGTCATCGGTCGGGGCGACCTCCCCGGAGTCCACGACCAGCCAGGTGCCGCGCAGGTCCCCGGCCGCGGTCCGGTCGCCGATCTCCGCGAAGGAGAGGATGAGGCTGCCCGAATGCCAGCGGCTGGCCGTGAGGGTCAGCGGGCCGGGGGCGGCCGGGTCGGTGCGCAGCACGGAGCCCACGACGAACCTGCCGCCCGGGTCATCGGTGCGGACTTCCACGGACACGTCACCGCGAATCCCGTGCGGCCGCCTGATCCGGCCGACGACAAGCTGCATGGCTGCGGCGGCCTAGCGGACCTCGGTGGCGTCCACCAGATCCACGCGAACGTACTGGCGGCCCGCCAGCGAGCCGATGACCGTCCGCAGCGCCCGGGCGGTCCGGCCGCCGCGGCCGATCACCTTGCCCAGGTCGTCAGGGTGCACCCGGACCTCGAGGACGTGCCCGCGGCGCAGCCCGCGGCTGGCCACGTTGACGTCGTCCGGATGCTCGACGATCCCCTTGACCAGGTGCTCGAGGGCTTCCTCGAGCACCTCAGCCTCCGCTGCCCGGCTCGGCCGCCTCGGCGGCAGCCTCGGCCCCGGCCGGTCGGCCTCGGCAGCAGCCGCGGCGGCCCGGCCGGGCGCCGGACTCGGCGGCAGCCTCGGTGCCCAGCCGGCCCGGACTCGGCGGCAGCCTCGGCCCCAGCCGGCCCGGACTCGGCGGCAGCCGGCGGGACAGCCGCCTGGCCGGCCGCGCCGGACCTGGCCGTCCTGGGCTTGCGCCTGGCGGAACCGTCGGCCTTGTCCGGCTTGGCCTCGCTGTCGGGCTTTCCTGGCCCTGCCCTTCGGCGCGCGCTCGGCGGTCTTGGCCTGGCCGGCCGCCTCGGCGAAGCGCTCGCTCTTGGCCGCCTTGGGCTCGGCCACGCGCAGCGTTCCCTCCGCGCCCGGCTCGCCGCGGAACTTCTGCCAGTCGCCGGTGATCTCCAGGATGCGGCGCACCGGCTCGGTCGGCTGGGCACCGACCGAAAGCCAGTACTGCGCCCGCGGCGAGGAAACTTCGATAAACGACGGCTCGGACTTCGGGTGGTACTTGCCGATCTCCTCGATCGCGCGCCCGTCCCGCTTGGTGCGGGCATCGGCGACGACGATGCGGTAGTAGGGCGCATGGATCTTGCCCATGCGCTTGAGCTTGATCTTGACAGCCACGAGTGAGGTCTTCTCCCAGATAACGTCGGTACGGGCGGCGGCCCTCGGGCCGGGTGGGGCCGGCCTGGCCGCTCGCTGGGCGGCCTGGCGAGGGAGAGAGGGCCTCGCGAAGCCGTGCAGTCGCGATCACATTGTGCCAGAAGCCGCGGCCGCAGGCGTAATCACGCCCGCGTGACCGGCAGGCTAGCGGTTGCGGCCGCGCTTGGGCTGCCCCTTCCGCTGGAAGCCCGCGGGCACGTCCGGCGGGCCGCCGCCGCCGGACGGGCCGGGGCCGTCCGGCAGCTTCAGGCCGCGCAGCAGGTCGGCCGAGGAGATGCCGTCCGGCAGTCCGGAGGCGGAGCCGCCCAGCCCGGACAGGCCGGGCGCGGTGGCCGGGCCGCCCTGGCTGCCGGAGGGCCGGGCCGGATTGCCGCCCGGACGGCCGCCCTTGGGCTTTTTCTTGCCCTTCTTGCCCTTGGCCGCCTTGGTCATGGCGCGGCGCATGCCGGGGATCGGCGGCATGCCGGGAATCCCGCCGCCGCCGAGCACCTGGCGCATCATCTTCTGGCCCTCGAAGAACCTCGTGACCAGCGAGCTGACCTCGCTCACGGTGACGCCCGAGCCTGCTGCGATCCGCGCCCGGCGGGAGCCGTTGATGATTTTCGGGTTGCGCCGCTCGGCCGGGGTCATCGAGTTCACGATGGCCTCCGCCCGGTCCAGGTCCTTGTCCGAGATCTGGCTGAGCGCCTCGCGGTTCTGCGCCGCCCCCGGCAGCATTCCGAGCAGGTTGCCGATCGGGCCCAGCTTGCGGACCATGTTCAGCTGGTCCACGAAGTCCTCGAGGGTGAACCCGTCACCGGACACCAGCTTGCCGGCCATGTCCTCGGCCTGCTGCTGGTCGAACGTGCGCTCGGCCTGCTCGATCAGGGTGAGCATGTCGCCCATGTCGAGGATCCGGGACGCCATCCGGTCCGGGTGGAACAGGTCGAAGTCCTCGAGCTTCTCCCCGGCGGAGGCGAACATCACCGGCCGCCCGGTCAGCTCGGCGACCGAGAGCGCCGCGCCGCCGCGCGCGTCGCCGTCGAGCTTGGTCAGCACCACGCCGTCGAAGCCGACTCCGTCCAGGAACGCCTGGGCGGTGCTCACCGCGTCCTGGCCGATCATCGCGTCCACCACGAACAGGATCTCGTCGGGATCGGTGGCGTCCCTGATCGCGATGGCCTGGCCCATCATCTCCTCGTCCACGCCGAGGCGGCCGGCCGTGTCGATGACGACGACGCTGTGCTGGCGGTGCCGGGCCTCGTCGATCGAGTTCCGGGCGACCGCGACCGGGTCGCCGGTCCCGTTCCCCGGCTCAGGCGCGAACACCGGCACCCCGGCCCGCTCGCCCAGCACCTCGAGCTGCTGCACCGCGTTCGGCCGCTGCAGGTCGGCGGCGACGAGCAGCGGCGTGTTGCCCTGATCGCGCAGCCAGAGCGCCAGCTTGGCGGCCAGCGTCGTCTTACCCGAACCCTGCAGGCCCGCCAGCATGATGACGGTGGGCGGCGCCTTGGCGAACCGGAGCCTGCGCTCCTGGCCGCCCAGGATGGTGATCAGCTCGTCGTGCACGATCTTGATCACCTGCTGCGCCGGGTTCAGCGCCGCGGACACCTCCTCGCCTCGGGCGCGCTCCCGCACCCGGGCGATGAACTCCCTGACCACGGGCAGGGCGACGTCCGCCTCGAGCAGGGCGATGCGGATCTCGCGGCAGGTCGCGTCGATGTCGGCATCGGACAGCCGTCCCCTGCTGCGCAGCGAGGAGAAGACCTGGGTCAGCCGGTCGGAGAGGGTCTCGAACACGCCCTCCAGGCTATCCGGTCAGCGCCTCTAGTACCCGCGCGGCGATCAGCCCGCGCAGGCGCAGGTCCCTGACCGGCCGGCCCGAGCCGTCCACCACGTAGAACACGTCCACGGCCTCGGCGCCGAGGGTTTCCACCCGGGCCGCGCGCACGTCCAGGCCGCATTCGCCGAGCGCGCGGCCGGTGCGCCACAGCAGCCCGGGCTCGTCGTGCGCCCGGATCTCGACCACCGTGGCCGCCGGCGACGCGTCGTCCACCAGCGTGACCTTCGGCGGCGGCAGGCCGGGCACGCGCGGCACCGGCGATCTCGGGCGGTGCCGCAGCCGGCCGGCCACGTCCAGCCGCCCGGCCAGCATCCGGCGCAGGTCGCCCGCCACGAGCCCGGCGTCCGGCGGGTCGCCGAACTCGGCGGCCACCCGCAGCACGGTCAGCGCGGTGCCGTCCGGTCACCGACACGTTCGCCGACCGGACCACCAGCCGGTGCGAGGCCAGTACCCCGGCCGCCTGCCAGAGCAGCCCCGGCCGGTCGGCCGCGACCAGGGTGACCTCTCCGCCGTGCACCAGCGCGGCCGGCCGCCGCCGGCCACCAGCGCGAGCTGGTCCGGCCGCGGCGACGGCGGCCGCGGCGGCTCGCCCGCCAGCTCGGCCGACACCCGGCGCACCAGCTCCGCGACCAGGCGCCGCCTTCCAGTCGCTCCAGGCGGCGGGCCCGGTGGCCTGGCCGTCCGCGATGGCCAGCGCGTGCAGCAGCTCGAGCAGCCCCCGGCCGCCGACCGCCGCGGCGACCCGCGCCACCGTCGCCGGGTCGTCCAGGTCGCGCCGCGCCGCGGTCTGCGGCAGCAGAAGGTGAAGCCGAACGGCTGCCGCCACCAGCCGCCGCATCGGGCTGGCTGAACCCGATGCGCCCGGCCAGGTCGCGGGCCACCACCTCACCGCAGGCGCTGTGGTCGCCCGGCCAGCCCTTGCCCATGTCGTGCAGGAACGCGCTGACCAGCAGCAGGTCGGGGCGGGCCACCTCGCGGGCGAGCGCCGCGGCCCGGGCCGCGGTCTCCACCAGGTGCCGGTCCACGGTGTAGGTGTGCAGCGGGTTGCGCTGCGGCCGGTTCCGCACCCGTTCCCAGTCCGGCAGCAGGGCGGCCACCAGGCCTTCGGTGTCCAGCGCCTCCCAGACGCCGACCGCGGCCTGCCCGGCGCCGAGCAGCGCGAGGAAGGCGTCCCGCGCCGCGGCTGGCCACGGCACCGGCAGCGGCGGGCAGCGGGCCAGCCGGTCCAGCGTGCGGGGCCCGAGCGGCAGCCCGGCCTGCGCCGCGGCCGCCGCCGCCCGCAGCACCAGCACCGGGTCGGTGTCCGGGTCGGCGGATCTGGCCAGCACGACCTCGCCGTCCTGCTCCACCACGCCGTCGGCGAGCGGCTTGCGCTCCGGCACTGGCCGCGGCGGCGCGGGGCCAGGCTCCGGTCCGCCAGGCGGAACGCGTGGCCACCGCGTAGGCGACCGTCCGGGCCGCGCCGGCCAGCACGCGCAGCAGCGCGTCGCCGTCGAGCAGGCCGGCCACCTTGGCCACCTCGTCCTGCTCCTGGAACACCAGCCGGTCGGCGGCCCGCCCGGTGACCTCGTGCAGCGCGTGCCTGATGTCCAGGATGGTCTCGTAGGCGGCCCGCACCCGCGGTCCCGGCGCCGGGGGCCACCCAGGCGGCGGCCACGGCCTGGATGGCGTGCACGTCGCGCAGGCCGCCCTTGGCCTCCTTCAGGTCGGGCTCGAGCAGGAAGGCGAGCTCGCCGAAGCGCTGCTCGCGCTCGGCCTGCATCTCGCGCAGCTCCGCCAGCCGGGTGCCGGCGGCGGCCCGCCAGTCCTCGAGCGTCCGCTCGCGCAGCCGGGCCGACAGCATGGCGTCGCCGGCGATGTGCCGCGCGTGCAGCAGCCCGAGCGCCACCTTGAGATCGCCGGCCGCGGCCCGCCGCGCCTCGGCCAGCGTGCGCACCGCGTGGTCGAGCCGGGCGCCGGAGTCCCAGACCGGGTACCAGATCCGGTCCGCGGTGCCCGCGATGCCGGGCACGCCGTCGTGCAGCAGCAGCAGGTCGAGGTCGCTGCCCGGCAGCAGCTCGCGGCGCCCGAGCCCGCCCACCGCCACCAGCGCGACCCCGGGCTCGGCGGGCAGCAGCCCGGCCAGCCAGCGGTCGGCGCCGGCCGACCTGCGCGCCCGGTCGGCCGCGAACGACGTCACGATGCCCATGGCTCGCTCAGAGCGCGTCGGAGCCGCGTTCCCCGGTGCGGACCCTGACCACGGTCTCGACCGGTACGCACCAGACCTTGCCGTCGCCGATCCGGCCCGACTGGGCCGCCTTGACCACCACCCCGATGAGGTCGTCGGCGTCCTCGTCATCGCACAGCACCTCGACCCGGACCTTGGGCACCAGGTCGATCTGGTACTCGGCACCGCGGTAGACCTCGGTGTGCCCGCGCTGCCTGCCGTACCCGGTCGCTTCCGTCACGGTCATGCCGTGCACCCCGAACGCCTGCAGCGCGGCTTTCACGTCGTCGAGCTTGAACGGCTTGATGATGGCCGTGATGAGCTTCACGCGACCACCTCTTTCCGGTCAGCGGGATACGGCCTAGCTCAGCCTGGGCGGGCGCCGTTTCGCCCGGCGCGCCAGAGTGTTTCCGCGCCGTGAAACGCGGGCGCCTGGTGTTACGGAGATGTTTCGGCGGCTAGGTTGGCCAGATGACGGCCGCGCCGCCGCTGGCGCTCATCGACCACCACTGTCATGGCGCGGTGACGCGGCCGCTCGACCGCGCGGGATTCGAGGCGCTGCTCACCGAGGCTTCGTGGCCGCCCGCCCAGGCACCTCCATGTTCGACAGCCAGCTGGGGTTCGCGGTTCGCCGCTGGTGCGCGCCGCTGCTCGGCCTGCAGCCGGGCGTCCCGCCCGGTGAGTACCTGCGGCGGCGCGGCGAGCTGGGAGCAGGCCGGGTGAACGGCCTGCTGCTGCGGGCCGCGCAGGTGGGTGCGTGGCTGGTCGATACCGGCTACCAGTCCGGGCAGGTGCTTGCGCCGGCGGAACTGGCGCGGCTGAGCGGCGCGCCCGCGCACCGGGTCGTCCGGCTGGAGTCGGTGGCCGAGCAGGCGGCGGCGGGCGGGATCTCCGCCGCGGGCTTTGCCGCGGCGTTCGCCGAGGCGCTGGCCGGCGCCGCGGCCGGGGCGGTGGGGCTGAAGTCGGTCGCCGCCTACCGGTACGGCCTCGACTTCGAGCCGGCCCGGCCGGGAGCCGCCGAGGTCGCGACGGCGGCGGGCCGCTGGCTGCGCGCGATCGACGCCGGCCAGCCGGCCCGGGCGGCCGACCCGGTGCTGCTGCGGCATGTCATCTGGGCCGGAGTGGACTGCGGGCTGCCGCTGCAGTTCCACACCGGATTCGGCGACCCGGACGCGCGGCTGCACCGGCCGACCCGGCGCTGCTGCACGACTTCCTGGCCGCCACCCGGGGCTCCGGCGCGCGATCATGCTGCTGCACTGCTACCCCTTCCACCGTCAGGCCGGGTATCTGGCGAACGTGTTCCCGCACGTCTACATGGACGTCGGCGAGGCGCTCAACCACGTCGGCGCGCGGTCGGCCGACGTGCTCGCCGAGGCCCTCGAGCTGACGCCGTTCGGCAAGATGCTCTACTCCTCCGACGCGTTCGGGCTGGCCGAGCTGCACTACCTGGGCGCGCTGCGGTTCCGCAGGGATCTCGGCCGGGTGCTCGACGGCTTCGTGGCCGACGGCGGATGGCAGGCGGCGGACGCGCAGCGGGTGGCCGGGATGATCGGCGCGGCAAACGCCCGGCGGGTCTACCGGCTGGACGCGTAACCGCCCGGGCTCCCGCCCGCAACCGCCGCCCTGGAAAGCCGCTGAACTAACCTGTTTCCGATCAAGAAGCAAGCCGCTGACCTGCAGCTTGCTGAAGCAAAGAGCGAGATATGCCCGTTGCATCAGCACACTCCTCGGAACGGGCGCCGATGATCGCGTCCACGAAGGCCTCCGGCTCGAACGGCGCCAGGTCGTCCGGGCCCTCGCCCAGGCCGACCAGCTTGACCGGAACGCCCAGCTCGCGCTGCACGGCGATCACGATGCCGCCCTTGGCGGTGCCGTCCAGCTTGGTCAGCACGATCCCGGTGACGTCCACCACCTCGGCGAAGACCCTGGCCTGGCGCAGCCCGTTCTGCCCGGTGGTCGCGTCCAGCACGAGCAGCACCTCGTCCACCGTCGTGCTCTTCTCGATGACCCGCTTGACCTTGCCCAGCTCGTCCATCAGCCCGGTCTTGGTGTGCAGCCGGCCGGCGGTGTCGACGATGACGGTGTCCACGTGGTCGTCGATCCCTTCGCGGACCGCCTCGAAGGCCACGCTGGCCGGGTCCGCGCCCTCCCGGTCGGACCGGATCGACCCGGGCGCCCACCCGCTCGCCCCAGGTCTGCAGCTGGTCGGCGGCCGCCGCGCGGAACGTGTCCGCCGCGCCGAGCAGCACGGTGCGGCCGTCGCCGACCAGCGCCCGCGCCAGCTTGCCGCAGGTGGTGGTCTTGCCGGTGCCGTTGACCCCCGCGACGAGCACCACGGCCGGGTGGCCGGCGTGCGGCGCGGTGTGCAGTGACCGGTCGAGGTCCGGCCCGACCTGGGCGAGCAGTTCGGCGCGCAGCAGCGCCCTGGCCTCGTCGACGTCCCGGCTGCCTGCCACCTTCATCTGGGTCCGCAGCTCTTCGACGATCTGCCGGGCCGGGGCCACGCCCACATCCGCGGTGATCAGCGCGTCCTCGATCTCTTCCCAGGTTTCCTCGTCCAGGCTGGACCGGGACAGCAGGCTGAGCAGCACCGAGCCGAGCCCGGACTGCGACCTGGCCAGCCTGCCGCGCAGCGCGGCCAGGCGGCCGGCCGACGGGCGGCGGCCGCTCGAGCTCGGGGCGCGGCCGCGCGCTGGCGCGGGGGGGCCTCGGCCCGGTCCGCGACCGCGGTGCCGGCCCGCCGTCGCCGGCCTGGCGCGCCGGGGCGCGGCGGCGCGGCGGGCGGGGCGGGGCGGCGGCCGGCCCGGCGCGG
This sequence comes from uncultured Actinomycetes bacterium, assembly GCA_963795575.1. Lineage (GTDB taxonomy): Bacteria > Actinomycetota > Actinomycetes > Streptosporangiales > Streptosporangiaceae > PALSA-505. Next base: position 100,655 of record CAWCII010000007.1, on the reverse strand, counting down.
CGGGGCGAGGAAGAGCAGCCAGCCCGCGGCGGCCAGGCCGAGCACCGCGATGACGATGATGAGGATCACGTAAGCCATGACGCCCCCAGTGTCGCAGACCGGCCCGAGCGCACCGTGCAGGCGCTCGCGGTTACGCCAGCTCGCGCTCGCGGAGCCGCTGGCTCACCACGGCGGAGACGCCGTCGCCGCGCATGCTGATGCCGTACAGCGAGTCGGCGACCTCCATCGTCCGCTTCTGGTGGGTGATGATGATGAGCTGGGATGTCTCCCTGAGCTCCTCGAAGATACCCAGCAGCCGCTGCAGGTTGGTGTCGTCGAGCGCCGCCTCGACCTCGTCGAGCACGTAGAACGGGGACGGCCGGGCCTTGAAGATCGCCAGCAGGAAGGCGATCGCGGTCAGCGACCGCTCGCCGCCGGACAGCAGCGACAGCCGCTTGACCTTCTTGCCCGGCGGCCTGGCCTCGACCTCGATGCCGGTGGCGAGCATGTCGTCGGGCTCGGTCAGCACCAGCTTGCCCGTCGCCGCCGGGGAACAGCCGGGAGAAGATGTCCTCGAACTCGCGTGCGGTGTCCTCGTAGGCGGACGCGAAGACCTGCTGGACCCGGTCGTCCACCTCCTTGACCACGGTGAGCAGGTCGCGCCTGGTCTTCTTGAGGTCTTCGAGCTGGGTGCCGAGGAACGCGTGCCGCTCCTGCAGGGCGGTCGAACTCCTCCAGGGCCAGCGGGTTGACCTTGCCCAGCTGGGCGAGCTGGCGTTCGGCCTGCTGGGCCCGGCGCTCCTGCTCGGCCCGGTCGAAGCCGGCTCGAGCGGCAGGTCCTCGCCGTCGGGCGCGGCAGCGGAAGCCGGGCCCGTACTCGGCGACCAGCGCGCCGGCGTTGATGCCGAACTCCTCCGCCGCCCGGCCGCTGATCTGCTCCAGGCGCATCCGGTGCTCGGCGGCGACGATCTCGGCGCTGTGCGCCTGGTCCACCAGCGCGTCCAGCTCGGCGGACAGCCGCCTTGGCCCCGGTCCGCAGCGCTGGTCAGCTCCTGCGCGCAGGCCGCGGTCGCCTGCTCGGCCGCCTGCCGCTCGTCCTGCGCCAGCTCGATGGACCGCTCGATCCGGGCGATGGCCCGAGCGGCGCCGTCGGCCACGGCGCGGGCGATGGCCGCGTGCACGCCTGCGCCGGGCGAGCCTGGCGGCGGCCCGCTCGCGGGCCTGGCGCTCGGCCGCGGCCGCCGCGGCCAGCGCGTCGGCCCGGCCGGCGATGGCCCGCACCCGCTCCTCGGCGGTGCGCACGTCGAGCCGGGCCTCCATCTCGGCGGTGCGGGCGGTGCTGCACCGCTGGCCGAGCAGGCCGATGTCCCGCGCGGCCGCATCCGGCCCGGCCGCCGCGTCTGGCTGGTCGTTCTCCTCGGCCTCCGCCTTGGCCAGCCGCCGCTCCAGGTCCTCGAACTGGGCGAGGTCGGCTTCCCGTGGCGCGCTGCGCGGTCACGCAGCGGCGGCGAGCCGGTCCGCCTCGTCCCGGGCGGCCCGGGCGGCGCCGGCCAGCATGCCGAGGTACCCGGAGATGCTCGGCCGCGGCGCTGTCGGCCTCGTGCAGCCCGGCCTGCGCCTGGGCCAGCGCCTGACGGGCCCGCTCCTCGTCGGCCGTGGCGCCGGCCAGGGCGCGCTCGGCCTGCTCGCACCGCCGCTCGGCGCCGGCCAGCCCGGCGGCGGCCTCGTCGGCCGCGGCCCGGATCTCCAGCAGGCTCGGCGCCTGGGCGGATCCGCCCTGGGCCCAGTGCGCGCCGAGCAGGTCGCCGTCCCTGGTGACCACCCGCAGCAGCCGGGTGGGCCCGCACCAGCTCCGCGGCCTGGCCGAGGTCCCGGGTCACCACCACGTCGCCGAGCAGCCCGGCCAGCGCCGGGGCCGCTTCCGCGGGGGCATGGACCAGGTCGAGCGCGGGCCGCGCCCCGCGCGGGCAGGTTGATGCCGGCCGCGACCGGCGGCCGGCCGTCCCTGGCGGCGCCGTCTGCGGGCTGCGCCGCGATGACCAGGCCGGCGCTGCCGGCGCCTGACCGCGCAGCGCGCCGAGAATCGCCACGGCCTCGTCCAGGCCCGCCACGGCCACCGCGTCGGCCGCCGCGCCGAGGGCGGCGGCGATCGCCTGCTGCCCGCCTTCGTCCACGGAGAGCATGGCGGCGAACGCGCCCAGCACGCCGCCGAACCGGCCCGGCTCGCCGAGCAGGACGCCCGAGGCGTCGCCGCCGCGGTGCAGGCTTCCTCGAGCGCCTCCTTGCGCGCCCGCAGGGCCGCGCGCTCGGCGCTGGCCTCGTGCTCGGCCGCGCGGAGCGCGGTCACCCGCTTCGGCCGCGCGGTTGACCTCGACGGCGGCCTGCTCGCGGGCGGCGGCCAGCTCCGCCCGGCCCTCCTCGCGCCCGGCCGCCGTGTCCTGGACTCGGCGTGCTCCTGCTCGGCGTGGCCGGCGCGCTCGGCGGCCTGCTCCCGCGCGTCGGCCAGCCGCGCTATCTCTTCTTCCGCCGCCAGCCCGCGGCTGCGCGCCGCGCCGACCTGGCCGCGCAGCCTGGCCAGGCGCTCGGCCCGGGCGGCCGCCTCGCGGGCGTGGCTGGTCCGCTGGCGTTCCACCTCGGCGAGCGCGTCCTCGGCGGCCGTACGGGCCTGCACGGCCTCGGCCAGCCGGTCGCGGCAGGCGGCGAGCCGCTCGCCGAGCGCGGCTTCCTCCTCGCGCAGCATGGCCGCCTCGGCGTCCAGCGCGTCGGGGTCGCGGCCGGGTCCGGCCGGCTCGGGCTCGGCGGACAGGTGGCGGTGCCGCTCGGCGGCCAGGCTGGCCACGCCGCGGAGCCGCTCGGCCAGCGAGGACAGGGCGAACCAGGTCTCCTGCGCGGCGGTCAGCCGGGGCACGTGCTCCCGGGCGGCGGCCTCGAGCTCGGCCTCCTTGGCCCGGGCACGGCCCAGCCCGGCCTCCAGCTCGGCGCGCCGGGCGGCGACCAGCGCCTCGCCCGCCGTTTCCTTCTCCAGCTCGGCGGCCAGCGTGACGTAGTCGTCGGCCAGCAGCCGCAGCCTGGCGTCGCGCAGGTCGGCCTGGATGACCGCGGCCTTCCTGGCGATCTCCGCCTGGCGGCCGAGCGGCTTGAGCCTGCGTCCCAGCTCCGCGGTGAGGTCCACCAGCCTGGTCAGGTTGGCCTGCATCGCCTCCAGCTTGCGCAGCGCCTTTTCCTTGCGCTTGCGGTGCTTGAGTACCCCGGCCGCCTCCTCGATCAGCGCGCGCCTGGCGTCAGGGCCGGCGTGCAGCACCTCGTCGAGCTGGCCCTGGCCGACGATCACGTGCATCTCCCGGCCCAGCCCGGAGTCTGACAGCAGCTCCTGGATGTCGAGCAGCCGGCAGTGGTCGCCGTTGAGCGAGTACTCGCTCTGGCCGGACCTGAACAGCAGGCGGCTGATCGTGACCTCGGCGTACTCGATCGGCAGCGCGCCGTCGCTGTTGTCGATGGTGAGCGTGACCTCGGCGCGGCCGAGGGCGGGCGTGACGTGGTCCCGGCGAAGACCACGTCCTCCATCTTGCCGCCGCGCAGCGACTTGGCGCCCTGCTCGCCCATCACCCAGGACAGCGCGTCCACGATGTTGGACTTGCCCGAGCCGTTCGGCCCGACGACGCAGGTGATCCCCGGCTCGAAGCGCAGCGTGCTCGACGAGGCGAAGGACTTGAACCCACGCAGGGTGAGCGTCTTCAGATGCACCCGCGGGATCTCCTCCGTGCTCGCACCGGGAACGTGAGCGGCTTGTCCGCACCTTACCGCGCGGCACCGTCAGTTCCCGGGATTCACGCCGGATGCCGGTCCCGCGGCGACGGACCGTGCCGTTTGCTCCTGAGCTGTGGCGATGACGGCCAGGACAGGCGAACAGGGACGCCGTTCGGCGTCCCTGTTCGTCGTTGCGCCGGGCCGGGCGGGCGCTTGTCAGGTAAGCGCCGGCTCGCGAGACTGAACCAGCAGGTCATGGCGACCTCCGCGGCAAGCGCGTCCTTCTCCTCCTGAAGCCGGACAAGCTCGGCTTCCAGATCACGAACGCGCTGCTGGAGACGGCGCATCTCATTGACCATGCGGAGATCGGGCCCGCCGACGTGGCCGAGTAGAGCCTTCGCCATTGTAAAAGGTCCTCCACGCTGAGTGACCAGAGTGGGTGCGCGCACAACGATGGGCACAGGTGCGCGCAGGTAACATAACCAGGGTCCCACCCCGGGAGGACCAGGTCAAGTTGACCGGCCGTCCTGCCGTGGTTATAGCCCGGCCAGGCGGTTATAGCCCGGCAAATCCGGAATGCCGCCCTGCGGCTCGCCCCACTCGGGTCACGGCGGCCACCCGGCCGGGCGCCGACGGGCCGCCGAGCAGGGCCAGCAGTTCGCGCAGGCGCGCCGGCCACCCTCCGCTATCACTTCCACCCGGCCGTCGGGCAGGTTCGTCGCCGTCCCGGTCAGGCCGAGCCCGGCCGCCCGGGACCGGACCCACCACCGGAAGCCGACGCCCTGCACCAGCCCGTCCACCCACGCGGTCAGCCGGACCTCGCCCATCGCGGGCGTCACCGCCGCGCGCGGCGCGGCCGGGGCTGGCAGCGCGGGCAACTGTACGCGGACCGGTTCATGAACTTGTCCCGGCGCACCGGGGTGCCGCACCGGGGGCACGGCTGGTCCTCGCGGCCGTAGACGGCCAGCGACCGGTCGAAGTAGCCGCTCTCGCCGTTGACGTTGATGTAGAGGGCGTCGAACGAGGTGCCGCCCGCGCCGAGCGCCTCGGTCAGGACTTCACTGACCGCGGCCAGCAGCCGCGCGACCTCCGGCCTGGTCAGCGTCTCGGTCGGCCGGGCCCAGTGCAGCCTGGCCCGCCACAGCGCCTCGTCGGCGTAGATGTTCCCGACCCCGCTGATCAGCGACTGGTCGAGCAGCGCCCGCTTGATCCCGGTCTGGCGCATGCGCAGCCGGCTCGGCCAGGGCCACGCGGTCGAAGGCGGGCTCCAGCGGGTCGGGCGCGATGTGCGCGATCGGCGCGGGCAGCTCGTGACCCGCCGGGCACGAAGCTCAGGTGGCCGAACGTCCGCTGATCGGTGAAGCGCAGATCCGGGCCGGCGTCGGCGAAGGTGAAGCGGGCCCGGACGTGCGGGCCGACCGGCCGGTCCGGGTCGCCGACCAGGAACTGGCCGCTCATGCCGAGGTGGGCGAGCAGCGCGTCCTCCCCGGCCGACAGCCACAGGTACTTGCCCCGCCGCCGGGCCGCGGAGATCATGCGCCCCGCCATCGCCGCCTCGAAATCGTCCGGGCCGGCCAGGTGGCGGCGCACCGCGCGGGGATGCAGGACCGTGCGCGGCGGCCACCGTGCGGCCGGCCACGTGGCGCTCCAGGCCGCGCCGCACGGTCTCGACCTCGGGAAGCTCAGGCACTGTCCGTCCCAGGTGCTGCAGGTCCCTGGTGGCAGCGTTGAGCCGGAGGTCCGGGTCCTTCGCATGTGCGGCGACCGGAGCCGCCCGCCGGGATCCGGTTGCCGCTGGCTGATGGCCGTGTAGGCCGCCTCGGCCGCCTGCTGCTCGGCCTCCTTCTTCGACCTGCCCTCGCCGGAGCCGTAACGGCGGCCCGCCACCCGCACTGTGGCGCGGAACGACTTCTGGTGGTCGGGCCCGCTCTCCTCGACCCGGTACTCGGGCACGCCGAGCAACTCGGCGGCGGTCAGCTCCTGCAGTGAGGTCTTCCAGTCCAGGCCGGCGCCAAGCCGCGCCGAGTTCGCGATGACCGGGTCGAACAGCCGGTGCACGAGCTTGCTGGCCGCGTCCAGGCCGTGGTCGGTGTAAACCGCGCCGATCACCGCCTCCAGGGTGTCGGCCAGGATGGACGGCTTGTCCCGGCCGCCGGTGCCCTCCTCGCCCCGGCCGAGCCGGATGTAGGCGCCCAGCCGCAGCCCGCGCGCCACCCCGGCCAGCGCGCGCATCTGGACCACGGCGGCGCGCAGCTTGGCCAGCTGCCCCTCGGGCAGGTCGGGATGCTCGCGGAACAGCGTGTCGGTGACGACGAGGCCGAGCACGGAATCGCCGAGGAACTCCAGCCGCTCGTTGGTCGGCAGCCCGCCGTTCTCGTAGGCGTAGGACCGGTGCGTCAGGGCACGCTCCAGCAGCTCAGGGGCGAGCGGGACGCCGAGGGCAGCCAGCAGCTTCGCCCGGTGACGCTCGGCGCCGTCGCCGTTCGGCGATCCGTTCCCTGCGCCCACGGCTCCTCCTCCCGGCTGCGCGCGCTTCCGAGTGAGGTCAGGGCGGGGTGATGACCTGGCGCCGCCTGTAGGTGCCGCAGGTCGGGCAGGCCACATGCGGCAGCTTGGGGCTACGGCACTGCGGGCAGCGTCACCAGCGTCGGTGCCGTGGTCCGCCACTGGGCGCGGCGCGATCGCGTGTTGCTGCGGGACATCCTCCGCTTGGGTACAGCCACCTCAGCCCTCCTGTCTTTCCGCGGCGCGCGCGCCGCCCTGCGTTCTCTTCGCATATCCAGCTGGCGCAGCCGTGCCCACCTCGGATCGAGCGCGTCGCTCGTGGTCATGCGGCCGGCCCCGCGTCGGCCAGCCGGACTCCGCACTCCGGGCACAGCCCCGCGCAGTCCCTGCTGGCACAGCGGGGCAAGCGGCAGCGCGAGCACCAGCGCGTCGCGGAAAGCCGGCTCGAGGTCGAGCAGTTCCCCGTCAAGGAACCGCCGGTCCGCAGTCGTCCTCATCGCCGGCCCGGCGGGCCCCGGTCGGCTCGTAGAGCTCGCGGAAGGCTGCCTCGACCGACGAGGCCACCGGCTCCAGGCACCGGGCGCACTCACCCGTCACCGGCGCCGTCACCTCCGCGGTGACCAGCACGCCTTCGGACACCGCCTCCAGCATGACCGCTCAGCTTGACGTCCGGCGCCGGCGGGCACGCGGGCCAGCGCGACCTGCAGATCCGCCGGGGCCGGCACGATGCGGTGTCTCGCTTCGGGCGGATCCCGGCTGACGGCCCAGTGTCCGGGTGTCGAACACCAGCGGGCTGCGCGGACTGGGATGCGGCGGTCGGCTTATTGGGTGCGTGTGACATGACAGTACCGGTGTGGGCTGGACCGAAGCGCAAGCCTACCTGCGGCCTGCGGCAAAGCCCAACTCAAGGCGCCCCGCCCGGCCCGTCCCCGGAGTGAGCGAGCCCCAGCCGCTCGTGCAGCCGGACCAGGACGATCTCGGGGACCAGCCCGGCCACGTCCCCGCCGTACCGGGCCACCTCCTTGACCAGGCTGGACCGCAGGAACGCGTACAGCGGATTGGTGGTCATGAACAGCGTCTCCACCCCGGCCAGGCGGTAGTTCATCTGGGACATCATCTGCTCGTACTCGAAGTCGCTGACCGCGCGCAGCCCCTTCACGATCGCCGAGACGTCGTTGGCCTGGCAGAAGTCGACGATCAGGCCGTGGAACCTGGTCACCCGCACGTTCTGGTAGCCGGCCGTGACCTCGGTGAGCATCTCCACCCGCTCGTCGGTGGTGAACAGCGCCTGCTTGGAGATGTTGATCAGCACCGCGACGACACCTCGTCGTACAGCCGGGCGGCCCGTCCGATGATGTCGAGGTGCCCGTTCGTGACGGGATCGAAAGAACCGGGACAGACCACGCGACGCACGCGGTTCCACCCCTCCGGGCAGGTCGACGGTCATGTCATGCCAGCAGCGCACCCGTGGCGAGACCGTACCAGAGGGTGGCCTCGCCGTATCGCCGCGACCTGTCCCCGGTGTAGCCCTCGGGCCAGCGCACCGGCCCTGACCTGGTGCTCCGCTCCACCACGGCGAGGGCTCCCGGCACCAGCCAGCCGGCCTCGAGCCAGCGCGGTCGAGCATCGCGGAGACCGTCACCGCCGGCCATCGCGTACGGCGGATCGGCGAAGGCCACATCGAACCGGCGGCCGGCGCGCCTGCGGCCCGGCCGGGCCCCGGGCCAGCACCGGCTCCACCCGGCCAGCGATCACCTGCGCCCCGGCCAGGCCCAGCGCCGCGATGTTCGCGCGGATCACCCGCACCGCGCGCGGGTCGGCCTCGACCAGCAGCGCGCGCGCGGCGCCGCGGGACAGCGCCTCCAGGCCCACCGCGCCCGAGCCCGCGTACAGGTCGAGCACGCTCGCCCCGGTCAGCGGCCCGCGGATCGCCTGCACGGTGGCGAACAGCCCTTCCCGGGCCCGGTCGCTGGTCGGCCTGGTGTCCCGCCCGGCCGGGACGGACAGCCGCCGCCCGCCCGCCGTTCCCGCGATGACCCGGGTCATGCCCGAAGGGTAGCGGGCCGGGCCGTGATCAGGCCTTCTCCAGGAACTCGGCCTGGTCGGGGCCGAGCAGGTCGCTGATCGCGGCGGCCAGGCCGGGGTGCCGGTCAAGCTCGGGGTCGACGTCCACCAGGGCGGTCGCCTCGGCGCGGGCCTGGCCGATGAGCTCCTCGTCCCGCAGCAGCGTCAGCAGGCGCAGGCTGGACCTGCGGCCGGCCTGGGCGGCGCCGAGCACGTCGCCTTCCCGGCGCTGCTCCAGGTCGAGCCGGGACAGCTTGAACCCGTCCAGCGTCGCCGCTACCGCGTCGAGCCGCTCCCGTGACTTGCTGTCCTCGGCGGCCTCGGTCACCAGCAGGCACAGGCCGGCCGCCGTGCCCCGGCCGACCCGGCCGCGCAGCTGGTGCAGCTGGGACACGCCGAACCGCTCGGCGTCCATGACCACCATGATGGTGGCGTTCGGGCACGTCCACGCCCACCTCGACGACGGTGGTCGCCACCAGGACGTCGATCGTCCCGGCGGCGAAGTCCCGCATCAGCCGGTCCTTGTCCTCCGGGCGCAGCCGCCCGTGCAGCACGCCCAGGCGCAGCCCCTTGCAGCGGCCCCTGCTCCAGCTCGGGCGCCAGGTCCAGCACGGCCAGCGGCGGCCGGCCGGCGGCCGCGGCTGCCCGGGGTCGACCACGTCGCGGATCGGCCAGGCCGTCGCCGTCGGGCCTCGTCGCCGCCGATGCGCGGGCAGACCACGTATGCCTGCTGGCCGCGCTCGCACCTCCTCGCGGACCCGTTCCCAGGCGCGCTCCAGGTACCTGCGGCTTGTCCGCGGCGGGCACCACGTGGCTGGCGATCGGCGACCGGCCCGCGGGCAGCTCGCTCAGGGTGGACACGTCCAGGTCGCCGTAGACGGTCATGGCCACCGTGCGCGGGATGGGCGTCGCGGTCATGACCAGCACGTGCGGGCGGCCGTCCTGCGCCTTCTCGCGCAGCACGTCGCGCTGCTCCACGCCGAACCTGTGCTGCTCGTCCACGACCACCAGGCCCAGGTCGGCGAACTGCACCCGCTCCTCCAGCAGCGCGTGCGTGCCGATCACGATCCCGGCCGCGCCGGAGGCGGCGTCGAGCAGCGCCTCGCGGCGGGCGGCGGCGCCCAGCGCCCCGGTGAGCAGGGCCACCCTGGTGGCCTTCTCGGCGGCGCCGAGCCTGCCCGCCTGGCCCAGCGGGCCGAGCAGCTCGGTGATCGAGCGGTAGTGCTGCTGGGCGAGCACCTCGGTGGGGGCCAGCAGGGCCGCCTGGCCGCCCGCGTCCACCACCTGGAGCATCGCCCGGACGGCGATGACCGTCTTGCCGGAGCCGACCTCGCCCTGCAGCAGCCGGTGCATCGGGTGCGCGCAGGCCAGGTCGTGGGCGATCGTCTCGCCCGCCGTCGCGCTGGCCGTCGGTGAGCGCGAACGGCAGCGCGGCGTCGAAGGCGGCGGCGAGGCCGTCCGGCTCCGGCCGGGCGCGGCGTGGCGGGCAGCGCCGGCGGCCGCGCGCCGCCGCTGGGCCAGCGCGGCCTGGATGACGAACGCCTCGTCCCACTTCAGCCGGTCCCTGGCCCGCTTCCAGTCCTGGTCGTCCAGCGGCACGGTGCACGGCCCGGATCGCCTCGGCCAGGCCCATGAGCCGGTGCCGCTCGCGGACGCCGGCCGGCAGCGGGTCATCGCCGGCGTCCAGCACGTCCAGGACGGTGCGGATGCACTTGGCGATCCGCCAGGACGGCAGCTTCGCTGGTGGCCGGGTAGACCGGGATGATCGCCGCGGCGTACTCGGCGGCGAGCTCGGTGCCCGCCTCGTCGGCACTGATCGGCTCGAAGTCCGGGTGGACGAGCTGGCGCTGGTTCCTGAAGGTGGACACCTCGCCGGAGAACAGGCCGTGCGTGCCCGGCGTCAGCCGGCGCTGCCAGGGGTTCCCGCGCGCGCTGAAGAACGTCAGGATCAGCGTGCTGCACGCCGTCGGTGACGGTGATCTCGATGATCTCGCCCTTGCGCTGGCCTCATCCGGTACGTGTCGGACGCTGACCACCTGGGCCAGCACGGTCACGTGCTCGCCCTCCCGCAGCGCGGCCAGGTCGGTGAGCTCGCCGCGGTGGTGGTACCGGCGAGGATAGTGGCGCAGCAGGTCGCCGACGGTCCGGATCCCGAACGCCTCGTCGAACGTCTTGGCCGCCTTCGGCCCGAGCGGGTCCGGCCCAGCGGCTCCTGCAGGGTCACCATACGGGCAGGATAGGCGGTGGCACCGTCGATACGGACGGCCGGCGGCGCCGGTTCGCGTCCGGGCGGCCAGGTCGGATATCCTTCGACGACTGCCCTGGTCGGCCCGCGTGGCCGCCCGGGCACCGACCATCCCACGCACCCAATGGAGCGAACCGTGGCTTCCGTCTGCGACGTCTGCGGCAAGGAGCCGGGTTTCGGCAACAAGATTTCGCACTCGCACCGCCGCACCCGCCGCCGCTGGAACCCCAACATCCAGACCGTGCGGGCCGTCGTCGGCGGGACACCGAAGCGGCTCAACGTCTGCACCTCGTGCATCAAGGCCGGCAAGGTCGTCCGCTGACGGGTCCGCCGCGGCGGCATTGCCTTTCTCTGACCTTCCCTAGGCCGCGAGGCCGGAAGCGGGCTCAAGGGCCTGCGGGCGCATTGGCCGGCAGTTCCCGATGGCCCGCGGCGCGGTACCGAATTCTGCCGGACATTGGCTCCGGGCGACAGCAATCCCGCCCCGGGTAAGCAGCCGCGACGCCATATGAGGCATTCTGCCCGATTTCGGCCCGGCGCCGGCGGTTATCCCCGGCTACAGCCGGGCGGAAACTGCACCGGTCGCCGTCGAAGACGCAGCCCGCCGGCGGCCCCGGGCGTCCGCTGGCCCGGAAGGTGAAGCGGATGCTCGCCCCCGGCCGCAGCTTGACTGGGCCCGGCGCGGAACCACCACGCCGGCCCCGGGTGCGGGCCCGCTCGCCGGAACCACCGGGCTCCCCAGAGTGATCCATCCGGGCTCGCCGGTAATGCATCCAGAGCTGCCAGTTGGGGATGGCTGACCTGCTGCGATTGGTGATCGTCATCGTGGCGGGAAACCCGCCGGGCCAGGCGCGCACTGTCCGGTAGGCGATGACCACCGGCAACCGGTGCGAATAAGTTCGCGATGGCGCATCCCCCGCTGCTGGCCGGCTTCCGGCACGCGCACCCGGACGGGCAGCCGTACGGGGAGATGCCTGCTGGCGCGGGGGGCGCCGGCCTGGGCCGGTGCCGGCGCCGCGGGACGCTGCTGGCCGGCGCGGCGGCCCGGCGGCGCTCTTCTCCGGCCTCGCCGAGGCCCGGTCCGGGATGCCCGCCGTGCCCTGGCCCGAGGCCGAGCAGCTGGTCGCCGCGCAGATCGGGCCCAGGCCGCGGTAGAGCAGGTGCGTCTGGGTGGTGCCGTAGGCCAGGACCGCGACCAGGACGATGCAGGCCCCCGCGAAGAAGGTAGGGGTCACCACCAGCCGGCCCAGCCATCGCCGGCGCGCACGCGCCGGCGGTGGCTGGGCATCAGGGGCTGATCGGCCGCGCTGGCTGGCAGGCTCCGCCCCCCCGGGCCCGCTCGCACCCTCGCGGTCGCGTTCTGGCATCAGGGGCGATTTATATCAAGTAAAGTCACTCTGTGCTAGATATAGAAATGTAGCTAATCAATTACATGATGTAAGAGTTGCTGGTCAGCGGAAGTGCCGCCAGCCAGATTCTCGCCGGATAATTCGCCCCGTCGACGCGCACGCCCCGCCCTTCGTGCACGCGCCCGATCACGACCCAATGCGGCGGAAATCTGGCGTCCGGCGGAAAAGTCGCGGCCAGCGCGTGATCTTCGCCGCCGGACAGCGCCCAGGTCCGCGGGGAGCGGCCCAGGGCCCGCGCCGCAGCCAGCAGCGGGCCGGCCAGCTCCAGCCGCTCCGTCTCGACATCGATGAGCACGCCGCTCGCCGCCGCGATATGGCCGAGGTCGGCGACCAGACCGTCGCTGACGTCGATCATCGAGGTGGCGCCCGCGGCCGCTGCCTCCGGTCCCGCCTCGTACGGCGGTCGCGGCCGCCGGTGTACGGCCACAGCCTGCGCCGGCTCGGCCAGGCCGGCCTGCAGCAGGGCGAGCCCGGCGGCGGATACCCCAGCCGGCCAGCGACCGCCACCACGTCGGAGGGGCGCGCCCCGCCCCTGGTGACCGGCTCGCGCCCAGCCATGGTGCCGATGGCCGTCACCGCGAGGACGATCTGGCTGGCGCTGGACACGTCCCCGCCGATCGACGTAGGCGCCGCCCGCGCGCGGCCTCCCCGGCCAGCCCGGACGGCGAGTCCCGCGCCCAGTCCACGCGGCAGATCCGGCGGCGCGGCCAGCCCGACGAGCAGCGCTGCGGCACCGCGCCCATCGCCGCCACGTCGGCCAGGTTCCGCGCCGCGGCCTTGCCCCCGACGTCGGCCGGCGCCGACCAGTCGCGCCGGAAGTGCAGCCCCTCCACGAGCAGGTCGGTGCGTGCCGACGACCCGGGAGTCGGGGACGCGCAGCACCGCCGCGTCGTCGCCGATCACCGACGATCGCGTCCGGCGCGGCGGGCATCCTGGCGGCGATGGCGGCGATGAGCCCGAACTCGCCGAGTTCCCCGATAGTGATGGACCTCCCGAGGTTCCACGGCCCATGGCGGCCCCCTGGGTCGATCAGCGCGGCATGACCGACCTCCCGGCCGACGCGGTGACGCTAGCCGTGTGCCATTCGCTCTGGTACCGCTCATTCCTGATCCAGCCCGCCTGGGAGGACGTCGTGGTCCACGCATACATCCTCGTCCAGACCGAGGTCGGCAAGGCCGCGCGAGGTCGCCGCCCGGATCGCCCAGATCGCCGGAGTGACCCAGGCGGAGGACGTGACCGGGCCCTACGACGTCATCGTGCGCGCCCAGGCCGAGAACGTCGACGACCTTGGCAGGCTCGTCGTCGCCCAGATCCAGGCGGTGGACGGGATAACCCGGACCCTCACCTGCCCCGTCGTGCACTTCTGATCGCCGCAGGCCGACAGCCGGGCGCCGCCATCACCCGCGGGCGGCGGGCAGCAGTTCTGCCGCGATGGCGGCGGTGCGCGGGCCGAGGCCCAGCCGGGCCGCCGAACCCAGGTCGGCCGGCGGTGTCCACGTCCCGGCGCACGCTGGCAATGCCGGTGAGGTCGAGTTCGGCCGCGCCCGCGCGACCGGTGCCGCTGCCTCGACTGCGGCCCGAACCTGGGCTGGAACCTGCTGCCCGGGCGCCGCCGTGTACAGCGTGGTCCCCGACCCGGCCGCGTCCGGCACGAACGCCTCGGGCCAGCGGGCCGCGGCGCGCAGCGCGCGGCCCAGTTCGCCGGGCCGCAGCGCGGGCAGGTCCGCGGCCAGCGCGCCGGTGCCCGCGTCCGGGCGCAGCGCGGCGCGCCGCCGCGGCACCGTGCACGAGCGCCGGGTTCAGGCCGTCGTCGGGCTCGTCCGGGATGACCAGCGCACCCAGGCCGGTCAGCTCGGCGGCGGCCGCCGGGTCATCGCTCACCACGATCACCGCTGTCCACCTCCGGGCAGCCCACAGCGGCGGCGACGGTGTCGGCGGCCAGGGCCAGGGCCAGTTCCGGCCTGCGCGCCCCGGCCAGGCCGGTCAGCCGGGACTTGGCCCGGGCAAGTACCTTGACGGGAATCACCAGCGACCAGGCGAGCGGTGCATGTCAGCGGCCATAGCTGCGATCATGCCTCGACATGGCGCGCCGCGAACCGCGAGACTGGCCGGTAGAGCCAGCTTGGGATGTCCGAGCGGGCTCTCGACGCAGTGGAGGCTGGGACACGATGACTGGGCGAGACAAGCGGCACCATGGTAAGCAGGCACGAGCGGGACTACTCGCCGGGCTGGCGGCTCTTCACCAAGATCGTCCTGCCGCCGCTGATCCGCGGCATGATGAAGCGCAAGACCAGCGGCAAGGAGAACTTCCCGCGCACGGCGGGATGATCCTCGCGGCCAACCACCTGTCCTACGCGGACTGGCCGGCGATGGCGCTGTTCAGCTACGAGGCGGGGCACTACCCGGTGTTCACGATCAAGTCGCCCGGTGTTCGATGTCAAGATCATCGGCTCGCTCCTGCGCAAGGTCGGCCAGCTGCCGGTGTACCGCGGGCGGGCGGACGCGGCGCTCGTGCTCAAGGACGCCGAGCAGCGCATCACCCGCGGGGCGTGCGTCATCTTCTACCCGGAGGGCACCGCGTCCCGGGATCCGGAGCACTGGCCGATGGTGGCCAGGACCGGCGTGGCCAGGCTCGCGCTCACGACCGGGGCGCCGGTGATCCCGGTCGCCTGCTGGGGGGCGCAGGTCATCCTGCCCTACGGCGACAAGCGGCCCCGGCTGTTCCCGCGCAAGACCGTGCAGATCGCCGCCGGCCCTCCGGTTGACCTGTCGGCCTTCGCCGGCCAGCCGCTGACCGCGGAGACGCTGCGCGGCGCCACCGACGCCATCATGGCCGACGTCACCCGGCTGCTCGCCGGGCTGCGCGGCGAGCAGCCGCCCGCCGCCCCCTACGACCCGCGGGCCGCGCGACTCCGCGATCGACGGACACCGGCGCCGGCGCGGCGGGACGCCGCAGCGGAAGGCGCAGCAGGGGTGAAAGCCGCGGTCATGGGGGCGGGATCGTGGGGCACCACGTTCGCGCAGGTGCTCTGCGACGCCGGCACCCCGGTCACCCTGTGGGGCCGCAGGCGCGGCCATCGCCGAGGCCATCTGCCGCCGGCACGAGAACCCCGACTACCTGCCCGGCATCGCGCTGCCCGGCGAGCTGCGCGCGTCCAGCGACCCGGCCAGGCGCTGGCCGGCGCGGACCTCGTCGTGCTCGCGGTCCCGGCCCAGTCGCTCCGGCGGAACCTGGCCGACTGGGCGCCGCTGATCCCGCCCGGGGCGCTGCTGGTCAGCCTCATGAAGGGCATCGAGCTGGGCACCTGCGCCCGGATGAGCGAGGTCATCGCCGACGTCGCTCGGCGCTCCCGCCGACCGGGTCGCGGTCGTCTCCGGCCCCAACCTGGCCCACGAGATCGCCGCGCGCCAGCACGCCGCCTCGGTGGTGGCCTGCGCCGACGAGGACGCGGCCAAGCTGCTGCAGAGCGCCTGCCACGCGCCCTACTTCCGCCCGTACACCAACCCGGACGTGATCGGCTGCGAGCTCGGCGGCGCGGTGAAGAACGTCATCGCGCTGGCCGTGGGCATGGCGGCCGGGATGGGGCTGGGCGACAACACCAAGGCCACGCTGATCACCCGGGGCCTGGCCGAGACGGCCAGGCTCGGCGCCGCCCTGGGCGCCGACCAGCACACCTTCGCGGGCCTGGCCGGGATGGGTGACCTGGTGGCCACCTGCAGTTCGCCGTTGTCCCGCAACCGGACGTTCGGGGAAAAACTGGGCCAGCGGCGCGACGCTCGCCGAGGTCACGGCGGGGACCAGGCAGACCGCGGAAGGGGTGAAGTCCTCGCTGTCCGTGCTCGAGCTGGCCCGCAGGCATGGCGTGGAGATGCCGATCACCGAGGTCGTGGCGGCGGTTCTGCACCAGGGGCTCGCGGTGGCGCGGGCCGCCGAGCTGCTCACGTCGCGCGCGGCCAAGCCCGAGCGCTATGGAGTCTGACGGAGTCCGAGAGCCCACGCGGGATCCGGCGGCTCGGGCGAGAACACCCGGGCCGTCCACCTGCCGCCGCCGCCGGTGCCGTCGCAGCAGCCGCTCGGCACGCCGGTGTACCGCACGGCGGCGTTCGCGTTCGAGTCGTCCGCGGAGTACGCGGCGGTGCTCGGGGACGAGGCGCCCGGCTACACCTACAGCCGGATCGACAACCCGACCGTGGACGCGTTCGCGGCGGCCGTGGCCGCGCTGGAGAGCGCCAGCCTGCCCGAGCCGGCCGCGGCCCAGGCGTTCGCCTCCGGGCATGGCGGCCGTCAGCGGGGTCTTCCTCGCCCTCGCCGCGGCCGGGCGCGCACGTGGTCGCGCCCGCGGCCATCTACGGCGGCAGCTACAGCTTCCTGCGCAACGTGGCGTCCAGGTTCGGGGTGGAGACCGACTTCGTGGACCTCACCGACCTGGACCAGGTGCGCGCGGCGCTGCGCCCGGCCACCCGGGTCGTGTACGCCGAGACGCTCGCCAACCCGACCACGGCCGTCGCCGACCTGCCCGCCCTGGCCGAGATCGCCGGCACGAGGCGGGCGCGCTGCTCGTGGTGGACTCCACGCTGGCCCCGCCGGTGGTCTGCCGGCCGCTGGAGCACGGCGCGGACCTGGTGCTGCACTCGGCGACCAAGTACATCGGCGGGCATTCCGACGTCACCGGCGGCGTGGTGACCGGGCGGCCCGAGCTGATCAGCCGGATCCGGGCGGTGCGCATCGACACCGGCAGCTCGCTCGCGCCGGACGAGGCGTTCCTGCTGCGCCGCGGGCTGGAGACGCTGCCGGTGCGGATGCGCAGGCAGTGCGCGACCGCCATGGTGTTCGCCGCGACGCTGGCCAGGCACCCGGCGGTGGCCCGGGTGGATTACCCGGGCCTGGACGGCCATCCGGGCCACGAGGTGGCCAGGCGGCTGTTCGACGCCGGCCCGGAGGGCACCAGGTTCGGCGCGATCGTGACCGTCACCCCGCGCGGCGGCCGCGAGGCCGGGCATGGCGTTCGCCGACCGGCTGCGCATCGCCCAGGTGGCCACGTCGCTCGGCGGGACGCACACCAAGGTCAGCCACGCGGCGTCCACCACGCACCGGCAGCTCGACGCGGCCGCGCTGGCGGCGGCGGGCATCGACCCGGGCGCGGTGCGGTTCTCGATCGGCCTGGAGGACGCCGAGGATCTCATCGAGGACGCGCGGTTGTCCCTCGATTCGCTGACCGCGAGATAGCCGGACAGGCCAGGCTGGGACCGGCGGACGGTCGCAGTAGCCCGGACGGAGGAAGCGTGAGCAGCCAACGCAAGATCAGGGTGGCCGTGGTGTTCGGCGGCCGCAGCACCGAGCACGCCGTGTCCTGCCTCGGCGCGGGCCACATCCTCGCCGCGATCGACCGGGACCGTTACGAGGTGGTGCCGGTCGGCATCGCCCCCGATGGCCGCTGGGTGCTCACCGCGGACGACCCGGACCGGCTGGCCATCCGGGGCGGCGAGCTGCCCACGGTCGACGCGGTGGCCACGCCGGGCACCGAGATCGCCGCGCGGCTCGACCGGGGGGCGCAGCGGCGCTGGTCGTCACCGGCGCCCGGAGAGGTGCCGCGCAGCCTCGGCGAGGTGGACGTGGTGCTGCCGCTGCTGCACGGCGCCTACGGCGAGGACGGGACGCTGCAGGGCCTGCTGGAGATGACCGGCACCAGCTACGCCGGCGCCGGGGTGCTGGCCAGCGCGGCCGGCATGGACAAGGAGTACATGAAGCTGATCTTCGCCGCGCGGGGGCTGCCGGTGGGCCGTTACGTGGTGGTGCGGGACCGGGACTGGCGCGGGCGCACCGCGGACCTCGGCGCACGCGGTCGGCGGCGCAATCGGCGGGCACGGCGGAGTCGGCGGACGCGATCCGGCCGGCGCCGCAGGCCGTGACCGAGCGCAAGCGCGTGCTCGACGAGATCGGCGAGCTGGGCTGGCCGCTGTTCGTGAAGCCCGCGCGCGGCGGCTCCAGCATCGGCATCACCCGCGCCGGCGACCAGGCCGAGCTCGAGGAGGCGATCGAGGCCGCGCGCGAGTACGACCCGAAGGTGCTGGTCGAGGCGGCGGTCGAGGGCATCGAGATCGAGTGCGCCGTGCTCGAGGGGGTGGACGGCGGGCCGCCCGACGCGAGCGTTCCGGCCCAGGTGCTCGTGGGCGGGGACTCGGAGTTCTACGACTTCCAGGCCAAGTACCTGGAGGCCGACACCGGCCTGGCCATCCCGCCGCCGATTCCGGCCGAGCACGTCGAGCAGATCAGGCAGCTGGCCTGCGCCGCCTTCGAGGCGCTGTCCTGCGAGGGGCTGGCGCGGGTGGACTTCTTCTACACGCCGGGCGGCCAGATCCTGCTCAACGAGATCAACACGATGCCGGGGATGACCTCGGCCTCGGCCTTCCCGGTGATGTGGGCGGCGACCGGGCTGCCGCTGCCGCAGCTGGTGGACCGGATCATCCAGACCGCGCTGCGCAAGCGGCGCGGCCTGCGCTGAGCCCGGCGAGGTAACCGGGCCGGGGAACTACTTCTTCCTCGGGCTGGACTTCGAGGCGGCCTTCCTGCCCTTCTTGGCGTTGACGGCGGCCTTGAATTCCGCTCCCGGGCCGGAACTTGGGCACCGAAGACGCCGGCACCTTGATGCTCGCCCCGGTGGCCGGGTTACGCCCGGTGCGCGCCGCGCGCTCGGACTTCTCGAACACGCCGAATCCGGTGATGGCGACCTTGTCACCCCGGGCCACGGCCTCCTGGATGGTCTCCAGCACCGCGTTCACGGCCTCGGTCGCGGCCGACTTGCTTCCCAGCCGGCCCGAGATCGCGTCGATCAGCTCACGCTTGTTCATGAATCACTCCTGCGGTCCCCCTGGGTGGTCGCGGCAGAGCGGGGTGCAGCGACCTCTGATCTGCCTGAACGTAGGCGATCTGGCGGCTTTGCACAATGACATCGGCGAGAAAACCCCGCGTTTCGGAGGCTGTCAGTGACGACCAATTGCCCAGAGATGACCAAATCGGGGTGCAGCTCTCAGTCAGCTGGTTACGGGCAGCCACGACGGTCGGCGCCGCTCGAACTCGGTGATCTCGTCGGCGTTACGGAGGGTGAGGCCGATGTCGTCGAGGCCCTCCATCAGCCGCCACCGCGTGTAGTCGTCGATCTCGAACGGCACGCTCAGCCCGCCGCCGCCGCCGGGCGCGCCGGAGGCGGCCCGCGGGCCGGACGCGCCCACCGCCGCACGGCCGGCCCGGTGGCCGCCGGCAGCTCACCGTGCGGCCGCCCAGGTCCACGGTGATCTGCGTGGCCGGGTCCGACTCCACCGCGTCGTGCAGCGCGGACACCACGTCGGCGGGCAGCCGGACCGGGAGCAGCCCGGCCTTCGTCGCGTTGGTCCGGAAGATGTCGCCGAACCGGGGGGCGATGACGACGCGGAAGCCGTAGTCGGCCAGCGCCCAGACCGCGTGCTCCCGCGACGAGCCGATGCCGAAGTCGGTGCCCGCGATCAGGATCGTCGCGCCCGCGTAGGCGGGCTGGTTCAGCACGAACGCCGGGTCCTCGCGCCAGGCCGCGAACAGCCCGTCGCCGAACCCGGTGCGGCTGACCCGCTTCAGGTAGGAGGCGGGAATGATCTGGTCGGTGTCCACATTGCTGCGCCGCAGCGGCACGCCGCGGCCGGTGTGGCTGATGAACGGTTCCATGGGGGCTCCGGTGTCGAACGTCGGTCAGCGCGAAGCGTTAGGGCTGCTATGGCAGTCCCCATGCTTCGCGTTAACGGATGTCGGGGTGGCATGCGGCTGGGTTTACAGGTCGGCGGGGGAGGTGAGGCGGCCGGTGACGGCGGTGGCCGCGGCCACCGCGGGCGAGACCAGGTGGGTGCGGCCGCCCTTGCCCTGGCGCCCCTCGAAGTTCCGGTTGGAGGTGGACGCGCTGCGCTCGCCGGGGGCCAGCGTGTCCGGGTTCATGCCCAGGCACATCGAGCAGCCGGCCGACCGCCACTGCGCGCCCGCCGCGGTGAACACCGCGTCCAGGCCCTCGGCCTCGGCCTGTGCCCGGACGGCCATCGAGCCGGGCACGACCAGCATCCGCACCCCGTCGGCGACCTGGCGGCCGCGCAGCACGTCGGCGGCGGCGCGCAGGTCCTCCATCCGGCCGTTGGTGCAGGACCCGAGGAACACCGTGTGCACCGCGATGTCGCGCAGCGGCGTGCCCGGCGTCAGGTCCATGTAGGCGAGCGCGCGCTCGGCGGCGGCCCGCTCGCCCGGGTCGGGCAGGGCGGCGGGATCGGGCACCGCCGACGCCAGCGGAGCCGCCTGGCCGGGATTGGTGCCCCAGGTCACGTACGGGGTGAGCGCGCCGGCGTCGATCACGACCTCGTTCGCGAACGTCGCGTCGTCGTCGGTCCGCAGCGACCGCCAGTAGTCCAGCGCGGCCTCCCAGGCGGCGCCGCGCGGCGCGTGCGGCCGCCCCTCCAGGTAACCGAAGGTGGTGTCGTCCGGCGCGACCAGGCCCGCCCGCGCGCCGGCCTCGATGGACATGTTGCACACCGTCAGGCGGCCCTCCATCGACAGATCCCGGACGGCTTCGCCCCGGTACTCGATCACGTAGCCCTGGCCGCCGCCGGTGCCGATCCTGGCCACGATGGCGAGAATCAGGTCCTTGGCCGTGACCCCGCTCGGGCAGGCTCCCCGCGGACGGTCACGGCCATCATCTGCGGCCGGTGCTGCGGCAGCGTCTGGGTGGCGAGCACGTGCTCGACCTCGCTGGTGCCGATGCCGAACGCCAGCGCGCCGAACGCCCCGTGCGTGCTGGTGTGCGAGTCGCCGCAGACGATCGTCATCCCCGGCTGGGTGAGCCCGAACTGCGGGCCGATCACGTGCACGATCCCCTGGCCCGCGTCGCCCATGGGGTGCAGCCGGATGCCGAACTCGGCGCAGTTCTTGCGCAGCGTCTCGACCTGGGTGCGCGACACCGGGTCGGTGACCGGGCTGCCCGGGCCGTCCAGCGGGACGCCGGGGCCGGTGATCCCGGTCGTCGGCACGTTGTGGTCCTCGGTCGCCAGCGTCAGATCCGGCCGCCGGACCCGGCGCTGGGCCAGCCTGAGCCCGTCGAACGCCTGCGGGCTGGTCACCTCGTGCACCAGGTGCAGGTCAACGTAGAGAAGGTCGGGCTCTCCCTCGGCGGCGTGCACGACGTGGGAGTCCCAGATCTTCTCGGCCAGCGTGCGGCCCATCTTCGCGCCCCTTTCACCGGATGTCGCTTGCGTCTCGAATAGCGAGACGCCAATATCGGTGTATGGACAACTCTAGCGGAGTCGGCGTCCTGGACAAGACGGTTTGCGTGCTGAACGCGCTGGAGTCGGGCCCGGCCTCGCTCGCTCAGCTGGTAGCGGGCACCGGGCTGGCCCGGCCGACGGTGCACCGCATCGCGGTCGCCCTGGAGCGGCACCGGCTGCTCGGCCGCGACGCCCGCGGCCGGTTCGTGCTCGGCCCGCGCATCGCCGAGCTCGCGGCCGCGGCCGGCGAGGACCGGCTGCTGGCCGTGGCTCAGCCGGTGCTGAACCAGCTCAGGGACCTGACCGGGGAGAGCGCGCAGCTCTACCGCAGGCAGGCCGACACCCGGGTGTGCGTGGCCGCGGCCGAGCGGGCCACCGGGCTGCGCGACACCGTCCCGGTCGGCGCGGCGCTGCCGATGACGGCGGGCTCGGCCGCGCAGGTGCTGCTGGCCTGGGAAGAGCCGGATCGCGCCCGCCGGGGCTGCAGGGCGCCAAGTTCACCGCCGCGACGCTGACCCAGGTGCGGCGGCGCGGCTGGGCGGCCAGCGTGGCCGAGCGGGAGGCCGGCGTGGCGTCGGTGTCCGCGCCGGTGCGCGGCCCGGGCGGCCGGGTGGTCGCGGCGGTGTCGGTGTCCGGGCCGATCGAGCGGCTGACCCGCTCCCCCGGCCGGCTGCACGCGCCCGTGGTGGCCCGGGCCGGCGAGAAGATCAGCGAGCTGCTCCGCCGGGCCGGCTGACGCGCGGGAGCACGCGATCGGGGATCCGACCGATGACGCCGGGTGGTTCACAGCGGCCTTAACGCGAGGACGTCACCATCGGCGGCGAAGACGGGCAGGCTGAGGCGCGGGTAGCGTCGGCCGGGTTCGCGCGCTCGGCGCTGGCCTGATCGCGGCGACCGGTGGCACGCGCCGGCACCGCCGCGACCTCGAGTTCCCAGGACTGCCACTCGTCGAGGACCTCGAATCCGAGCTCGGCGTTGATGGCGATCATGTGCTGGTTCGAGTCCGCGTTCTCGGTCAGGATGCGGCGCAGGCCCGGCTCGGCGTCGGCCAGCAGCTCCAGCATGGCCACCTTGACCAGCAGCCCGAGCCGGTGACCCCGGTGCTCGCGGGTGACCGCGGTGATGAACTGGTAGCCCCAGGAGGGATCCTGCGACTCGACGCCGATCTGGGTCAGGCCGGCCAGCTCGCCGGTCCGGTCGCACCGGGCGGCGACGGTGTACACGCGCATGCCCAGCCGGACGGAGCGCTGCTCGGCATCTGCTGACCCGCTCGGCGTCCATGCCGGTGCGCTTCCTCGCCCGGGACTGCGCGGCGCGTCGGCCATCGCGGCCGACACCGCCGGCCACCTGGTCCAGGTATTCCTCCGGCGTCGGACCCTGCCAGTGCAGCAGCGAATACCCGTGCGCCGCCGCCTCCGCCCGGCTGCGGAGCGCGGCCAGCAGTCCCTCCGGGATCCCGCCAGCTCAAGCACCCGCCTGACGTCAACCAGCACGGCCCGCGCGCCCATCGCCGCGGCGAAGGCCGAGCCGGGGGAACCTCGCCGGGCCTCCGCCGACAGCAGGGTCCGGCCATGGCCGGCGGCGGACCTGGCCGCATGGCGCAGCAGGTCGGCGCCGTGGCCGCGCCGCCGCCGGCCCGGCGGCACCAGAGGGTCAGGGAGCCCACGTGCGTGTTGTCTCGCCGGGGCAGCTCGAGCAGGTACCCGCCCACCGGTGTCCCGTCGTGGTCGCTGGCCAGCGCCGCCTGCCTGGGGTCACCCGCCCAGCCCTCCCGGAGAAGCCGGCGAACACGGTCTGCGACATCGGCGGGCCGTCCGGGTCGTCCGCACGGCAGGCCGGCGGCGTACATGTGGTAGCAGGCCCGGACCTTGCCGTCGTCGGCAGCCGGGTCGAACTCCTCGATGCGCATTCTCCAGCAAAGCCCGGCCGCGCCCGCCGCGCGAACGATTATCGGCCGCGGGCGGGCCGGGTCGTTTGTCGTCGCGGCGGCAGGGCTGGCCATAGATTGGTGGCGTGGCCGTAACCACGACGATCGCCGGACCGGCCTGGCCGGGCGCCGCCGGTCCCCGTGATAGGCCCCGTGATAGACATGGCCGACGGGTCAAGCGCCACTGCGAGGTCGCACCGATGAACGTAACTGCCGCGAGGCCGCGCCGATGAAGGTCGGCGTCGTCAAGGAGCGCGCCCCCGGCGAGCGGCGGGTGGCGCTGGCGCCGGACGCCGTCGGCCGGCTGGCGCCGGCCGGGATCGACGTGCTCGTCGAGTCCGGGGCGGGCGACGGCGCCTGGTTTCCCGACAGCGCCTACGCGGAGGCCGGCGCCGCCATCGTGTCCCGTGACGAGCTGGCGGCGGCCGACGCGATCGTGACGGTGGGCAAGCCCGACGCCGGCCTGCTGGACCGGCTGCGGCCGGGACAGGCGGTGTTCGGCATGCTGGCGCCGCTGACCGACCCGGGCCTGGCCGCCGGGCTGGCCGCCCGGGGGGTGACCGCGGTCAGCCTGGACGGCCTGCCGCGCACGCTGTCGCGGGCCCAGCAGATGGACGCGCTCACCTCGCAGTCGAACGTCGCGGGCTACAAGGCCGTGCTGGTCGCCGCGGGCGCGTTCGGCCGGTTCTTCCCGCTGCTCATCACGGCGGCGGGCACGGCCCGGCCGGCCAAGGTGCTCGTCCTCGGCACCGGCGTGGCCGGGCTGCAGGCGATCGGCACCGCGCGCAGGCTCGGCGCGGTGGTCAGCGGGTACGACGTCAGGCCCAGCTCCAAGAGCGAGGTCGAGTCGCTCGGCGCCACCTTCGTGGAGCTGAAGTCGGTGGCATCGGCGGCCGGCGAGGGCGGCTACGCCCGCGAGCTCACCGAGGACGAGCGGCGGGCCCAGCAGGCCGAGCTCAGCAGCCACATCGCGGCGCACGACGTGGTGATCACCACCGCCCAGGTGCCGGGCCGCAGGCCCCCGCTGCTGGTGACCGAGGACACGGTCAAGGCCATGGCGGCCGGCTCGGTGATCGTGGACATGGCCGCCAGCGCGCTCGGCGGCAACGTGGCCGGCTCGGTGCCCGGCGAGCAGGTCGTGACCGAGAACGGGGTCACGCTGATCGGCGCGCCGAGCCTGCCCGCCACCGTGCCCACCGCGGCGTCCGCGGCCTACTCGCGGAACATGACCGCGCTGCTGCTGCACATGACCAGCGACGGCCGCCTGGTCATCGACCCGGCGGACGAGATCCAGGCCGGCGTGGTGATCACCCACGACGGCCGGGTGGTCCACCCGGCGACCGCCGCGCTGCTCGGCGAGGCCGGGCAACCGCCTCCAGCGAGACGAAGACCGACCACGCCGAAGACGCCAGGAGGTGCCACCGTGCCGAGCGGACTGCTGACCGACCTGACCATCTTCGTGCTGAGCCTGCTGGTCGGGATCGAGGTCATCAGCAAGGTGCCCGCCACCCTGCACACGCCGCTGATGTCGGCGGCCAACTCGATCCACGGCATCGTGCTGGTCGGCGCCATGCTGATCGCGGCCACCGCGAACAACCCGGCGGGCTACATCCTGGCCTTCATCGCCGCGTTCTTCGCCGCGATGAACGTGACCGGCGGCTACGTGGTGACCGGGCGGATGCTGAAGATGTTCCGGCGGCGCGCCGCGCCCGCCGCGCCGGAGCCACCGCGCCACGCCGGCCGGACCTGCCGTGCCCGCCAGGTCGCCGGCCGGGCGAGGGAGCCCGGTGAGCGCGTTCGGGACGGTCATCCAGCTCATTTACCTGGCCGCCGCCGCCTGCTTCGTGATCGGCCTGCACCTGATGAACACCCCGGCCACCGCGCGGCAGGGCAACTTCGTGTCCGGCGGCGGGATGGCCGCCGCGGTCGTGGCGACGCTGGCCCTGATCATCCACGACAACACGGTCACCGCGACCGGCTGGATCGTGCTGCTGGCCGGCGCGCTGCTGGGCGCGGGCGCGGGCCTGTACTCGGCGCGCACCGTGCAGATGACGGCGATGCCGCAGCTGGTCAGCATCTTCAACGCGGTCGGCGGCGGCGCGGCCGCGCTGGTCGCGATCCACGACTACTCCCGGCTGGCCGGGGCGGCGGCCGGGGTGCCCGAGTCCACCACGGTGACCACGCTGCTCGACGTGATCATCGGCGCGGTGACGTTCTCCGGGTCGCTCATCGCGGCGGGCAAGCTGCAGGGCGTCATCCCCGGCCAGCCGCTGGTCTTCCCCGGCGCGCGCCCGGTCAACGCGGTCATCGCGGTGGTGGCCGTCGGCATGTCGGCGTACCTGATCTCCACCGCGAGCATCGCCGGGCTCATCGTGGTGATCGTGGCGGCGCTGGCGTTCGGGGTGACGATGGTGCTGCCCATCGGCGGCGCGGACATGCCGGTGGTGATCTCGCTGCTGAACGCGTTCACCGGCACCGCGGTGGCGATGGCCGGCTTCGTGATCGGGAACGACGCCCTGATCATCGCGGGCGCGCTGGTCGGCGCGTCCGGCGGCATCCTGACCAAGCTGATGGCCGACGCGATGAACCGGTCGCTGGCCAACATCATCGTGGGCGGGTTCGGCACCGGCGACAGCGTGGCGGTCGCCGCGGGGCCCGGCGGCGGGCGCCGGGGTCCAGTCGATCGCGGCCGACGACGCGGCCATCCAGCTCGCCTACGCGACCAAGGTCATCATCGTGCCCGGCTACGGCCTGGCCGCGGCCCAGGCCCAGCACGAGGTGGCCGAGCTGGCCGGGCTGCTCGAGGAGCGGGGGGTGGACGTCAGCTACGCCATCCACCCGGTGGCCGGCCGGATGCCCGGGCACATGAACGTGCTGCTGGCCGAGGCGAACGTGCCCTACCCGCAGCTGAAGGAGATGGACGAGATCAACCCGGAGTTCGCCCGGGCCGACGTGGCGCTGGTCATCGGGGCCAACGACGTGACCAACCCGGCGGCGCGGCGGCCCGGCACGGCCATCTCCGGCATGCCCATCCTCGACGTGGACCAGGCCAAGAGCATCATCGTGATCAAGCGGTCGATGGGCACCGGCTACGCCGGCATCGACAACGAGCTGTACACCGACCCCAAGACCAGCATGTACTTCGCCGACGCCAAGACCGCGCTGGCCGAGCTCACCGGCGCGGTCAAGGCCTACGTGGGCTGAGGCGGCCGCCGGGTCAGGAGCCGGCCGCGGCGTAGTCGGCCGGGTCCTGGATGCCGCGCACCGAGCCGCCGCCGAGGTAGGCGGTTACGTTCCTGGCCGCGGCGGCGACCGCCTCGCCGTCCGTGCCGGGCACGTTCCCCGAGTTGTGCGGTGAGCCGATCACGTTCGGCAGGCTGAGGAACGGCAGCCGGGGGCGGAACGGCTGGCCGGGCTCCGGCTCCTCCCACCAGGTGTCGATCCCGGCGCAGAAATCCGGGTGCGCCTTGAGGTGCTCGAACAGCGCGTCCTCGTCCACGATCGCGCCCCTGGCCACGTTGACCAGGATCGCGTCGGCCTTCATCAGCCCGAGCTCGCGGGTGCCGATCAGGCCCCGGGTGGCCCGGGTGAGCGGCAGCGTGACCACCACGATGTCGGCGGCGGCGAGCATGTCGTGCAGGCCGGCCAGCGTGCCGGCCTGGTCGGCGTTCTCGTCCGCGCGGCCGCTGGTGTTGATCGCGTAGATCCGCGTGCCGAGCGGGCGGAACAGCCGGGCGCACGCGCGGCCGATGCCGCCGTAGCCGAGGATGCCGACGGTCCGGCCGCGCACCCGCAGCGTCTCCGCGAGGTCGAAGATGCCCTCGGCCATCCGGGCGTCGTTCCGCGGCAGCCGCTTGGCCAGCGCGAGCGCCATGGCCAGCACGTGCTCGGCCATCGGCTCGGCGTAGGCGCCCACGTTGCCCGCCACCATGGCCCGCGGCGGCAGCGCGCCGAAGTCGATGTGGTCGGCCCCCGCGCTGAGCAGCTGGATGAACCGGACGTCACCGAGCGCCTGGATGTCCTCCCGGCTGAGCTCGCTTCCCGGCACCCAGGTGATGACCGCCTCGGCCTGCCGGAGCAGTTCCGCCCGCGCGGCCGGATCGTCCCCGCGCGTCCTCGAGGAAGGCGATCCCGCCGAACGGCCCGAGGATCTTCGCAAGCTCGCGGCGCTGCTCGTCCGGGGCGTGAAAGGTCAGCACGGTGCGGGCGCTCATGCTGCGAAGCCTCTCACTGCCGGGGGAAGCTCGCGACCCCGGGAAGGCTCCTCACTCCGAACTGAGTCCCTCACTCCCGGGGGCGGTCAGGTGGGCCAGCCGCTCGACCTGGCGCATCTTGTTGGTCGCGTCGAGCGCCGCGACCTTGTAGGACTCGGCCAGCGTCGGGTAGTTGAACACGGCGTCCACCAGGTAGTCGATGGTGCCGCCGCAGCCCATCACGGCCTGCCCGATGTGCACGAGCTCGGTGGCCCCGGTACCGAACACGTGCACGCCGAGCAGGGTGCGGTCCTCCGGCGAGACGAGCAGCTTGAGCACGCCGTAGGAGTCGCCGATGATCTGGCCCCGGGCCAGCTCGCGGTAGCGGGACACGCCGACCTCGAAGGGTACGCACTGCTCGGTCAGCTGGTCCTCGGTCCGCCCGATGAAGCTGATCTCGGGCACGCTGTAGATGCCGATCGGCTGCAGCAGGTGAGCGGCGTGCACCGGCTCGCCGCAGGCGTGGTGGGCGGCCAGCCGGCCCTGCTCCATCGAGGTGGCCGCGAGCGCGGGGAAGCCGATCACGTCGCCGACCGCGTAGATGTGCGGCACCTCGGTGCGGAAGAACTCGTCGACCGTTGATCCGGCCGCGCTTGTCCGCGGTCAGGCCCGCCGCCTCCAGATTGAGTTCGTCGGTCCAGCCCTGCCGGCCGGCCGAGTACATGACCGTGTCGGCCGGGATCCGCTTGCCGCTGCGCAGGTTGGCGATCGCGCCCTCGGGCAGCGCCTCGACCGATTCCACGGTCTCGCCGAACCGGAACGTCACGGCCAGGTCGCGCAGGTGGTACTTGAGCGCCTCGACCACTTCGAGGTCGCAGAACTCCAGCATCCGGTCGCGCTGCTCGATGACCGTGACCTTGGTGCCGAGGGCGGCGAACATGGACGCGTACTCGATGCCGATCACCCCGGCGCCGGCCACGATCATGGACCGGGGCACCTGCTCCAGGTGCAGCACGCCGTCGGAGTCGATCACCCGGCGATCGTCGAACTCGACGCTGTCCGGCCGGGCCGGGCGGGTCCCGGTCGCGATCACGATGTCCTTGGCCGTGATCCGGCGGGTCCGGTCGCGGCCGTCGTCCACCTCGACCGTGTGCGGGCCCGCGAAGCACGCCGTGCCGGAGATGATGGACACCCGGTTGCGGGTGAGCTGGCTGCGGACGACGTCGATCTCCCGGCCCACCACATGCTGGGTGCGGGCGGTGAGGTCGGCGATGGTGATCTCGTCCTTGACCCGGTAGCTCTGCCCGTACATCTCGCGCTGATCGACGCCGGTGAGATAGAGCACGGCTTCCCTGAGCGTCTTGGACGGGATCGTGCCCGTGTTCAGGCACACCCCGCCGATCATGTCCGGCCGCTCGACCATGGCTACTCGGCGCTCAAGCTTGGCCGCGGCGATCGCGGCCTTCTGCCCGCCCGGCCCGGACCCGATCACCAGCAGGTCGTAGTCATCCACACCCCCCAGTGTGACCACCACCGCCGATCACGGAAACCCCCCTCTTCCTCCGGACCCCCAACGCCGCCTCCCGCGCTCGTGATCATCTTCGCTCGTCATGCATTAGCGGGTCACATACCGGGGCAAAAGCGGACACGGTTTGGTCCGACGGCATGAAGTCGAAACGATCATGGTCAAGCACAGAAGTGAGCCCTGGGGTCCCCGGGGTTGCCCCCCGGTGCGCCAGCACACGATCGCCCGGTCGCTTCCCGGGGGGTCCGGGGGGTCGCCCCCCGGCGGTAATAGCGAAGCGACCCCGGTGCGCCAGCACAGGGGCCGCCCCGTCGCTTCCCGGGGGGTCCGGGGGGTCGCCCCCCGGCGGTAATAGCGAAGCGACCCCGGTGCGCCAGCACAGGGGCCGCCCAGTCGCGTAGCCCCGAGCGGATTTGAACCGCCGTCGCCGCCTTGAGAGGGCGGTGTCCTAGGCCGCTAGACGACGGGGCCGTGCGTGCTGGCCGTGGCCAGCGGTGAAGCTCTGCGCGGTGTCGGTGGGGCCGGCAGCCGCAGAACCCGCTGGGGTACCAGGACTCGAACCTAGACTAACGGGGCCAGAACCCGTCGGGCTGCCAATTACCCCATACCCCACGGCAGCGAGCCGCCGGGCTCGCTCGCGCCTGTGCAGTGTAGCCGAACGCCGGGGCGGCGGCCAAAGCGAACTCGGCACAATGGACTGCGGCCCCGGTCACGGGCCCGCGCTCGCCGGTCCGCCGGTCCGCGGGAACGGGAGAACGGGGAAACGCGGGGGACACGCGTTCGCGGAAACGTTTCCGCGGGAACACGGCCCAGCCGCGGACACGGCCCAGCCGGGACACGGTTCAGCCGGGCAGCGTGCCGAGTGCCTCCGCCAGCCGGGCCAGCGTGCGCTCCCGGCCCAGCAGCTCGATGGACTCGAACAGTGGCGGCGCGACCCGCCGGCCGGTGACCGCGACGAAGACCGGGCGGAAGGCGACCCGCGGCTTGAGCCCCAGCCCGTCGATCAGCGCGCCGCGCAGTGCCTGCCCGACCGCGGCCGCCTCCCAGGCCGTCACGCCTTTCAGCGCCGCCTCCGCGGCCTGCAGCGCCTCGCGCGCCTGCGGCACGAGGACCTGCGCGGCATCGTCGGGGCCGACGGCGAAGTCCTGCTCCGCCACGAACAGGAACGCTAGCATCCCCGTGGCCTGGCTCAGCCGCGAGATCCGCGGCTGGATCAGCGGCGCGGCCGCCGCGACCAGGCGCGCCTGGTCGTCCGTCGGCGGCTCCGCCACCAGCCTCGCTTGCTGCAGGAACGGCGTGATCCTGGCGAGGAAGTCGGCGGGGGCCAGCGCGCGGATCTTGTCGCCGTTCATCGCCTCGAGCTTGCGCACGTCGAACTGGGCCGCGTTCTTGTTCACCCGGCTCAGGTCGAATTCCGCGGCCATCTCCGCGAGCGTGAACGACTCCCGGTCCTCGCCCGGCGACCAGCCGAGCAGCGCCAGGTAGTTGTCGATGGTCTCGGGCAGGAAGCCCTCGTTCCGGTACCAGTTGACCGACACCACGCCGTTCCGCTTGGAGAGCCGCTGACCGTCCGGGCCGAGCACCATCGGGAGGTGGGCGAACACCGGGAACCCGTCCTCGGGCAGGCCCATCGCGCGGTAGACCGTGATCTGGCGCGGCGTGGACGACAGCAGATCCTCGCCGCGGACGATGTGCGTGATCTTCATGAGCGCGTCGTCCACCGCCACGGCGAGGGTGTAGAGCGGGCTGCCGTCGGCGCGGGTGAGCACGAAGTCAGGCACGTGCTGGTGGTCGAACGTGACCTCGCCCCGGATGAGGTCGGTGAACGTGGTCCGCCCCTCGGGCACCCGCATCCGCACCACGGGCCGCCGGCCCTCCGCCTGGTAGGCAGCGGCCTGGGCCGCGGTCAGCACGCGGCAGTGGCCGTCGTAGCCGCTCGGGCCCCCGGCCGTGCGCGCGGCCTTGCGCCGGTGCGCGACCTCTTCGGTCGTGCAGTAGCAGTGGTAGGCGGCGCCGGCGGCCAGAAACCGGTCGGTCCAGTCCGCGTAGATTCCCAGCCGCTCGCTCTGCAGGTACGGGCCGTACGGGCCGCCGGCCTCCGGGCCCTCGTCCCAGTCGAGCCCGAGCCAGCGCAGCGTGTCCAGCGCGGAGTCGATGTACTCCTGCTGCACCCGGGCCCGGTCGGTGTCTTCGAGACGGAGCACGAAGGTGCCGCCGGTCCGGCGGGCGTAGGCCCAGTCGTACAGCGCGGTCCGGACGTTGCCCACGTGCAGGTCGCCGCTCGGCGACGGGGCGAACCTGACCCGGACCGGACGCTGCTGCCGGAGGTCATCCTGCCGGAGGCCGTCAGTCACGCGCTATCACCCGGTTGGTCAGCGTGCCGACGCCCTCGATGCTCACCGACACCTCGTCCCCGTCGGTCAGCGGGCCCGCTCCCGCCGGGGTCCCGGTGAGCAGCACGTCACCGGGCAGCAGGGTCATGACCTGGCTGACGTAGGCGATCAGCGCGGGCACGCCGTACCGCAGCCGCGACGTCCGGGCCTGCTGCCGGACTTCGCCGTTCACCATGGTGACAAGCTCCGCGTCGGCGGGATCCGCGGCCGTCTCGATCCAGGGGCCGAGCGGGCAGAACGTGTCGAACCCCTTCGCCCGCGTCCACTGGCCGTCCCGCTCGGCCAGGTCCCGGGCGGTCACGTCGTTGGCGCAGGCGTAGCCGAAGATGACCTCCGGGGCCCGGTGCGCCGGCACGTCCCGGCAGAGCCGGCCGATGATGACCGCCAGCTCTCCCTCATGCTCGACCCGCTCGGTGAGCTTCACCGGGTAGGCGATCGGATCCTGCGGGCCGGCCACCGAGGTGGACGGCTTGAGGAACAGCACGGGCTCGGCCGGATCGGGGCCGCCGGACGTGTCCCGCGACCCGGGGTAGTTGCCGTCCACCGCGATCACCTTGCTCGGCAGCACGGGCGCGAGGAGCCGCACTTCGGCGACCGGGTAGCGCGCTCCGGTGAAGCGCAGGCTGCCCGGGTCGGTGCCGAACGGGTGCCCGTGCAGCTCGGCCAGGACCGCGCCCTGGCCGCCGGCGGCGCCGTTACCCTGGTCCTCTACGATGCCGTAGGCGACCTCGCCGCCGCTGGCAAATCTCGCGATACGCACGTCATCCTCGCAAGCTGAGCAGACCTGACGATGAGAGCCGCCAGGCTACTGCAGGTAGCCCTCAACCTCCGGAACCGGGCGCTCGGCCGCCTCGTCGGGCCTCTCGCCGAACTCCCGGCGGGCCCGCCGCTGGCGGAGCAAGTCCCAGCACTGGTCGAGCGCCTCTTCCGTCGCACGCAGCTGCGCGTGCTCGGCGTCGGTGGACAGCGTCCCCGCGGCCACCTTCGCGCGGAGCTCGTGCTCGGTCTGTATCAGCTCGTCGATGTGCGTGAGGATCTGCTTGTCGTCCATGTCCCTACCGTACGAGGTATGGCCAGGGAAGCTTCCATCACCCGGCTTGATCCGGGTCGTGGCCGGCCCGCAGCAGGCAGTAGGTGACCGCCTCGGACAGGGCCTGCCAGGAGGCGGCGATGATGTTCTCGTGCACCCCGACGGTGCTCCAGTCGGCGCCAGAGCCGTCGCCCGAGGTGATCAGCACCCGGGTCACCGCGCCCGTGCCGTGCGAGCCCTCGAGGATGCGGACCTTGTAGTCCGCCAGCTCCAGGCCGGCCAGCTCCGGGTAGATCCGGCCGAGCGCCAGCCGCAGCGCGGTGTCGAGCGCGTTCACCGGGCCGTTGCCCTCGCCGGTGGCGACGATCCGCTCACCCTTGGCGGTCAGCTTGACGGTCGCCTCGCTGACCACCTCGCCGCCCGGCCTCTGCTCGACGATGACCCGCCACGACTCGACGGAGAAGTGCCGTAGCCCCCCGCCATCCAGCTCCGCGCGCAGCAGCAGCTCGAACGACGCGTCCGCGGCCTCGAAGGTGTACCCGCGGGCCTCGAGTTCCTTGACCCGGTCCACCACGCGCCCCGCGGCGGCCCGGTTCCCGGACAGGTCGTAGCCGAGCTGTGCGCCCTTGACTTCCACCGACGCCCGGCCGGCCATGTCCGAGACCAGCATCCGCATGTCGTTGCCGACCAGCGCGGGGTCGATGTGCTGGTACAGCATCGGGTCCACTTTAACCGCGGAGGCGTGCAGCCCCGCCTTGTGCGCGAACGCGGAGTAGCCCACGTACGGCTGGTGGCTGCCCGGCGACACGTTGGTGACCTCGCTGATCGCGTGGGCGATCCGGCTCATCTCCGGCAGGCAGCCGTCCGGGAGCACCTGCCTGCTCTTCTTCAGCTGCAGCCCGGCCACCACGCTGAACAGGTTCGCGTTGCCCGCCCGCTCGCCGTAGCCGTTCGCGGTGCCCTGCACGTGGCTCACCCCGGCGTCCACGGCCGCGAGCGTGTTGGCCACCCCGCACGCGGTGTCGTCATGGCAGTGAATGCCCAGCCTCATGCCCGTCCGGGAGGAAACCTCGTGGACGATGTCCGCGAGCCGGCCCGGCAGCATGCCGCCGTTGGTGTCGCACAGCGCCACCACGTCGGCGCCGGCCTCGGCGGCCGTGAGCACGACCTCCAGGGCATACCCGGGATCCGACGCGTACCCGTCGAAGAAGTGCTCGGCGTCCAGGAAGACCCGTTTCCCCTCCGAACGCAGGTGGGCGACGGTGTCGGCGACCATGGCGAGGTTCTCCTCCAGGGCCGTCCGCAGGGCCAGCCGGACGTGCCGGTCGTGACTCTTGGCGACAAGCGTCACGACCGGCGCACCCGACTCGCGCAGCGCGGCGACCTGAGGGTCGTCGGCCGCCTTGGCGCCGGGCCGGCGGGTCGCGCCGAACGCGGCGAGCTGCGCGTGCCTGAGCTCCAGCTCGGTGGCGGCGAGCCGGAAGAACTCGGTGTCCCGGGGGATGGCCCCCGGCCAGCCGCCCTCGATGAATCCGACGCCGAGCTCGTCCAGCCGGGCCGCGATGGCCAGCTTGTCGGCGACCGTCAGGTGCAGGCCCTCCTGCTGGGCGCCGTCCCGCAGCGTGGTGTCGTAGACGTGGAAAGAGTCGTCGGGCATCGGGTTTTCCGTTTCTGTTGGCTGGTCTGGCCGCCCGGGCAAAACAAAAGACCCCTCGCGGCATGCGAGAGGTCTGCGCGTCCGAGGACCGTCGGGCGGCCCGGAGGATCGCCCCCCGGGGCCCGGGAAGGCAGTCCCCCGGGCTAGCACCGCGGGCTGCGGCGAAGCCGGCAGGACCGGCGAACAGCAACCATGCGGACCCATTCGGGGGTCCGGGGGTGCTCCCCGGGCTAGCACCGCGGGCTGCGGCGAAGCCGGCCAAGGCCGGCGAGCAGCAACCTGCGCCTCGGACGCGCCTGCCGATAATGATGCGGCCGGACGTCATGTGATCAGCGTGGCACAACCGGGCGGCAGATGACCACTTTTGTCTCGGTATCTGGGACGGCGGGGAAATCAGCTGATCTGGTGCACCCAGCCGTACGGGTCGCCGCGGCGGCCGAACTGGATGCCCAGCAGCTCATCCCGGAGCCTGAGCGTGACCGGCCCCGGCTCGCCGTCGCCGACCGTCCAGCCGCCCGTCGCGCCCTTCACGGCGCCGACCGGGGTCACGGCGGCGGCCGTGCCGCAGGCGAACGCCTCGGTGAGCTCGCCGGACGCGCAGCCCTCGCGCCAGTCGTCCACCGAGATCCGGCTCTCGTCTGCGGGTATGCCGAGGTCGGGCCCGAGCTTGAGCAGTGAGTCCCGGGTGACCCCGGCCAGCAGCGTGCCGCCGAGCGCGGGCGTCGTGATCCGGGCCTCCGGGCCGGACCCGTAGACGAAGAACAGGTTCATGCCGCCCATTTCCTCGACCCAGCGGCGTTCGGTCGCGTCCAGCCACACGACCTGGTCGCAGCCGTGCTCCAGGGCCTGCAGCTGGCCGACGAACCCGCCGGCGTAGTTGCCGCCGCACTTGGTCTCGCCGGTGCCGCCGGGCGCGGCGCGGATGTAGTCCTGGGACAGCCACACGGTCACCGGCTTGATCCCGCCGGGGAAATACGGGCCGGCCGGCGACGCGATGACCAGGAACAGGTATGACTGCGACGGCTTGCTGATGCCGATCCCCCGCTGCGTCGCGATCATGAACGGCCGGATGTAGAGGCTGTGGTCGTCGGTGGCCGGGATCCAGTCGCGGTCGGTGGCGACGAGCAGTTCGAGGGCCCGGATGAACGTGTCCTCGGGCAGCTCCGGCATGGCCAGCCGGCGGGCCGAACCGTTGAACCTGGCCGCATTGGCCCACGGCCGGAACACGCCGATGGACCCGTCCGGCTGACGGTAGGCCTTGAGTCCTTCGAAGAACTCCTGGGCGTAGTGGAAGACCGCCGTCGAGGGGTCGAGAGTGAGCGGGCCGTAGGGCTCGATCCGCGCATCATGCCAGCCGTCCTCGGCCGTCCAGCGGATCGTGGCCATGTGGTCGGTGAACACCTGGCCGAATCCCGGCGCTTCCAGCATCCGCTCCCGGTCTGCCGGGGGCACCGGGCGCGACGAGGGCCGGATGTCAAAGGTGATCTCGGCGTGCGCGCTGCGGGTCATGTCAGGATCCTTCCTGTCTTGCCTCCCATCTTGCCGTGTGCCGGGACCACGTGCGCCCGGCCTAGCCGGCTACTCGCTCCGCGATGTCGTCGCCGGCCTCCCAGGTGGACCGGGCGGCCCACGCTCCCTGGCGTTCCAGCAGGTCCTCGGCGACCGCCTGCTCGATCCGGGCGGCCTCGGCGGCCAGCCCCAGATGCTGGCATGCCAGCGCGGCGGACAGGATCGCCGCCGTGGGGTCGGCCTTCTGCGTGCCCGCGATGTCGGGCGCGCTGCCGTGCACGGGCTCGAACATGCTGGGCGCCGTGCGCTCGGGGTTGATGTTGCCGCTGGCCGCGAGCCCGATGCCACCGGCCACCGCCGCGCCGAGGTCGGTGAGGATGTCGCCGAACAGGTTGTCGGTGACGATGACGTCGAAGCGCTCGGGGTCGCTGACGAAGAACATCGCGGCGGCGTCGACGTGGCAGTAGTCCACGGACACCTCGGCGAACTCGCGGGCGATCTCGCTGCTGACCCGCTGCCACAGGCCGCCCGCGTAGGTGAGCACGTTGGTCTTGTGCACCAGGGTCAGCTTCTTGCGCGGCCGCCGCGCGGCGCGGTCGAACGCGTACCTGACCACCCGGCTGACCCCGAACGCGGTGTTGATGCTCTCCTGGGTGGCGATCTCGCCGGGCGTGCCCCGGCGCATGATCGCCGCCGGCGCCGGTGTAGGGGCCCTCGGTCCCCTCCCGCACGACCACCATGTTGACCGACTCCGGCCTGACGTCCGCGAGCGGCGTGGCCACCCCCGGGTAGAGCCGCACCGGCCGCAGGTTGACGTAGTGGTCCAGCTCGAACCGCAGCCGCAGCAGCAGCCCGCGTTCCAGCACGCCGCTCGGCACGCTCGGATCGCCGACCGCGCCGAGCAGGATCGCGTCATGCCCGCGCAGCTCGTCGAGCACGGAGTCGGGCAGGACCTCGCCGGTGGCGTGCCAGCGCCGGGCGCCGAGGTCGTAACTGGTCTCCTGGATGGCGACCCCGGGCGCCGACGCGCGCAGCACCTTGAGCGCTTCCGCCACGACCTCGGGGCCTATCCCGTCGCCGCCGATCACGGCGAGCCTGATGCTGCGTCCGGCCATGCCGGAACCTTACCGGGGTGGCGAGCGCGGCGGCCGGGAGTGCGGGCTCAACCCCGTCGGCCCGATCCCGCGTCGCCTCCGTTGTCGCGGCGGTCCAGCGCGACCTGGACGGCCTGGACCGCCCGGCTGGCGTCTGCGCTGGCCCGGACGGCGCCGTCGACCTGGCCGTTGCGGCTGGCATGCTCCGCGGGGCTGGCGTATGCGACCTGCGTGCCGCTGACGGCTCGCCCGGCCTCACGCGACGCGGCGCCTGGTTCGGTGGGCTCGCCGGCGGAGCTGGCAGGCTGATCCCATGAGTACATGTCGTACACGGCAACGTCTCCTGATGCGGGGGCTGAATTCCTGATGGGCCTCACGGCCAGCGCCCTAACCCGTAGCGGGCCGCTGGCCTGCCCTGATCAGGCCCCGCTACGGCTGCTAAGGATGAATACGTAGCGCCGCATTTCATCGGAAATTATACTGCAGAGTAACCGGGACGGCCACCTGCCGGGCACGTCGTCTCACAATATGAGACGGATGAAGGCCCGCAGGGTCGTCGGTGAGGTCGGGGATTTAGTTCTGGCGAGCGCCCCGTTACGCCGCGCTAGACCCGAGTCCGCCGGTTCCGGCTGGCCCGGTAGCACCCATGGGGCCGGATCAGGGCATGATCGTCTGGCCGCCGTCGATCACCAGCGTCTG
The DNA here is from genome assembly GCA_963795575.1 of uncultured Actinomycetes bacterium. GTDB lineage: Bacteria > Actinomycetota > Actinomycetes > Streptosporangiales > Streptosporangiaceae > PALSA-505. The sequence goes on along the minus strand of CAWCII010000007.1, from coordinate 63,409 downwards.
GCCGGTCATGTACGAGGCGGCGTCGCTGGCCAGGAACACCGCAGGCCCGGCCATCTCCTCCGGCCGGCCCAGCGGCGCATGGGCACCGTCGCCACCGTCGCCGGCCCGGCGGTCTCGTCGCCCCACAGGTTGCGGTTGAGCTCGGTGGCCGTCCAGCCCGGGCAGAGCGCGTTGACCCGGATCCCGCGCCCCGCCCACTCGGCCGCGAGCGACTTGGTGAGCGAGACCACCGCGGCCTTGGCCGCACCGTACGGGGAGATCAGGGGCGCGGCGGCCAGGCCGCCCACCGACGCCACGTTGATCACCGAGCCGGTGCCACGGTCCAGCAGATGCCCGGCCACGGCGCGGCAGACGTACGCGACGGAGGTCGCGTTCAGCTTCATGACCTTGTCCCAGCCGGCCAGCCGCAGCTCGGCGAAGGGAACCATGAAGTTGGTACCGCCCGCGTTGTTGACCACGATGTCGAGGTGACCGAGCCGCTCGATCGCCGCAGTGACGGCCGCGGTCACCGCGTCCTCGCTGGTCACGTCGGCCGGGATCACGAACGCCTTCCTGCCGTGCTCGCCGATCTCGCGCGCCGTGGCGGCCAGGCCGTCCTCGCTGCGGGCGACCAGCGCGAGATCGGCTCCCGCGGCGGCCATGCCCACGGCCACCGCGCGGCCGATTCCCCGCGACGCCCCGGTGATGAGGGCCGTCTTGCCGGCCAGGTCGAACGGGCTAGCGCTCATGGGGGTCCTTCCACTCGGTCGGCAGGGGCCAGGCGACCGGGTTCACCCTGCGGACGATCTCGTTCAGCACAATACGCACATAGGGCTCCCCCACCCACAGGTGCTTCGCCCGGTCCACCCCGACGACCTCGGCCTGCGGCACCCGGGCGAACCTGCGCCTGGCCTCCTCGGGCCGCAGGTAGTCGTCGAGCTCGGGTACCAGGGCGATCAGCGGCCGGCCAGAAGCCGCCCAGGCGTCAAGCTCGGCATCGCCCGCCCGGCGCAGCGGCGGGGAGAGCAGGACGGCGCCCCGCACGGCCGGATCATTGCCCCAGGCCAGCGCCAGCTCGGTGCCGAACGACCAGCCGACCAGCCATATTCCGGGCAACCCCGCGGAGACGCAGTAGGCGAGCGCCGCCGCCACGTCCTGACGCTCGGCTTCGCCGCCGCCGAACTCCCCCTCGCTGGCTCCGTGCGCCGACTCCGCGCCGCGGGTGTTGAACCTGAACACGGCCAGGTCCGCGAGCGCGGGCAGCCGGTAGGAGGCCTTGCGAAGGATGTGGCTGTCCATCATCCCGCCGTGCGTCGGCAATGGGTGCAGGCAGAGCAGCGTGGCGACCGGATCCCGGTGCTGCGGCAGCGCAACCTCGCCCACCAGGCGCAGGCCGTCGGAGGTGTGCAAGCTGACGGGAGTGCGCCGGGCCGGCAGGACGGTCCCGGCCTTGATCTCGGTCACGGTCTGCTCACCCGATCCCTTCTGCCGGCCAGGCCTGCGCCGTGCTGCTGCGTGCGGCGTGCTCTGCGCGGCCAGACTGTGATGCCGCTAGCGCGGCCGCCGCGGCGGTGGCCTGCGATGCAGCCGCCGCTGCCAGCAGGACCGGTGCCAGTGCCTGCGCAGGTCGAGCCCCGGCGTCAGGGCCGGCCACGCGACCAGGTGCGGCGCGCCGGGCCGGATCTCCTGATCACAGCCAGGACAACGATAGGCCTTGACCGCCGCGGGTCCTGGCACCAGGCGGACCACCCAGTCCCCGTCCGGCCACGTCTCGGTGTGCTCCGGGCCGCCCGGGAAATCCGCCCCCCGGCCGGGCCGGGCCCGGCGCGGGGCCAGTTCCCGGGCGCCCCTTGCGGGGAACGTCGTCGGGCAGCCGGCGGGCTCGGCGCGGGCTCACGGCGGTCACTGTATGCCAGGCCGCCGCCTGCGGCCGGCTGCCAGGCCCGCGCCGCCTGGCGGTAACTCTGGCCGTCGATGCGCGTGGCCGATCCGGAGGTCCTCATGCTCGTCCTGCCGGTCCTGCTCGGCGGCGGGATCCCGCTGTTCTCGTCGCCGGACGGCGGGCGGGCGGAGCCGGAACCGATGAGCACGACCCAGACGGGCCCGGCGACGCTGCCGGGATTTGGGTGAAGAAGTAGCAGCATCGGCGCCCTGCGGCGATCGCTCTGGCCGGCGTGCCCCGGCCGCTACAGTGGGGTGCCGTGCGGATCGTCATCGCCCGGTGCAGCGTGGGCTACGCGGGCCGGCTCACCGCCTCCCTGCCCCCGGCGCTCCGGCTGCTCATCGTCAAGGCCGACGGTTCGGTGCTCGTGCACTCCGACGGCGGGTCGTATAAGCCGCTGAACTGGATGTCCCCGCCGTGCCGGCTCGTCGAGAAGCCGGGCCGGTGGACGGTGACCAGCAAGACGGGCGAGATCCTCACCATCTCGATCGAGGAGATCGTCAGCGACGCCTCCTACGATCTGGGCATCGATCCCGGGCTGATCAAGGACGGGGTCGAGTCGCAGCTCCAGCGCAAGCTCGCCGAGCAGCTGGGCGTGCTCGGCGAGGGCTGGCGGCTGGTCCGACGCGAGTACCCGACGGCGATCGGGCCGGTCGACCTGATGTGCCGGGACGGCGACGGGGTGAGCGTCGCGGTCGAGATCAAGCGCCGCGGCGAGATCGACGGGGTGGAGCAGCTGACCCGGTACCTCGAGCTGCTCAACCGGGATCCGCTGCTCGCCCCGGTACGCGGAGTGTTCGCGGCGCAGGAGATAAGGCCACAGGCCCGGGTGCTGGCCGAGGACCGCGGCATCCGCTGCGTGGTCCTCGACTACGACGCGCTGCGCGGCGCCCGGGGCGACGAAATGACGCTGTTCTGATCCGTCCACCGGGCGGCCCGGACACGGTCGATGTGACATGGCTGTGGTCTGATGAACAGCAATGTCACATCCACCGGGATTGACCAGGGCGGGCGAGGGCGGCGGTCACGGCCAGGCTGACGCCGGCGACGCCGTGGCCCGCCTGGAGGCGCTGCTGTCGCCGCGCGGACGGGAGTTGCTGGACCGGCTCGGCCGCGAAGCCGTCACCCCGGATACCGCGTTGCAGGTGGGCGTGCGGCTGCGCGCCGAGTATCCGGCCGGGCTGGTCCGCGACGCGCTGGCCCAGCACGAGCTGCGGATGCGGGCGGAGGCGAAGTTCGGCCGGGCCCGGGACATGTTCTTCACCCGGGCGGGGCTGGAGCAGGCCTCGTCCGAGCCGCTGGCCCGGCACCGCGCCCGGCGCTACGACGGCGCGCGGCAGGTGGCGGACCTGTGCTGCGGGATCGGCGGAGACCTCCTCGCGCTGGCGGCAGGCCGGCCCGTGCTGGCCGTGGACCGTGACCCGCTGCACCTGCGGATGGCCCGGGTCAACGCCGGCGCGTACCGGCGTGGCTGCCGGCGTCACCACGGTGCTGGCTGACGTCCGGGACGCCGCGCCTGGCCGGAGTGGACGCGGTATTCGCCGACCCGGCCCGGCGGGCGGGCCGGCGGCGGCTGCGGGCCGGGGACAGCGAGCCGCCGCTCGACTGGTGCCTGCGCCTGGCCGCCCGGGTCGGCCGGGTAGGGATCAAGGCCGCACCCGGACTTCCCCGCGAGGCGATCCCGCCGGGCTGGGAGCTGGAGTTCATCGCGGTCGGCCGGGAGCTCAAGGAGGCGGTCGCGTGGTCGCCGGCGCAGGCCACGGCCGCGCGGCGGGCGACCATCCTGCCGGCCGGGCACACGCTCGTCCGGACCCCGGCGCGCCGCCAGGCCGCGGAAGCCGCGGCCGCGGAGGTGCGACCGCCCGGGGAATTCCTGTTCGACCCGAACCCGGCGGTCACCCGGGCGGGCCTGGTCCGGGAACTCGCCCGGATGCTCGGCGCGTGGCAGATCGACGAGCAGATCGCCTTCCTGTCGGCCGACGCGGCGGCACAGACGCCGTTCGCCCGCACGCTGCGGGTGATCGATTCGGCGCCGTGGAACCAGAAGCGCCTCCCGGCCCGGCTGCGGGCGCTCGGCATCGGCGCGGTGGACATTCGGCGTCGCGGGCTGGCCGGCGACGTCGATCAGCTGCGCCGGCAGCTCAAGCTGTCCGGCTCGCGCCGGGCCACCCTGGTGATGACCCGGGTAAGCAACCAACCCTGGGCCCTCGTCTGCCTCGACACGCCCTAGGTCCGCGTCATCGGGAGGCGGCCGCGACCGGGATTGCCGGAAAACCTGAGGGTTGGGCGGGTGGCCAGTCAGTGGCTGGAGGGGCCGGTAGTGCCGGTGAGGTGAGCGTTGACCGCACGGGCTTCGGCGGCTAGCCCGGGGACCTCCATGACGACGGCGCCGGCCGCGCGCAGCTGCGGGTCGCCGCCTCCGGCCGCCAGCAGCGGCGGCTCCCGCCAGGCGTATACCACCCGGCGCAGGCCGGAGGCGATGATCAGCTCCGCGCAGGTGCGCGGCCGGGAGGCGCGGGCACCGCACGGCTCGAGCGAGGTGTACAGCGTGGCCGTCGGCAGGCGCGGGTCGCCGGGCGGCACCTTGGCCAGCGCGGCTTCTTCCGCGTGATCGCGCGGGTCAGCTTCCCGGGAGAACCCGCTCGCGAGCAGCGTGCCGTCGGCGGCCACGATGGCCGCGCCGACGGAGAACGCCGTCTGGGAAGGCGGGCAGCGCCTGGACAGCTCGATGGCGTGGCGCAGCCATCCGATGTCCGCCGGCGCCGCGCCGGGAAGCGGGCCGGCCGAAGGCGCCAGGCCGGGACCCCGCCGAGCCAGGCGGCCGGCGCGTCCCCGCCGGAGCCAGGCGGCAGCGGCGTCCCCGCCGGAGCCAGGCGGCCGGCCGGTGATCCGCCGCGTCGCACGGCTGGGCCGCCGGGGGCGGCGGCTGGCCGCCGGAGGAAGGCGGCAGGACGGGATCCTCACCGGCGCCGAGCAGTTCGATGGCCCGGCGGAGCCAGCGGATGTCGTCGCCGCGGCCGGGATGGTCAGCCGGGCCGGGGCGCCTGCGCGGCGGGCGGCGACTGGGCCGGGTGCCTGGTTCCCAGCAAGTAGCGGAGCAGGACGACGTCGTCGAGCTGGCGGACCTCGGCGAGCCGCATGCGGCTCGCCGGGCCGTGCGGGTACCACCCGGGGCCGGCGAACCGCGGCGCGGCGGGGTCGCCGACGAAGAACGGCGCGATGACCAGGTGCAGCTCGTCGGCCACTCCGGCGGCGAGGAACCGCGTGGCCAGCTCGCCGCCGCCTTCGAGCAGGACTCTGGCGATGCCTCGTTCGGCCAGGTCGCTGGCGACCAGCGCGGGCGACGGCGCCTCGCCGGCGTCGATGACCTCAGCCCGCCCGGACAGCCGGGCCCGGGTCGCGGCCAGCGCCGGCCGGGCGCAGTAGACCAGCTTGGCCGTGCCGTCCGCCGCGAAGAACCGGGCCGCCGGGTCCAGATTCCCGGTCGCGGTGATCGTGATCTTGACCGGGTTCTCGGCGGCCCCGCGGGCCCGCCGGGCGGCCCGGCGCTGCGGCGAGCGGATGAGCAGGCGCGGATTGTCGCGGCGGATGGTGCCGGCGCCGACCAGGATCGCGTCGCAGCCCGCCCGTACCTCGTCCACCCGGTCGGCGTCCGCGTCGCCGGACAGGATGAGCCTGGCCGGGCCGGTGTCATCGATGTGCCCGTCGACCGACATGGCGCAGCTGACCAGCACGTACGGACGTTCGGGCACGGGCGGGACTCCACGGATAGCGGCGGACGGTACCTACCCAACGGTAGCTCCCGGGGACAGGCCGGTGATTTACTTGACGGGCGAGGTGAGGGCAATGGTAACGACGGCATCGACGCGGTCAGCGGCCACTTTCGACACCGTGAACCCGGCCACCGATGAGGTGATCGCCAGCTTCCCGGTGTGCGGGCCCGGCGACGTCGAGGCGGCCGTGCGGCGGGCCCGGGAGGCCGCCACGTGGTGGGCCGGCCTCGGCTGGAAGGAGCGGCGGCTGCGGCTGCTCGCCTGGAAGTCGTACCTCACCAGGTACATAGTCCAGGCTGGCCGAGCTGGTGCACGAGGAGACCGGCAAGCCGCTGGCCGACGCCAAGCTGGAGATCCTGCTGGCGATCGTGCACCTGGACTGGGCGGCGAAGAACGCCGCCCGGGTGCTCGGCCCGCGCCGGGTGCGCAGCGGGCTGGTCGTCGCTGAACCAGACCGCCCTGCTCGAGTACCAGCCGCTCGGCGTGGTGGCCGTGATCGGGCCGTGGAACTACCCGGTCTTCACCCCGATGGGTTCGATCGCGTACGCGCTGGCGGCCGGCAATGCGGTGATCTTCAAGCCGAGCGAGCTCACCCCGGCGGTGGGCGGCTGGCTGGCCAGCTCGCTGGCCGAGGTCATCCCCGAGCAGCCGGTGCTGCAGCTGGTCACCGGGATGGGCGAGACCGGCGCGGCGCTGGCGCGCAGCGGCGTGGACAAGATCGCGTTCACCGGCTCGGCGGCCACCGCGCGGAAGGTGATGGCCGCCGCGGCGGAGAACCTGACCCCGATCGTCGCCGAGTGCGGCGGCAAGGACGCCATGCTGGTGGACTCCGACGCCGACCTGGACGCCGCCGCCGACGCGGCCGCCTGGGGCGCGATGTCGAACGCCGGCCAGACCTGCATCGGGATCGAGCGGGTGTACGTCGTGTCCGGCGCGTACCAGGCGTTCCTGGAGAAGCTGCGCGAGCGGGTATCGGCGATCCGGCCCGGCGAGGACCGGGAGGCCGACTACGGGCCGATGACCATGCCGTCGCAGCTCGACGTCGTCGAGGGGCACGTGGCCGACGCGCTGGCCGCAGGCGGCCGCCCGGTCGTCGGCGGGCTGGACAGCATCCGCGCTCCCTACGTCGAGCCGGTCATCCTGGCCGACGTGCCCGAGGAGAGCCGGGCGGTCAGCGAGGAGACGTTCGGGCCGACGGTGACGGTGACCGAGATCGCCGACCTCGACGAGGGGGTCCGGCTGGCCAACGGCGGGCGGTACGGGCTGGGCTCGGCCGTGTTCGCCAGGAGCAGGAAGCGGGCGCTGGAGGCGGCGCGGGCGCTGCGTACCGGGATGACGGCCATCAACGCGGTCACCGCGTTCGCCGGCGTGCCGTCGCTGCCGTTCGGCGGGGTGGGCGAGTCCGGTTTCGGCCGGATCCACGGCGCGGACGGCCTGCGCGAGTTCGCCCGGGCCAAGGCCATCACGAGGCAGCGGATGAAGCCGCCGGTGAACCTGACCTCGTTCTCGCGCACGGACAAGGACATGGACAAGATCGTGGCGCTGATCACGCTGCTGCACGGGCGGCGCTACCGGTAGCGGCCTCGGCGAAGGTTTCGCTTACCGGCCGCTAGCACCGGGGGCGAGCGCGGGCGCCTGCCCGGGATCGGCCGGCGGCCAGCGGCGAACGGCCGGCGATGAGGTCGGCCGCGCGCTCGGCGATGGCGATCACCGGCGCGTTGGTGTTGCCGCGCGGCACGGCCGGCATGACCGAGGCGTCCACCACGCGCAGCCCGTCCACCCCGCGCACCCGCAGCTCCGGGTCGACCACGCTGGCCAGCCTGCCGCCGGCCAGCCGCGGCTCGCCGCCCATGGCGCAGCTGCCGACCGGGTGGTACAGCGGTCGCCAGGTCGTGCCGGATGAAGTCGCGCAGCTCGGCGTCGGTGCGCACGCCGGGGCCGGGCGCGAGCTCGCTCGCGCAGAGCCTGGCCATCGGCCGCGCGGCCGCGAACTGCCGCGCCATCTGCAGCCCCGTGACCAGTGGCTCGATGTCGGCGCTGTCGGTGAGGTAGCCCGGGTCGATGGCCGGCTTGTGCCGGGGGTCGGCGCTGCGCAGCGTGATCGCGCCCCGGCTGCGCACCGAGACCAGCGTGACCAGCACCGAGAGCGCGCGCCTGGCCGGGTCGGTGAGGCCCTGGTTCTCGTAGGGCACGGGCAGCACGTGCCACTGCAGGTCGGGTGCGGGCAGCCCGGGATCCGAACGGCTGAAGCCGCCGGCCTCGGCCACGTTGCTGACCAGCGGGCCGGTGTGGGCCAGCTGCCAGCGCAGCAGGCTGGCCGGGCCGGCCTGCTCCCACAGGCCGCGGACCTCGGGGGTGTGCCACATGGCCGTGACGATCGGGTGGTCGCAGAGGTTGGCGCCGACCCCCGGGCTGTCGGCGACCACGTCGATGCCCAGCTCGCGCAGCTGGTCCGCCGGGCCGATGCCGGACAGCATGAGCAGCTGCGGGCTGTTCACCGCGCCGCCGGCCAGCAGAACCTCGGCCTCCGCGCGCGCCGTCTCCTCCGCGCCGCCGCGCAGGTAGTGCACGGCCGCGGCCCGGCCGCCCTCGATCGCGATCCTGGTCACCAGGGAGTCGGTCTGCACGGTGAGGTTCGGCCGCGCCAGCGCGGGCCGCAGGTAGGCGTCCGCGGCCGAGCAGCGGCGGCCGCCCCGCTGGGTGACCTGGTAGAAGCCGACCCCGTCCTGGGCCGGGCCGTTGAAGTCGTCGTTCGCCGGCAGCCCGCAGGCGGCCGCCGCCTCGACGAACGCCCTGGTCAGGGGCGAGGGGCGATGCCCGTCCTGCACCCGCAGCGGGCCGCCGGCGCCGTGGTAGGCGGACGCGCCGCGCGAGTTGTCCTCGGCCCGGAGGAAGTAGGGCAGCAGGTCGGTGTAGCCCCAGCCGGCGCAGCCGTATTCGTCCCGCCAGGTGTCGTAGTCGTAGCGGTTGCCCCTGATGTAGATCATCGCGTTGATCGAGGAGGAGCCGCCCAGGGTCTTGCCCCGGGGCCAGTAGACGCGGCGGCCGCCCGCCCGTTCCTGCGGGACCGTGCTGTAGTCCCAGTCGTAGGGTCCCTTCCACAGCAGGTTGACCGCGGCCGGGAATGCGGATCTCGTCCGCGTCGTCGGGCGGGCCCGCCTCCAGCAGCAGCACCCGCACGGACGGGTCCTCGGTCAGCCGGGCGGCCAGGACGCATCCCGCGCTGCCCGCACCGATGATGACGTAGTCGTACACGGCCGCCTCCCGAACCCGGTTCGGACAGCCACACCCTACTGCGGGGCAGCCGATACGGTGAGGGCATGGCCAGCGATCGCAGCGAAAACCCCGTCGTGCTGTCCCGCATCTACACCCGCACCGGCGACGACGGCACGACCGCGCTCGGCGATGGCTCCCGGGCCGGCAAGACCGATCCGCGGCTGGCCGCCTACGCGGACGTGGACGAGGCCAACTGCGCGATCGGGGTCGCGCTCGCCCTCGGCGGCCTGCCGCCCGGGATCGCGGAGCTGCTCACCCGGATCCAGAACGAGCTCTTCGACGTGGGCGCCGACCTGTGCAACCCGGTACGCCGGACATCCCGCGCCGCCCGGCGCTGCGGGTCACCGAGGACTACGTCGCCGCGCTGGAGCAGGCCTGCGACGAGCACAACGCGGACCTGCCCACGCTGCGCAGCTTCGTGCTGCCCGGGGGCACGCCGGGCGCCGCGCTGCTGCACGTGGCGCGCACCGTGGTCCGGCGGGCCGAGCGCAGCGCGTGGGCGGCGATGGAGGCGCACGGCGACACCGTCAACCCGGTCACCGCGCGCTACCTCAACCGGCTGTCCGACCTGCTGTTCATCCTCGCCCGGGAGGCGAACGGGCCCGACGGCGACGTGCTCTGGCGGCCCGGCGGCGAGCGCTAGCGCTAGCGCGGACCGGCCCGGCCGCGGGCGGAGAGCGGAGCTCAGCCTGGCCATCCGAGACCGGCGGGGCCGCTTCCAGCCAGGCGAGGAACCCGGTGAGCGCAGACTCGCTCATGGCCAGTTCCATCGGCTCGGCGCGCTCGCCCGCCCGGCACTCCACCACCACCATGCCCGGCCCCAGGCTGTCGGCCTCGTGCGAATCGGGCGCGCGCCGGGAGACGACGGTGAGCGTCCGTCGCGGGAAGATCTCGTCGGGGCGCAGCAGCAGGCCGAAGACCTGGTGCCAGCGCAGCTCGTCGGGCTGGTACGAGGCGACGCCGAGCCGCCAGGGGCTGTCCTCGCCGGGGCGCCGCAGCCCGCACTCGACCGTCCCGCCGCCGCGCTCGATGAGCGCCCGGCGCACGGCCACGGCCACGGCCGCGAGCACCAGGAAGACCAGGACGATGGCGATGAGCCAGCCGGGCATCGACTGCCGTCGAGCCGCCCACTCCCCCGCGGCCTTCGTCAGGCCTGCTCGCCCGCGGCCCGCAGCCGCGCCCTGGCGTAGCTGGCCTCGGCCGGCTCCTCGCCGCCCGCGGCCGCGTGTCGGCCGCGGCCGCCTCGAGCTCGGCCCGCGCCGCGGCGGTGTCGACGTCGCTGCCCAGCTCGGCGTTGCCGGGCCAGGATGGACACCCGGTCGTCGGCCACGGAGAGGAACCCGCCGCTCACCGCGGCGACCAGCTCGCCCGCCCGCCGGGCGGTCTCGCCGGCCTCGCCCGGCGGTCTCCGGGTCGAGGATCCGGACCACGCTGCCCTCGGCGAGGATGCCGAGCACGGGCGGATGGGAGGCCAGCACGCCCATGTCGCCTTCGAGCGTCTTGGCGATGACCATCCGGGCCGAGCCCGACCAGATCTCACGGTCGGGGACCACCAGCTCCACGTGCAGCGTCACCGGCACTCCCTCCGCGATGCCCGGTCGGGCCGGAACCGATCACGACTTCTCAAGCTCGGCCGCCTTCTTCTCCACGTCCTCGATGCCGCCGCACATGAAGAACGCCTGCTCGGGAAGGTGGTCGTACTTGCCCTCGGTCATCGCCTTGAACGAGGCGATCGTCTCGCTGCAGCGGGACGAACACGCCGGGCTGGCCGGTGAACTGCTCGGCCACGAACATCGGGTGCGACAGGAAGCGCTCGATCCGGCGCGCCCGCTGCACCGTGACCTTGTCCTCTTCGGACAGCTCGTCGATGCCGAGGATCGCGATGATGTCCTGCAGCTCGTTGTAGCGCTGCAGGATCCGCTGCACCTCCCGGGCCACGTCGTAGTGCTCCTGGCCGACGTACTTGGCGTCCAGGATCCGCGAGGTGGAGTCGAGCGGGTCCACCGCCGGGAAGATGCCCTTCTCGGTGATCGCCCGGGACAGCACGGTGGTCGCGTCCAGGTGCGCGAACACGTTGTGCGGCGCCGGGTCGGTGATGTCGTCGGCGGGCACGAAGATGGCCTGCATCGAGGTGATCGAGTGACCGCGGGTGGAGGTGATCCGCTCCTGCAGCTGGCCCATCTCGTCGGCCAGCGTGGGCTGGTAGCCCACCGCCGACGGCATCCGGCCGAGCAGGGTGGACACCTCCGAGCCGGCCTGGGTGAACCGGAAGATGTTGTCGATGAACAGCAGCACGTCCTGCTGCTGCTCGTCGCGGAAGTACTCGGCCATGGTGAGCGCGGCCAGGCCGACCCGCAGCCGGGTGCCCGGCGGCTCGTCCATCTGGCCGAAGACCAGCGCGGTGTCGTCGATGACGTTGGACTCGGTCATCTCGATGAACAGGTCGTTGCCCTCGCGGGTGCGCTCCCCCACGCCGGCGAACACCGACACGCCGCCGAAGTTCTTGGCCACCCGGGTGATCATCTCCTGGATGAGCACGGTCTTGCCCACGCCGGCGCCGCCGAACAGGCCGATCTTCCCGCCCTTGACGTACGGGGTCAGCAGGTCGAGGACCTTGATGCCGGTCTCCAGGATCTCCGTCCTGCGGCTCCAGCTGGTCGAACGCCGGCGCGTCCCGGTGGATCGGCCAGCGCTCGGTGACCTCGAGGGACGCGGTCGGCACGTCCAGCGTCTCGCCGAGCACGTTGAACACGTGCCCCTTGGTCACGTCCCCGACCGGGACCGTGATCGCCTCGCCGGTGTCGGTGACCGTGGCCCCGCGGACCAGGCCGTCGGTCTGCTGCATCGAGATCGCCCGGACGATGTTGTCGCCGATGTGCTGGGCGACCTCCAGGGTCAGCGTCTTGGTCACGCCCTCCAGCGTCACGTCCACGTGCAGCGCGTTGTAGATGTCGGGCATCGTCTCGGCGGAGAACTCGACGTCCACCACCGGGCCGATGACCCGCGCGACGCGGCCGGTGCTCGCGGCGGCGGCGTCGCCGGGGCGGCGCTGTGGGTGGTTGCGGTCATGATGACACTCACTCACTTCCGGCGAGTCTCTTCGGCCAGCGCGTTGGCGCCGCCGACGATCTCGCTGATTTCCTGGGTGATCTCGGCCTGCCGGGCCTTGTTGGCTTCCCTGGTCAGCACCTCGATCAGGTCTCTGGCGTTGTCGGTCGCCGACTTCATCGCGCGGCGCCTGGATGCGATCTCGGCCGCCGCGGACTCGAGCAGCGCCTGGTACAGCCGGTTCTCCACGTACCACGGCAGCAGCGCGTCCAGCACCGCCTCGTCGGACGGCTCGAACTCGTACAGGTTGAGCTGGCCGCCGGGCGGCTCCTCGGTGGTCTCCTCGATCTCCAGCGGCAGGATCCGGCGGACCGCCGGGCGCTGGGTGAGCATGGAGACGAACTCGGTGTAGACGAGGTGGATCTCGTCCAGGCCGCCCTCGTCGCCGGGCTGGCCGAAGTCCTCCAGCAGCCGGGCGGCCATCTCGCTGGCGTCGGAGAACTCCGGCCGCTCGGAGAACCCGCTCCACTCCGCGGCCATCTCGCGGTCCCGGAACCGGTGCCAGACGATGCCCTTGCGCCCGGACACGTACGGCAGCACCTCGATGCCGCGGCCGGTCAGCAGCTCGGTCAGCGACTGCGCCTCACGGAGCACATTGGCGTTGTACCCGCCGGCGAAGCCGCGGTCACTGGTCAGCATGACCACGGCGGCCCGGGACGGGTTCTCCGCCTCGCGTGACCAGCGGGTGAGTGATCGACGGCGACCCGCTGACCACGGCCTCGACCGCGCGGGTGAGCTCCCGCGCGTACGGCTGCGCCGCGCGCACCCGCTGCTGGGCCCGGATGATCCGGGATGACGCGATCAGCTCCTGGGCACGCGTGATCTTGGCGGTGGACTGGACCGCCCCGATCCGCCGCCTGACCGCGCGAAGCTGTGCTCCCATGTCCGCTACCTCAGCCCGTCGCGGGCTGGCCGCCCTTGTCCGCTTCCGGCGGCCCGCCTGGCGCTCCTGGCTATCGGGCGGCTGCTCGCTCCGGCGCTCGGCTTCCGCTGCCGTCGGCTCCTGCCTGCCGTCGGCTCCTGCCTGCCGTCGCGCTCGGCTGCCGCCGGTACTGCTTGATCTTTCCTTTCGGCCCGGTCGGGTCCATGGCCTGCCGGCTCGTCCTGCACCAGCAGCTCGCCGGAGCTGGTCTCGAACCCCTTCTTGAACTCCTCGATCGCGTCCTTGAGCGAGGCCACCGTGTCGTCGGACAGCTGGCCCGTCTCCCTGATCGCGTCCAGGACGCCCGGCCGGGAGCGCTGCAGATAGTCGAGGAACTCCTGCTCGAAGCGGCCGACGTCCTCCACCGGCACGTCGTCCAGGTACCCCTCCGCGCCGGCCCAGATCGAGACCACCTGCCGCTCCACCGGGTACGGGCTGTACTGCGGCTGCTTGAGCAGCTCGACCAGGCGCGCCCCGCGGTCGAGCTGCGCGCGGGACGCGGCGTCGAGGTCGGACGCGAACGAGGCGAACGCCTCCAGGTCGCGGTACTGCGAGAGCGCGAGCTTGAGCCCGCCGGCCACGGTCTTCATCGCCTTGATCTGCGCGTCGCCGCCCACCCGGGAGACCGAGCGGCCGACGTTGATGGCCGGCCGGACGCCGGAGTTGAACAGGTCGGTCTCCAGGAAGATCTGGCCGTCGGTGATCGAGATGACGTTGGTCGGGATGTAGGCCGAGATGTCGTTGGCCTTGGTCTCGACCACCGGCAGCCCGGTCATCGAGCCCGCGCCCATCTCGTCGGACAGCTTCGCGCACCGCTCAAGCAGCCGGGAGTGCAGGTAGAAGACGTCGCCCGGGTACGCCTCGCGGCCCGGCGGGCGGCGCAGCAGCAGCGACACGGCCCGGTACGCCTCGGCCTGCTTGGACAGGTCGTCGAAGATGATCAGGACGTGCTGGCCGTTGTACATCCAGTGCTGGCCGATGGCCGACCCGGTGTACGGCGCGATGTACTTGAAGCCCGCCGGGTCGGACGCGGGGGCGGCCACGATCACCGTGTACTCCAGCGCGCCCGCGTCCTCGAGCGCCTGCCGCACCTGGGCGGTGGTCGAGCCCTTCTGGCCGATCGCCACGTAGATGCACTTGACCTGCCGCTCCGGGTCGCCGGACTCCCAGTTCGCCCGCTGGTTGATGATCGTGTCGATGCCGATCGCGGTCTTGCCGGTCTGCCGGTCGCCGATGATCAGCTCGCGCTGGCCGCGGCCGATCGGGGTGATCGCGTCGATGGCCTTGATGCCGGTCTGCAGCGGCTCGTGCACCTTCTTGCGCTGCACCACCGACGGCGCCTGGATCTCCAGCTCGCGCAGCTGGGTGCCGGTGATCTCGCCCAGGCCGTCCAGCGGGGTGCCCAGCGGGTCCACGACCCGGCCGAGGAAGCCGTCGCCGACCGGAACCGACAGCACCTCGCCGGTGCGGCGGACCTGCTGGCCCTCCTCGATCTTGCTGAAGTCGCCCAGGATGACCACGCCGATCTCGCGCACGTCCAGGTTGAGCGCGAGGCCGCGGGTGCCGTCGGGGAACTCGAGCAGCTCGTTGGCCATGGCCGAGGGCAGCCCCTCGACCCGCGCGATCCCGTCACCGGCCTCGATGACCGTGCCGACCTCTTCCCGCGACGCGGCGTCGGGCTGGTAGTCATCGACAAAGCGCGCCAGCGCGTTCCGGATCTCCTCCGGCCGGATCGTCAGCTCCGTCATTGTCCTCGTGTCCTTCGCGTCATGGTGCGGTCGCGGTCATGGCTCAGCCCGCCAGCCTGCGCCGCAGGGACTCCAGGCGGCTGGCCACGCTCGCATCGATGAACTCGTCACCGACCTGGACCGACATGCCGCCTACGACCTGCGGATCCAGCACGATGTTGAGATATACGTCATGTCCGTAGACGGCGGCCAGCGCCGCGGCCAGCCGCTCCTGCTGCTGCTCGGTGAGCGCGGACGCCACCCGCACCACCGCGATGAGCCGCTGCTTGCGCTCGGCCGCCAGCTTGCCGTAGGCGTCCAGGGTCGCTTCCAGGCTACGTCCCCGGGGGTGCAGGACCGCCTCGGTGATCAGCCGCTCCGTGACCGGGGTGGCCTTGCCGTCGAGCAGCGCGCCGAGCAGCCCCCGCTTGCGCTCGCCGGGCAGGTTGGGGTCGGACAGGGCCAGCGCGCAGCTCGGGCTGCCCGGCCACCACCCGGCCGAACCGGAACAGCTCGTCCTCCAGGTCGTCCAGTTGCCTGGCCCGTTCGGCCGCGATCACCAGGGCCTTCACGGCGAGCTCCTCGGCCGCGTCGGCCAGGTCGCGCGATGCCGACCAGCGGGCCGACACCAGGCCGGCGAGCAGGTCGAGCGTCGGCGCGGAGACCTTCCCGTCCAGCAGCGAGCGGATCAGGGCCGCCTTGGCCGCCGCCGGGCGCGCCGGGTCGGTCAGCGTCCGGCGCAGCGCGTGCTCGGAGTCGAGCAGCCGGGCCACGGCGAACAGCTCATCGCCCATCGTCTCCGCGATGGCCTTGGTCGTGGCCACGGCCGAGAGCTGATCGCTGGCCTCGGCCAGCGAGGCCCTGCTCGCGCCCCTCATCGGCTCACCTCAGCCCTCGTCATCGGGTAATCCAGGCCATTCCGAACGGACACGCCCCGGTCTGGGCTCAAGGGCCGGCCCGCAGTTCCGCGGCCTGCTCACCACTACCCTCAAGCTCGCCGAGGAATCTGTCCACGACCCGGCTCTGCCGGGCTTCGTCGGTCGAGCGACTCGCCGACGATCCGCCCGGCCAGCTCGACGGACAGCTCGCCGACCTGCCGCCTGAGCGCGGCCAGCGCCTGCTGGCGGTCGGTGTCGATCTGGGCGTGCGCGGCCTCGAGCAGGCGGTTCTCCTCGGCCTCGCCCTGAGCGCGCATCTCGGCGATGATCTGGGCGCCCTGCTCCCTGGCCTCCTCGCGCAGCCGGGCCGCCTCGTGCCGGGCGTCGGCGAGCTGCGCCTGGTACTGCTCCAGCAGCCGCCTGGCCTCGGCCTGGGCCTCCTCGGCCCGCTCGAGGCCGCCCTCGATGGCTTCGGTCCGCTCGGTCAGCGTCTGCTGCAGCCTGGGCAGCAGGACCTTGTAGAGCGCGCCGAAGATGACGACGAAGCCGATCAGTCCCAGGATCAGCTCGGTGGCCGACGGGATGAGCGGGTTCGTCGATCGACGACGCCGCTGCGAGGTACGTCATGATGCGGTCACCTCCTGTCGGTGCCGTCAGTGCGTGAAGATGAACGGCACCACGATGCCGATCAGGGCCAGGGCCTCGCAGAGAGCGAACCCGACCCACATGTTGGCGCGGATCAGGCCGACCGCTTCCGGCTGGCGGGCCATGGCCTCGGTCGCGTGCCCGAAGATCAGGCCGATGCCGACGCCGGGGCCGATGGCCGCGAGGCCGTAGGCGACGGCGCCGAGCCGGCCGGCGATCGTGGTGGCGTGCGACGCCGTTGCCGCGGCGAGGACGTGGGTTGCGAGATGAAACATGTGTTCATTCCTTTGTTTCCGGACCGGCGGTTTCGGCCCGCCGGCAAGGCTGGTCTGGGATCAAATCCCCTCCATCGCGTCGCCGATGTAGAAGGCGGCCAGGATGGTGAAGATGAACGCCTGCAGGAACTGGATCAGCAACTCGAACCCGGTACACGATGACACCATCGCCAGCGAGCCCGCCGCGTACACCAGGCCGATGGACGCGCTGACGAAGTACCACGTGGCGAGGTAGAAGACGAGCAGCAGCAGGTGCCCGGCGAACATGTTGGCGAACAGCCGGACGCCGAGCGTGAACGGCCGCACCAGGATGTCGGAGAACAGCACGATCGGCGCGAGCAGCCACAGGATCCACCACGGCGCATCGGGGATCATGTGCCTGAAGAAGCCGATCGGCCCGTGGATCTTGAAACCCACCGACATGTAGGTGAGCCAGACCAGGGCGACCAGGATCCAGGCGAAGCCGATGTGAGCGGGCACCGGGAACTGCGCGACCGGGATGATCTCCAGCAGGTTCATCACCCAGATGAAGAAGAACAGCGTCATCAGGAAGGGCAGGTAACCGTCGCCCTTCTTGCCGATCATCGGGCGCAGGATCTGGTCCCGGACGAACATCACGCCGATCTCGCCGAGGTTCTGGACGCCCCGCGGCACGAGCTTGGGCTTGGCGAACGCGGCCCAGAAGAACCCGACCACGACGACCACGACGATCACCATGAGCAGTTCGGGCTTGGTGACGTGCCAGCCGGCGATGCTGAAGATCGGCCCGAACTGGAAATCCTCCAGGCCGGGCGAGGGGTAGCCGCAGCCGGAGAAGATGTGGCAGCCGCTGGCCACGGTGGTCGCGTGGACGTCAGGGGTCACGTCAAAGCTCCTTGTACCAGCCGGTCCCGGCGGACCCGCGGCGCCGCGGCGGCGAGGGCGGTCAGGACTTGCCGTCGCGAGCCGGCCCCGGGCCGGCCGAAGCGGAGGATGACCAGGACGACGGCCAGGGCCAGCCCGACCACCATCCCGATCGGGAACAGCAGCGTCGAGTGCACCACCCACCGGCCGAGGACCCAGCCGAGAGCGCCGTAGACGATCATGCCGCTCAGCAGGTAGCTGAACACGGTCCAGCCGGGATTCTCGTGCCGCGGGTCCGGCGGCGCGCCCAGCCCTCGCCGCGCGCCACGGGTCGCCGCGTCCGCTCACCGCGCACCGCCCGGCCGGGCGGCCGGGAAGGTAGCGCGATCCGCGGGCCGCGATCCGAGGTCCGGAAGCAGGGTGTCCACCACGGGTCACCGTTCCCCGTCCGGTTCGACGTACAGCACCTTCATCCGGGCCGTCGTGACCGCCTGGCCGATGCTCCAGGCCAGGATGCAGACGATGGCGGTGAAACCGAAAAGCTTGGAGTTGAACGCGGTCGTCCCGGCGAAGCGCGCGACCAGGAAGGCGAGCACCACGATCTTCACGATGAAGGTGCCGATCGCGGTGATCATCATCGCCTGGGGGCTCACCCGCGCAGCCCGGCTGACCGCGACCACGCTGATGCCGAAGAAGATCGCGACGAGCGCCACGCCCAGCAGCGCCCCGATCAGGCCCTTGGTACCGCCGAGCCCGTGCACAGCACAACCATGACCGCGGCGGCGGCGGCCGTGAAAACGGCTGACCGCCTGAGGACCCGGCCATAGTTCGGATGCATCTAGGTAACCCCGTGAAGCTCGACGGGCGGAGGGGAGGCCGCCGGGTGTCCCAGCGGGACAGGCCCCGCACGGAACGAGAACCAGTCGGTGCGCCGCACACCGCGGTGCGGACGCTCCGCCAGGTTACAGAACCGTATCACTGACCCCTCACTCACCCTCGAGTTGCTTGCATGTGAAAGATATCACAAGCTCCTTGGCACAGTCTTTACCCGGGGGCCTTTACCGAAACATGGACCGCCGCCGCCGGTGAAGCCAGGGCAAGGGCGTAACGGCATGACTACCGGGGGTCACGGCAGCGTCGGTGATCAGCCCAGCGAGCCGGGGCGGCCGGCCTCGGGGCGGACCGAGACCTCGGCGGGGTCGCGGATCGCCGGGCGGGCGGCCGTCGGGCGCGGCGGCGACCGGCTCGGCCGCGCTCGGCCGGGCCGCCCGGCAGGGCCGCCGCGGCCGCCGCGGAGATCGGGCGGCCCGGCCGCTCCGCCCGGGGCCGCAGGCCGAGGCCCGGCGGTGCGGCCGCAGCCTGGGCACCGAGACCAGCAGCAGGATCAGCATGCCCGCCAGCGTCACGCCCGCCAGGATCAGCAGCTTGGTCCGCACCACCGACAGCGAGACCACCGTGACCGCGAACAGCGCGGCCCACAGGTACATGATCAGCACGCTCTTACGGTGCGAGTGCCCGATGTTCAGCAGCCGGTGGTGCAGGTGCTTCTTGTCCGGCGCGAACGGGGACTGCCCCGCCCTGGTCCGCCTGGCCACCGCCAGCAGCAGATCCGCGTACGGGATGATGAAGATCGCGGCGGGCAGCAGGATCGGCAGGATGGTGGGGAACCTGTTCAGCGTGTTCTTCAGGATGCTGGGGTCCAGCGTCGCCGTGCTGGAGATCGGCCCGTAGGCGAGCAGCAGCCCGAGCAGCATGGCCCCGGTGTCCCCCATGAAGATGCGCGCCGGGTGGAAGTTGTGCGGCAGGAACCCGAGGCACATGCCGGCCAGGATCGCGGACACCAGCGCCGGGAGCGACTGCGTGGACGCGCCCGCCACCCGCACCAGCGTGTATGAGTAGGCGAAGAACGCCAGCGCCGAGATGCCGACGATCCCGGCGGCCAGCCCGTCCAGGCCGTCGATGAAGTTCACCGCGTTGATCGTGACCACCACGAGCAGGATGGTCACGACCAGGGCCTGGTTCGGCGACAGCACGATCACGTTGCCGTTCGGGCTCGGGATCCAGGACAGCTCGGTCCCGCTCCACACCAGGATGCCGCCGGCGGCGACCTGGCCCGCCAGCTTGCTGAGCGCGCTCATCCCCCACCGGTCGTCCACGATGCCCATGACCACGAGCAGGCCGCCGGCCAGCAGCAGTCCCCGGTCCACCCCGGTACCGCTGATCACCCCGCGCAGGTAGCTGAGCTGGTTGGCCAGCAGCAGGGCGGCGGCCAGCCCGCCGTACATGGCCAGGCCGCCGAGCAGCGGCGTGCGGATCACGTGCACGTCCCGGTCGCGGGGAGCGTGCATGGCGCCGACCGCGATCGCGATGCGCCGCACCAGCGGGGTCAGCAGGTAGGTCACCGCCGCGGCGGTGAGGAGCGTGAGTATGTACTCGCGCACCTGGCTCAGCCGCCGAGACCCGGGGTCATTGCGGTTCCCGCCGTTCGTCCGGCGCGTGCCCGGAGCCGCCGCCGGAGGCGCTGCCGGTGCCGGGCATCTCGGCGCGGGCGCCGGCGCGGTACCCGGGGCCATGGGATAGGCGTCGGAGATTTCCACGTTCTCCGCGGGCTCTCCGGCCTCGAAGGCCTCAGTCTCGTCGTCCGGCGGTCTCTGCCGTCCCGCGGACCGCGTCCTCCGCGGGCTCGCGCCGGTGGACACCACGGCCACCGCGGTCAGCTCTTCGACCGGGATCGCCCCGGCCCGCAGCAGCCTGGGTATCGCGCCGGTCAGATCCACGATCGTGGACGGCACGCCGCCGGTGGCAGGCCCGTCGTCCAGGAACACGGCGACCGTGTCGCCGAGCTGGTCCACGGCCTCGTCCACGGTGGTGGCGGCGGGCATACCAGAGACATTAGCGCTGCTCACCGCCAGCGGCCCGGTCTCCTTGAGCAGGTCAAGAGCCACCGGGTGCAACGGCATCCGGATCGCCACCGTGCCCCTGGTGTCGCCCAGGTCCCAGCTCAGCGTGCGCTGGGCCCGGCACACCAGGGTGAGCCCGCCCGGCCAGAACTCACCGATCAGGTCCCGGCCGGCGTCGCTGAGCTCTTCGACCAGCGCGGTCGCCGCGCGGACGGTCCCGACCAGCACCGGCGGCGGCATGTCCCGGCCGCGCTGCTTGGCGGCCAGCAGGCTGGTGACCGCGGCGGGCGAGAAGGCCTCCGCGCCGATGCCGTAGACCGTGTCGGTGGGCAGCACGATGAGTTCGCCGCGGCGCACCGCCTCGGCCGCGGCCTTCAGGCCCGCCGCGCGCTGCTCAGGGTCGGAGCAGTCGTAGCGGTCGCTCATGGCTGCCCATCCTGCCATCCCCGCACGGCCGTGACGAACCTGTCGCGGCCGGCCAGGTCCTGGTGCTGGGTGATGTCCAGCCAGCCCTCGCCGGACGCGAACACCGCGCGGACGGCCGCGCCCTGGGGGGCACCGTGCTCGACCGCGGCCCGCCCGCCCGGCCGCAGCAGCCGCCAGGCCGCCCGCTGCACCGCCCGGATGGCGTCCAGGCCGTCGGCGCCGCTCCACAGGGCGGACGGCGGGTCGTACTCGCCCACTTCGGGCGGCACGGCCGCGCCCAGCGGGATGTACGGCGGGTTGCTGATGACCAGGTCGACCGTGCCGTCGAGGTCGCCCAGGGCGGTGGCGAGGTCGGCGCCGGCCAGCCGCACCCGCCGTCCCGGGCCGGGTTCGCGGTCGCGGTAGGCGGCGACGTTCCGCTCGGCGTAGGTCAGGGCCAGCGGATCGGCTTCGACCGCGTGCACCCGGGCGGCGGGCACTTCGAGGGCGATGGACAGCGCTATCGCGCCCGAGCCGGTGCCCAGGTCGACGACCACCGGCTCGGCCACGTCCGTCTCGCGGAGCCGGTCGATGGCCCAGCCGGTCATCACCTCGGTCTCCGGGCGCGGCGCGAACACGCCGGGGCCGATGCTGAGCTCGAGGTGCCGGAAATGCGCGATCCCGGTGATGTGCTGCAGCGGCTCGCGCGCGGCGCGCCGGTCCACCGCCTGCCAGAACCGCGCGTCGAACGCGTCGTCGGGAACCGTGTGCAGCTCGCCGCGGCGCACCCCGTGCACGTGCGCGGCGATCAGCTCGGCGTCGGCTCGCGGCGACTCGACCTCCGCCTCGGCCAGCCGGGCCGTGGCGCGCCTGATCTCATCGAGCAGCAGGTTCACCCGGCGCGCTCCCGCCCGGTCCGGCGCTTCGGCCGTTGGTCCGCTCGGTCATGTCCGCCTCGGTGAGCGCGCTGATCACGCCGTCCAGGTCGCCGTCGAGAACCTGGTCCAGGTTATAGGCCTTGTAGCCGATCCGGTGATCGGCGATCCGGTTCTCGGGGAAGTTGTAGGTGCGGATGCGCTCCGAGCGGTCCACGGTGCGCACCTGGTCACGGCGCTGCGCGGCCGCCTGCGCGTCGGCTTCCTGCTGGGCCTGGGCCAGCAGCCGGGCCCGCAGGATGCGCATGGCCTGCTCCCGGTTCTGCAGCTGGCTCTTCTCGTTCTGGCAGGAGACGACGATCCCGGTGGGCAGGTGCGTGATCCGCACGGCCGAGTCCGTGGTGTTCACGCTCTGGCCGCCGGGCCCGGAGGACCGGAACACGTCCACCCGGATGTCGTTCGGGTCGATCTGCACATCGACCGGATCGGCTTCCGGCATGACCAGCACGCCAGCGGCGGAGGTGTGGATCCGGCCCTGAGACTCGGTCACCGGCACCCGCTGCACGCGGTGCACGCCGCCTTCGTACTTCAGCCGCGACCAGACCCCCGGCCCGGCGTGGCCCGCCGCGGGACTTGACCGCGACCGTCGCGTCCTTGTACCCGCCGAGCCCGGTCATGGCGGAGTCGAGTATCTCGGTCTTCCACCCCTGCCGCTCGGCGTACCGCAGGTACATCCGCAGCAGGTCGCCGGCGAACAGGGCGGACTCCTCGCCGCCCTCCCCCGCCTTGACCTCCAGGATCACGTCCCGGCCGTCGTTGGGGTCCTTGGGCGCCAGCAGCTCGGTCAGCCGCTGCTCAAGCTCGGCCTTGTGCTCGCCGAGCTGCTCGGCCTCGGCCGCGAACGAAGGATCCTCGGCCGCCAGCTCGCGCGCGGCCGTTTCGTCGGCCGTCGGTGCGCTGCCACTCCTGGTAGGCGTGCACCACCGGGCTGAGCTCGGCGTAGCGCTTGCCCAGCGCCCGGGCCCGCTCCTGATCGGCGTGCACCCCGGGATCGGCCAGCGCCTTCTCCAGCTCCGCGTACTCGGCAGTCAGCCCGCCGAGCCGCTCAAACACTCGAAACTCCTCCTGTCCGAGTACGGCGTGGTGGGGCCTCCGGTGCCGTTCCGCGTGCGTGTATGGCGGAACGCGGGAGGTGCCGGTCGATCCCGCGCTACGTTCGGCTCTGCCGACGGAGCGCGGAGTCGCGCGCCGGTGCTCCCGCGGTGGCTACTTGCTGCCGCGTCCTTCTTGGCGTAGCGGCGCTCGAACCGGGCGACGCGCCCGCCGGTGTCGAGGATCTTCTGCTTGCCCGTGTAGAACGGGTGGCAGCTGGAGCAGATGTCGGCGTGGATCTCGCCGCCGGGCGCCGTGCTGCGGGTGACAAAGCTGTTGCCGCAGGTACAGGTCACCTTGGTGACCACGTACGCGGGGTGAATGTCAGGCTTCATGTGAAGTCTCCTGGCTCGGGCGGCAGCCGGGTCGCCAGCCGTCTGTCCGCGGTCGGCCGGGCGCTGGGTCGCCGGGCCGCTGACCGCGAGGCCGACTGGCGTGAACCGGCACCGCAAACTCGGTCCCAGTGTGCCAGACAGTGGAACGTGTCACGTCCCACGCTGATTCCCGGGGGCGGAGGCGGGGGGGAGCTACTGGTTGAGGGTCGTCTTCTGGACCTGAAGCAGGAACTCGGCGTTGCTCTTGGTCTCCTTCATCTTGTCCATCAGCACCTCGAGCGCCTGCTGCGGGCTCGAGCGCGTGCAGCACCCGGCGGAGCTGCCAGACGATCCGCAGCTCCTCCGGCGGACATGAGCAGTTCTTCCTTCCGGGTGCCGGACGCGTCCACGTCCACCGCGGGGAAGATCCGCTTCTCGGCGAGCTCGCGGCGCAGCCGCAGCTCCATGTTGCCGGTGCCCTTGAACTCCTCGAAGATGACCTCGTCCGCCCGGGACCCGGTCTCGATCAGGGCCGTGGCCAGGATCGTGATCGAGCCGCCGTGCTCGATGTTGCGGGCCGCGCCGAAGAACCGCTTCGGCGGGTACAGGGCGGTGGAGTCCACGCCGCCGGACATGATCCGGCCGCTGGCCGGCGCGGCCAGGTTGTAGGCCCGGCCGAGGCGGGTGATGGAGTCAAGCAGCACCACCACGTCGTGGCCCATCTCGGCCAGCCGCTTGGCCCGCTCGATGCCGAGCTCGGCGACCGTGGTGTGGTCGTCGGCCGGGCGGTCGAAGGTGGAGTAGACCACCTCGCCCTTGACCGACGCGCTGCATGTCGGTGACCTCCTCAGGCCGCTCGTCCACCAGGACGACCATGAGGTGGCACTCCGGGTTGTTCTTGGTGATCGCGTTCGCGATCGCCTGCATGATCAGCGTCTTGCCCGCCTTGGACGGGGACACGATGAGCCCGCGCTGGCCCTTGCCGATCGGGGCGATCAGGTCGATGATCCGCGTGGTCATGATGCCCGGATCGGTCTCCAGCCGCAGCCGGTCCTGCGGGTACAGCGGGACGAGCTTGGAGAACTCGGCCCGGTTGCGGGCCTGCTCCGGCTCGAGGCCGTTGACCTTGTCGAGCCGGACGAGCGCGTTGAACTTCTCCCTGCGCTCGCCTTCCCGGGGCTGGCGCACCGCGCCCTCGATCACGTCGCCCTTGCGCAGGCCGTGCCTGCGGACCTGGGACAGGGACACGTACACGTCGTTCGGGCCGGGAAGGTAGCCGGTGGTCCGGACGAACGCGTAGTTGTCCAGCACGTCGAGGATCCCGGCGATCGGGATGAGCACGTCATCCTCGGCGATGACCGGCTCGGCGTCGCCGGGGCGCTCGCCGCGGCGCTGCCGGTTGCGGTTGCGGAACCGGTCCCGGTTGCGGCGGCGGCCCTGGCCCTCGCCGTCGTCATCGCCCCGGCCGCCCTGCTGTCGGGCCGCCCTGCTGGTCAGAGGCCTGGCCCCGGCCGGCGTTCGAGCCGGAATCGGACTGGTCGCGGCGCTGGTCGCCGGACTGGTCGCGGCGCTGGTCGCCGCCTGCGTCACCGCGCGGCAGCGGCCCTGGTCCTGCCTGCCGTTGCGACGGCGCCGGTCGCCGCGCTGGCCGTCCCCTGCCGGCCTGCCGTCATCGCCCCGGTTGCCTGCCTGCTGGCGTCCCGTGTCCGCCTGGCCGCCGGCTGCGTGCCGGCGTCGGCCCGGTCGAAGGGCAGCTGCTCGTCGCCGCCGGCGCGGGCGGGAGCGCCCGGGGCGCCGAGGCCGCGGGCCTGCGCGCCGTCGCCGATCCCGGCCGGCTGCGCACCGGCGCCCAGGCCCTGGCCCGAGCCGACCCGCGCTGAAGTGTCAGATTCCATGGTGTCTCGCTCACGGTGACGAGGGCCGCCGGCTTGCGCGGGCCCGCCTCGCTGCGTCGAGTTGTCCTGCCGGGTGCCGGCCTGGGCCTGCGGCCGAGGCGCCTGGCCGTGCCGCCCTGCCTCTCCTGGATCGCCGAGATGACCTCGCCCTTGCGCATCCGGCCGGTTCCCTTGATGCCCATCGACTGCGCCATCTGCTGCAGCTCGGGCAGCAGCTTCGCGGCCAGGCCGCCGCCGCCGCGACGTGATCTGCCCGGCGCGGACCGGGATGCCCGGCCCCGCGCCGTCCTCACCGGCGAGGACGGGTGCCGTGACACCGGACGGAGCGCCCGACGGCGCGGCGGTGTCGTGCGAGCTGGTGAGGAATTCGGTGGTATCGCTCACAAGGGATCCTTCCAGGGGCGGGCGCCGGCTGCCCCGGCGGCCGGTCGGCCCGGTTTCGCGGCCTGGCGGCTTTGCCAGGCCAAGGTTCTGCATTTGCTCGCCATCTGCACGCTCCCAGTGCGGGGCCATCGCACGTTCAGGTAACCGAGGCTCCCGTCGCCAGGGCAGACTCGGGCCGCATCCAGATGAGGAGGGCGGCATCGGTGCTCGGCTGCGTGAACCCGGGCCACCCTCCGGCTCCCCCGGACTCCCCGTTTCCGCTCGATCCGCCAGGCCGCCTCCGGGCCACGCTAGCGTGGAGGAAGATTCAAACGGCCGAAGCGGTAACGGGGTGCCACGATCCCGAAACGACTTCGTGGACCGGGCAACAAGGAACTAGCGAGCACCTGTTCCCGTAGCGGGGCATCTGGTGCGCTACCCAGCCTAACACCAAGAGAGCCCACGGCATTCCCTCAGAGCGTGTCCGTGTTTCACGGAAGAGGACCCAGCACCCGGCAAGGCCCGGCCAGCACGGCCTGCGCAGGCCCGATGCGGCGGGCTCTGTGCAGGCCATGTCCGTATCGTCGGTGCGTTGCGCCGATTCGGGGGCGGGCGCCCGGCGGGACGGACTCGATGGTCGCGCCTTGCCTGTCTACGTCCAGGGGGCTTACGTGCCACTGCGTACCCGCTTGACTGGCGATTGAATCCACCTCGGCCGGCCCGGGAGTTTTGCCGCGCACGGTGAGGGCGAGCACCGAGGGCCCGGCGCCGGACAGGACCGCGGCGATCCCGGCCTCGCGGAGCCGGCCGATCAGGTCGGCGGTGGCCGGCATCAGCGGCGCCCGGTAGGGCTGGTGCAGCAGATCCTGGGTGGCGTCGAACAGCAGGTCAGGGGCGCTGGGTCAGGGCGGCGACGAGCAGCGCGCCGCGGCCGGCGTTGGCGGCCGCGTCGGCGTGCGGGACGGTCTCGGGCAGCGCCCGCCTGGCCGCCGCGGTCGGCATCGGCGCGGCGGGCACGCAGAGCACGGGCGCGATGGCCGGCAGCGGATCCAGCCGGACGGCCCGGGGGCCGGGACCGGGATTCCAGGCGATGGTCAGCCCGCCGGCCAGGCAGGCGGCGGCGTTGTCCGGGTGGCCCTCGAGCTCGGCGGCCAGGGCGAGCAGGCCATCATCGCCGAACGGCTCCGCGCCGGTGCCGTCCGGCCGGCCGGCCAGGGCGCGGGCGGCGAGCAGCCCGCCACCACGGCGCCCGCCGACGAGCCGAGCCCCCGGCCCTGCGGGATCGCGTTGGCGCAGCGCAGCGCGAGGCCGGGCGGCTGGCCGCCCGCCGCGGCGAACGCCGCGCGCATGGCCCGCACCACCAGGTGCCGCTCGCCCGCGCCGGCCGCGTCCGCGCCCTCGCCGGACACCTCGATCGCCAGGCCGGACTCGGTGACCTCGGCCTCCACCTCGTCGTACAGCGCCAGGGCCAGGCCCAGGGCGTCGAAGCCCGGGCCCGAGGTTCGCGCTCGTCGCCGGCACCCGGACCAGCACGCAGCGCCGCGGCCGCGGTCATCGCGTCAGGCCAGTTCCAGCGCGGCCGCCGTGGCGACCACGTCGGCCGGGACGATGACCGGCGCGGGCGCGGCGGACACCGCCCAGTCCGGGTCCTTCAGGCCGTTGCCGGTGATCGTGCAGACCACGCGGGAGCCGGGCGGCAGCGTGCCGTCCGCGCTGGCCTGCAGCAGGCCGGCCACGCTGGCCGCGGACGCCAGCTCGCCGAACACCGCCTCCCGGCCGGCCAGCAGCCGGTAGGCGGCGAGGATCTGCCGGTCGGTGACCGAGCGGATCAGCCCGCCGGACTCGTCCCTGGCCGCCTCGGCGAGCTGCCAGGACGCCGGGTTGCCGATCCTGATCGCGGTGGCGATCGTCTGCGGGCGGAGCACCGGCGCGCCGGTGACGATCGGCGCCGCCCCGCTGGCCTGGAAGCCGAACATCCGGGGCGTGCGGGTGGCCAGGCCGGCCCGCGCGTACTCGCGGTAGCCCATCCAGTAGGCGGTGATGTTGCCGGCGTTGCCGACCGGCAGGCAGTGCACGTCCGGCGCGTCGCCGAGCTGGTCCACGATCTCGAACGCGGCCGTCTTCTGGCCCTGCAGCCGGTCCGGGTTCACCGAGTTGACCAGCGCCACCGGGTACTCCGCCGCGAGCTTGGCGGCCAGCTCCAGGCAGTCGTCGAAGTTGCCCTCGACCTGCAGCAGGCGGGCACCGTGCACGAGGGCCTGGGCCAGCTTGCCCAGCGCGATCTTGCCCCGCGGCACCAGCACGGCGCAGGTCAGGCCGCCCCGGGCCGCGTACGCGGCGGCGCTGGCGCTGGTGTTGCCGGTGGAGGCGCAGATCACCGACTGCGCGCCCCGGCCGGCCGCCATGCTGATCGCCACGGTCATGCCGCGGTCCTTGAACGAGCCGGTCGGGTTGGCCCCCTCGACCTTGAGGTACACCTCGCAGCCGGTGCGGTCGGACAGCACCGGCGCGGGCAGCAGCGGCGTGCCGCCCTCGTGCAGCGTGACCACCGGGGTGCCGCCGGTGACCGGGAGCCGGTCCCGGTACTCGGCGATCACGCCGCGCCAAGGCTGCGACATGGGCTAGTCCTCCTCGCCCTCGACCCGCATCACGCTGGCCACCGAGCGCACCGCGGGCATCGCCTGCAGGTCCGACACGGTGGCCGCGAGCGCCGCGTCCCTGGCCTGGTGGGTGACGATGACCAGCTGGGCGGCTTCCCCCCGGCCCTCCTGCCGGACCGCCTTGATCGACACGTCGTGCCGGGCGAAGGCCTCGGCCACCTGGGCCAGCACGCCGGGACGGTCGGCCACGTCCAGGGCCACGTGATACGCGGTGCGGGTCTCGCCCATGGGCAGCACGGGCAGGTCGGCGTAGGTGGACGCGTCCGGGCCGCGGGTGCCGGCCAGCCGGTTGCGGGCCACCGCGACCAGGTCGCCGAGCACCGCGCTCGCCGTCGGCGCGCCGCCGGCGCCCGCGCCGTAGAACATCAGCCGGCCCGCCGACTGCGCCTCGACGAACACCGCGTTGTAGGCCTCGCGCACCCCGGCCAGCGGGTGCGCGCGCGGGATCATCGCCGGGTGCACCCGCGCGCCGACGCCCTGCTCCGAGCGCTCGCAGATGGCCAGCAGCTTGACCACGCAGCCGAGCGCCCGGGCGCTCGCGATGTCGGCGGGCCGGACGCCGGTGATCCCCTCGCGGTGCACGTCGGCGGCGGTCACCGGGCTGTGGAAGGCGAGCCCGGCCAGGATGGCGGCCTTGGCCGCGGCGTCGAAGCCCTCCACGTCGGCGGTCGGGTCCGCCTCGGCGTAGCCCAGCGCCTGCGCCTCCTCCAGGGCGTCGGCGAACCCGGCGCCCGAGGTGTCCATCCGGTCCAGGATGTAGTTGGTCGTGCCGTTGACGATGCCGAGCACGCGGTGCACCGCGTCGCCGGCCAGCGACTCGCGCAGCGGGCGCAGCAGCGGGATCGCGCCGGCCACGGCGGCCTCGTAGTAGAGGTCGGCGCCGTACTCGCGGGCCGCGCCGTGCACGGCGGCGCCGTCCTCGGCCAGCAGCGCCTTGTTCGCGGTGACCACCGACTTGCCTGCCTTCATCGCCGCGAGCAGCAGCGAGCGGGCCGGCTCGATGCCGCCGATCACCTCGATCACGATGTCGGTGCCCGGCCTGGACACCAGCTCGACGGCGTCGGTGGTGAGCAGCGCGCGGTCGACCCCGGCCGCGCGCGGCCGCTGCAGCCGCCGCACCGCGATGCCGGTCACCTCGACCGGCGCGCCGATCCTGGCGGCCAGGTCGGCCGACTGCTCGCGCAGCAGCCTGACGACCTGCGAGCCGACCACGCCGCAGCCCAGCAGGGCCACGTTCAGAGCCTGCTTCGTCCCGCCGGCTCGTGCCACGCTGGCTGCTCTCCTCACCCGGCGTCCAGCCGGAGCAGATCCCCGATCGTCTCGCGCCTGACCAGCACCCGGGCCGCCCCGTCCCGCACCGCCGCGACGGCCGGCCGCGGCACGTGGTTGTAGTTGCTCGCCGCCGACCGGCAGTACGCCCCGGTGGCCGCCACCGCGAGCAGGTCGCCCGGGGCCAGGTCGGCGGGCAGCCAGGCGTGCCGGACGACGATGTCCCCGCTCTCGCAGTGCCTGCCCACCACCCGCGAGAGCGCCGGCGCCGCGGCCGACTCGCGCGATGCGAGCACGCAGGTGTACCTGGCGTCGTACAGCGCCGTCCGGATATTGTCGCTCATCCCGCCGTCCACGCTGACATACGTGCGCAAGCCGCCGTCGAACGGCACGTCCTTGACCGTGCCGACCTCGTACAGGGTCACGGTGCCCGGGCCGGCGATCGCCCGCCCCGGCTCGACGGTCAGCCGCGGCCGCCGCAGGCCGGCCGCATCGCAGGCGGCCTCGACGGTGCCGGTCACCATCCGCGCGATCGCGGCCGGGTCGGCGGGGCTGTCCCCGGCTGTGTAGGCGATGCCGAACCCGCCGCCGAGGTCGAGCTCACCGACTCCGACTCCGTGCTCGTCCCGGATCGCCGCCGCCAGGCCGGTCATGAGCCGCGCCGCCGGCTCGAACTGCGCGGCGTCGGTGATCTGCGACCCGATGTGCGAGTGCAGCCCGGCGAGCTCCAGGTCCGGACAGGCGAGCACCCGGCGGACGGCTTCGGCGGCCGCGCCGGAGCCGAGCGAGAAGCCGAACTTCTGGTCGTCGCGGGAGGTGGCAAGGTACTCGTGCGCGCCGGCCTCCACGCCGGTGGTGACCCGGACCAGCACCTTCGGCCGCGCTCCGTTGCGCTCGGCCAGGTAACCGAGCCGGGCGATCTCCTCGAAGGAGTCCAGCACGATGCGGCCGACGCCCGCATCCAGGGCGCGGGCGAGCTCGGCCACGGTCTTGTTGTTGCCGTGCATGGTGATGATCTCACCGTCCAGCCCGGCCGACAGCGCCGTCTCCAGCTCGCCGTCGGTGCAGACATCCACGCCGAGGCCTTCCCCGGCCGCCCAGCGCAGCACCTCGCGGCAGCAGAACGCCTTGGCCGCGTAGCAGACCGCGTCACCGGCGCCGAACGCGGCGCGGAAGTCCCGGCACCGGGCGCGGAAATCCGCCTCGTCGCAGGCGAATAGCGGCGTGCCGAACTCGGCGGCGAGATCCCGCACGTCGATCCCGCCGATAGCCAGCGCGCCGTGCTGCCTGCGGGCGGTGCGCGGCCAGATGGCCGGGCTGAGCGCGCTCGGGTCGGACGGAGGTGCGGACGGCACGTCGTCGGGCAGCGGCCCGCTGCGGACAATCTCCTCCGGCGGGCGGCAGGCCGGCCGGGCAACGCTGGTCATCGGGCTCCCTCGTGTCTCACAGCCGGGCAGGCGCGCCGATCCCGAGCAGGTCCAGGGCCGCCGCGATCGCCGTCGCGGCCGCCGTCACCAGCCACAGCCTGGCCCGGATCGCGGGCTGATCCCGCGGCGCGGCGCGGCCGCCGAACGGCAGCGCCGGGCAGTTCTCCCGGCAGTCCTGGTACGTCCCGGCCAGCTCCTCCAGGTACCGGGCGAACTCGGCAGGCCGCGCCATGCGCGCTGCCCAGGCCACCCGTTCGGGGAGCCAGGACAGGGCGCCGAGCAGCGCCCGCTCGGCTGGGTGGATGAGCAGGCACGGTGCGAACTCCGCCGCCTGCCCCGCCCCCAGCCCGAGGTCAGCGGCCTGGCGAAGGGCGCAAGCGGCATGCGCGTGCGCGTAACGAACAGCATAAGCGGGATTGCCGGGATGATACCGAACGAGTCGCGTCCCTGCGGTGCCGTCAGGCCAGCCGCGGGCCTGCCTGATCAGCGCGTACCTGACGGCATCGCGGCCGGCGTAGGCCAGCGCGGCGGCGACCGGGGTCCCGCCCGGGATTCCGCGCGGCGGGGAGCGGCGGCAGCCGTTCGGGAGTAATCTCGGCTCCCGCCTTCCGGGCCAGCCTGGCGGTGACCTCGGCGGACACCCGGGCGTGCGCGTCCGGCCAGCTCGGCGCGATGGCCAGGTCGCAGGCCGGCGGCGCGGCGACCGTCAGGCCGCGCAGGATGTCGCTGGCGCGCGCAGTCTGGCGGCCTGCGGGACGCGGACGGCCAGGGTGGCCAGCGCCTCATCGGTGACGGTGATGGTGAGGTGACCGGCCGCGGCCGCGGCTTCGGCGATCCAGTCGAGCCCCGCGAGCCGACGGCCCAGGACGGCGGCGATCTGGCCCGGCGGCGTAGCCCCGGTGGCCAGCAGGTAGGGCAGCGTGGACGCGTACCGGCCGGGGCGGCCGCCACGCTCGGCGGGCACGGGACGCAGCGTGCTGAGATCGGTGTTCCCCAGAGCCGGCAGCTCGCCGGCCGCCGCCGCGTCCCGGGCCGCGGCCCAGACCGCGCGCCTGACCTCGGCCGTGATCACGCTGTGCAGGCTACCCGGGCGCCGCGGGACCGCCGGGCGCCGCGGGACGGCTGGCGCCGGTCAGGCGAAGGCGCCCGGCGGCTTGCCGGCCAGCTCGCGCACGATCCGGATCATCTCGCCGGGTCGAACGGCTTGGTCAGGTAGGCGTCCACGCCGATCCGCTGGCCCCGGCCGCGGTCGTCCTCCTGGGCGCGCGCGGTGATCAGCACCACCTTGACGTGGCTGGTCTCCGGGTTCTTCCGCAGTTCCATGGCGGTGACCCAGCCGTCGAGCCGCGGCATCATGACGTCCAGGGTGATCACGTCCGGGCCGATCGCGGCCACTTTGTCCAGGCAGTCCTGCCCGTCCACGGCCGTCGCCACGTCGAATCCCTCCAGCGTGAGGTTGACGGCGATGAGCTGCCTGATCACCTCATCGTCGTCCACGACGAGCACGCGCCCGAGTGCCTGCGCCACCCGCGCGAGAGTAGCCGGTCTGCGGTCGTGGTGTGTGCGCATCGGCTTGGTGTCCTTCACAAGGCAAACCTGCTGATAGCCTTTCCACGTTCTGCAGCGGCGCGGCGTTCAGTCGTGCGGAAGATCTGGGCCCCCATAGCTCAGGGGAGAGAGCAACGGCCTCCGGAGCCGTGAGCGCAGGTTCGAATCCTGCTGGGGGCGCCACCGATAACCAGGCGAAACACCGCCTGACCAGCGAAAATGCCGGAGACCGGGCTGCGGCCCGTGTGCAGCCATGTGCCGCCAAAAGCGGCCCGATGTCAGGGTTCCCGGAATATACGCGGAATGAAGATCACGACATCCAGGCAGGTCAGACCCGGAAAACACGGAGCCCCGGCACACCGGCCGGGGCTTCATGCTAGCCAAGGGCTTCCTCCATGCGCTCGTGCCATCGCTCGTCGTCGCCGTCCAGGCAGTGCGCGTAGATGCGGTAGAGGACTTCCACGCTGTGACCGGCCCACTCGGCCACCTGCGGGCCAGGAGTGCCGGCGTTCAGCCGCCAGGACACCCCGGCGTGCCGGAAGTCATAGGGCTTGCGGGCCAGCGGCGAGGCAACCTGCGCCGGGGTGAACGCCACGACCCGGGCCTTCTGGAGGACCTGCCAGAGCGTGGACGGCTGGTAAATGCCTTTGCGATAGGTCCAGAACAGCCGGCCATCCGGCCCAGTCCCGTACTGGTCGATGTGCTCGCGGAGCAGCTGCACCAGGGCGGGCGGGATCGGCACCCGGCGCACCGCGTTCTTCGGGCCGCCCTTGGGTCCGCGGGACTCATGAACTTCGCCGTCGTCGGTCCACTCCCGACCGGCGGCCGACTGCACCTCGCGGAACTCCAGCCGACCCCATCCCGCGGCGGGCAGGTGACACTCGTCCAGCAGCAGCGCCACCGCCTCGGATGGCCGCAGCATCCCGTAGTACATGCAGCCGTAGAGCGCGACCAGCCGCGGGCCCTGGCTCTTTCCAGTTGAGCGGATCGCATCCAGCAGCGACCGCATCTGCGCAGGGTTGGGCACCCGGCGCCGGTCCACCGCCTGGTCCACCTCGGGCGCCTTCCACTCCCGGTCCTCAGCGCCGTCGAGCGGATTTGCCGAAAGACGCTTCTCCCTCACCGCGTACTTCAGCGCGCCATAGAACGTGCGCCGCCGCCTGCGGTAATACTCTGGGGCCGCCGCCGGCCCGTCGAGCTTCCGGGCACAGGCGTCCAGCGCCCGGCTCACCATGCTCGCCTCTTCCAGCGCCGATACCGGCACCGACGCCCGGGCCAGCCACCGCAGAGCCGCCTCGACCTCGGCCGGGCGGGGCATGTCACGGCGCGGCGGGTTGAACGCCCACTTACGCAGCGCCTGGCGCAGCACGGCGGGATCAGGCGCCCCGCGCTGACTCTTGACCAAGACCGGCGTGACCGCAATCAGGCCCTCGGCCAGGGAGACCCGGCCCTTGCCCGCGTGCTTCGGCCAGCGAGCATCCATGAACGCGGACGCGTGCTCAAACCATGTGACCTGGCTGACCTCCCGAGCCAGGGAATCAGGCAGCCCGGAATCGACGTCGAACGCCTCGCCCTTGTCGGCGACCTGGAGCAAGCGCGACTTGTACCGCTCAGCCCGCGCCTTCCCCGAGAGGGTGTGCGACTTTTCGCGGCCAGCGACCGTCCACCGGACGGTGTAGGACGCGCCCTTGGCAGTCTTGTTCGGCCGCGTCTCCCAGAACCGGACATCGTGCGACTTCATGCCGCACCTTCACGGAGGCTTTCCAGCCAGGTCAAGAAGTCACTACGCCAGGCCCGCAACTCACCATTGGGAATCTTCAGGCATTCCGGGCCGATACCCAGCTCTCGCCAGCGGTAGAAGGTTCGCCGCGACACTCCCCCGAGGTCCGCGCACATCTCGGCCACCGTCATCAGCACGTCGGCGGGATGTTCCGCCTTGACCTGTGCTCGCTTGGTGATCATGCCGCTCTCCCGTCTGCCGAAAGATTGCCGTCCTGTTCCTGGGCTCTGCGTTTGGCTTCGGCGAGGGCGGCCTGCCATCGGGTGCGCTGGGCGACGACGCGGAGCAGTCGCTTGTCGGCGGGCAGGTGGTCGTGGTCGGAGGGTGTGACGACGTGCCAGGTGTAGCGGCCGGGCTCGGGTGGCTCCAGGCCGAGGGTGTGCAGGAACCAGGCCTTGCCGGTCGCCCCTGTGATCTTTCAGCGTCTTGCCCGACCACTTGCGGGAGACCAGGACGCGTCGCCCGGCGTAGCCGAGGTGCTCGGCCGGATGGGCTTTGCCCTTGCACGCGCCGGGGATCAGCCGGCCTTGGCGTTCTTGGGCTGGATGCCGTAGCGGAGCCAGTTGGCGCATGTCGGCGAGCACGGCTCGTACCGCAGCGCATCAGCGAGCCGGTCGGCGTCTGGCGCGCTGGGGGTCGGTGTCGGGGGCGTGGCAGTCGGCGACGTGCTTGGTCAGGTATTTGGTCAGGTAGCGGATGCACCGGTTGGCGTCCTTGGACCCGGCCAGCACGCCCTGGGCGTCGAACTTGGCCCCGAACCTGGCCACATGCAGCGGCGCGTCGCCGGGGCCGATGGCGTCGAGGGCCTGGTCCCAGGTAGGCAGCACTTCGCCGGTCGAGGGGTCGAGGTAGCTGCCGGTCGGCTCGTCCCAGACGGGCAGCTCGTCCCCCGTCGAACCGGACAACATCGGTGGCGGGCCACCAGACCTGGTGGTAGGTGGCGGCGATGACCAGCCGCAGCAACGGCCGGGGCACCGTGCCGCGGATGGCCAGGTGGATGTGCGGCGCGAGCCGTTTTTGCGGCTCGATAGCGCCGAAGTACTGCACGTCGTAGCCGAGGATGCGGCGCAGGTTCTGGATGAACCGGTCGGCCAGCGCGGCGAAGTGCAGCGCGTCCCGTGCGGCCCGCTGGTAGTCGTAGCTGGCCGGATCAACCGGGGTGCCGTCGTCGTGGACCCTGCCATAGCTATCGCAGGTAAGCGTGATGAACATCGACGGCCGGTACCGCTTGCCGTCCGGTGCGGTGTAAACCCGCCCGTGGTGCGGGCGTCTACCTTGCGGCGGGGCAGCGCGGCGGTGTCCTGGCGGCGCCGGGTGGACCTGGACCGGCGGCCCTTTGCCTTCCCGTCCTTCGGCTTGGTGGTGACCGTGCCGCGGACCCCGGCCTTGGTTATCTCGGTGTCGAGCTCGGCGGCGAGCTCGTCCAGCTCGGCCGTGTCCTCGCCGTTGGCTTCGGCGCGGTCGCGGTCGGCCTGGACCTCGGCCCGCAGGGTGAGCCAGTACGCCTGCATCTCATCGGGGGGCGGCGGGGGTGAGGTCGGGTTCGTCCTCGAGGTGCCAGCCTTCCCGGCACTGCGCGGCTCGCAGCCACTTAGCCCGTTCCGCGCACGGCGGGCACACACTGGCCAGGGTGGCCCCGCAGGGGATCATGACCGTCTCGGACTTCCCGGTGCGGGTGTCGGTACGGCGCAGCTGCACCGGCCGCAGGCAGGCGCCGGACGCTTCTGCGATCTTCCGGATCGAGTCGCGGGCCAGCGGCATCTCATCCGCTCGGCGCGGGTGCTGGTGTCGGTCATTGGCTCACCTCGGTTCCGTGGTCACCGGTCCAGGTGGACGACCAGCCGCACAGCAGGCAGTCCAGCGTGATCTGGGGTTGCCCGTCATCGGTGGCCGTCAGACAGTTACCGCAGCACGGGCAAGGCTCGTCGGTCCGCCACGACGTGGGAGTCGTATTCATGCCGCCGCCTCCGCCTCGATCGCAGCGGACCGGCTCAGGCGCCAAGCGGGCAATGCACTGGTCCGCCATGGCCCGGATGTCGTCATCAGAGACCCAGGCGGCCCGGACCCGTACCGGGTCGGGGTCGGCCTCCAGCCGGACGAACGCCACCCCGGCGCCGGTAGCCGGGTCGCTGGAGATCAGATCGGACGTGGCGCCGCGGTCTCGGGCGCCGTCGCCGAGCACCATGTCCACCTGCTCCGGCTCGTCCAAGCGCATCGCGATCAGCAGCGCCGGCGAGAGCAGCAGCGTGGCGACCGGCACCTCCCCCTGCTCCTGCAGCATGCGCGAGGCGAAGTCCAGCACGTGCGCCCCCACCACGGTGTGACCCGGCACGATGCAGCGCTGCACCACCGTGTAGAGCGGCTCGAGCCATTGCAACGTCTGGCGTAGCACCGTCTCCAGGCCGCGCCGCCGATCGAACACGGCCGGGTCCTGGATGATGCGGCGGTAATCCGCGTCCGAGCCGAGGCCGACGAACTGGAGGTCGCTCCGCTCGGCCAGCGGTCGGAAGTGGTCGCTGGCGATGAGCACGACGTCGTGACCGCGCTGCACCAGCCGCCGGCCTACGCCGACGGCCGGCAGCACATCGCCGGCCGAGCCCAGGCCGGTCAGGATCACCCGCATTGGATCAGCGATGGTCCCGGCTGATCGCGTTCGCGACCAGGGTGGGCTTCGGCTCGCCCGTCGTCGATCTGCACGTTCGAGTGAAGGTCGAGAGCGGGCCCAGGCCGGGCAGTGGCGACAGGTGAGGAAGTCGTGGCCGATACGGCATCGTCTGATCGGACGCTCGACCGCGAGACGGAACCAGACCGGTGTCTGACCGGCGTTCGTAGAGAAGGCCAGTACCTGCGTCTGAATCCCAGCGACGGCCGCCAGCCCGCTGCCCACGGTTTCGGTGCGCCAGGAGCCGACAGCAGCTCCTGGCGCGGCAAGCCCTTCTCGTACACGTAGGCCCCACCCGCATGCTCGGGCGCGGTTTCCCGTGACTGGTGCGGCATTCTAAACCCAGCGCAGGAGTGCTCTGCCGCTGCAGGCTTAAACAGCAGTCAACAACTTCGTCAACAGTTCGTCAACAAGCTTCGGAATGTCAAGCACCTGGCCCGGGTTCAGCTCGGCTCGGGCACCCTGTATGGCGCTGGCCCGACTAGCACGGCTGGGCTTGATCGACCGTTAACGGTGCAGGATCCGCGCAATCGGGTCGCTGTTGGCCAGTGGCTGGCTCATCTTCTCGCCCAGCCGATCGATGCCGAGCGACCTGGTACAGAACTGACCAGTGCCATGCCCAAGCGTGCGGAACCGACCATCGAGCGGGAGGACGCGCCTGAGAAACGAGAGGGATTGTTGAACACAACTCGAAGCCCGCTCACATAGTGGTGAACGCGCTACTCTCAGAGATACGATGCATCTCCGCGATGGCCGACGACTACCCCGGCAGCGGCCAACACCGGGTTGTCCTGGGAGCGATCGTGCGCGCGTACACGGGCGATGCGCGCGTCCATGCTATTGCCGTCTTCGGCTCGGTCGGGCGTCGCGACTGGTGGCCCGGCTCGGACCTGGACCTCGACATCGTCCTCGCCGACGATGCCACGGTTGAGATCGATGACGAGTTACGGCGGCTGGGCGCAGCCTTGGTGCCGTTCGGCGAGCACGCCGCCCTGTTCATCCCGTCCGGTGCCGACAGCGGCGATATCGTTCTGGACTCGCTGCTGCAGCTGTCGCTGCGGTACCACCCGCTTGCCGACACGAGCCCGAACATTCTGAGCGGGCTGCGGGTGCTGGCCGGGTCGGTCGGCCAGTCTGAGCTCGAGGCAGCGGCGCGCGCCAACCGCCGACCGGCGGGCACGACACAGCGACGACCGGTGGACGAGTGCCTGCATGATGCCATCACTGCCGAGCGGTCCCTGCGGCGGGGCGAGTTCTGGCTCGCTGTTGACCTGCTGCACCAGATGCGCGCGTGTCTCATGGAGCTATTCCGGCGGAGTCAAGGCGGGGTGCGCCCGATCCACACCTTCGATAGGCAGGCCGCGCCGACGCTGCAGGCGCTGGTCGGGACCACGCTCCCGCTGTACACGGCGGACTCGATTCGGGCCGCGCTGGCACGCATCCTCGACGTCCTCGAGCAGCAGGTCGAGGCCTTCGCTGGCCCTGGGAACGGCCTAACGCCCGAGCAACGGTTTGTCCTCGAGCGGCTCCGGGCGCGCGTAGCAGAGCCGTGACGTGCGTCGCACGTCTGCCACGGACGTCATCACGGAGGCAGACAGACTGCCCATACCGAGCCAGAGCGGCACGAGCCAGCTGATTTCGTACAGTTGAGGTCCAGGACCGCCAGGCTCCAGAGCTGTCAGGAGGTGCGGCCCGTGCATGGAACAATTGCTCATGTTGCGGTACTGGCGGCCTCGGCCGGATCCTGTTTCGGGCGCGTGCCGGGCTGGCTGGCGCTGTGCGTGGTCGGAGCACTGCTCGTCGGCGTTCCGGGCGCTCTGAGGGCTGACCAGAGGAGTTGACGATGACGACGTGTAAGGCGCTGGCGGCGGCGCTGTTGCTGCCGCTGTGGCCAATGAGCGGGACGGTCGTGGCCTCGTGGCCGGGCTGCGCAGTGCTGGTGCAGGCCCAGGACCCGCAGACAGGTGAGCAGGCGCCGGACGGCTACGCACTGGTGCTGACCACCGACGACGGCTACAGCGACCAGCTCGAGCCGGGGGACCCGGTCCAGATCGCCTGGCCGCAGGGTTCAGACGTGAGCGAGGCGCGACCGGTCCAGGTGGTTCGGCAGACGCCCGGGCAGCAGACGGCGGAGGTTGACGCCTCGGGGCTTGGCTGGCTGGACGGCGCCGCGGCCGCCGGGCTGCTCAGTGCACAGTGCGGCGCCGCCGACTGAAAAACCGGCGGCAAACCGGACGGCTGACCGGTTTTGCCGGTCGGATAACGGGTGTCTGCCCGCACGGCGTCCGTACTTGACGGATCTCTCGGACGGGGAGTTCGATAGGTCGCCGTAACCGGCAGTCGAGCCGCTGCCGATATGGGCGGGTGTGGTAGCGCATGCTACCCGCGTCTTCACTGACGTTTGGCCGCGACATGAAGGGCGTCACCATGGAAAACGCCACTGCAGGCTGAATGGTGAAGTCCGGTGTGCCCACCGACGCAGGCCGGGGCCGGACTGGACTGTTCGGGTCAGCGGAAGCCGCAGCTGTACGCTGACGCAGTGGCAGCTCGGCGATACCTGGCAGCGGATAGCCTGCAGTGAGCAGCCGCCACCGGCAACCGGCTTCTGTCGGCTTCACCGTTGGCGGTTCGGATCGGAGGTCAGCTCATGCAGCCAGCGGACCCTAATTGGGCCGAGCAGCTGACGGCAATCGCGACGGCCATCGGCGCCCTCGGGCTGCTTGGCGGCATCGGCGCGGCGATCTTCGCGGGCCGACAGGTCAGCGAAGCACGAAAGAGCCGCGACGCACTGATGGCCGCCGAGTTCTTTCGCCGCTGGAACGAGGACGCCCTGGTGGAAACCAGGCGACTGGTTGAACGCTTCAAAACCAGGGAGGACCTGAGCGCTGCATTCCAGGGTTATGTCGCGGCCGGAGCCCCGGAAGCTTACGTGCTGTACCGCGAACTGGATTTCTTTGAACAGCTGGGCGCACTCGAGTATCGCGGCGCATTCGACACCGAGCTGATTCAGCTGCTCGTCGGGAAGATCGTGATCGAGCGGTGGGAGCTCTGGCAGCCGGCACTGCACGCTGCCTATGGTGGCGACGTTTACCCGATGTTTGCGCACCTGGCCGCCACCATGCGCAAGAAGCTGGGTATGACCACCTGAGACGTCAAGCGGAGGAATCCAGGCCGAGCGCGAGACTGCCGGCGACGGATCACCGATCGCCAGGGCGAGGATCGCGCGCTGGCTGCCACGGTCCAGACCCAGGCGCCAAGGCCGTAGCGGGTGCCGTTGGCGACTCCGGGTCGTAGCCGATCGAGGGGCGCCAGCGGAACGCCTCTGACCGAGCTGTGGCGTTCCGCGACGCCGACCTCGGCGAAGCCGTCGCCGCCACGCGCAGGCCACACGACCCTCTGCCTATGTAACTTGACCGCGCTCTACGATAGGCTCCTGATACGAATAATCCCTCCCAAGGAAGGCCAGCAGCACCCATGACTGTAGTCCGCGCTGCCATCACTCAGGTTGCCTGGACGGGCGACAAGGAATCCATGATCGAGCACCACGAGGAGCTGGCGAGGCGCGCCGCAGCCGACGGCGCGCAGATCATCGGATTTCAGGAGCTGTTCTACGGGCCGTACTTCGGCGCCGTCCAGGAGCAAAAGTACTACCAATACACCGAGCCGATCCCGGGCCCGACGACCGAGCGATTCCAGGCACTGGCGAGAGAGCTCCAGCTGGTCATCGTCCTGCCTGTCTACGAGGTCGCCAACGAGGGCGAATACTACAATACGGCAGCCGTGATCGATGCCGACGGTACGCTACTCGGCATCTACCGCAAGCACCACATTCCTCACCTGCCGTCGTTCTGGGAGAAGTTCTACTTCCGACCCGGGCAATCTCGGCTATCCGGTGTTCCAGACCGCGGTCGGCCGGGTCGGTGTGTACATCTGCTATGACCGGCACTTTCCAGAGGGCTGGCGCGAGCTCGGATTGGCCAACGCGCAGATCGTGTTCAACCCCTCGGCGACCAAGCCGGGCCTTTCCAATCGACTGTGGGAGATCGAGCAGCCGGCCGCCGCGGCGAACAACCAGTATTTCATCGCCGCGAACAACCGTATCGGTCAGGAGGTCAGTGAGTTCGGCCTAGACGCGCCGCGGTTCTACGGATCGTCCTACTTCGTCGACCCACGTGGCAACATCATCGGCGAGATGGCCGCCCAGGACACAGAGGAGATCGTCATCCGCGACCTGGACCTCGACGAGATCACTCGGACGCGCAACGACTGGCAGTTCTATCGCGACCGCCGTCCAGAGTCGTACCAGCGCACGGTCCTCCAATAATGACCATCCTGATCGAAAATGGGACGGTCATCAGTGCGACCGGTTCGGCAGCCTACGACGTGCTGATCGAGGGCGAAACCATCAGTGCGCTCGTGCTTCATGGATCGCCCCTCGCCACATCGGTTCACGCTGACCGGGTGATCGATGCGAAGGGGAAGTACGTCATCCCTGGCGGTATCGACGTGCACACGCACATGGAGATGCCGTTCGGCGGCACCCAGGCCTCCGACACCTTCGAGACCGGCACTCGCGCGGCCGCCTGGGGCGGAACGACGACGATCGTCGACTTCGTCGTTCAGACGCAGGGACAACGGGTTCAGGATCAGGTGGCGCTGTGGCACCAGAAGGCCGCCGGTAACTGCGCCGTCGACTACGGCTTCCACCAGATCATTGGCGACGTCAACCCCGAATCGCTGAAGGCGATGGACGAGCTGATTGCCGAGGGCATTACCAGCTTCAAACTGTTCATGGCCTATCCCGGCGTGTTCCTGTCCGGCGATGGGCAGATCGAGCAGGCGATGCAGACGGCGGCTGACAATGGCGGGCTGATCATGCTGCACGCGGAGAACGGCCCGGCCATTGACGTTCTGGTGCGACAAGCGCTGGCCCGAAACGAACGACAGCCCTATTACCACGGCGTCACCCGCCCGTGGCAGGCTGAGCAGGAGGCCACCCACCGGGCGGTGATGCTCGCCGAGATCACCGGCGCGCCGCTGTACGTGGTGCACGTGTCCGCCAGGCAGGCGCTGGCGCGTATCGCCGAGGCCCGCAATGCCGGCCAGAACGTCTTCGCGGAGACGTGCCCGCAGTACCTGTACCTCTCACTGGAGGAGCAACTGGGTGCGCACGGAAAGGAGTGGGGCGATTTCGAAGGGGCCAAGTGGGTTTGCTCGCCGCCGCTTCGCTCGCGCGCCGAAGGGCACCAGGATGAGCTGTGGAAGTACATCCGCACCGGTGACGTCAGCGCCGTGTCGACCGATCATTGCCCATTCTGCATGAAGGATCAGAAGCAGTTGGGCGTCGGCGACTTCTCGCGCATTCCAAACGGCATTGGCTCAGTGGAGCATCGGATGGACCTGATCTACCAGGGGGTTGTCGATCGAAGGATTTCGCTGGAACGATGGGTCGATGTCTGTTGCACCACACCTGCGCGGATGTTCGGCCTCTACGGCCGCAAAGGGGTGCTCGCTCCAGGAGCGGACGCCGATATTGTCGTCTACGACCCGAACGGGCACACCTCGATCGGGATCGGCGAGGGCCGCGTCCACCACATGAACATGGACTACTCTGCCTGGGAGGGCTACGAGATCGACGGCCGGGTCGACCTCGTGCTCTCTCGCGGCACCGTGATCAAGGACTCGACCGGCTACGTTGGCACTCGAGGGCATGGGAAGTTCGTCGCACGCTCGCTCTCGCAGAATCTGCTCTGAGGTGATCACCATGGACTTCGGCGTCGTGTTGCAGACCGACCCGCCGGCGTGGCGGGTTGTCGAGCTCGCCCGGCAGGCCGAGACCTACGGGTTCACCCACGTTTGGACCTTCGACTCGCACCTGCTCTGGCA
Organism: uncultured Actinomycetes bacterium; assembly: GCA_963795575.1. GTDB lineage: Bacteria > Actinomycetota > Actinomycetes > Streptosporangiales > Streptosporangiaceae > PALSA-505. The sequence goes on along the minus strand of CAWCII010000007.1, from coordinate 20,905 downwards.
GGAGCCGTATGTGATCCTCTCGCAGATCCTTTCGAACACGCACCGGCTGACCGTCGGGCCGATGGTGAGCAATCCCGCTACGCGCGACTGGACGGTCATCGCGTCGCTCTTCGCCACGCTGAATGACATGTTCGGCAACCGGACGATCTGCGGTCTCGGCCGCGGAGACTCGGCGGTACGGGTCATCAACGGCCGCCCTACCACCCTGGCCACTTTGCGAGAAGCAATCGAGGTCATCCGCGGGCTGGGCAACTCCGAGTCAGTGGACTACAAGGGCAAGCAGTTGCGTCTTCCATGGTCACATGGCTCGCGACTGCCGATCTGGGTCGCCGCCTACGGCCCCCGGGCGCTGGCCCTGACAGGCGAGGTGGCGGACGGCTTCATCCTGCAGCTCGCCGACCCTGACATCACCGCCTGGTCCATCAAGGCGGTGCGGGAAGCGGCGCAGTCCGTCGGACGCGATCCGGAAACGATTACGATCTGTGTCGCAGCCCCAGCCTACGTGACTGACGGTAGTGACGTCGGGCTGGCCCACGGCCGTGACCAATGCCGCTGGTTTGGCGGGATGGTCGGCAACCACGTCGCCGATATTGTCGGCCGCTACGGCGCCGATGGGAGGGCGGTGCCCAGATCGCTGTCGGACTACATCGCCGGCCGTCAGGGCTACGACTACAACTCGCACGGGCGGGCGGGCAATATACACACTGAGTTCGTCCCTGATGAGATCGTGGATCGGTTCTGCATTGTCGGCCCGCCCGCGCTCCACGCGGCCCGGCTGAGGGAGTTAGCCGCCCTGGGGGTCGATCAATTCGCCGTGTACCTGCAGCACGATGCGAAAGATGCCACGCTGGCTGCTTACGGCGAGAAGATCATCTCCGCTGTCAAGCCAGCCGTCGCAGCCAACGCCTAGCGTGCGCGGGCAGGCAACTCTTGACCTGGGCTCGTTGAGCCGGCGACGCTTATGAACAGGGCCGGCCGTATCCGGACCACTGAACCCGCCGAGGAGACCTGGAGATGCCCGGCGACAACTTTCTCCAAACTCACGAGGACCAGTTTGTCACTCGGAGTGGAGCGCCAGTCCGCCTCCATGCGATCGGCCTGGGCGGTTGGCTCAATATGGAGAATTTCGTCGTCGGCTTCCCGGCCACCGAGAGCCTGAACCGACGAGTCATACGTGATGTTCTTGGCGACGAACTCGGGCAGTACTTCTTCGATCGCTTCCTCGACGTCGTCTTTACGGAAGCGGACGCCGCGGCGATGGCGACCATCGGCTTCAACCTGGTTCGCATCCCGGTCCACTACGCGCACCTGGAGGACGATGGTGCACCATTTCAGCTAAAGGAGTCGGGGTTGGCGCGCCTGGACATGGCCGTCGAGGCATGCGCACGCAACGGGCTGTACACGATCATCGACCTGCATGTGCTTCCCGGCTGGCAGAACAACGAGTGGCACTGTGACAATCCTACTCACCACGCCGGCTTCTGGGGTCAAGTTCAGTTCGAGGATCGCGTCATCAACATCTGGCGCGGGCTTGCGGCCCGCTACAAAGATAACGCGTGGGTCGCCGGATACGAACCGATGAACGAGCCCGGCGATCCGACCGGTGAGCCAGTTCGGCGCTACTTTCCTCGGCTGCTCAGGGAGATACGAGAGGTAGACCCCGACCATATCCTGTTCCTGAAGGGTAACGCCTTCGGTTCGGAATTCGCGTTCTACACCGACCCACTTCCCAATACGGTGTTCATCGCCTTCGACTATGCGATGGCCGGCAGTGCGGGCAGCACCGTGTATCCGGGCGAGACGCAAGGTGTCTATTACGACGCCTCGGCTCTGGAGCGACGGTTCCTGGAACTCACCGAGCCGGCCCGCCGTACCTCGACGCCGACTCGCCCTACATGTCGAGGACGCGCCCGGTGCGCGAGAAGAAGGCCCGCCTGGCCACGGACACTTGGGGCCACGTCGACGACGACATCCGCGACGTCCTGACTCCCCTGGAGGCTCGCTTCCGGGCTGAGTACCCGGATCACCCGGACCCGCAATGGTGGGTGAATCGCCTGGTGCGTCACATCCTCCTGGCCGAACCCATGGTACCCGAGTACGCCAACTGCTTTCGCGGGCCCACGCGCGCCGAGATCGACGAAATCATGCGATCCTTCGAGTTTGGCGCCTGCCGACGGCGACAGCGGCTCGTGGAGATTGTTCAAGCGGCGATCGCCTCGGAGACGACGGGGGACGCAAGGGCTGCCGTCTCATGAGCCATTCGGAACGGCATGCAGCGGCAGCCAGCCGCGCGCGGTCTGACCATCATCGGAGCAGAGAACCGATCTGAGGTCGGCTGGACGTCGGAACGACGAAAACAGCCGCGGCGGCTGGCCGGGCTTCGCGTGTGGAGAATCCTCGTCCGGCTTCGATTGGGCGGCACGCTTTCCGCAGCGCCCTGTACTCCCAGGGCCGGAGCCACCCGTTGTAGGCGGTCCTGGTTGACATACTGCTTTGCAGAGACCGAGGCGAGCTCCAGATTCAAGGGCGGCTCCGTCTCGATGGATCCTGCGCTCGAGCGAAAGAGAGGTGCGGCAATGGAGGCATTGGACGGCACGCGAGTGCTGGTGACCGGCGCCACGAGCGGTATCGGGCGGGCAATGGCGGAGGCGCTCGCGGCCGCGGGTGCGCGCGTCGGTGTGGCCAGCCGCAGCCGGACGCGCGCCGAGGCGACCGCGCGTGAGCTGCGTGGGCAGGTGATGGCGTTCGGCGTGGATGTCCGCGACGAGCAGTCGGTGGCGATGTTCGTCGACGAGGCACGGGCACGCTTGGGCGGCATCGACATGCTGGTCAACAACGCCGGCATCGGCATGCGGACCGTCAACCCCCGCTTTCCGGCCTATGCGCAGCCCTTCTGGGAGGTCTCGCCGAGCGGCTTTCGCGACGTCGTCGAGACGAAAGTCACGGGCGTGTTTCTTGTTTCCCGTGCGGTCGTGCCACTGATGCTCGCCGCCGGCTCGGGCCGCGTCGTGAATATCTCGATGAACGAGGCAACCACGACCAACCGCGGCTTCGTCCCGTACGGCCCGTCGGGTGCTGCCGTCGAAGCGCTGTCCCGGATCATGGCGGCTGACCTGGCGGAACACCGGTTACCGTCAACATGCTCCTGCCGGGCGGCGCAACCGCGACCGGAATGGTTCCGGAAGATGCGCCCGCCGAATTCCGCGCTCGGCTGCTCGATCCGGCGATCATGGGGCCGCCCATCGTCTGGCTCGCCTCCTGGGAAGCCGAAGGCGTCCACAATGAGCGCATCGTCGCTCGAGCGTTCGAGGACTGGCGCGCCCAGCATCAGGCCGCTATTCGGGGTCGTGCCGGCTGACGTGCTCCGGCCCGCACCATCCGCCGAAGCCGATGCGGTACCGGCGTGCTGACCGCGACGGCAGCCCGACCACGCCCTCGAACACGTCGCACCTGGTCAGCCTCGGTGCTGGTCGCGATGGCCCGCGTCGGTACTCACGGGCAGTTGGGCGGGACCAGTCGTCAGGAGCTAGGCGCAAACCGGAGCTCCTTCTGACTCGAGGCAAGGTCAGTCGGCAGCCGAATCCGGGCCCGATAGCGTGCTGAGCCGCGACTCGATGCGACGATCGGGCACCAGCCAGATAAGCGCGACGAGCCCGAACAGGCCAAGCGCCAGCCATTGATTCACGAACGCGAGCGGGATGGCTGCGACGTAGCCGGCCAGCGAAATTTTTCCTTTGGTGTCCGCGCCAATCGCCGTCGCCAGGACCGAGTGCGGCGGCTGACAGGCCAGGAGTACCCGCACGAGGATCGTGAAGGCAAGCGCGGAAAGCAGCAGGACAACTCCGTAGGCGGCGGTAGGCAGTGTGGCGAAGTCGGTCTCACTCATCCAGCGGGTTGCGAAGGGGACCAACGACAGCCAGAACAGCAGGTGGAGGTTTGCCCAGAGGACCTCACCGTTGATATGTACGGTCGCGTGGAGCAGGTGGTGATGGTTGTTCCAGTAGATCCCGAGGTAGATAAAGCTCAACAGATAGGTCGCTATGTTCGGAAGGACGTTGAGCAGGTCCGGTAGATCGGAGCCCTCGGGTGACCGCAGGTCGAGCACCATGATGGTGATCAGGATGGCGATCACGCCATCGCTGAAGGCTTCGAGTCGGGTCTTGTTCATGCCGCTCTGGTTGTACCCGCTGCTTCAGCCGTATCGAGCAGTTATCATCGGCACCCCGAACCCGCCGGGTCGCGCTCGTCCGGCTCGGCAGCATTGTTCTGCCAGGAACGCGTGGATGGCCGTGAGCGAATGCTCGCGAGGTTCTCAGACAAGGTCAACGGTCAACGCGTGCGGGGCTCATGTCCGTCTCCGTGCCCAAACTTGCGCCTGATCGCGGTCGCCGGCGCGGGCGGTGGGACATGACGATGCGGGAGCACGACGACGTGCTCGCTCCGCGGTCGACGCGTCAGCTGAATCTTCGAGCCCGCGTCATATTCCGGCCCCGATTCGCGCCCGGCCAGTTGTGGCAGTGGCTGGGCCGGGAAACTTTGCCGTACCGCCGGCGAGGACGGGTGCCTATTTCCGCTAGCAGCGGTAGCAGCCAGCGTGCCAGCCGGACCAGCCCCGGCCAGCACCCGCTGGATCACCAATCGCTGCCGCGGTCTCGGCCGCCGCCGCCCCGGCCGCCGCCGCCACCACCGCCGCTGCCCCGGCCGCCGCCGCCCCGGCCGCCGCCGCCACCACCGCCGCCGCCGCCTGACGCCCTCTCCTGGGCTTCGTTGAGCCTGAGCGCGCGGCCGTCCAAGTCCTTGCCGTTCAGCCCATCGATCGCGGCTTGAACAGCCTCGGGCGTGGCCAGCTCGACAAACCCGAAGCCGCGCGATTGACCGGTCACGCGGTCCGTGATGAGCTGGACCGCGAGCGGTTCGAGGCCCGCACGCTGGAATGCTCCCCGCAGGGAATCTTCACTGCTGTGGACTGCCAGGTTGCCAACGAATACCCTTACCGACCGCTGGACGGCCACCGTGCCGGACCGCCCTACCCGCTGTACCGTCGCCTGGTCACTGGCTGGCTGGGCCGCGTCCGCGCGCTGGCTGGCGATCAGACGAGCCACCGCCTGATTGCCGATCAATCGCTGAAGGGCGAGCAGACCAGCGGCTTGCCAGCCCATGGCTGGCCGTGGACTGGGCCGCGACGCGGCGACACGAGCGTCGTCGGCCAGGGCGGGCCGTGCGCTCCGAGCGCGGGTAAAGCGCATTCCCATGGCAGGGGCCTCCTTGCGTGGCCCGAATACCATAGCTATCCGCGATGTCACGCGGGTGTCATGCGGGTTTCAAAACGGGGGTGGCCGGGCGACGCATCGATCGAGGACGCCGAACCAGGCCATCGTCCGAAACCTGGTGTTTCGGATCAGGCGGGCGGAATTCGGCACCCCGAGGCAGGCGCGGTTCGAGACTGCATCCCGACGAACCGTGCGTTACTGGCGTGTCACCTCGACCCGGGTAGTGGTTCGCCGCGCGCGCACCGGGTAGGAGGCGATGAAGAGAGCCGGCCGGCGTCAGCGCGGACGCGGGGGTCGATCGTCGGCCAGCATGCCCGCCGCGCGCCAGGACCCGGCCCCCGCCGCGAGAGAAACCGAGCACACCGGAGGAGCCGGTGTGCTCGGCAGCAACCTCAGCGCATTCAGTCGGCGGCGACGGCGGCCGCGCGCGCCGGAGCGCGCCGCCGCGACCGAGCGAGGTCGAAGCGGTCGAGGTTCATCACCTTGTCCCAGGCGGCGACAAAGTCGCGCACGAACTTCTCCTTCCAGGCATGGCTGGCATAGACCTCCGCCAGCGCCCTGAGCTGCGAGTTCGAGCCGAACACCAGGTCGACGCTGGTGGCCGTCCACTTCACCTGGCCCGTGGCGCGATCTCGACCTTCGTACAGATGCTCACCCGACGGCGTCCAGGCAGTGCGCATGTCGAGGAGATTCACAAAGAAGTCATTGCTCAACGTCTCGGGCTTATCGGTGAAGACGCCGTGTTTCGCGTGCCCGAAATTCGCGTCGAGCGCACGCATCCCACCGACGAGCGCAGTCATCTGCGGCGCGGTGAGATTCAACATGAAGGCCCGGTCCAGCAGCTTCGACTCTGGCGGGAGTGCCTCTCCATCACGGTAGTAGTTGCGGAACCCGTCCGCTGTCGGCTCGAGCACGGCGAACGCCTCGGCGTCCGTTTGCTCCTGGGTCGCGTCCGTGCGCCCCGGCGCAAATGGGACGCTGACGTCGTAGCCGGCGTTCTTCGCGGCCTGCTCGACGGCCGCGCATCCGCCCAGGACGATCACGTCCGCGAGCGAGACCCGCTTTCCGCCCGACTGTGAGCGGTTGAAGTCCTGCTGGATCTGCTCGAGGACGGGCAATACCCGGGCAAGCTCTGCCGGCTCGTTGGCCACCCAGTCCTTCTGTGGCGCGAGGCGAAGCCGTGCCCCGTTCGCGCCACCACGCTTGTCGGTCCCACGAAAGCTCGCCGCCGCCTTCCATGCGGTCGACACCAACTGCGGCACGGACAATCCGGAGGCGACGATCTTGCGCTTCAAGGCAGCGATATCCGATGCGTCGATCAGCTCATGGTCGACGGCCGGGACCGGATCCTGCCAGATCTGGGGCTCGGCAACCCAGGGACCAAGATAGCGGGAGAGCGGCCCCATGTCGCGGTGCAAGAGCTTGTACCAGGCTCTGCCGAAGGCGTCTTCGAGCTCATCCGGGTGCTCGTAGAACCGCCTGGCGATCGGGCCGTAGATCGGATCCACCTTCAATGCCAGGTCCGTCGTCAGCATGGTGGGTGGGTGCCGCTTCGCGCCATCGAACGGATCCGGCACGGTCCCCTGCGCCTCGGGGTTTTTCGGCGTCCACTGCTTCGCCCCACCGGGGCTGGTGGTCAGCTCCCAGTCATACTTGAACAGGTTCTCGAGGAAGCCGTTGTCCCACTTCGTCGGGTTATCGGTCCAGATGCCCTCCAGACCGCTGGTCACCGTAACGCCGTTATTGCCGTCGCGGTAGCTATTCTTCCAGCCGAGACCCTGCTGCTCGAGCGGTGCTGCTTCGGGCTCCGGACCCACGTACTCGGCGCTGACGGCGCCATGCGTCTTTCCGAAGGTGTGCCCGCCGATGACGAGCGCCGCCGTCTCCTCGTCGTTCATGGCCATCCGGCGGAAGGTCTCGCGGATGTACCCTGCCGCAAGGGCGGGGTCCGGGTTGCCGCCTGGCCCTTCAGGATTCACGTAGATCAGACCCATGTGATCGGCCCCGAAGGGGCCCTGGAGCTGCTCGTCCGCGTGGCGCTCGTCGCCGAGCCAGGTGTCCTCGGGTCCCCAGAAGATCTCGTCGGGCTCCCAGATGTCCGGCCGCCCGAAGCCAAAGCCGAAAGTCTTGAAGCCCATCGACTCCATCGCGACGTTGCCGGCCAGTACCAGCAGGTCCGCCCAGGAGAGCCGCGGCCCGTACTTTTGCTTGATTGGCCAGAGCAATCGGCGCGCCTTGTCCAGGTTGGCGTTGTCTGGCCAGCTGTTCAGGGGCGCAAAGCGCTGCGCACCTTCACCGGCCCCGCCACGGCCATCGGCGATGCGGTACGTGCCCGCGGCGTGCCAGGACATGCGGATGAACAGCGGCCCGTAGTGGCCGAAGTCCGCCGGCCACCAGTCCTGGGACGTCGTCATCAGCGAGACCAGGTCCTGCTTGAGGGCGTCGACGTCAAGCGACTCGAACGCTGTGGCGTAGTCGTACTCCGCGTCCATCGGATTCGACAGCGCGGACCGCTTGTGGAGAACCGACAGGTCGAGTTGATTCGGCCACCAGTCCTGGTTGGTCCTCGGCCGAGTCTGCTTGGGGGTCGGCGACGGGATCGCCGGGTTCTCGCTCTCGCTGGTGCTGCTCGAGCGGGCCTTGTTGTTAGACAGGTCACTATCAGACACGTCGATGCTTCTCCTCTCTGGCTGCTTGCCGCTGATGGCGTGCTGCCCCGGGCGCGGGACGGTCTCGGTCGCGGTCGGCGTCGCCGAGCTCCGGGCGACGGGACGGGAAGGATGCGCCAGACGCGGCCGACGCGGCCGCAACACGGGCCGGGCAGCGACCCCAGTAGCTAACCGGGGCATCGTCGACCGCCCTCGGGCACGCGGTCTCGCCAGCGCGGAGCTCGTACCGGCGTCGCCGGGTGGTCAGTTGCGGGCGCGGCACCAGGCCGAGTTCGGTGAGGGTGCGTCGGACGTCGCAGACGGTCTGGGCGGAGCTCGCGCCGAGGCGTTCGCGCGCGGCGCTCACGAGCGGGTCGACGCCCGCACGGGAGCGTCCACGGCCTGCGCGGTCAGCACCGCCGAGGGTGAGGAGCTGACCCGAAGACCGACGCGGCGAAGCGCCGCACCTACCTCCGACGTGACCGTATCCACTCGTCCAGTCTACCTGCTTGTGCACGCGCATCGCCTTCTCGCCGCGTTCGTCGGCCGACCCTGCCTGACGACGACCTGGTCGGACACGACCAGCCTGCCCCAGCGTGTTGGCGGCCCGACACCAACCTTCGGCATGCGCGCAAGAGCAGCCGGGGTGGAGGACAGCCATTCGTCCGAATGGCGCCATCTGACAGCTGACAGCTGAAGGCCGTCGCACAAAGGATCGTCTGGTTGCTCTGTCTAACCCGCAGCTTCGTCGTGTGGACGCGTTATCGGACCGGCTGTGCGTACGCCAGGATCGTCCTCGGTGCTGAGCAAAGCAGTGCGGCGAGTGCCCACCTGGAGCGCACCCGCCGCCGGCGGTGTCCTGACCTTAGCGTCGAACGCTGGTGAGCCCGCGCGTGATGACGGCGGCGGCGATCACGTGCATCATCAGCAGCACGGCGATCTCGGCGTTCGAGGCGCCGTCGAGCGTCGGGATGTAGGTGAGGTCGGGAATCAGTGTGACCACGAAGGTGATCGCCGAGACAACGGTGAAGACGAGTGCGGCGTAGGTACGCACAAACTGGAGGAGACCCGCGTAGAGCAAGGCGGCTCCAACGGCCGGGAAGATGGTGAAGCTGATGGGCGCCGAGACGTTGGCCAGCGGCAGAAACGCCGGCTCGTACTGTACGGCGAGCTGCGCCAGGTAGAAGAACACGGCGTTGGCCAGAACGGCTGCGCCGATCGTGAGCAGCCCGGTGCGTGTGTAGCGGCCCCAGCTGAAGGCGCTGGTAGCGGTGTCGGTCGGGTGGAAGCGGGCGGACAGCGAAGCGGCGCTGGCGGACATGGTCGAGAGGTGCTCCTCGTTTACTGGTTTCAGAGAGACGTCGAACGGGGCGAGCCGAAATCGACACGAGATTTGAGTTTGAAGCTGCCTGGCACGGCGAGGCGCTTGACAGCCACCTGATACACAACTCTATGGTTGTATTGGTGCAGATCGCGCCGCCCGACGGCGACCGCCTGTTCGGCGCCCTCGCCGACCACACGCGCCGCGACATCCTGCGCCGCGCCATCCACGGCGACGAGGGCATTGCTGAACTGGCCACTCACTACCCGATGAGCTTCGCCGCCGTCCAGAAGCACATCGCCGTCCTCGAGCGCGCCGGCCTGGTCACCAAGATGCGCGTCGGCCGCCGCAAGGTCGTCCGCACCGATATCGAGCGGCTGCGCGTCGTCCGCCGCCTGCTCGATCAGTACGAGCAGCTGTGGCGCGGCCGCATCGACCGCATGGCCCCGCTCATTTCAGACGCCAGGGAGACAGACCGATGATCGTCACCGCCGACGAAAACATCAGCAGCTGCTCACCATGAGCCTGGAGGCCGAGTTCAATGCGTCGCCGGAGCGGATGTGGCAGCTCTGTGGGCCGAACCGCGCCGACCTACCCAGCTACCACCTGACCCCCGGCAGCCGTGGCGAGTACCACCTGACCGGGCCTGAAGCCAGTCGCACGCCACCGGGGTGAGGAAGCCGGGATCGCCGGCCGAGCCTCGAGGGTCGTCGGCGAAGACACGATCCAGCCGATCACCGCGATCCGCTCGCGATCACCGGGCGGCGTCACCTACTACGCCATGGCCATCGCCGGCTTCGGCAAAGGCATCCCAGATCTGACCGACCGGTACCTGAAGCACCGTGCCGGAGTGCGCATGCCGCTGCGGATGACCTTGACGTCGGTCGTGCCAGCGGTGGTGAGCATTGTCCTGGCGTGGCAATTGTATGTCTGGTCGTCGATGCGACAACGCCAAGCCGGACCGTGCTCCTGACCGGCGCTGCGGCTGTACTCGGCGGCCGGCTCGCCATCTTTCTCGCGTCGCGGTCACGCTATCCGAACGCTCCGGGCGGCCCGGCCCGAGGTCGTGCTCGAAGCGCGGCTTGTGAAGGGGGCAAGATCCGGGTAGCGTGGGTGGACGTGGGATCCAACCGCTGCAAGCTGGGCCCCACGACACCAGGAAGGTGATACACGTGCGTAGTCGCATCCGACCAATCCAGCTCCCCCTGTGCGGCTTGTTGACCCTCGTCCTCGCCACGGCTTCGATGACCGCGCCCATCGCCAGCGCCTACCCGGGCCCGGTCGGCGCCTCTGGCGCGTCGTATGGCGCTCAAATCCAGATTCCGCGTCCTCCCGCCGAGAATGGACAGGGTGCCGACCAGTTCCCACCGGCGACCGCCGACGCGCTCACCTCGATCGTCGAGCAGGACATGGAGGACTCGCACAGCCCCGGCCTGGTCGTCGGCATCTGGGTGCCAGGCCAGGGGACCTACGTCCGCACCTTCGGTACCAGCGACACCGCGACCGGCGCCCCGATGAGCCGGCGCGACCACTTCCGCATCGCCTCCATCACCAAGACCTTTGTGGCAACCGCGATTCTGCGGCTGAAGGATCAGGGCCAGCTGAGCCTGGATGCCCCCTTGAGCCAGTTCGTCGCCGGCATCCCCAATGGCGATCGCATCTCGATCACGCAGATGCTGGACATGACCGCCGGTGTGTACGACTTCACCAGCGACGACGCCTTCCTGAAGGCGTACACCGACGATCCCGAGCTGCCGTTCTCGACCAGCGACTTTCTCGCCATCATTCACCGCCACGACCCGCTGTTCGCGCCCGGCGCCAGGGCTCAGTACGACGACAGCAACTACTTCCTGCTGGGCCTGGTCGTCGAGGCCGTCACCGATCAGCCACTGCACCAGGTGATCCAGCACGAGATCCTCGACCCGCTCGGGCTGAGCGAGACGAGCTACCCGAGCACACCCGCCATGCCCAGCCCCTTCACCCGCGGCTACCTCAGCGAGTCTGACGGGACGCTGCGCGACGTCACCGCCAGCAACCCGGCGGTGGCCGGTGGGGCCGGCGCCATGATCTCGACCCTGCACGACCAGGAGATCTGGGCCAGGGCGCTCGCCACCGGGGCGTTGCTCGAGCCGACCACCCAGGACCTGCGCCTGCAGACACACGTGCTCCAGCCCGGCCCGGTCAGCGTCAGCTATGGCATGGGGATCGCAAATATCAACGGCTTCCTCGGCCACAACGGCGGCATTTTCGGCTACAGCACGGCTACCTTCTACCTGCCCAGCCATGACGCCACGCTGGTCGTGCTGGGGAACAACGACGATCTCTTCTCGGCGCCGACGCTGGACATGGTGCTCAAGCTGGGGTTCGCCTTGTTTCCGGAGCAGTTCCCGAACGGACTATGAGTGTTGCAAGAATTTGCGAGGCCTGATCGGCACAACTCGGTGATGGCTGGCCCCGCGGATCGCAGTGGGCGTGACCGTGCAGCCGACCAGTCGCCACATGGCGCCCACTGGGGTCAGGTCGGGAGCCCCGGACCTGGTTGGCTCGCGCCCAGCATCACCTCCACCTCATGCAGGGTGCGCACCCGGCCGAACATGGCCATGGCGACGTCCAGCGCGTACGCGTGCGCCTGGCGATCCCCGCCCCAGCAGCACTCGCGCACGACCACTACCCGCAGGTCCATGTTGAACGCCTCGCGCACGCTCGTCTCGACTCCTCGATTGGTCGCCCCACCGGCGATGATGAGCGTGTCACGCCGCAGCATGCGGAGCAGCTCGGCCACGCCGGTGCCGTAGAACGCGCTCGGCCGCCGCTTCAGAAACACATAGTCTTCGGCCCGAGGCGCGATCTCGGCCGGGAAACCGGCGTCCTGGCTACCCTCGACGCAATTGGTCAGCGAGGGCTGGCCCGTCCTCTCCCCCAGATCGGTCGGCAGCAGCACCACGTCCGAACCGTCGGCCCGGCTCACTGGCGTGGTGTAGATAATGGGCAGGTGCACGGCTCTGGCCACGCCGAGCAGCCGCACCCAGGCGTCGAGCACCGGCCGGACGGCCTGCTCTCGCACCTCGTCGTCGGGCTCCAGCGCACGGCGGCAGGCGTCATACACGATCACGGCCGTCCGGCCAGGCTCGAGCCACTCGCCTGGCGCCGACCCATCTCCAAGGCGATTTTCCATGACCTCCCTACCCTACCGGTTTCGGAGCTGTATCCGGTTCTCGACGCGGCTCGGCACGACCCGGACCGATGCGGACAGGCTCGACGGCCGGGCCCACCTGCCACGCTCGACCCGCCGCTCCGCGTCAGACCGGGGGGTGATCACGGTTGATCAGTGACTCGATTGGCGAGGGTCATAGTGCCACTCGTTCTCCTTTCGAATCAGGTGGTGTCCATGGCCGGCCGGCGAGAGATCAGGTGGGTGAGCCGCTATTCGGGCATGGGCGGAAACCTGGGCCGCTCCTCCACGGAAGGACCTCGCGCAAGGACCGCAAGGTCGCGAAACAGCAAACGGAGCTCCCGCCGATCGGTCTCAGTCAGCTGGGCAGGAAAGACGCCCTGCAGGTTCTGCCGGAGCTGCCGCGCCAGCCCGCGAACCATCGGTCGATGCGGTTTCGACCCGAAACGTCCGCGCACGGCTGCGCGCACGCGCGAGTGATCCCAGCCTTCGTTAGCGGCCTGTTTCGCAAGCTCGGTGCGGGCGGGTGGCTTCAGCACCAGCAGCTCCTCGGCCGAGCTGGTCGCCAGCCGCCGCTCGAGCACCAGCGGGGCGAGCACCGGATCCTCGAAAACACGCAAGCGTTTGGACACGTATGCCGCGCTCCGATATACCGCCGCCGCCACCTGGCGCGTACTCCAGCCGCGCTCGCGGAGCAGCACTTCGAGCGCATGCGCCTCTTCCCGCGGGCTCAGATCGCTACGTTGTAGATTCTCGACCAGGGTCAGAACGTAGGCCTCGTCCTGCGCAGTCTCCCGGATATGCGCCGGCACGGTCTGCCAGCCGAGCGATTGAACCGCTGCCAGGCGGCGATGGCCGGCAACCAGGTCATAGCGGCCGCCGACCGGGCGCACGACGAGTGCCTGGAGTAAGCCATAGGCAGCAATCGACGAGGCAAGTTCCTCGACGCCGCGCAACTTTCGACGTGGGTTGCCGGGGTTGGCGTCAATCAGTGCCACCGGCACGTCGAGCACGTGCACCGTCGAGGAGCTACCCGGCGCCTGGATCGTCCGAGGTTGAGCTGCGCGGCTCATCGCCGGTTGAGTATAGGCCGTGTCCAGGCATGGCGTGAGGACAGGGTTGTCCTGTCCACGCTCAGCGGCGCCATGCTGGATCCGGCAAGCTCGCACACCTATCCCCCCAGCCTGCCCAGTGGCCGAAGAGCGATAGACTGGAAAGCGGGGTGCGGCTGGCGTGCTGTTCGGGGCATATCTCAGGCAACTGCTCAATACTCGAAACGCCGGAGCGCCAAAAACTCGTTGGTCGGCCGCGCGTCTGGCGCTCGCGCTCGGCGTCGACGCGTCACTGGTCGGTCGATGGTTGCGCGGCGATCGCACACCGGCCCTCGGCTCTGACCACATCCAGCGGATCGTCCTGGCGCTCGGGCTGGACGAGGCCGAGCGCCAGGCGCTAGCGCGAGCCCAGTTAAGATCGCTTCTCGCTCGACGCGCAGCCAGGCGTATCCAGTCGGGTCGAGCCATCCAGCCGCCCGCTGTGGGCGAGACGCAGCATGGGCAACCACCGATCGAATCAGACCCGCCCGACCTTCAGCAGGCGATCACGGGGCTCGCCTCGACTGACTCGCCGTTCGAGGTCGCGCTCGAGTTGCTCGGCCGGCTTCCGCGCGTCCGTACGCATGCCGCCACGGTGTTCATTGCGCAACAGGGCGAGGAGCTCCAGGAGCTCGGGGCTACCCTTGCCAAGCGGTGGGGAAGGGTGCTGAGCCAGGTACTCAGTCGAGGCTGGGACATCGAGTGCCTGGTGCGGCTCCCCACCGATCCGATCGGGCTGTTACCGCTGGTCGAGGCGATCCTCGAGCTCGCGGGTGAGAGCGAGAGCTTTCGCATTCGATACTTTCCCGAACCTTCACCGCTGCCGGTGCCCTACAGCCTGCTCATCGCCCCACCGCGGTTCGCGCTCCTCGGGCTCGCCACACACCAGGACAGAACGGTGGACAGCCTGGCCCGGCTCAGCGAACCGGCCGCGATGGTGGCCGTGCGTGACCATTTCTTCCAGCTTCGCCGGCGCACGACACCACTCTTTACTACGTATTCCAGCGACCAGCGGCTGAGCTTCGAGGCGGACCTCACCGAGGCGGGCCGGAGCGACCCGAGCTACAGCTATCTCGTCAAAGACGGGCTCAGCAATGTGACGATTCCCAGCAGGTGGGCATCCGAAGACAGCGCCTGGATACGCTCCCGGGCGGCCGATGGGCTCGACGCCCGCATTCTCGCGGCCGAGCTCCAGGAACGACTCCAGCTTGCCCAGCGGTTTGCCTCGCGACGACCGTTCCGTACGATCTGCCCGGTCAGCGCCGTCGATCGCTGGCTCGAGGAGGGGCTCGACGGTCGGGACGTGCAGCCGCAGGCCGGTTTCGCATCGGCTCCAGCTGACCGCGCGGCGCGTCTGGAAAACGTGGTCACCGTGCTCGAGAGCTGGCGGCATTTCGAGCTCGGCCTCTGGCAGGAGGCCGACGGCCGGCTTCCGCCGGCCTACTGGCAAGTCTTTGGCGACCAGGTGGCGTTTGTCAGTGGCTGGCACGCCCTGCCGCGCGATCGCTGGCGGGCAGTTCACCTGAAGATCACCCATCGTGCGGTCGTCTCGGCCTTCGCGCTCTACTTCGAGCGGCTCTGGAAGCGATTGCCTCAAAGCCGGCGATCAAAGCAGACAGTGGCTGATTGGCTCCGATCGCGTCTGAGGACCGATGGCCCGAACGTCGGGTATGCCACTTCCGAATCTCCACAGATTATCGAGCATGAGCGTTCCGATTGATGCGGCGGTTACGATTGGTCGCCCCTCGGCAGTCCGCCTCCCGAAACTGGTCGAACCAGCAGGTAGGCCGTGCTCGCTCCCCGTGACCAGCCGGCGGAAATCGCGGCGATCAACGCCACTGACAATCCCGAAGCGGTGGACTACCGTCCGGCTCTCAGTAGACACCGCCGAATAGGGGTCGGAGACACCCGACGAGCGCTTCCTGGGAGGGAAAGCTTCGAGTAGCACAACCGAGCCGGCTTTTGAACCAGGGATTCTGCCGCGAGACCCGAGCCCGAGTGGCTTGGGAACGCTGTGTGCAAAGCTGGTCAGTGCGACGCGAGGTGTCGAGCCAGGTAGCAATAGCTGCAACCAGCATTTCTTATCGAAATGTCGAGCACCGAGCAGGCGTAAGGGGAACCGTGCGATGGGCGTTTTCAGTAAAACCGCAGCCGCGCGTGAGCTGTCTCAGTGTGACAGGGGCGAATCGAATTCATCACCAGGCTGCTGGTGGAGTTCCAAAGGATCCGCGGCTCGTGGAGGCCTGGTTGCGAGGTAGGCGGGCATCAGGCACACGGAGGAATCGCGGCATGCCTGGTCGATGCCGAACGGGGACTGGTTCTCGAGGCGCGGGTGTTCATCACACGCGAACGGTTGTACCGTTATGGTCACGGAGGACGCGGTCCCGCAGGATTGGTGGCCGAGGACGTGGACGCTTTTGTGGTTCAGTGGGATCGACTTGCGGCCGAGCATCAGCGCGCGGCAGATGTTTCTGCCTGACCACTCGTCCACGGCCAGGCTTCCTCAGCGCCGGAGAGTAAACCGCGATAAGGACTGAACCCCGCCTCCGTTGGCATCTCGGAGCCACAAGCCACTCCTTCCCTATCCTATCCATCCCGGCCCACTCAACGGGCGTCGTCCTGAGCCACACGATTGACGTGGCCCGCCCCGTCATTCCGCGGCAGCGTGGTATCTGCCGAAAACACCAGCCGTCGAGCAGCCGACGTCGGGGCATCAGGCATCAGGCGCACGAGCTTCGTCGCGCGCCGGTTCGCCGACACCCCGCGTCGTATTGGGTCCGAGCAGGCCCTCGAACTCAACGGCGGATTGCGCCTTTCGGTGGAGGCGCTATCCGCCGTTGAGCACGATCCTGGGGCCATGCCCCTCGCCCTCTATTCCGTCCAGCCGATCGCGCGACTGTCGCCGAGACGGCGCCAGATCCTCGCCCTCATCGCCGAGGGCTACTCGAACACCGCCATTGCCGAGCACCTCGCGCTCACGCGCAAGTCGGTGGAGAACCACATCAACGTGCTCTATCGCGACCTCGGGCTCGACCCGCTCGACCACCGCATCAACCCGCGGGTTCAGGTCGCCTGCGCATTTCTGAGCCGCGACCTGGCGGATGCGCCTGCCGCTGCCGCCTGGCAACGATTCGCCAGTTGATCGGATTGATCCTGGAACACGTCGTGCGGAGCCAGGCATCGGAGCGCTCCCTTTCCTTGCCAGAACGTGGTAGCTTGGAGGGGTGATAGGACGAGTCCTGGTGGTCGCCGGGGTCGGGCTGATCACGCTGCTGATGTGGCTTGCAGTGACTGCCACGAAGCTACCAGGCGCTCCTCCTCGTGCAACCGAATCAGCGTACACGAGCGTCCTGACGTGGGTCGGAGTAGACCTCTTTATCGACCAGAAAACGGGTGCGTACGTGATTACCAATCGGTGCCCTGGAACAAAAATGGATGGCGGCAGGTCCGCGGATGTAATCTGGATTGCCGCGAACAACCCGTCCAATCACGTCGTCTTTGCGGATGGCGAGACATGCCGAGTGATCAGGGTATGCAACGACGCCAGGTGCGTTGTCGACGGCTGACCAACCGTCGCGGCATCTGCCGACAAAGCGAACGCGGCCCCGAGATCGCGCCAGCTCTACGTCTCGATCAACACGGTCAACATCTCGACGCTATGCGCGAGATCGAACGCGAGCAAGGTCGCCGACACCTCGCGCGGAGCGCGGACTCGTGCCGCTGGTCTCGCCAATCGGACGGTCTCGCTGCATCTCAGTCATCGAGATGGGCCTTCAGGCCAGCGACGTTCCCATGCAGTTCAGCGGACCTGCTCAGGCGCGGTCGCAGTGGCGATCTCCGACCGATACATCGGCGATGAGCGCGTCAACGGTGAAGGCTCAGGAGGAACCCTCCGGTGATGAGTGCCGTCAGCACTGCCAACCACCCGACGACGAATGCCATCATCGACACGCACCCGGCCCGCTCGCCCCTTCCTGCCAGACGCCGATGGGCGACGAATGCGGCCACCGCCACCACGCATGCGGCAAGGAAGATCTCGGTGATCGTTCGGGTATCCATTCAGACGTCGAATCCTGACGAGCAGCATGCGCAGGTCGGCCCTGTCCGCGAGCCGTGTACCGGGGTGGCTGCGCCGGGCGGAACAAGGGACGGCAGCCGGATCATGCGCAAAGAGAACTCGCGACACTCAGCCGGGCACGGGTGGGGGCGGCCGCCGCCGGGCGGAGTCGATCGGACTCGTCAGGCCGATCGCATGGCCATCCGGGTCGGTCAGAATCGCGTAGCGCGCGCCCCAGAAGGCGTCCGTCGGCGGCTGCTGCACGGCGTGGCCGGCCGACGTGATCCGCGTGAAGAGTCGGTTCACTTCGTCTGGGGAGTCCACCGAGAAGAAGATGACCCCCAGGCTCGGGCCAATCTCCCCGCTGCCAGCCGGGTTCCACCGTCGCGCAAACGCCACGCTGTCCAGCTCCAGCCGCATACCGTTGGCCATGATCGCCGTGGCGTGGTGGTGCGCCCAGCTCGGATCAGCAGCTGGCTCCATGGACAGGCCGAGGAGACGGTAGAAGGCAATCGAGCGGGCCACGTCCTGGACCACCAGGTTGACCTGCCCCAGCCGCGGCGCCGCTGACTCCGGAGTCACTGCTCCAGCGCTACCATTGAAGGGAATTGACGCCCGTTCGCAGGGCCATGCGCCGATCCTGGGCAACCGAACCCTCAATCCGAGATGAGATCCGGCCGCGGGCTACGGGAGGTCGAGCATGGTCGGCCTGAATTGCGGTGGGCGGCGCACCGGGTTCGCCTGTTCGAAGGCGTAGGCCAGTCTGATCAATGTTGCCTCGCTGCGTGGCGCACCCATGAACGTCGAGTCCGAGTGGCAGCAGGTCGAGCGCGTACCCAGCCGGGACGGTCACCAAGGGGAACCCGCCCACCGCCGCGGCGTGCGAGCTGCCGCCCAGGAAGCGATCGCCGTCGAGCAGGTCGATGACGCACGCTGGCGCGTTGGTCGGCGCCACCAGCGCGTCCAAGCGGCTGTCCCGCAGCATCGTGGCGAACCGGCGCGCGAAGCTGAGATCAAATTCCAGCGCCCGCTGATAGAGCTCGTCCGACAGCGAGCCTCGCGCTTCGGATGCCTCGAACAGCTCCTGTCGAAAGTAGGGCATCTCCTGGTCGGCGTGTTCTTCGTTGAACCGGATGAGGTCGGAAAGCGACTTCACCACCGCGTCAGGTCGCGTGGCGAGATAGGCCGCCATGTCGGCCTTGAGCTCATACTCCAGCACGACGCGCTCCGCGCGCTGCTCGGTGTCTTCGAAATTCTCGCGCAACTCGGCCTGACCCGGAATCCGGACGTCGTCCACGAGCTCCGCCCCGCAGTCCTTCAGCACCTCGAGCGCCTGTTCGAAGACCCGGTCCGTGTGTTCGCTGTAGCCTGTGTGGAACTCGCGCGCCACGCCGATCCGCGTATCCCTCAGGCCACCGGCGTCCAATCCGGCCCGGTAGTCCACTCCGGATTCCGCGATCGCCGACAGTACCGCCGCGGCGTCCGCAACCGTCCGCGCGTGGGGGCCAACCACATCCTGCGTGTGAGAAATCGGTACGACACGCTTGCCGCTGGTGAGCCCGACCGTGGGTTTGATGCCGACGATGCCGTTGTTGGACGACGGGCTCATGATCGAACCGTCGGTCTCGCTGCCCAGGGCCGCCATGCACAGGTTGGCGGAGACCGCAACTCCCGAGCCGGAGCTGGAGCCGCCCGGGCTGCGATCCACCACGTACGGATTGCGCGTCTGTCGGCCGCGCCCACTCCAGCCGCTCGAGGAGCGCGACGACCGGAAGTTGGCCCACTCGCTGAGGTTGGCTTTGCCCAGGACGACCGCCCCGGCGGCGCGCAACCGAGCGACCACTGGCGCGTCCCCGGCGACGTTCGACCCGAGCAGGGCCAGCGAGCCGGCGGTGGTTTGCATGCGGTCGCCGGTGTCGATGTTGTCCTTGATCAGGATGGGCAAGCCATGCAGCGGACCTCGCACCCGAGCGGCTGCGCGCTCGCGGTCGAGCGATTCGGCGATCTCGAGCGCATCCGGGTTGACTTCGAGCACGCTGCGCAATGTTGGCCCATGCTGGTCGATGGCGTCGATGCGTTCGAGATACGCCTCAACCAGCTGCCGCGCGGTGATCTCGCCAGAAGCCATCCCCGCCTGAGCGGTGTCGATGTCCAGCTCGTCGAGGTTCATGATGGGAGACATGCTAGCGTTCCGCCTGCGGGTCCAGGAAGCGTTGCGCGACGCGGGCTGGCGAGTTCCCGCGCTATGCGGCCGCGGCTGGCGCCTCCGTCACGTGCTCCGTGACCCTGGTCGGCAGCCCGGCGAACAAATCCGCGGAGCCGCGCGGGCGCCACAACGGCACCCCGGTCGCCTGCAGACCACCCGGCGGGTCGGCGATCGCCATTGGCTGGTGCGCCTCGGCCGAGTCCAGTGCCCGCATGACGATCAGCATGTTGTGGTAGCTCTGAGCCACCGTGCCCACGATCGGTTCGTCGTAGACGAGGGCGTCGTAGAAGTTGAGGAGCTGGTTGTAGTAGCCGCCGTCCGACTCCACGGCGTACTGCGTGCTGCCGCCGTCGGCTCGCGTGAGGCGTACCTCACGGTTGGTGATCCGCAGGCAGCCGGTCGCACCATAGAGGCGCATTTCGTTGGGCTCGCCAGACACGGGAATCGGCAGGTGGCCACCGACATAGTTGCCGATCGCGTGGTTGACGAAGTGCAGGTTCAGCGTCATGTCGCTCGGCCCGCCCAGGGTCGGATTCGCGTACTGGATGTACGCCTGTAGCTCCTGGACGTCGCCGCACAGCAGCCGGATCTGGGCGACGTGATGGACACCCGCGTCCAGCTGTGGACCGCCACGATAGTGGGGCATCTGGCGCCAGAGCGTCGAGGAGAATTCATCTGGTCGGGGGACCAGCTGGTTCACGAATCGCGACGTGGCCAGGTGGAGCGGGCCGATGGCCGCCTCGTCCAGCAGCGACCGCGCCAGGCGCAGGGCGTCCTGGTAGAAGAAGTTCTCGCCGACCAACAGCTTGCACTCTGGAAATTGCGTCGGCAGCGAAAGAAAGGCGTCGGCCTGCTCCATATTCGAGCCGGTCGGCTTCTCGCACAGCACGTGCTTGCCCGCTTCGACGGCTGCGCGCGCGGCTGGATACAGCGCCGGTATGGGCAGGGCGACGATCACTGCCTCGACGTCGTCGCGAGCGAGCAGGTCGTGGTAGTCAGGGTGGTAGTTGTCGAGCGAGGTCCCCGACTGTTGCGCGAAGGTGTCCGCGGCCGCCGCGGAGTGGTCGGAGAAGGCGACCACCCGGAAGTGACCAGGCATCTGACGTAAGGCTGGCCAGTGGAGCTTCTCGATGGCGAGTC
>CAWCII010000006.1:0-138911 GCA_963795575.1 uncultured Actinomycetes bacterium | reverse complement strand
CCCGGACACGCCGCTGGCCGAGCGCATCCGCTTCTTCGAGCGCAAGGCCGATCTGCTGTCGCGGGTCGCCGCCGACCTGGACACCGCCGAGGCGCACCAGGTCGCCGCCGACGCCTGGGCGTATGTCGGCTGCCTGGCCCGCCAGCGTGACCGAGCGGAGGTGACCGAATGAGGGTCTCCGCATTCTCCGGCCAGCAGCTGGCCCAGGTGGACAACCCGGACCCGTTCGCCCCACCGGCTTGGCGCTCGCCGGTCTACCACACCCCCGGCTGGGTGATCACGATCGTGCAGCTCGTCCGCGTGATCGTCGCCCTGGTCAAGTTCCTGGCCCGGCACCCGCTGCTGGATTTGGAGGTGGCCGTCCTGGTGCTGGCCTGGCGGCTGGCCGGATGGCCCGGCCCGGTCATCCTCACCAGCGCCGTGACCGTGACCC
This sequence comes from uncultured Actinomycetes bacterium, assembly GCA_963795575.1. Lineage (GTDB taxonomy): Bacteria > Actinomycetota > Actinomycetes > Streptosporangiales > Streptosporangiaceae > PALSA-505. Next base: position 138,478 of record CAWCII010000006.1, on the reverse strand, counting down.
TCGTCGGCTGGCGGTTGCGCTGGCCCGGCTCGTTCTCCCGGTTCATCGGCTCCCCGGTCCGTGGCAGGTGGCGGCGCTGGCATTACCAGCGGCACTGGCTGGCCGTGCTGACCATCGCCCACCTCGTCCCGGTGTTCCGCGGTCAGGTCCTGGTCCCCGTGCTCGGCAAGGTCCGCTCGACCCGGTACACCGACCGGGTGGCCGTCCGGCTCGTCTCCGGGCAGGCCGCCGCGGATTTCTCTGCCCGTGTGGAGAACCTGGCGCATGGGTTCGGCGCGATACTCTGCGGGTCCGCTCGGCCCGGCCCGGCTTCCTGATCCTGGAGTTTGTCCGACGCGACGCGCTCGCGCAGATCATCTCCGCCCTGGCCATCCCGGAGCACGCGGACTTGAAGGCCCTGGCCATCGGCCGCCGCGAGGACGGCTCACCCTGGCTCATCCGACTGCACGGCACCCACCTGCTGATCGCCGGGGCCACCGGCGCCGGGAAAGGCTCCATCCTCTGGTCCCTCATCCGCGCCCTGCTCGGCCTGCTCCAGGCCAGGCTGGTCAAGATACTCGCCGCCGACCCGAAGGTGATGGAACTGGCCTACGGCCGGGCCATCTTCGACCTTATGGCCAGTACGCCGCCGATCCTGCCGCGATCGTCGCCATGCTCGAAGCCGCGGTCACCGACATGCAAGCCCGGGCCGCCCAGCTCGCGGGCAAGCAACGCGACCACACCCCGACCCCCGAGTTCCCGTTCGTGGTGATCGTGGTGGACGAGGTGGCATTCCTCACCGCCTACCAGCCCGACAAGAACCTGCGCGAGCGGGTCAAGGCCGCGCTGGCCACGCTGACCACCCAGGGCCGGGCGGTCGGCTACTGCGTGGTCGCCGCGCTGCAAGACCCCAGGAAGGAGGTCATGTCGATCCGGAACCTGTTCCCGGACCGGATCGCGATGCGGCTGGACGAGCCCGAGCAGGTGGACATGGTGCTCGGCGACGGCGCCCACGACCGCGGCGCCACATCCGACCTCATCTCGCCTGACCCGGCCACGGGCGCCGGGGTGGCATTCGTCCGGCTGGAGGCTGATCCCGATCCGGTGCGGGTCCGCGCCGCTTGGGTGTCCGATGAGGACATCCGGGCCATGGCCGCGCAGTGCACCGCCGCGTGCGCGCCCGATCGCGAGCTGCGCGCGGTTGAGGGGGAGGCCGCCTGATGAACTTCCCCGCGACGAGCTGGCGGACCGACGACCCGTGCCCGTGCTGCGGCCGGGCACTAACGGCCACCGACGACGGGCACGCCCCGGTCACCCTGCACTGCCCGCTCTGCGGCTGGTCATCCACCTGGACCGGCGACCACGGAACCGGGGTGATCGAATGACACGGACCACCCGCGCTGAGCGCATGGCGATGCCGCTCGCCCGTGACTCGATCCGGAAGATCGCCGAGGCGCTCGGCGGCTGCCTGCGCCCCATCCAGTTGCGCTGCACCGACACCGTGACCGGCCAGGCCGAACAGGTGATGATCCCCTGCGGTGCCACCCTGGCTAGCATCTGCCCGCCGTGCGCGGAGCGGGCCAAGACGCTGCGCGCCGAGCAGTGCCGGGAAGGCTGGCACCTCGAGGACGAACCGGTGACTGGGCCGCCCGCGCCAGATGAGACGCAGGAGTACTGGCTGACCCTGCGAGCCGAGGCGCAGCTCACCCGCGACCGCGCCCACGCGGCAGGCGAAGACACGAGCGAGATGGACGAGCTACTCGCCGAGCTCGACACCGAAATCACCAAGGCGGGTATCCGCGGCACGGTCACCACGAGCGGCAAGGGCGGGACGGTGAAGGCACGCCGGTCACGGTCTACCCGGCGCCGCCAGGACGCTCCCGACCTGCCCAAGCGCAAGATCGTCCCGCAGACCATCGGCAAGGCGTTCACGACCCCGGACGGCAAGTCCTACCGGCCGTCGATGTTCCTCACCCTCACCTGCGACAGCTACGGCAAGGTCCGCGACGACGGCACCCCCGCTGACCCGAGCACGTACGACTACACCCGCGCGGCCCGGGACGCGCTGCACTTCTCCGCGCTGACCGACCGGTTCATCCAGAACCTGCGCCGCACCCTCGGCTATGACGCGCAGTACTTCGGCGCCATCGAACCCCAGCGGCGGCTGACCCCGCACCTGCACATGGCCATCCGCGGCGCGGTGCCCCGGGCCGTGCTGCGCCAGGTGATCGCCGCCACCTACCACCAGGTCTGGTGGCCCTCCACCGAGGTCGTCCGGTACGACGGGGACGAGCTGCCGGTGTGGGACGAGGACCTCGGCACGTACCTCGACCCGGCGACCGGGGAGGTCTTGCCGACCTGGGACCAGGCCCTCGACGCCATCGGCCCGCACGACGACCCGCTGCATGTGGCCCGGTTCGGGGCCAGGTTCGACGCCCAGGGCGTGCTGGCCGGGTCCAAGGACGCAAACCGATGTATCCGTTACCTGACCAAGTACCTCACCAAGCAGGTCGCCGACTGCCACCAGGCCGACACCGACCCCCAGCGCGGGCACATGCAACGGCTGGCCGACGCGCTGCGCTACGAGCCCTGCTCGCCGACCTGCGCGAACTGGCTGCGCTACGGCATCCAGCCCAAGAGCCCCAAGGCTGGCCTTGTCCCCGGAGCGTGCAAGGGCAAAGCGCACCGACCCGAGCACCTCGGCTATGCGGGTCGCCGGGTGCTGGTGTCCCGCAAGTGGTCGGGCAAGACCCTGGCGGACCACCGCGGCGACCGCAAGGCCTGGCTAGTCGAGACCCTCGGCCTGGAGACGCCCGACCCGGCCCAGTACACCTGGCACGTAGTCACCCCGTCCGACCCCGACTACCTGCCACCGGACAAGCGGCTGCTGCACATCGTCGCCGAACGGAACCGATGGCAAGCGGCGCTTACCGAAGCCAAACGCAGAGCCGAAGAGCACGGCGGCAATCTTTCGGCAACCGGAAAGGTGGCGTGATCAGGATGGCAGCTACTCAAGGTCATTTGACGAGGCTGCTCTACCGGGTCGCAGAGGCCGCCGAGGTGCTGAGCCTCAGCCGCGCGAAAGTTTACGAGCTGATCAACTCGGGCGCGCTGCGGTCAGTGCGGATCGGCGGGGCGCGCCGGGTCACGGCGGAAGACCTGGCTGCCTTCGTCGCGTCACTGAATGACAAGGCTGCCTGATGCCCGCCCGTAAGCGTCGTCGTTCACGCGGCGAAGGCACCGTCTACCAGCGCAAGAGCGACGGCCTCTGGGTCGGGATGCTCGACCTCGGCGTCGTGGGCGGTAAGCGCCGCCGGAAGACGGTGTACGCCCAGACGCAGAAGCAAGCGCGGGCCAAGCTGAGGAAGCTCCAAGACTCACAAGCCCGTGGGCTGTCCCTGCTCGCCCCGACGCACACGGTGGAACAGTGGCTTGATATCTGGCTTTCCGATGTCAAGGCGCACGACGGTACGCGCCCGGCGACGCTGGTCTTGTACCAGGGCCTGGCGGATCACTACATCAAGCCGGTCATCGGCCAGGTGCGGCTGGACAGGCTGACCCCCCGGCACGTGCAACACCTGATGGTCGAGACGCGGAACGCACAGACGGCACGGGGACGGCCGCCCAGCGCCGCCACGCAGCGGCACGTCCACAAGCTGATCCGCAACGCTCTCGCCGATGCGCACCGCCTGGAGCTGGTCGCGCGGAATGTCGCGGCTCAGGTGAAAGCCCCGCCCATGGCGCGCCAGCGGCGTCCCGATCTGACCGTCGAGGATGCCGGGCGCCTGCTCACAATCATCAAGGGCGAAAGACTTGAAGCCTTCTACGTCCTGGCGCTGACCACCGGACTGCGGCGCGGCGAGCTGCTCGGCCTGCGCTGGGATGACGTTGACCTGGTTTCCCGGCAACTGCACGTTCGGCGGGCGCTGCAACGTGTCGGCGGCAAGCTCCGGTTCGTTGAGCCGAAGACCAGTACATCCCTGCGGGTGGTCGTCATCCCGAAGCTGGCCGTCCGCTCCCTCACCAAGCACAGGGCACGTCAGGACGCGGAACGACTCTCGCTCGGGGAGGCCTGGAGAGATCACGGGCTGGTGTTCGCCTCATCGGTAGGCACGCCGGTTGAACCGCGCAACATCAACCGCCGATGGGACGAGCTGCGCGAGCGAGCCGACCTGGACGGGCTCCGGCTGCATGACCTTCGGCACGGTTGCGCCACCTTCATGCTGGCCGCAGGAGTCCCGGCGAGGACAATCATGGAAGTGCTCGGGCACTCGGAGATCAGCGTGACCATGAACACCTACACTCACGTGCTCGCGCAGCTGCGCCAGGACGCCGCCGACGCGATCGACAAGGTCCTCGGGACCTGAATTGCGCCCGTAGGCAGCAGTGTTGGCAGCAGTAGAGACTCTTACCGGGGTGGGAGAGGCCTGTGACCTGGCGCGCTCGGAGGGATTCGAACCCCCAGCCTTCTGATCCGTAGTCAGCGTCGCGAGCGTCGGTGACCTGGGCATACGCCTTCTGACCTGCAAAGTTGGCGCTCACTGTTGCGCATCGTTGACCTACATTGAGCATCCTTGTCCGGCCAAAATCCGGCCAAGCCTCTGACGCGCCCCATCAGTTCAGGTGGCTGTTGCGGGCTGGTGACGCCGGGCTGCCCGTGCCCGGTCGAGAAGCATTGCCATGATGGCACCCAGAATTGCGGCGCCCACGGCGATCAGGGCGATCTGCCAGCCTGCCATGCCCCCGGTCACGGCGGCATGAGTGTGGGCCGGGACCGCAGGGTCGATGGGCCCGAATCGTGCGTAGAGCGGGCCAGGCGGCGGGTCGACCGTGGCGAAGGCAGCGGTCCCGCCCGCGACGGCGGCCACCAGGGCGGCGGCCAGCCCGGCCAGGGCGGCCACGAGGCGACGGATGTGGTGGATGCGGTTCATGTTGAATCCCCCTTATGCGAGTTCGTGCCTGTTCAGAGGTTGCGGGACCCCGGGTTGATACATCACGCTCGCCCGGCATCGCTCCGCTGGGCGTTGGCGCGCCCGCGCCCCCGCCCGAAGAGACCGTCGAAGAGGCCGCTCCAGGTCCAGTACCCGAGCGGAACCATTGCGTTTGCCAGCCGAAGACCGTCATGGAAACCCCTACCCTTGATCGCGTGACGGGGCAGCGAGGCGCTAGGGCCCCGACCTTTGGGAACTCATGGGCGCGCTCGAAGGTGGAGTCAAGGGGATTTGAACCCCTGACCTCCTGGTTGCAAGGCATGTTCCGATCGCCCGGGATCGTGCTTGACGTTGGGTTACGCTCTCAACGTGAGCCAGTTCGGATCGGGTTGGTTCTGTATGGTTGCTACAGGATTCAGCTACAGTCGCGGACCTTGACGCTCATGCTTCTGCACGCATTGAGCGCAGTTTGACCGTTGAGCAGGTCAGGTATGGGGACAGCTATCAAAAGCCAGTACATGGGCACGAATCGCAGCCAGCAGTGATCACTTGCGCCGACGCGCTAGCTAAGGGAGGCTATCGATGAGCAACGGAGGACCTATTCAACTCTCCGAGTCTGAGCTGAGAGCAGTTCGCGAAGACCTCTCAAGTGCGCACAGGCACCTTACCGCGGTCACACGCCGCCTGCTCAGCGCCATGAATCGGAACGATGATCTGAGTGGACTTGAGATGCAGTTGAACCTTTCACTAGAAAAAAATAAGTTCGCTCAAGACGACGATAAGGACGATTTTATCGTTATTAGGAGCAACCTATCTCCTGTGGGTCTGTACAAAGACCCACCCGGTGTCTGCTATCCAATCTGACAATCGGAAGTCGGTGGCAGGAAGCCTATTTTAGCTACTCGCTTTGGATCGCAGTTCAACATGGTGCGCTGCCGGTTCACAATGGACTGCACCCTGGCGGGCCTGGATCTGCTCCTGCACCGGCTCGGCTGTACTCGCGCAAGATCGAGGTGGCAGGCTCGCGTTCGAGGAGGAACTCGAACGAGGGCCCTGACGAGTCCCCATGGGGACGACGTGACCGCATCCGAGGCTGGTGGGAATCCGGCAGGCACGCTCACCTCATGGGTGGTTACCCGCGGGTGTCTGGACGCGGAAGGTGTCACCGGCTGGGCGGGTGACGATGAGCTGCGTCATACCGTCACATTAGCCTCACGGCAGGGTATGCGTAGCTGGCCAGGGGGGAGCCTCACTGTCTGTCCGGCCTCTGCGCGTTGGCCTCTTCGTCCGAAGCCAAGTTCGCAGGCTGCTGTACTGGAACATCCCGTGCCTGACCTCTTGGTGAATGTCCGTCAACGTCCACCGAAGTCCAGGCATGTGCGTGCCGATTGTCACTCGGTTAGTCACTCAGTGCGGAGCAGCTCGGCGGCGCGTCGTTACGCCGGGTCGCCGGTCGCCAGGCAGGATACGCCGCGCCTGGCCTGTGTGAAGTTGTCCGGCCAGAATCCGGCCAGGCCGCATCGGCTTCTGCGGCGCCGCTGGCGGCCCGCGCAGCAGCGCTTGTCGCCGCCGGTTGATCGGGCGTAGCCTGCTACCTAGCAAGCTCGCGGTGGGTGCGCCCGGGTGGCCCCGAAATTGCGAGCGCGGCTGCTCTGGACCTCGGCGGCGTCATGCGTGCACCGAGGTGGCATATGACGGGATCTGTCCGCCAGCCGTTCCCGGCTTTGGCGATCAACATGAGTTCGCCCGGTAGCTTCGTCCATTGGTCGATTTTCTATGTGTCGGTGGCGAACCTGGTCCTGATCGCGGTGATGGTCGTGATCTTCGGCGCGGCGCTGCTGCTGCCGTTCCCCAGGGGTCATCGCGAGGAGCCCGCCGCGGTTGCCGATGGCGCTGCCGTTGGTGTTGCGGACGGCGGGGCGGCCGCCCCGGCTGCTGATGCTGATAATGACACGGCGGGCATGTGGACTGCCCGGGTGCGGCGCCGTGCGCTGAGGACGCTGCCGCCGGGCAAGTTGCTGCCCGATAGCCAGCCCGCGTATGTCGCGTCCTGGATTTACGTGTTCGGTGTCGGCTCGCTGGCCGCGCTCGGGGTGGCGATCGTGTCCGGGTTCGCCCTGGCGCTGGGCGGGCCGGACTGGTGGCATTACAACCCGCTCGGGCATTTCTTCAACAGCCTGCACCTGTGGAGCGTCGAGTTGTTCATGGCCCTGTTGGTGATCCACTTGTGGGGCAAGTTCTGGATGGCCGCCTGGCGCGGCCGCCGGAGGCTGACCTGGATCACCGGCGTGGTCGCGTTCGCGGCCTCGGTCCTGGAGTGCTTCACCGGGTATGTGTCGCAGCAGAACTTCGACTCGCAGTGGATCTCCACCAGCGGCAAGGACGCGTTCAACTCGGTGGGAGTCGGCGCGTTCTTCAACGTGATGAACTTCGGCCAGCAGCTGATGTGGCACATCGTGCTGCTGCCGATCGTCCTGATCGCCGTCGTCGGCGCGCATGTGCTGCTGGTCCGCGTCCGCGGTGTCTCGCACCCGATCGACGCGCATAACGCCGAGGTCAAGGGGCACGGGCGGCTGCGGCGGCGCGCTATCGCGGCGGCTGATGCCGCGCCCTGGCGTGGTCCTACCCGCCGCTACGACATCCTGAAGGAGGGCACCATCGCGGCGGTGGTCGTGCTGGCACTGACCCTGGGGCTGGCCTTCGCATTGTCCTCGCCGGACGTGCCGCCGGTGACGATCGCGACCTGGGCCAGGCTCGCGCCCGCCGACTTCCTGGCCACCGCGGCCACCGAACTCAACGGAACCAGCGAGACCGCCACCTACGGGCCGCCCTACAACAACATGAATGCCAGCGCGCAGCGGCTGCTGTTCTCCCCGCCGTCATCGCGGGCGTGCGGCAGCCGGTCAACGCGGCGCAGGACTTCGTCATCGGGCCGCTGGCCGTGCTCGCGCCTACCGACCCGGCCATCGCCGCCCCGCTCGCCACCTACCGGTTGGCCCCGGCCGCCCAGCAGCTGAAGTGGGCCAACGCCTACGTCGCCGCGGTGGCGAAGGTGAGGTTCGCCCACGGGAACCCGGTCGTCCCCGCGGCTGATGACGGGCCGGTCCCGGCGCTGATGACAGGCGAGCTCACCCTGGCCCGCAGCGGCGCGCTGGACACCGACCTGCTGGCCCAGCAGCCGTTTTACGGCACGAACTTCACCAAGCCGCTGCTGTTCATCGAGGACGGCGCCTACTTCGTGAACAAGGCCACGGCGATGGGCCTGTCCGGCAGCCAATGGGGCGTGATGAACGAGACCGGCAGCTACCCCGGCCAGCCGTGGCTGTGGCTCTACACGCTGTGGTACCAGGTACCGGGATGGACCAACTCGGCCAACATCGACATGATCGCCATCTACATGACCGGCCTGGCCACGATCTTGCTGCTGCTCGTGCCCTTCATCCCCGGACTGCGCGACATCCCCCGGCTGATCCCAATCCACCGGCTCATCTGGCGGCACTGGGACAGCCCAACACCCGAACCCGGCGCAGGAACCAGCCACGCCACCACCGCGAGCGCAGGCCCATCGCGGTCGTAACGGACCCATTGGCCCGTTCCTAGCAGGAGCGTCCGACCGTCTGTGTAAGTGATCGTGGCGGTTTTTGTGGGGCTGGGATCGGCCAGCCCCTCTCCTAGGGTGGAACGCCCGCGCACTGGAAACCGGGCCTGAAGGGAGGTGTTACCCCCCCTGGCCTGGATCGTGGTGGCCGTGGGGCAGGCTGTCCTGCTCGGCCCGGTTCGCCTCGTCCGCGCGGGCCCTCTCCGCACGGGCCGTCTCATCCGAGCGGGCCGTCTTCGCCCGGGCCGTCTCATCCGAGCGGGCCGTCTTCGCCCGGGCCGTCTCATCCGCGCGGGCCCTCTCGTCGTCCGCGCGGGCTGTCCTCGCCCGGGCCGTCTCATCCGCGCGGGCCGTCTTCGAGCGGGTCGCCTCGTCCGCGCGGGCGCTCTCAGAGCGGGTCGCCTCGTCCGCGCGGGCTGTCTCCGAGCGGGCCGTCTCATCTGCCCGGGCCCTCTCCGAACGGGCCGTCTCATCTGCCCGGGCCGTCTTCGAGCGGGTCGCCTCGTCCGCGCGGGCTGTCTCCGAGCGGGCGGTTTCGGCTTGGGCACTCTCGCGCTGGCCGGTCAGGTCGCGGTCCCGGCTGACGGCTGTCTGTCCGCGGGACTGTTTCAGTTCGCGGCGTGCGGCGCGGCCGCGGCGTGAGGTCCGGCGCGCACCGGCCAGCAGCAGGCCCAGCCCGAGCATGGCGGCCGCCCCGACCACGATGCCGTAGAGGAACAGCGCGCCGGTGGAACCGGTCACGTGGTAGCCGAACAGCGAGAAGCCGTGCGTCAGCGCGTGCCCGCTGCCGACGTTGTTGAACACGCCCGCCACGCCCACGACCACCGCGGCGACCAGGATGACGAGGCCCAGAACGACAAGCATGACACTCTCCGAATATTCGCCCTATACCCAGTCAACTCGGAGTTTGAATCAAGTCAAACCGGGCCGTACGTGGCCCGGCTCGATCCAGGGCACGCCTCGCTCTGCCCCGTCCTTCCGGTAGATGCCGATGGTCTTGCCGGGGTGGCGGACACAGGTAGCCCTGCCCCTTCTCTGCTCACGGCCTGGTGCCCGTCTCAGTCACGCATTCCCGCTCGATGACTTCGCGCCTCCTGCCAGCGATCCGGCCCACAGGCCCGGACGGCGGCGCGCCGAAGGCGTGCCCTTGGGCGCCTATCCATCCGGCGGGGAGGCGGTCAACTGGCTGTGCTCATCCGGCATCGAGCTTCTGCCGGGCGCGTCGCACGATCAGGCGCAGCTGGGTAATCCGCGCGGTTCCGGCGGCGGCCATCAGCAATGCGCCTGCGACGGCGGCCAGGATCAGCGCCACGGCCAGCGGCAGCACCAGGTGTATTCCCAGGAAGCTGATGTTCGCGGCGTGCGCGTTCTGGATGATGAAGATCATCACCACGGTCAGGGCGGCGGCGGCGATCAATCCGGTGCGCATGCCGCTGATCCGGGTGGACAGCCGCTCGTCCTGCGGTGCGGGCGGCTCGTCCTGCGGTGCGGGCGGCGCGAGTGGGGGTGATCGGCTGGAGCCGTTAAGAGACGGGGGTGGCAGGGCGCTGGTCGTGCCGTGTGGCGCCGGGGATTCGGGCATGGCGTTACTTCTTTCACGAATGGGGACTATGTGGTGTCATCAGCCGCTGGCGCGGGATGAGTGGCAGCAGGATGCAGGCGCTAGCCAATATCTGGCAGGGCAGCCGGGCCGGCGTCGTCTAGCCGGGCCAGGGCGAAGAGGCGCGCAGAACTGAGGTTGCCGGAATCTTGGGCCTTCGTCGGGGCGTCACCGCCCCCGGCTAGAGCTGCCGCCGATTGCGCCGCAGCATGAGCATCGCGAGCACGGCAGCGAGGATGATGATCAGGCCGAAGAAGACCATGGCCTGCTCCCTTCAGTGACCCCCGGGGCACCTGGCCGCCGTCGGCGGCTGATCCCTGGTGTCTGCCCACAGCTTACGTTAGAAAAATGAAACTAGCAATTTATTTCCAGTAAATGTGCCTTCGGCTACCGATCACCAACACCAGCCATCGGCGAAGCCCTGGCCCTCGTCGCGGGGACCGGCCAGGCCGCTGGCCGCAGACAGGCAGCAAAGCGAGCCGGAAGCAGGCGCCTGACCCGCGGGCTGCACCCGGCCGCCCGTCCCGACCGGCTTTCCAGCCGCCCGCCGCTCCCGCCTGATCGACCTGGCCTGGACCGCGGGCAGCCGCTGGCACATCGAGATGGTCTTTTCGCAACTGGCAAAAGGGTGGGTGCGGCCCGTCGGGTGAGGTTGGCAGCACGTAGCGGATCTCGACCTGGTCGCCAGTGACGATCACGCGGTCGATGAGCAGTTCGGCTAGCTGCCGCCGCTGGGTGAAGGTGGCGGTGGCCAGCCCGGTGCGGATGGTCTGGCAGAACGCTTCGATCCCGTCGGCGACGGAGGCGAGTTCTAGCCGCTGTTTGGCGGTTGCGTCCAGCTGGCGCTGCTGGGCTTGCAGTGTGGCGCGGCGGCGTTCCAGGTCTTGGCGGTTGTGCTGGAGTTCGGGCAGCTCAACCACCTCGGCCAGGTAGGCATCAAGCAGCCGCTGCATTTGGTTGTCCAGCTGGGTCAGGGCCCGCCGGATGGCTGTCTGCTTGGCCTGGAGTTCCTGGGGCAGCCAGGCCCCGCCCGCGGGCCCGCTGCAATGCGCGGACGACCTGGGCGGGGTCGGCCAGCAGGGCGCACAGGTCGGCCCAGACCAGTTCATCCAGCTGCGGGCGGGACGCATGGGTTTCACCCGGGCCCACCGGCAGCAGTGCCGACTTGCGCGGCGCGCCGGCGCCACTTGGGTGCGGTTGGTCATTGCCCGGCCGGCATAGGCGGGGTTGCGCAAGATGCCGGGCACACTGGCCGCGTTCCAGCACGGCTTGCCCATGGGGGTTGCCACCCCGAGATCAGTCAGCCGCCGGGCGAGCTGATATACCGTCGCCCGCGGCTCCAGGTACCAGTCGAACAGCTGCGCGACCAGCACCGCCTCATCGCGCTCCACCCGGATCGCGGCCGCATCGCGGGGCCGTTCGGCATCCAGACGGTAACCAAACGGCGGGCGGGTCCAGGGCAGCAGCGGGCCAGCGCGCAGTTTGGCCAGCCGGCCGCGGCGCATCCGCTCAGCGATCAGGGTCCGCTCGTACTCGGCCACTGCCCCCCGGATCTGCAGCAGCAGCTGATCATGCGGGTCGGTGCTCATCGGCCGGTCCAGGAACTCCACCTGGCAGCCCCGGCTAGCAAGCTCGTCGATCAGCAGCACCTGATGGACATAGTTGCGGGCCAGCCGGTCCGGCGCGGTCACCAGCACAACGTCAAGGTCGGCCAGTCCCGCATGATCGCGCAATCGGTCCAGCCCGGCCGGCCAAGGCTGGCGCCGCTATAGCCGTCGTCACGGTAGACGTGCTGCTCATCCAGCATCCAGCCGCGCCCGGCAACCGCCGCTCGCAGCCGGTCAAGCTGCTGCTCGATGGTCTGCGCCTGGGCCTGGCGGGTGGTCGACACCCGCGCATACACCGCTACGCGCATCAGGCACCTCCCCGGTGATCAGCACCAGGCCCGGCAGATCGCCCTGCCCCGCCCAGCGCACCAGCAACTGGTAGGCCTGATCCCACCGGCGCTCGCCGTCGCGGCGCGGGACGGGCTGGCGGCAAACGGTCCATGTCCGGATCATCGGGCTCTCCTACCAGGACAACATCGTTCTGAGAAGAGATCCCCGCAACCGCAGCGGCCGGTGCCACCAAGTCAGGCTCAGCCGCAGCCGCCGCACACAGCAGAACTTGCCATTTGTGATTAGACCATCGAGGAATGCTTCCAGCAGGCCAAGAATGAGGCCGGGCTGGATCACTACCAGGTCCGCAGCTGGCGGGCCTGGTACGCCCACATCACCTTGTCCATGCTGGCCCTGGCCTGGCTGGCCGCCAGCCGGGCCAAGACGGTAAAAGGGGAACCCGCGCCCGCGACCCGGGCATGATCGGCTACACGCTACCGGAGATCCGCAGGCTGCTGATCCACTTAACCCAGGCCCGCGCACCCGACCCCGAACACGTCTGGTCCTGGTCGCGCTGGCGGCGGCGACGCCAGTACCAAGCCCGCCTCTGCCACTACCGGCGCCGCGGTTATGCACTCACCTAAATGCCGTTGCAGTATTAATACTACAGCAGCATTTCGTTATAAGTTGCCTGTCTTCGCTGGTAGTGGCTGGTCTGAGCGCGGTGCTGGTGACGTCTTCGCCAGTTGGACCAGGCCCATATAGCGGCCCTGGCGGGCGGGGTGGTGATCAGGTGTGCCAGGAGACGGCGGACCTCGCCGAGCGTGACCGGGATGAGGCCGCTGCCAGGGCTTTTGGGGCGGTCGCCGCCGTGACGGCGAGGTAGGCGTGGGCGAGCATGGCCAGGGTGATGTGCCGGTACCAGGCGTCGTAGCGGCGGACCTGGTAGTGGTCCAGGCCGGTCTCGTTCTTGGCGGTCTGGAAGCACTCCTCGATCGCCCACCGGGACCCGGCCACCCGGATCAGCTCCTCGTCGGTGGTCCCGGCAGGAGCGCAGCACAGGTAGTAAGCGAGCTCCAGCTCGCCCTTGACGTTGCGGGTCAGCGCGCGGCGGGCCAGCAGGTACCGGGACCATCCGGGCGGCTCGCTGTCCCTCGCCGGGCAAGGTGGCGGCCGCCCAGTCGAACATCCGCGGCCCCTTGGCGCCGTTCCCGCAGCTGCGCCGCTTCCATGCCTGGTCCGGGGCGTGCGCGGCCAGGACATCAGCGCGGGAGGTCCCGGCGTTACCGGCGATGGCCTGGTTACTGGCCACCGCGACGACATAGCCGACGCGGCGCTGCTCCAGCCAGGCCCGGAACTTGCCGTCCCGGCCGTAGGCCTCATCGGCGGTCACCCACGCGGCCGGGACACCGGCGTCCAGCGCCCGGCCCAGCATCGCGCGGGCAAGCCCGGCCTTGGTGGCGAACAGCACGTCATCGGGGACGCCCGCCTCCCGGCAGCGGTCCCGGTCACCGGTCCAGGACTCCGGCAGGTACAGCTCCCGGTCGATCAGCGCGCGGCCCTTGCCCGCGACGTAGCCGCAGAACACGCCCAGCTGGCAGTTCTCCACCCGCCCAGCGGTCCCCGAGTACTGCCGCTGCACCCCGGCCGACCTGGTCCCCTTCTTCAGGAACCCGGTCTCGTCGACCACCAGCACCCCACCGGCGTCACCCAGGTGCCGCGCCACATAGCCCCGCACGTCATCGCGGGCCCCATCCGCGTCCCAGGCCGCCCGGTTCAGCAGCCGCTGCATCCCATCTGGTGTCGCGTTCCCGGCCGCCTCCGCCAGCGTCCACCCGTTCTTGCTGGCCAGCGGCGCCAGCAGGCCCCGCACATACGCCCGCGCCCGCAGCCGCGGCTCCACCCGCGGGAACCGGCCCGCCACCAGCGCGAGCAAATCGTCCAGCCCAGCCCGCCACGCCGCCAGGTCATCGTCGTCCAGCACGAACGGGATACTACCAGAAAACATCACAAAGTACTGCTGTAGTATTAAGCATCAAGAGACCTCGACTCTCCCCGTCCCCCTCGATAGGCGCCGAGGTTCGCCGAGGAAGATCACTGCTCAAGGGGTGGTGCTTGCGCCAGCGCGCAGCGCCGCGCCGCAGGCGCGCCCCTTGACGGTGATCTTTGCTCGGTGACAGGATGCCCGGCGCGAGGGGGACGGCCGGCCCGCTCTTGCAGGCGCGGCCACCGGCCGGTGGCGGGGCACCGGTCACGGCGGGAAGCGGGCCAGCGGTCCTGCGGCAGCCGCCGCGCCCGCAGGGCTCCCGCCCGGAGGGCGCGGCAACGCTGCCGCCCGGTGACCGCAGAGTGCCCGCCGCCCGAGCCGGTAACGGTGGGATGCCACGCCGATCCGGCGCGCCGGGTGCCAGCAGCCTGCGCACCAGAGCGGACCCAGGCCGTCCCTGGCTGGCGCCGTAGGTGCCTTTGAAAGCCCTTCGTAAAGAAAGTTGTCACAAGTCAGTGGACGCGATCTGCGGCGCTCGTCGGTTCGCGGGCGCGAGTGAGCGCCACGCCGATGAGGACTAGGACGATTCCGGCGGCAATCAGCATGGTGAAGGACTCGTTCAACACGATGACGCCCAAGATGATGGCCACCACGGGCAGCAGGTAGGTCACCGTGGAGGCGATGGTGGCGCCTTCGCTGCTGATGATTTGGTAGTTCAGCACATATGCCGCACCTGTGCCAATCAGGCCCAGGACCAGGATGCTGGCGATCGTAGTCACGCTCCAGTGCGGGCTAGGTGCCCCCGCAAAGCCCAGCGCGATAGCCAGCAGCAGCGCCCCCGGTTCCTGGCCGAGGAGCTGGCCAAGCTCATCACTGGCGAGCCACCCGAGCACCTGGTGTTCACCACGACCGGCGGCACCGTGCTCAGGCTGCCGAACTGGCGTCGTGGCACGTTCCTATCCGCCCGCCAGCGGGCGGGCCTGAGTCCCCGCTTCCGCGTTCACGATCTGCGGCACACCGCCGCCTCGCTGATGATTCAGGCCGGTTACCCGCCGAAGATGCTCCAGGAGATCATGGGACACGCAGTATCACTACGACTCTGGACCTGTACGGGCATCTTTATCCGGGCGACATGGACCGCTACGCTGACCGCCTCGACAGCGCCGCAAAGACCACCAGCGCGCCGACGGCGGAAAGTACCGGCTGGTTGAGTCGTAACCTCCTCTAAGGGTTCAAAATCATCGCAATGCGGTATTCTGTAACTTCCAAATTCCTGCAGTGAAAATCCAGGTTAAGGTATAGGCTTACGGAGATACTTTCCATAACAAACTATAGTAGTTGTGCGCAGCTCACATTCTGTCCACGACGATTCAGTCGGCCGAATATATCTTAACTTTACGTCGGCGATCTGCCAATCTATCAACGAGGCGGTCCAACGCCAAGATGAATGCCGAGCCTCCGACGCCCAGGAAGATCCCTGCAATAAAAGTTTGGCTATCGGCATAAGGACTTACCGGAGATACTTTCCGCGATAAAGCCATAGTAAGGTGTGCGCCAGCTCACGTTCTGCCACAACCACTCGGCTGGCCCGATCTGCCTTACTGGAAGATAAGTACCAAACGACGTGAACGCGCCGCCGCCCGGGTCGCTGTCGCCGGAAAAGTCGAACCTCTCTTGTTTCATTGTAGTCGTGACTGAGTAATCGCCTTTGGGCAGGTAAGCTGCGGGTACAGCCCCCTACACGCTTAAGCTTCGTCTTGCTAGTGATAAGAGGCGGCCAGATGCGCAATCCCGTAACGGCAAGATACGGGGCGGTGTACTTAAAGCAGCTACAATGGTTAAGAGGCAGATGAAATCGCACATTCGTGGAACCCGTAGTAAGGTGTAGGACCTTCGCTATCTGAGAGAGTCCGTTTACATCTGGCTGAAAAAGTCCAACCCCTTGGACGCGCACTATCGTTCAATATCAAGTTCTTGAGGTACGTGGCCAAAATTATTGGTCGTTCATGAGTTTTTCCGGCACCCTAATGCGCAGGTCTAGGTTCAATGCGGAAGACGACAAGTCCGCTTTAGTAATCACCGCAGTGACGTCCCTGGTGCCTGTTACAATCTGGATCCACGGACTGCCCGGAGGTGAGACAGTAGAAAAGCTAGGTGAACGCAAATCGTTAAATCCAAAGATTATCAGAACGACTGATCCGATGAGAAGTACGATAATTCTACCCCAGTTTAGCCGTAGAAGGCTGCGCCGCTTTGGTGTTGTAGGCCACTTGCGCCCAGTTCGTCCGCTTATTTGGTGAGGCTCGAAGTATGACCTGCGACCGCCGGTCTCAGAACGCGGTAGGTGACAGATCACTATCTGCACAGATCAGAGCCTTGATCCTGTCAGAGCGCTACTCCTGAAGACAAGCGGACCCGGCCAAAATCCGGCCAGATCATTCAGATCATGATCTGGGCTCGGATCGGTCAAGCCACTGAACTGCGGGAACGTGGCGCGCTCGGAGGGATTCGAACCCCCAGCCTTCTGATCCGTAGTCAGATGCTCTATCCGTTGAGCTACGAGCGCCGACGTTGGGACAGTCTAAGGCATCGCCAGGGTCCGGGACTTGCCTGAGCGGCGCTGCGAGCGTTCATGCGGTGACCACTCTGAGCCTCTGCGTGCGTCAGTGCGTCAGCGGAACCGCCGGAAGAACTCGCGGACGTCGCTCACCAGCAGGTCCGGTGCTTCCATGGCGGCGAAGTGTCCGCCGCGGTCGAACTCGGTCCACTGCACGATGTTGTTGGTCAGCTCGGCGAAGCGCCGGATGGCGGAGCGATCTCCCGGGGAAAGACGGCCACGCCGGTGGGCGCAGTTGAGGGCCCGGCTGGCCCCGCGAGCCGGTTGCGCCGCCTCGTAATACAGCCGGGCCGACGAGCCAGCCGTCGCGGTCAGCCAGTAAACCGTGACGTTCGCCAGCAACTGGTCACGGTCGACCGCCTGGTCCGGGAGCCCGTCATCGGTCCATTCGCCGAACTTCTCCGCGATCCAGGCCAGCTGGCCCACGGGCGAATCGGTGAGCCCGTAGGCGATCGTCTGCGGACGGGTGGACTGGATCGCACCGTAACCGCTTCCGGTGGCCCGGAAGCGCTCCGCGGCCGCGACGCGCGCCTGCTCCACCTCGGTCAGCTCGCCCGCGTCCGGCGGCACGCGGGTGAAAAGCATGTTGAGATGAACGCCGATCAGGTGCTCGGGCACCAGCACCCCCAGCTCCTGGGAGATCGAGGACCCCAGTCACCGCCCTGCGCGCCGTAGCGCTGGTAGCCGAGGCGCCGCATCAGCAGATCCCTCGCCCGCGCGATACGGCGGACGTTCCATCCGGTGTCCTGGGTCGGTCCGGAGAACCCGTAGCCAGGAATCGAGGGGACCACCAGGTGGAACGCGTCGCCAGGGTCTCCGCCGTGCGCCGCCGGTCGGTCAGCGGGCCGATGACGTTCACGAACTCCACTATCGATCCCGGCCAGCCGTGGGTGATGACCAGCGGCAGCGCGCCGGCTCAGGAGAGCGCATGTGCAGGAAATGGACGTTCTGCCCGTCGATCACCGTGCTGAAGCCGGGAAACCCGTTGAGCCTGCGCTTGTGGGCGCGCCAGTCAAAACCGTCTGCCAGTATCCGGCCAGCTCCTTCACGTACTCCGCCGGGATGCCATAGTCCCAGCCGACGCCGGGCAGCTGATCGGGCCACCGGGTCCGGGCGAGCCGGGTATGCAGGTCGTCCAGGTCGGCTTGCGGGATATCGATACGGAACGGCCAGATGCCGGCCTGTCCGGAATCGTCGATGTCGTCCATGCCTAGGCGGGCTGGGACCCATCCGGGTGCGTTCGCCCGTCCTCCTCTCCGTGCTCCGTTCCCATGATGATGCGGCCGGCGGCCGGACCTAGCCGACGGTAGCCTCGCGCGCCATGGCCATTGTTCATCGCCCGGAACTGCGGCGGCGTACCGCCGTGCCGCCGGTGCTCGGACGAACGGGATGGCTCGGGAACCTGGCCCGCTCTCACCCGGGTTCGTCGCGTGTGCTTCCCCACATCGCCTGGACCCCCGGCGGCAGCGGCACGTCGAAGGCGTTCAGCAGGAACGACATCAGCGTGTAGTAGCCGCACAGCGCGACCAGTTCGACCATGCCGGCATCCCCGAGCAAGCCGCTGGGCGGCGGCGTAGGCGTCCTGGCCGAGCCGCCCGGCCTCGGCCGAGCTCGCGGGCGGCCGCGTAGACGGTCCGCTCGTCGTCGGCCTGGAACGGCGGGTCCTCGCCGCGGCCGATGGCGTCGATCACCGCGTCGGCCACGCCGT
This sequence comes from uncultured Actinomycetes bacterium, assembly GCA_963795575.1. GTDB lineage: Bacteria > Actinomycetota > Actinomycetes > Streptosporangiales > Streptosporangiaceae > PALSA-505. Next base: position 120,181 of record CAWCII010000006.1, on the reverse strand, counting down.
GCCTGCGGGCCATCCGGGCGTGCGCCCACCATTCGAACTCGGCCTTCCAGCGGGCGCCCACGGTGATGATGGCGACCTCGGTCAGCCGGCGCTCGAGCGAGGTGCCGAACCGCAGCACCTGGCCCAGCGAGGTCAGTGCTGGCCGACGTCCGGCGCGTGCACGAACGCGTTGAACGGCCCGGCCAGGCCGCCCTGCTCGTTGACCAGCAGTCGCGCCGCGAGCCGACGATCGCTGTCCCACACCTGCTGTCCGTCGGGATCGAGGTCGTCGTGGCGCAGATAAGGGAGTCGGCTCACGGCACGACAATAGTGGCGGCCGGAAATCCGGAGAAGTTCTTCCGGGCCGGTGTCGATCTGGCGCCGTGCCGTTCGACGCACTGGCGAGAGAGCGGGGCAGCGGTAACGATCGACCGGCCGCCGCTCCGTCGCCCGGCCGCCGCCCGGCGGCCCGTACCAGCAGAAGGGGAAGAGATATGCGTTTCCTCGGTTACACCCTGGGCGACCCGTCCGCACCGATGCCGCCGCCGCCCCGGAGCTCTACGAGACGAGATGGGCGCGTTCATCGAGGAGGCGACCAAGGCCGGCGTCCTGCTCGCCACCGGCGGCGTGGCGCCGCTCGACGAGGCGATCAAGGTGACCCTCAAGGACGGCAGTTCACCGTGCTCGACGGCCCGTTCACCGAGGCCAAGGAGCTGGTCGGCGGCTGGGCGCTGATGGAGTACCGGCGACCGGGACGAGGCCATCGAGTGGACCAAGCGGTTCCTCAGCATCGTGGGCGAAGGCGAGACCACGATCCGGCCGGTGTACTGACCGTGATCGCCGACGGCGGGCCCGCGCGGCGTCCGCCGGCTCTGCCGGAGCCGTCCGAGTAGCCGGGTGCTGGAGCCGCAGACCCAGCACCGCCCCGGCGCGCCGACCGGTGCACCGCTTGCCCGGCCGCGCGGCCGGATGGTGTCATCGGTTGTCGTGACGGCCTCGCAGACTCACGCGGCGATCGAGGCCGTCGTGCGGATGGAGTCGGCGCGGCTGATCGCCGGGCTCGCCCGCTACACCGGCGACGTCGGGCTGGCCGAGGAACTGGCCCAGGACGCGCTGGTCGCGGCGCTGGAGCAGTGGCCGGACGCGGGCGTGCCGCGCAACCCCGGCGCCTGGCTGATGACCGTGGCCAAGCGCCGGGCCATCGACCTGTTCCGCCGGAACCGCGAGCTGCAGCAGCAAGTACGCCCAGATCGGCCGCGCGCTGGAGGCCGAAGGCGACGGCGTCAGCCCGGACTTCGACGCGCGCGTTCTGCCGACGACATCGACGACGACCTGCTGCGGCTGATCTTCACCGCCTGCCACCCGGTGCTGCCCGTGCAGGCCCGGGTCGCGCTGACCCTGCGGCTGCTCGGCGGCCTGACCACGGCCGAGATCGCGCGGGCCTACCTGGTGCCGGAGCCGACCATCGCGCAGCGGATCGTCCGGGCCAAGAAGACCCTGGCCAAGGCGCAGGTGCCGTTCGAGGTGCCGGACCGCGAGCGAGCGGCCGGCCCGGCTCGCCGTCCGTGCTGGAGGTCATCTACCTGATCTTCAACGAGGGCTACTCGGCCACCGCCGGCGACGACTGGATGCGCCCGGCGCTGTGCGAGGAGGCGCTGCGGCTGGGCCGGGTGCTGGCCGAGCTCGCGCCCGACGAGCCCGAGGTGCACGGGCTGGTCGCGCTGATGGAGATCCAGGCGTCCCGGTCCGCGGCCCGCACCGGGCCGGCCGGCGAGCCGGTGCTGCTGCTGGACCAGGACCGGCGCCGCTGGGACCGGCTGCTGATCAACCGCGGGCTGGCCGCGCTGGACCGGGCGGAGCAGCTCGGCGGGGCGCGCGGCCCGTACGCGCTGCAGGCCGCCATCGCCGCCTGCCACGCCCGGGCGTTCCGGCCCGAGGACACCGACTGGGCGCGCATCGCCGAGCCTGTACGCGCATGCTGGCCCAGGTGCATGCCGTCCCCGGTCGTCGAGCTGAACCGGGCGGTGGCGGTGTCGATGGCCTACGGGCCGCAGGCCGGCCTGGACCTGCTCGACCAGCTGGCCGCCGAGCCGTCGCTGCGCGGCTACCACCTGCTGCCCAGCGTGCGCGGCGACCTGCTGATCAAGCTCGGCCGCCCGGACGAGGCCCGGGCCGAGTTCGAGCGCGCGGCCGCGCTGACCCGCAACGCGCCCGAACGGGAGCTGTCCGCGCAGCGAGCCCGGACGGCGGCGGCTCGCGCTACGCGGGAGGGACCGCCGTGACCGGGTGGATGCGGATTGTCCCGATGACCCCCGCCTATGCCGGCGACATCGCCACCTGGCGCTACGACGCGCCGTAGACTGCTACGACATGACGGAGGCGAACCCGGGTACCTCACCGAGCCAGCCAGCCGTTTCTTCGCGCTCGTCGGCGCGGACGGGCTCATCGGCTTCCGGTCCTTCGGCGCCGACGGCCAGGTGCCGGGCGGCCGCTACGACGCGTCCGCGCTCGATACCGGCGGCGGCCTGCGCCCGGAGCTCACCGGGAAGGGGCTCGGCCGGGAGGCCATCCGGACCGGCCTGGAGTTCGGCCGGGAGAGGTTCGCCCCGCCCGCGTTCCGGGTCACCATCGCCACCTTCAACGTCCGGGCGCAACGGGTGGTCGCATCGCTCGGCTTCCGCAACATCGGCAGCTTCGTGGCGCCGGCGGGCGGCCGGTCCTACGAGATCCTGGTCCGTCCGGAGCGCCCTTCGACCGTCCCGCGGAGTGAGGCATGACCCGGACCCTTGTCTGGCGCGGGCTCGACGCGCCCAGGATGGAGATCGTGCACGTGGAGAGCCTTGATCGCGCGCACGGAACGCAGATCGGCGTGGCGTACGAACTGCGCTGGCGGCTCGACGGCCCGGTGCTCGGCCTGCAGCTGGCCGATGCCCCGGCAGTCCGCGTCGAGCTCGGCGACGCGGACTTCTTCGACCTGCACCATTCGGCATTTTTCAATTCGCTGCCGGCGGCACGCGACCGCCTTCTGGATGGGGGTCCGGCCCGGGAGTACACGATGCGCTTCGTCCGTGTCCCCGAGCTGACCGCCGAGCGCGCGTGGCAGCGCGACGAGCCGCTGGGAACCGGGCGGTACGCTACCGCTCGGCCGGCTTCGAGGCCGACATCAGCTTCGATGACGACGGCTTCGTGACCCTCTACCAGGACTACCTCGAACGGGTGGGGTGAGGAATGCTGATCAAGGCCTGCCTGAACGGCGGCACCACCCGGCAGCAGCACCCGTCGGTGCCGTGCACGCCCGGCGAGCTCGCGGCAGACGCACAGGATGCAGTACGCGCCGGCGCAGGGGCCATCCACGTGCACCCGCGAGATGCCTCCGGTGCCGAGACCCTTGAGCCGGACGCGGTTCTCGCGGCTGTCCGGGCCATCCGGTCCGCGGTCCCGGAGGTCCCGCTGGGCGTGACGACCGGGATCTGGGCGGTCGAGGGCGACCCGGCGCGCAGGCTGGAACTCGTATCCGCCTGGACCGGGGGGACCGGCCCGACTTCGCCTCGGTCAACCTCTCCGAGCCGGCGCCGACCCCTGGCCGCGGTGCTGGCCGGGCTCGGGATCGCGGTCGAGGCCGGGGTCTGGACGGCTGAGGATGCCGAACTGCTGGCCGCGAGCACGTTCGGGCGCGAGGTGATCCGGATCCTGATCGAGCCGCGGGACAGCTCGCCCGAGGCCGCGGTGACCACGGCCGCGCAGGCCGAAGAGACCCTGGCCCGGCACGGCCTGCAAGCACCGCGCGTCCACCACGGGTACGGGATGGCGACCTGGCACGTCATCCGGGCCGCCCTTGAGATGGGCCAGGACATCCGGGTCGGCCTCGAGGACACGGTCGTGCTGCCGGACGGGAGCACCGCGACAGGCAATGGCGAACTGGTCGCCGCCGCCGCCCGCCTCGCGACCGAGGCCGGCCGCCGGTTCTGAGCGACCGGCCGCAGCCAGCCCGCTGGGCTGCGGCGCGCCCGGGGGGTAGGGAGCACTGACCTGGGTGCGATCACCGCATCCGATCGGGAGATTGGGCAGCCGGCCGAAAGCAGGCCCCTACCGGCCCTGCTCCCGCAGGCGCAGACTGTGCTCATGAGGGTCGTCGTGACCCAGATCGAATCGGACGGCACCATGTGGCGCCGGATGGTCGAGACCGCTGGCCGCAGCGATGCCGGCCTCTGGCAGGAACTCATCGGGCGCGCCCTGGCTATCCCGCTGCCGTACCGGCCGGCTCCGGGCGGGCCCATCTACCATCTCCTTCTGGATGACCGGGAGATCATGGTCGCCGAGCACGACCTCGCCGGGCCGTGGTTCGACCTGGTGACAGCGGTGCTCGCCAAGGGCGATCCGCTGTAGCGAAGCCGCGGCCGATACGGCTGGGCTGCACCGGTCACCGACGACGCCCGTGAAGACCTGCGCAAAGTATCCGGCGGCGGGCGAAGCAGGCGGAAAGCTGACCCGAAGGTCGGAACGGCTGGAGGCTGGCCGCGCGGGTCAGGGGGGCGTGAGCCGGGCGAGGCGCCTGCCCGCCTCGTGCAGGGTTTCCAGTTTCTTGCTGAAGGAGAACCGGAGCTTGGCGCGGCCCAGCTCGGGCCGAGAGTAGAACGATGACCCCGGCACCGCCGCGACCCTCGCCCGGAGGACCAGCGCGGTGGCTGCGGCGGTGTCGTCGCCCAGGCCCAGCGCGGAGGAGTCGGTCATGACGTAGTAGGCGCCCGCCGGGGTGATCGGCCGCAGCCCGGCCTGGTCCAGGATCCCGGTCATCAGGTTCCTGCGCTCGAGGTAGCCGGCGGCGAGCTCCTGATAGTAGGTGTCGGGCAGCCGGAGCGCGGCGGCCCCCGCTTCCTGCAGGGGCGACGGGGCGCCCACGGTGAGGAAGTCGTGCACCCGGCGGATCGCGTCGGTGAGGTCGGGCGGCGCGATCGTCCAGCCGACCCGCCATCCGGTCACGCGAGTAGGTCTTGGACAGCGCGCTGATGGTGATGGTGCGGTCCTGCCATGCCGGGGATGGTGGCGAGCGGGATATGGCTGGCGCCCTCGTAGACGATGTGCTCGTAAATCTCGTCGGTGATGGCCAGGACCCCGTGCTTCTCGCACAGCCGGGCGATCGCGGTCAGCTCGCCGCGGCTGAAGACCTTGCCGGTGGGGTTGTTCGGGTCGTTGATCACGATGGCCCGGGTCGGTTGCCGAACGCGGCGGCGCAGCTCAGCCTCGTCGAAACCCCAGCCGGGCTCGTGCAGGGTGACGTAGCGCGGGATGGCCCCGGCGATGATGGCAGTCGGCGCCGTAGTTCTCGTAGAACGGCTAGAAGACGATCACCTCCTGGCCGGGGTCCACGCAGCCGATCATCGCCGCGATCATGGCTTCCGTGGCGCCGCAGGTCACGCACACCTCGCGTTCGGGGTCGACGGTCATGCCCGTAGCAGCGGCGGTATTTCTCGGCCATCGCCTGGCGGATGGGGGCTGGCCCCAGGTGATCGGGTACTGGTTGAAATCGTCGCTGCGATGGCGGCGATGGCCGCCTGCTTGACTAGTTCGGGGGCGGGGAAGTCGGGGAAGCCCTGGGCCAGGTTGATCCCATCGTACTACAGGGCGAGCCTGGTCATCTCCCGGATCACCGACTCGGTGAGCGCGCGGCCCTCGCCGATGCCCGGCCACGTGCGTCAACTGTCATGCGGCACCCCTCGTGGCCTCCGATTTCGCGGTCAACCCTGCCGACGACCCGGTCATCGCCACAGAGAATACGACACCGAATCTGAGACCCTACAGCTGTAGGCTCTCACCGCGCATGACATGAACCGCCGGTTCCGGAGGTCAGCCTGTGGCTACCGTGACCTCGCCGATTCCGAGGGCCTCCACCGGAGCCCGAATTTGGGATGCATCACCGACCAGGATCGTGACTAGGCGGTTCTCCGGGAACCCCGCGATCACCGCGGCCGTTGCCTCGGCGGCGCCCGTCTCGGCCAGGCGCACGTACAGCTGTGCCTGGTAGTCGTCGGGCAGGTGCTGTTCCACCTGATCGGCCAGCGTGTCCGCGATCGAGGCTGCCCTCTCGTACTCGAGCGGTGCGACACCTAGCAGGTTCTGCACGGCCATGTCACGCTCGGTTTCGGTCAGCCCTTCCGCGGCCAGCCTGCGCAGGACCGTCCACAGGTCGTGCAGCGCGGGATCTGTGGAGCCCGTGTCCACGGAACCGCTGATGGCGAGCACCGACGCACCCGCCGTGTCCGTGGCCTGCGACGCCGGCGACCGCAGCACCTGCTCGAAGGCCCGTACCCCGTACGTGTAGCCCTTTTCCTCGCGCAAGACCCGGTCCAGACGGGATGTGAGCGTGCCGCCCAGGCAGTACGTGCCGAGCACCAGCGCTGGCCATGCCCGGTCGTGCCGGTCCGGGCCGATTCGCCCGATGAGCAGCTGCGTCTGCACGGCACCAGGCCGGTCCACGATCACCACACGGCTGGTATCGTCGGCGGTCACCGGCGGGATGGGCAGCGGCTCTGTGCTGTCGCCAGCCCATCCGCCGAGCGTGTCGGCGACCACCGCGTCCAGGTCTACACCCGTCAGGTCCCCCACGATGACCGCGGTTGCCGTGGTGGGCCGCACATGAGTCTGGTAGAACGTGCGCACGGCCGGCGCGTCGATCCGCGCGACAGTGTCCGCGGTGCCCTCGCGCAGCCGGGACATCCGCGCGGACGCCGGGAACAGCTCCTGCGCCAGCTGCTTGGCTGCACGTCGGCGGGGATTGGCCAACTCCAGCGGAATCCCGTCAATCCGGTTGCGCACCAGCCGTTCGATCTCGCTGCCGGAGAAGGTGGGCGCGCGCAGCGCCTCGGCGAGCAGCCCAAGCGCCTTTGGCAAGCGGGAGACGGGAACCTCCAGCGAGACGCGCGCGCCCAGGTAGTCGGCGTGCGAGTCGAGCGTTGCGCCGCAGCGGTCCAGCTCGGCGGCGAACTCCTCGGCGGTGCTCTTGCCGGCGCCCTGGGAGAGCGCACGTACCATGATCGTGGCGATGCCGTCGAGCCCATCAGGTTCAACGTCGAGCGGCGTGTCCATGCAGATTTTCACGGCCACCACCTGCTGCCCGGGCCGGTGGCAGCGCAGCACGGTCAGCCCGTTGGCGAGGACGCCGCGCTCGGCCGCCGGGAACGCCCAGGGCTTCGCCTGCCCGGGGGTCGGCTGCGGGTAGAAGTCCATGGTCACGGCCGCATCGTCACCGGCAGGCTCCTTCCCGCTCGCCGTTCTCGTCGGGTGCGCTGGCCTGGCCGGCGGCCGTGACGGCCGCGTCCTCGGAGGTCACCGGCTCGTACACCAGCACCGCACGGTTGTCAGTGCGCAGCCGCGCTGCGGCAACCGCCCGGACCTCATCAGCGGTGACGTCGAGGATCCGGTTGACGGCCGTGAACGCGAGCTGCGGGTCGCCGAACAGCACCGCATACCGGCACAGTTCGTCGGCCCGGCCGGCGGCCGTACCGAGCCGGTCCAGCCGCTCGCGTTCTAGCAGCGCCTGCGCCCGCTCCATCTCATCGGCGTTCGGCGCCTCCGCGCCGAGCCGCGCCAGCTCCTCATCGACCGCGGCCTCGATCTGCGGGATCTCGGCGCCGCCGGCCGCCTTCACGTTGAGCCAGCCCATCGAGGGGGCGCGGGCGAGCCGCAGCAGCCCGAAGCCGGCCGCGACCGCGGTCCGGTCACGCCGCACCAGCCGGTTGTACAGCCGGGACGACAGGCCGTCGCCGAGGACGGCGACCGCCAGCTCAGCCGCATCGCACTCACGCGTGCCGTCGGGCGGCAACCGGTACGCGGCCATCAGCGCGTGCGCCGGGACCTCCTCCCGGATCTCCTCGCGCAGCTCCCTGCCGATGATGTCGGGGAGCGTGCCGTCGCGTGGCGGCACCTTGCCGTCAGGGGACGGGATAGAGCCAAAGTACTTCTCGGCCCATGCGAGCGCCTGCTCCGGATCGATGTCACCGACGATCGCCAGGACCGCGTTGTCCGGCGCATAGTTCGTGCGGAAGAACGCCCGGGCGTCGTCCAGCGTCGCCGCGTCCAGATCGGCCATGGAGCCAATGGGCGTGTGGTGATACGGGTGGCCCGCCGGGTAAACCAGCGCGGTCATCCGCTCGAACGCGGTGCCGTAGGGCACATTGTCGTAACGCTGGCGGCGCTCGTTCTTGACCACGTCACGCTGGTTCTCCATGGACTCCTCGTCGAGCGCGGCGAGCAGCGAGCCCATGCGGTCCGCTTCCAGCCAGAGCGCCAGTTCCAGCTGGTGCGCGGGCATGGTCTCGAAGTAGCTGGTGCTCTCGAAGCTCGTCGTCCCGTTGAGGGAGCCGCCGGCCCCTTGGACCAGCTCGAAGTGGCCGTTTCCCTTGACCTGCGCCGAGCCCTGAAACATGAGGTGCTCGAAGAGGTGAGCCAGGCCAGTGCGGCCCTTGACCTCGGAACGCGAGCCGACGTCATACCAGAGACAGACCGCCGCGACCGGAGTCAGGTGGTCCTCGGAGAGCACTACGCGCAGGCCGTTGCCCAGACGGCGCTCAGTCGCTGCCAGGCCGCCGGAACCGGCCTGTTCTGTGGCCGCGTCACCCACGGGCGTCTACCTCCCTTCGATCGCGTGCGGGAGAAGCCCTGCCACTGTATGCAAGAGGCAGCTGTTATGCATCGCGGCGCCCTTTGGCCACTACCTCCTCGAAGAGGCTCCCGAGAAGATGCTGGCCGCGCTGACCGCCTTCCTGACCCGCACCGGAATGGTCCAGCCGCAGCGCACAGTCCGGCGTCGTCTTCGACCGGAGACGAAGGTGCGGGCATGGCCACACGTGGACGTCCCTGGATGTACATCATGCGCGCGTCTGCGGTCGGGGCGGGCGCCGGGTTCTGGCGCTCGGTCGCGGTTCTGCTCGGCGTCGATAAGTGATCATCCAGCAACCCGGCTCCGGAAAACCCGGGGCACATCACCTCCATCAAACCCAGGCCGCCGGTTGAGGAGGAGCAGGCAGAAGGCAGGCGTGGCCCGCTCACTGCTGATGGGACTACGGACTTCCCCCGCTGGTTAACAGGCCGGGAAAACAAGGTCGGGGTTGTGCTCGGACAGCACTGACGGCGGGCCGATGAGGGTCTTGTCCGGTTCCCCGATGGCCTCCTTGTCCTTGCCGTCGTAGTCGAACTTCCTCAGTACGTGCTTGATCGCCTCGAGCCTGGCCCGCTTCTTGTCGTTGCTCTTGACTACCGTCCACGGCGCGTGCTCGCTGTCGGTGTAGTGGAACATCGCCTCCTTGGCGTCGGTGTAGGCGTCCCACTTGTCCAGCGACTCGATGTCCATCGGGCTCAGCTTCCACTGCCGGACCGGGTCGACCCGGCGGATGATGAACCGCGTGCGCTGTTCGGAACGCGTGACTGAGAACCAGAACTTCGTCAGGTGCAACCCGGAGCGGACCAGCATGCGCTCGAACTCCGGCGCCTCCCGCATGAACTCCCAGTATTCGATGTCCGTGCAAAAGCCCATGACCCGCTCCACGCCCGCCCGGTTGTACCAGGAGCGATCGAACATGACGATCTCGCCCGCCGCGGGCAGATGCGGCACGTAACGCTGGAAATACCACTGCGTCTGTTCCCGCTCGCTCGGCCTGGCCAGTGCGACCACTACGGCGCCGCGCGGGTTGAGATGCTCGGTGAACCGCTTGATCGTGCCGCCCTTGCCGGCCGCGTCGCGGCCCTCGAACATGATCACGATGTGCTCACCGGCGGACTTGACCCAGTTCTGCAGCTTGACTAGCTCGACCTGCAGCGGGCGCTTGAGGTACTCATACTGCTCCCGCGTCATCTTCTCGGAGTACGGGTAGTCCTCCCGCCATGTGTCGACCACCCGGCCGTCCGGCCAGCGCAGCACCGGGTCGTCGTGTTCGTCGTCGTCGTCCACCCGCAGCCCCGCGATCAGGACGGGATCAGACGCCCAATCCTCCGGCAGCGCATTGAACTCAGAAGCGGATCGGCTGGTCACGGTAATAGCACAGCACATTTCCGGCCCGCGCTCACCAGCGGGGTTGCACCGGAACCGGCCGGTTACCGGGCACGCAAGCCATTTGCCGTGTGCTCGTCATCGCCGTGGCGGGCGCTTCAAACCAGAATTCCCCGCCTTGTCAAGGCTCCCGCGCACGCCGGGAACCGGGCCGCCGGGGCTCCTGGACCATTGGCTGGACGGGCTGGCCATTCAGAGTATCTATGCTTCGAGGGGAACCCCGCCCCCCTTTTTTAGGTGATGTGATCATGTTGGGAGGGGACGGTCAGCTCGCCGGCGCTGGGTGGCGCGAGACTGGGCAGTTCGCGTTTACTGGCGGCGTGCGAGGTGGAGAGGGGGGTGATTATGCGGGCGGGGGGCGCAGGCCGCGGCTTTCGGCGAGGCCGAGGACGGTGGCGCTGGCCGGCTGGCCGTCGTCGTCCCCGGTGAGTGTTTCCAGGCTTTGTCCCTTGGGCTCGGGCAGCACGGTGATGGGTCACGATGGCGCCCGCGAGGGCGATGACGCCGACGATGGCGCTGGTGTCGCCGAGTCCGATCCGGGGAAGCAGGCTGGTCAGGGCGTAGGTGCCGATGAACGCGCCGATCTTCCCGGCGGCGGCGGCGATGCCGTGGCTGGTGGTGCGGACCCGGACCGGGAAGATCTCGGCGGGGTAGACGAAGGTGGTGGTGTTGGGGCCGAACTCGCTGAAGAAATAGGTCGCGCCGAACAGGATCAGGAACGGGGCGACGGTGGTGGTGGCGCCGGGGATGAGCCACAGGCCGAAGAAGGCCGCGGCGATCAGCACGAACCCGCCGGCCTGCGATGAGCCGCCGCCCGATCCGGTCGATCGTCCAGGCGGCCAGGAAGTAGCCGGGCAGCGCCGCGACGGCGAAGATGGCCAGCGTGTAGCCGATCTGGCCCATCAGCGAGGCGTGCGGGGCGACGAGGCTGACGATCAGCGGGCTGGAGATGGTGTTGCCGTAGTAGACGAAGTCGAACAGGAAAGCGGTCGAGCTGCTGCAGCGGGTGATCCCCGGGCAGGGAGAGTTCCAGGGTGCCGTGCAGCAGGTCCTGGTAGCCGCCGAGGGCGTTGTCGTAGAAGCAGGTGGGCGCCACCACCGCATGCGGCAGGCCGCTGCCCGCCAGTTCCCGCTCGACCGCTGCCTTGCTTTCGAAGTGCGGCACGCCGGTGTCGGCGGTCGCCCCGGCGACCGAGGAGAACACCAGGTACGGCAGCCGGGCCGCCGCGTGCCGCGGCGATGATCGCCTGCCCCTGCCGGACCTCGGCGGTGATCCCGGACTCAAACGAGGTGGTCAGCGCGAACGCTGCGGCTGTCCCCCGCATGGCCGCGGTGCGGATGGGCCCGCGCCGGCGGGCCGGGTTCACCGGCTTGTGATCTTGCCCGGCGCAGGTGATGGTGTGATCGCAATCGCAAGGGAAGGCGTGGCGGCGACCTTGATCGGCTTCCCGGCGGTGTTGGTGGCGGTGTTGATCGGAATGACCGTGCCAAAGCTCGTGCCGACGTAGACGGTCTTCCCGTCCGGCGTGATCGCGATCACGCTATAGATGTTGCTGCCAGCGTGGATGGGCTTCCCGGCGGTGTTGGTGGCCGTGTTGATCGGGGTTACCCCAGAACTTGAGGCCACGTAGGCGGTCTTGCCGTCCGGCGTGATCGCGATCCCATCGGGGTTGTGGCCGACGGGGATCGGCTTCCCGGCCGCGTTGGTGGCGGTGCTGATCGGGGTGACCGTGTCCGAGCCGTCACTGGACACGTAGGCGGTCTTGCCGTCCGGCGTGATCGCGATCACGCGGGGGCCGATGCCGACCTTGATCGGCTTCCCGGGCCTGTTGGTGGCCGTGCTGATCGGGGTCACCGTGAACGAGTACTGATTCACCACGTAGGCGGTCTTGCCGTCCGGCGTGATCGCGATGACATCGGGGTCGCTGCCAACATGAATCGGTTTTCCCGGCCTGTTGGTGGCCGTGTTGATCGGGGTCACCGAGTGCGCGTCCCCATTGGCCACATAGGCGGTCTTGCCGTCCGGCGTGATCGCGATGAAGTCCGGGCGGTCGCCCGCGTGGATCGGTTTTCCGGGCCTGTTGGTGGCGGTGTTGATCGGGGTGACCGTGTCTGAGATGAGGTTGGCGACGTAGGCGGTCTTGCCGTCCGGCGTGATCGCGATCCCGATGGGGTTGCGGCCGGTGCGGATCGGCTTCCCGGCCGTGTTGGCGGCCGTGTTGACCGGGGTGACCGAGCCCGAGTCGGAGTTGGCCACGTAGGCCGCCTTCCCGTCCGGCGTGACCGCGATGAAGTCAGGGAAGCTGCCGTCGGGGCCGACCTTGATCGGCTTCCCGGCTGTGTTGGCGGCCGTGCTGATCGGGGTGACCGAGCTCCAGGCGGGCCGGGCCTCACCGCGGGCGGGCACCGGGTAGCCGTTAGTGACGTAGGCGGCCGCGGGGAGGGCCGGCCGGTGGCCTGCTGCTGGCCCGGGAGCTGCGCCGAATCCCCGGACAGCGGCAGTGACGCCGATGACCGCCGCAACGACAGCGGCAAGTACTCCAGCGGCCTCCCTCATCCGGCGCCGGACCAGCCGGCGCCGCACCGCGGCCACGGTCACCCGGCCCGGCGGCACGCCCATAGCGGCGTCCATGAACTCACGCCACTGCCTGTTGTCCATCCCGATCACCGCGCCTCTCGCTCCAGGAACCCGGCCAGCCGCGGATCGTCGCGCAACCTGGCCAGCGCCCGCGACAGCGCGCTCTTGACCGTGCCGACCGAGCAGTTCAGCATCTGCGCCACCTGGGCCTCGGGCAGATCGTCGTGGACCCGCAGCACCAGCACCGCGCGCTGGCGGCCGGTCAGCGCCTGCAGCGCACCCTGCAGGGCCACGCGCATGGCCACCTGCGCCGCCACGTCCCCGGCCGCCGGGGCGTCGGGCACGGCGGGTGAGGCCTTCTCGCCGCGCCACCGGCGTCGGCTCCACGTCATCCAGGTGTTGACCATCACCCGGCGCACGTAGACCTCGGGATCATCCCGGCGCCTGATCCGCTCCCAGCGCGGCCAGGCCCGCGCCAGCGCCGTCTGTACCAGGTCCTCGGCCAGGCCCCAGTCGCCCGTCAGCAGCCAGGCCGACCGCCGCAGCGCCCCCTCGCGCGCCTCGACGAACTGCGCGAAATCGTTCGCCTCGGCGTTCACCGCGCCTCCTGCGGGCTTGGGCGTGCATCTGCCTGACAGGACTACCTGGGTGCCGCCAAAGGTTCCGCCTCCTAGGCAAAACGCCGCCGATTCTTCCTTCACCGGACCTGGCCGTTGGGTCCTATCCGCAGGCGCCAGCGATCCTGGGGCTGGCCTGCTCTCCCCCGTCTTCGTCGCAGGCGCGGGATCCCCGGGAGCGGCCGCCGAGTCCAGGGTCGCGAAGCGATCGTGTGCGGCGGGCAGCGTCCCAGTACTGCTGATGGGTGGCGGTGAAGGCGCAGGACGGCTGCTGCCCGCCGACGCCGCTGCCGCTCGTACCGGCTCTGCCATCACGCCTCCTCACCCGGGCGGCCATCACCAGATCAAGTGTGAAAGCAACGCCAGCCCGCCGCTCAGGCCAACGGCATGTCACCGGGCAGGGGTTGCCGGGGCGGCGGCGGGCGGTGAGACTGGCAGCATGGCCAAGGACCTCAGCACCAAGGACCGCAAGAAGCTGAGCAAGAAATCATTCGCGCTGCCCGGCAAGCGGAAGTACCCGATCCCCGACAAGGCACATGCCCGCAACGCGCTCGCCCGGGTTGCCCAGAACGGCACCCCGGCTGAGCAAAAGAAGGTCAGGGCGGCGGTGAAAAAGCGCTTCCCGAGTATCGGGAAGAAGAAGACCAAGAAGTCCTGATCGGCGTAGCGGTCCTGCTCGTCCGGAAGGCTCATCGCGATAGTTGAAAGGCTGCTGAGCGTGTTCGGCAGCCTTGGCCACGTGCCGCACGATCGTTCCGAAGATGTACGTGCAGGACCGCATCCTCGAGCAGCATGCTGACGTCTGGCAGCTGATCGAGGCGGGTGCGGTGATCTTCGTTTGCGGGAACGCCAGCACCATGGCCCCGGACGTACGTCGCGCCTTCATGAACGTGTTCCAGAAGCAGACCGGCGGGTCACAGACTGAGGCCGGCGCCTGGCTGGCCAGGCTCCGGGCGGAACACCGCTACCTCGAGGACATCTGGGGCGGCTCCGCGGCTCCCGATGGCGGGACGGCCCGCAAGGCCACGGCCACCGCGGGATAGCCCATCCCCGCTTTCCTGGCCTCAGGTCGGGTGGCCCGGGGGATGGACACCGCGGTCCTGACACTGCCGGATGTGTCACACGGCGGCCGGGGGCTGCACTAGCTTAGCGGCGGTAGTGCAGTTCGAAGGCGCCGATGTCGCAGGCCGGGCCCCACGGCCGGGACTGGCCCCGCTGGTCGAGCAGCGGGCATCCCGACGTCGCGGGCAGGCCGCCGGCGTTGATGGCCGGGCTGCCCGCCCGGAGCGCCTCGGTGCGGGTCGGTCCCCCGTGGTCGGCCAGCGGCCCGAGCTTCGGACCGACCCCGGTCAGGTCGGTCGGCCGGGACAGGCCGCAGGAGCTGTCCGTGGCAAGGTTGTAGCCGGCCTTCTCGTGTAGCGCCACCGCGCAGTTAGGCTCGGATCCGCTCGTGGCCAGGATCGTCCCGGTGGCCGAGGTGAAGTAGCTTCCGGTGATGTTCCCGGAGTTGCCGGAGAGCGTGTCGAACGACAGGATCACCACGCCGCCGAAGCCGGCTCCGCCGTTGTCGATGGCGCCGCCGCCCGCGGGCTTGGTGATGTTGCCGGCCACCGTGCTGTCGGACAGCCGGAGTTCGGCGCCGCCCTCGATCTCGGCGGCGGCGCCGAAGCCGATGAACGGGTGGCCGGTGCTGTTCCCGGCCAGGGTGCTCCGGGTGACCGTGACGTGACCGTCGACGTCGATCGCGCCGCCGTACGCGGCCGCGTGGTTCCCGTCCAGGGTTGATGTCGTGATCGTCACGGGCAGGGACGGGTAGGACTCGACCCCGCCGCCGGCGTTGGCCTGGTTGCCGGAGATCGTGCTGCCGGTGATCGAGCTGACGTTGAAGACGCCGCCGCCTCCCGCGTCGTCGGCGGAATTGTCATCGATCACGCTGCCGGTCACGCTGCTGACCGTGCGTGCTGTTGGCCAAGAAGAGATCCCGCCGCCCTCTACGCCGAAGTTACCTGACACGTCGCTGTCGAGGACCGTCAAGATCAGCCCCGGCGCCGCGGGGACGGGCCCCGGGTGGCAGTGCGCAGGAGGGCACGGCCGGCGGGGGCACCGCCGCCAGGCCGGCCGCCGAAGGGCGCCCGTTCTGGCCGTTGAAGATCCCGCCGCCGTCGTCGCTCACTGACCTATTGCCGGTGATCGCGCTCGAGACGACGAGCACCGAACCGGGCAGGTTGCGCAGGCCGCCGTTCTGGATGCCGCCGCCCCCGAAGTACCGCGCGGTGTTGTCCTCGATGCGGCTGCCGGTGACCACCAGCGACCCGCCGGAGTTGTCCACCCCGCCGCCGGCCCCGGCCCGGTTGCGGTCCACGGCGGTGCTGGCCAGGGTGAGCGTCCCTTTGCTGAGCACGCCGCCGCCGTACCCGTTGGGTCCGGCGTTGCCGTCGGTGATCGCGAGCCCGTCGAGCATCACGGTCGCAGCGGCGGTCACCGACATCACCCGGAAGGCGCCGCCGCCGCTGATCACTGTGCTGCGCGGGCCGGCGCCGTCGATAGCGATGCTTACCGCGGACGCGGTCCCGGCGGCCAGCGTGCCGAGGGTCAGCAGGTACATGCCCTTCGGCACAGAGATGGTGACGTCGATGCCGACGGGCGAGGCGTCCGCCTCCTCGATCGCGGCCCGCAGGGTGCACTGCCCGGCGGCGTCGGCGCAGCGGCCGTCACCGGGCTGGGCGTCGTGGGCGTCGGCGGTGGTCGTGACCCGGAAAGTCACGGTCGCCGCGGACCGGGCCGACACCGGGCCGGCGAAAAACATCTGCGCGGCGGCGAGGAAACACGCCCCTGCCGTGGCCGCGGCGAGCGCCCGGCCGCCCGACTGCCCCATGCTCGCCCCCTCCCCTGGCTGGAAGGCTATCGCCGCAGGCGACGCGCGGGAAGGCGCGGTTACCGCCAGATACGCGTGGAATGAACAAAGGGGCGGGCCGGATGCGACGCACGGCGGTCATCGGGCCGGCATTGGCCGTCGTGACGGCCCTCCCCAAAAAGCGCTCAGCGCCTCAGCAGCGGGCAAACGCCCCGTCAACCGCCGACGGCACCCAGTCACCACCCCCCAAGGTCATCACTAGCGCCAACGGGCCCCGCGGGCCACCCGATCCGGTCTTCCACCCGGCGGGCCGGGAGAGCCAGAATGAGCCCGGGCTCGAAACGGGGGGCAGTGCCGATGGTGAGGTCTTCGCGGCTCGGCTGCCGGGGTCCGGCCGGGGCTGCTGGCGGCCATGGTGCTGCTGCCCTGAGATGCTGGCCGAAGCAAAGGCCTCCTGCTCGGCAGGTGCGAGCTCGATCGGCTGGTACGCGTGGGACGACAGCGGGTTCGGAGCACTGACCCGCACGCCAGACAATTCCCCGTTCCATATCCTTAGAAGCGGAACACCCCCGCCAGGCGGGCCGGGCCCCCGCCGCGATGTGCCAGGTGGGGCGTTCCGGAAGTCGTCCCGCAACACGCGTTCCGCCACAGCTATAGCCAGATCAGCGCCAAGACCAGCATCCCGAAGGCCTCGC
Organism: uncultured Actinomycetes bacterium; assembly: GCA_963795575.1. GTDB lineage: Bacteria > Actinomycetota > Actinomycetes > Streptosporangiales > Streptosporangiaceae > PALSA-505. The sequence continues at coordinate 103,416 of CAWCII010000006.1, read as the reverse complement.
TGCACCGTTACCTCACCCCATAGGACGCCCTGTCAGGACCGTAGCTGGTGACCAGTTCCGGTTCCAATGAACCGGAACGCCTGGCAGCGGAAACAGGGGGTGCGGCCGGCGCCTCAGCTCTTCCAGGGGACGTCCTCAGGCCTGAAGACGTCCCCTGGTGCTGCTGGTTACGCCGCGGACTGGGTTGACCGCACCGGGCAGGTAGCCGCGGCTGGCGGCGGCGCCGCGGCACGGCAAGCCGGCTACGGGGTGCAGAAGCTCAGGCTGACCCGGTGCAGTAGTTCAGGCTGACCGGGAAGGGGCCGTCAACCTCCTGAGTGCCGCTGGCGATCGCGGTGACCGAGGCGCCGTCGGCGGGGTCTTCGATCCTGTTGGGGGACTGCTCGTCTTTGGGGTCGGGCACGTACCAGCAGAATTCATGGTATTTGATGTAGCGCGGCTGGAACGTGCCCTGCGAGGCGTAGTACCTGATGGTGTTGTTCACCACCACCACGTTGTGCGGCACCCCTCCGCTGTGCAGCCCGGGGACGTCGGTGTCGGTCACGGTCGGCTTGGCCTTCTTGAACGCCGACTGCGAGTCGTACAGGCACACGTGCCCACCCGGGCAGCCGTGCGAGATGGCCTCGGGGACGGCGGGGCCGCTGGACGGCGGCGAGGCGGTGCCCGCCGTGCCCATCGTGGCGGGCCCCAGGGCGAGCAGAGCGACGGCGGCCCCGGTGACAACGATGGGTCTTCCGAACCTGCGCATGACAATCACCTCACCTGGCTCGATACGTGGCAGGTAGCAGCGATCATGCACCCGGAGCGGGCGCGACGAATCCGTGAAAACCGCAAGATTTCGGCTCAGCTACGCGACCTGCACGCCAGGTAGCGCTGATAAACCGCCGCCACTTAGCGGTCAAAGTCACAGCTGCCTTCGCCCGCCGGGTGTCTCATAATCCGGGGTTAACCGGCGGCAGCCATGCCGGGATGAGCTGGTTCTCCCCGGCGGCAACATCGGCTTCGCCGCAGGCCCCATCCTCATCACGCCGATCCTGCAGAGCACAGGTCTCAGCGGGACTCCGCTGCTCGCGGTGCCGGCGCTGCTCGGTGGGCTTGTCCGGGCCACATGACGGCCAGGACAGCTGGCGCGCATTCCGCCTGCTGTCGGTGGCCGTCATCTGTCGGTCGGCCGTCGCTCTCGGCCTCAGCACATTCCTCGCGCTGTTCATCGAGCAGGAACTGCACGCCGGGACGGGCGCCGGGGAGGCCGCGCTCGCCCTGCTGTTCCTCACCGGTGCCGCCGGCACGCTCCTCGGCGGCCGGCTTGCCCGCCGGCGGGGCCGATCCGCACGATCCGCCTGGCCTACGCCGTCACCGTGCCCGCCCTGGCCGGGCTCCTGGGCGCCCGGCTACACGGTCTACGCTTTCATCGCCGCCGTTGGCCTGGCCAGTTACGTCCCGTTCTCCCTGCACGTCACCCTCGGCCAGGACTACCTTCCCGGCCATATCGGAACCGCCAGCGGAGTCACCCTCGGTCTTTCCGTCAGCATCGGCGGCCTCGCCGCCCCGCTCATCGGGAGCCTCGCCCAGGCGACATCCCTGCAAGCGGCCCTCACCGCGCTGCTGATCGCGCCTGCCGTTGCCTGGGTAGTGTCACGACGCCTCCCCGAACCGCGCAACGCTGTCCGGCGTCGCGGCGGTGCGGTCCGGCGAGAGCGGGGCTTCACCGCGCTCCCGACGCTGGCGGACGCTCCAGCGCGTCATGCTCAGCCCCAGCCGGATCAGCGGCATCACCCAGACCGCCGGGAACAGTGCAAGAGGTAAGCCTCGGTCCAGGGGCCGTACTGCCGGGCCAGCGCCAGTTACTACGAAACGTAGTAGCATAATGCGCGTGAACGGCGCCGTCTCCACGACGATCATCGTCGCCGGTCTTGCGCTGGCCGGATACGCGCTGCTGATGACCGCCCTAAACCACCGAATGAACGTCCCGCTGCTCGCCGCAGTTGGCGTCCTTGAGATCCTGCTGCTTGTCCAGGTCGGCATCATCGTGGCCAAACTCGCCGGCGGTGAACGCCCGGCCGGCCTGGCTACGCTCATCGGATACCTGATCGCGACGCCGCTCGTCCCGGTGGCCGCCGCATTCTGGGGCCTGATGGAGCGATCCCGGTGGGGCCCCGCGGTCATCGCCGTAGCTGGGCTCGTCGCGGCCGTGCTGATGGTCCGGCTGCATCAGATCTGGCCCGTCATCCATGTCTGAACCCATGGCCCCGCCTGAGCCCGCGGCATCGCAGCCGGACTCGACCAGGACAGGCCCGGGCCGGCTGCTGGTCGCCATCTACGGGCTCTTTGCGCTCTCTGCCACCGCACGGGCCGGAGTGCAGATCGCGACGAAGTTCAGCCACGCCCCCGTCGCCTACTTGCTGTCGGCCTTCGCCGGCGCGGTCTACATCCTCGCCACGGTCACGCTCACCGTCGGCAGCCCGACAGCACGCCGGATCGCCGTCCTCTCCTGCTCGATCGAACTCGTCGGCGTGCTGGCGGTCGGCACCTGGAGCCTCGCGGACCCGGCCAGCTTCCCCGACGCCACGGTGTGGTCTAGCTATGGCAGCGGCTACGGCTTCGTCCCGCTCGTCCTTCCCGTTTTCGGCCTGCTCTGGCTACGCCGCTGGATCGGGCGGCCTAGAACCCAGCGAACGACTGTGACGTCAGCGGGAGATGCAGGCGAAGCGGCAGGTAACGGCCTAGCCCATGGTGAGAGCGGCGCATCAGGTCAGGGCGCAGAGGATGTCGTTGCCGACGGCAGTACCTAGCAGGTCGACGGCCAGGTTAGTGACGACGGCTGGACTTATCGAGGCAGCGGTCACTGGATCGGTCACCCACAGCACGGCCTGGCGCCGCTGATCGAGCGGCTGGACGGTGAGCTGCACCAGCACGCGAAGGCCGACCCCGGGGTCAAGGTCTTGCAGACATTGCCCGGGGCCGGCGAGTTCACCGCGCTGGTCATCCTGGCCGAGATCGGGGACATCACCCGCTTCCCCGGCGCCCGCAAGCTCGCCGCCTGGGCTGGGCTGACCCCGACGGTCCGCGGCTCTGACCGGACGGTCCGGCACGGGCACATCTCCAAGCAGGGCTCGGCCTGGCTGCGGTGGGTCCTGGCCAGGCCGCCCAGACCGCCCAGCGCTCGCCTGAGTTCTCCGCGACCTACGCCGTGATCGCCAAGCACCGCGGGAAGAAGACCGCCACCACCGCGATCGCCCGCAAGCTGCTGACCCGCGCCTGCCACCTGCTAGCCGATACGCAGGGCCGCCCCGTCATCACCACGCCACGCCCGGCCAGCCCCGCGCATCCGGCCCGGAAGGGTCGCCAGGCCCCGGGCACGCTCGCGGTTACAGCATGAGCCGGCCACGCCGCGCCCGATTTGCTGACTTTGCTGCTGCACCCTTCCTAATCTCGGTGTTGTCTGTCGTGGATGTCTACGATCAGGGATTGTGTTCGAGATCGCACATCGGGCACAGGATCTCGAGGCAGTGGAACCGCCAGCCGGTTCGGTGCATCTCATCTGGGACCATCTCACACGGGAGGAGTCAACCTATGCGCACACGCTTAATCGCTGGATTCCTGGCCGGGACTGCGGTCCTGGCCGGCAGCCCTGCAAGGGCTCTGGCCCATGCCGACGCGGCCAGGACCTGGACGGTTTCTCCTGGCGGGGCCGCCACGGCGAAGGCCATCGCCGGCACGCTCACCCTGACTGACACGAGCACAGGGACCGTGGGGACCTGTAGGTCATCGAAGGTCACCGGGACGGTCAAGAAGGGCAGCGGGCTGTCCGGCCGGGGCATCGGCACGGTCACCGCGGCCGCCTTCACCACCTGCGCTGCCCTAGGTTCGGTGCCGCTGACGGTGAGGTCGAGCGGCCTGCCCTGGCGGATCAGCTTCACCTCCTACGATCCCAAGACCCATGTGGTGCGAGGCATGGTCAGCGGGGTGAAGGTCGAGCTGACCGGGACCTCCTGTGACGCTGTCGTGAACGGGTCCAGCGGTCCGGCGGCCGACGGAACGATCGGCGCCGTCTACAACGACCAGATCGGTGAGCTGACCTTCCTGAGCAGCGGCAGTAACCTGCACTACTGGCACGTCAAAGGCTGCTTGCAGCTCCTCAACGGAGGGGACCGAGTAGCGCTCACCGCCAGCTATATGGTCCGTCCCATCCAGGACATCACCAGTCCGTAAGCGCGCTCGCCAGTCTTGCGGCGGCACGTCAAGACTGAATCATCGGAAGCTCCCTGCCGCTGCCCGACGTGTGCACCGCCGCGCTCAAGCTCCGCAAGCAGCAGCAGGACGCCGACCGGAAAAAGCAGGAGACGGCTGGATCGACACCGGGCTCGTGTTCACCACTCGCCACGGCACGCCGATCGAGCCGCGCAACTTCAACCGCAGCTTCGACCGGAGCAGCACCCGCGCCAAGGTGACGCGGATCACAGTGCACGGGACGCGGAAGACCTGTGGGTCGCTACTGGCCGACCTGGACGTGCACCCTCGGATCGCGATGCAGATCCTGCGGCATAGCAAGATCGCAGTGACGATGGAGATCTACACCGAGGTTCCCTCGGCCGCCACCCGCGACGCCCTCAAGAAGCTGGGCAGGTGGCTGGACTCATGACGGCCGTTGCTGCCGTTTGCTGCTGCCGGAAGACCGAAAACGGCCGGTTCCCGCTGGAAACCGGCCGCTGACCTGGGTGGGCGATACTGGGATCGAACCAGTGACCTCCTCGGTGTGAACGAGGCGCTCTCCCGCTGAGCCAATCGCCCGTGCCGCGTGCGGTCTAACGGCCCCGCAGGCGAACACAGACTAGCGCATCCCGGCCAGTCGCCGGCCGAGCCCGGCGGAGCACGGCCATCGCCGAACGGCGAGCGATCGTGGGACAGCCAAAATTGCCGAATGCCTCAGGTAAAAGAATCTGCTGCCGAGCGCGTCATAACTAGGGGCGCTCGACGTGAGATTCGCGGAGCCCGGCACGCCGGGACCGCACGAGGTGGGGGTGTGGCCTCATGATGGACAGCGGGACCACCGTATCGGCCGAGCTTGGCCTCATGCTCATCGTTCCGCAGCATACGGCCATCCCGCTCATGGCCACGGTGTCCTACTCGGGCGACGACCCGTACGCGGTTCGCATGGCCTTCCACGTGGGCGCGGACGAGCCGGTCGAGTGGATCTTCGCCGGGATCTCCTCGCGGCAGGCCTGGCCGCCTCCGCTGGCGAGGGCGATGTCCGCGCCTGGCCGTCGGCGTCCGGGGCGGGCGGCGCCGCGACGGTGGTGAACATCGTCTTGTCGTCGCCGTTCGGGCGGGCCCACTTCGAGGCGCCGATGGCGGCCACGGCGGAGTTCCTGCGCCGTACCTACGACGCCATACCGGCAGGCCGGGAGGGCGATTTCTTCGACGTCGGGCGCGAACTGGACAGCCTGCTCTGGCGCGCCTAGCGGCCTGACCGGCTCCGTTCTGCGCCCGCGGCCAGCGACCGGAGCCGAAGGCAGTCACGGGTCGGCAGACAGCGCCGCGTGCGACGCGAACGCGTGCGCGGCATCCTGGGTGACCGGGCCCGGCGCGGCGGACAGCTCCACGCCGTCGACCGCCCTGATCGGCTGCACGTCCCGGGTCGTCGAGACCAGGAACGCCTCGGGGGCGGCGGAGAGCTCCGCCGCGGGCACGTCGCGCTCCGCGCCGCCGAACCACTCCAGCAGCAGCGCCCGGGTGATCCCGGCCAGGCACCCGGCCGAGAGCGGCGGGGTGACCAGTTCGCCCCCGCTGACCAGGAACACGTTGCTGCCCGTGCCCTCGCACAAATTCCCCTGGGTGTTCGCGAAGATCGCCTCACTGCCCCCGCGCTCGGCCGCGTAGGCGAGCGCTCGGACGTTCTCCCCGTAGGACGTCGTCTTGATCCCGGTGAGCGCGCCGCGCTCGTTACGCAGCCACGGCACGGTCACCACGTCGCAGGTGGTTCCCCAGTCGTTCAGCTGGCCGGCCGCGATCACGACGGTGAGCGGCCCCCGGCCCCGCTGCGAGCCGAGCGGCGAGTCCCCACCGGTCGCGGTGATCCGCACCCGGGCGCGGTCCGGGTTACCGGAGGCGTTGAGCACCGCGAAGATCCCGGCCGCGATCGCCTCCGGCTCGGGAGGCGGCAGGCCGAGCGCCGTCGCGGACGCGCTCAGCCGCCGCAGGTGCCGGGTCAGCGCGAACGGCGCGCCCCCGGTGACCTTGACCGTCTCGAACACCCCGTCGCCCACCGTCAGGCCATGGTCGAACACGGAGATCCGGGCCTGCTCATCGTCGAGCAGCGCACCGTTCAGCCAGATCGTCATGAAGTTCCCCGTTACCTGAGGCCGCCGCAGGACACCGCGGCCGCCGCGCACAGCTCCGGGATGCTATCGCTGACCGCGGCGATCTGCCCGGCCACCTCGCGGTCGGTGTCCATCCTCGGCACCCGGGCGCGGATCGCCGCGTGCACGTCATGCATCGGCTCGGACGGGGCGGCGATGTCGGCGCGCAGGTCGAGCCCCTGGGCCGCGCAGCAGATTTCGACCGCCAGGCAGGTACGGACGTTCGCCACCACGTCCCGCAGCTTGCGCACCGCCGTCCAGCCCATGGACACATGATCTTCCTGCTTGCCCGAGGTCGGGATCGAGTCCACGCTCGCCGGGTGAGCCAGCACCTTGTTCTCGCTGACCAGGGACGCAGCGGTGTACTGAGCCAGCATGAAGCCGGAATTGGTGCCCGCAGCCGGGGCGAGGAAGGGCGGCAGCCCGCGGGAGAACGCCGGGTCGAGCATCCGGTCCACCCGCCGCTCGCTGATGCTGGCCAGCTCGGACAGCGCCATGGCCAGCATGTCAGCGGCGAAGGCCAGCGGCTCGCCGTGGAAGTTGCCGGTGACCATCACCTCGCCGTCGGGAACGATCACCGGGTTGTCCACCACGGCGCGGAGCTCGATGTCGAGCACCCGGCGCGCGTAGCCGAGCACGTCCCTGACCGCCCCGTGCACCTGCGGCGCGCAGCGCAGGCAGTACGCATCCTGGACGGCGTGCCTGCTGTCCCGGTGGCTGGCCATCAGCGGCGACCCGGCCAGCAGCGCGCGCAGGTTCGCGGCGCTGTCCAGCTGGCCCGGGTGCGGCCGGATCACCTGCACCCGCTCGTCGTAGGGCCGGGCGTGGCCGAGCAGCGCCTCCACCGACAGCGCGCAGGCGATGTCGGCCGCCTGCACCAGCATCTGCGCGTCCGTCACGGAGAAGGCCAGCAGGGCCTGCATCGGCTCGGTGCCGTTGACCAGCGAGAGGCCTTCCTTGGGCGCGAGCGTGAGCGGCTGCAGGCCGTGCTCGGCGAGAACTTCGGCAGCCGGACGGCCGTGCGCGTCCGCGGAATCCGCCGTCCGAGCCGGCCCTCGCCGATGAGCGGCTGAGCCAGGTGCGCGAGCTGGGCCAGGTCACCGGAGGCGCCGACCGAGCCCTTGCCGGGGATGACCGGCAGCAGGCCGAGGCTCAGCATCTCCAGCAGCCGGCGCGGCAGTTCCGCCCGCACGCCCGAATACCCCGCGGCCAGCGTCCGGGCGCGCAGCAGCAGCACCGCGCGCACGGTGGCGTCGTCCAGCGGCTCGCCAGCCGCGGCCGCGTGCGATCGCACGATCGCGCGCTGCAGCCGGGTGAGGTCCTGCTCCCCCACCGGCGTGTCGGCCAGCGCGCCGAACCCCGTGTTCACGCCGTATACCGGCGCGCCGCCGCCGATCGCCGCCGTGACGATCCTCGCGGCTGGCCTCCATCCGGTCCGGCACCCCGGCCCCGAGCTCGGCGCGGGCCTCCCCGCGCGCCACATCCACCACGTCCTGGACGGTCAGGCCGTCGCCGTTGACGATCACTGTGCGCATGGCTGACAGCCTGCCACCTGGTCACCGTGCCTGTCGCGGCCTCCTGGCCGTTTGCCGGGTGTCAGCAGCAGCCGGCCTCGGGGCCGTCCGCCCAGCCGAACGTCGCGGCCAGCCCCTGCCCGTCCGTCCGGCGTCACCCGCACGCTGCGCACCCGCGGTCCGCGCTCGATCCAGCCCAGCTCGAACAGCCGCCCGGTGATCGCGGCGGCCAGCCCTCCGCCCAGGTGCGGCCGCCGCTGCGTCCAGTCCAGGCAGGCCCCGGCGAAGCGCCGGCGCGAGGCCATGATGGCGTGGACATTGATTCCGAACGGCGCCAGCGTGGCCGTCCCGCGCCTGGTGACCCGGTAGCGCACGGCGGCCATGTCGGTGGCCGGCCCGTCGCGCCCGCCGGCCATACCCGGACCGGGCGCGCCCGGGGCTGGCCTGGCGTCAGCCCGGCCCGCTTCAGCCGGGGTCGCCTCGGCCAGCAGCCCCTCGCGCAGCAGCGCGTCGAGCAGTTCCACCCCGGCCCGGCCGGCCAGATGGTCATAGCAGGTCCGGGCCCCGGCGAGAGCGGCCGCGCGCCGGGATTCCCGCAGGCTGCGCACCTGCGCCGGCGGCCCGAGCCGGGAAAGGGCCTCGATCGCCTCGGCGACCTCGTGCCCGGCGAGCCGGTAGTACCGGTGCCTGCCCTGGCGGACCACGGTGACCAGGCCTCCGCCGAGCAGCCTGGCCAGGTGGGCGCTCGCCGTCGGCGGGCCCACCGCGGCCAGCCGGGCCAGCTCGGTGGCGGCCAGCGGGCGACCGTCGAGCAGCGCCAGCAGCATCGCGGCCCGCGCGTGATCGGCCATCAGCGCGGCCACGGGTGCAATGCTGGCCTCAGGCCCCGGGTGAGCAGACGCTTCAGGCATGCTCCGACTCTATCCCGGCAATCATTCGTTACACATCGAAGCGTGCCGACAGCCCCCGCGGAGCGTCCTGGTGTAAGTTTGAACGTCGGCCCGGATCGGCTAAAGTGCTGAACGCACGCCGGCCGGCCGGCGGCACGCGGACGTAGCGCAGCTGGTAGCGCATCACCTTGCCAAGGTGAGGGTCGCGGGTTCGAATCCCGTCGTCCGCTCGGAGGCGCCGGATCTCGCCTCGCCTGTTGGCGGGTCAGCACGGCTCCTCGGTATCGCGGGTGCCGGGGATCGGGCACCCTCGCGGCGGAGTGGCCGAGTGGCTTAGGCAAGGGCCTGCAAAGCCCTGTACACGGGTTCGATTCCCGTCTCCGCCTCGCAGGTCCCGGGCCGTTAGCTCAGTGGGAGAGCGCTTCCCTGACACGGAAGAGGTCACTGGTTCAAATCCAGTACGGCCCACCAGGTCAACGCGATGTGGCCCTAGAGTGACCGATCCCGTAGCCCTACAGTGGGGCACCGGCGCATCCAAGGTGAGCTCCTTGGCCTCGGCCATCGCATTGACGCGGGAACGATCCGGCGGATCCTGGCCGCGGCCGGGCTCACGCCCGCGCCGCGGCGAGCGTCACCGACCTGGCGGCAGTTCCTGGCCTCCCAGGCAGCGGGGATCCTCGCGTGTGATTCCTGCCGGTCAACACCGTGTTCCTCAAGTGCCTGTACGTATTCTTCGTGATGGAGATCCAGACCCGCCGTGTGTTCATTCTGGACATCACCGCCCACCCCGCCGGGCCGTGGACCGCCCAGCAAGCCCGCAACATGCTCATGAACCTCGGCGAACGCGCCAACCGCTTCCGGTTCCTTATCCGCGACCGCGACAGCAAGTTCACCTCCGTGTTCGACGAGGTGTTCGCCGGCAATGACGTGCGAATCATCCAGCCGGTCGATATGAACGCCCGGATCAAGCACAGACAGGTGTCCAGGGCCTGGTCAGCGAGTACCGGAGAGCAGCCTGATGAGTACCGAACGCCAGATCAGAACCAGTGTGCGAGTTCTGGCGGGACAGGCTCGACGGCCCGGACCTGGGCGCTCGAACAAGCGTGAGATGGCACGCGAGCCGGATCGTAATCCCGGGTCACACCTGGACGCGCTGCGCGATCAGCTGGCGGCGGCGAGCACCTGGCTGATGATGGCCGGGCTGGACTGGCCAGCGATCTTGCGGGGGCGGCGGGCCAGCCGTCACCGGCACCAGGGTGAGCGGGCCGTACTATTCGGCGGCCACGGTGGCCGGCACGGGCCGGAGGGCCGCGGCAGGCACGCCGTCCGCCGTGCGCAGCACGAGGGCCGCGTAGCCGATCACCGCGCAGCCGGTGATCACGAGGGCGCCGGATGTGCCCACGGCCCCGCTCAGCGCCGGGCCGATCAGCGAGCCGACCAGAATGCCGCCCAGTGAGGCGGGTATCGCCAGTCCGTAGGCCCGCCCGAACACCTCTTCGTCCAGCGTCCGCTGCAGGCAGGTCTCCATCATGACTTCAATCGGCATGGCGCCGGCCCCGCAGAAGGCCACCACGGCGACAGCCAGGGCGGGCCAGCCGATCACCGCGAGCAGCGGCAACGGCAGCCCGAGAGCGACCAGTGCGGCGGCCAAGACGTAGCGGGGGTGCGGGCAGCGGGCCGCCCGCCCGGCCAGCCCGGTGCCTATCAGGCCACCCACCCCGATGCTGGCGAACAGGTAGCCGTACCCGCCGGCGCCCATCCCGAGGCGGCGCGCCACCGCCAGCAGCAGCACGGTCTGGCTGCCGTACAGAATGCTGCTCATGACGTCCGCGCCGACCACCCGCAGCGCCGCCGGGTTCGCGCGCAGCGCCGCCGCGCCCGCGGCAAGCCCGCGTAGCAGCCCGGCGCGCTGCCCGGCCTGCTGCGCCGGCCGGAAGATCGCCGCGGCCCCGATCGCGGGCACGCAGAGCGCGGAGAACCCGAAGGTGAGGCCGTTCACCACGAAGGCAAACGCCGGAGAGCCGAGCAGCAGCAGCAGGCCGCCGAGCGCCGGGCCGGCCACGATGCCCAGGCCGACCGTGGCCGTGCGCGCCGCGTTCGCGCCCGGCAGGTCGGCATCGGGAACCACCCGCGGCGTGACCGCCGAGGCGCTAGGCATGTACGGCGTGGCGGCCGCGGTGGCCAGGGCCGCGATGAGCGGGGCGAGCATGATCGGCAGCCGCGCCGCGGCCACGCCCGCCAGCAGCAGCATCAGGCCCATCCGCGCCAGGTCGCAGGCAATCATGACGGTTCGCCGGTTGAACCTGTCGGCGAGGACACCGCCCAGCGGGCCCACCACGACGAAGGGGACGACCCGGGCGGCCGTGGTGATGCCTGCCCACATCGGCGAGTGGGTGCGCTCGTACACCAGCACGATCAGGGCCACGTTGTACAGCCAGTCGCCGAGTTGCGAGACGGCCATGCCCGCCAGCAGCCAGCGGAAGCCCTGGTGGCGCAGGGCCGCCCTGATCGTGCCGGATGGCGCGTTGCGGATGCCCATGGATTTCACGTTCCCTCGCCGTCGGTTCCGTCGGAGCTGATGCCCTGCAGCCTGCCGCCGCGGCCCCGGCCCGGGCATCCGTGCTCACCACGGATCCGCCACGGATCCGCCACGGTTCTGCAACCGCAGGCCGCATGAGGCGGCCCGGACACTGTCAAGAGCCGTCATTTTGATCAGGATCGGGTGTCCGAGCGCCTCCTCGGCACGCCCGCGATGCTGCTAGCGGTCGAGGATCCCGGTCATGTCCAGGTGACTCCGTACTGGAGGTGCTCGACCCGCTGGGGCTCCAGGCCCCGGCCGCGCGGGGGCGGATAGTCGAACGTGACGCGGGCCAGGATGCCGAGGCGAGTTTCGCTCACCTGTTTGGTCATCGGAGGGCTCGCATTAAGAACGGCGAAACCACGGCAAATGCCCCGTCGCGCCGGGTGCCGGTGATGTACTGGTCGTGATCGCGGCCGGGGACGTGGGCGAACAGGCCACGCGCCCGAGCGCGGGCGGACGGCTCCCCGCCTGACCGGACCTAACCGGTGCGCAGGAGCCGCTTGACGAGACGGCCGACGAAACCAATGAACGCATAGTGATGGCGCCTCCCGTCAACCCGGTTAACCCGGGAGTGCGGGAGCCATAAGCGGGAGCCATTAAGCACAGTCCCAGAGACCCGCCGAGGCACGTCGAGCCAGTATTATCCCAGGTAAGTCGACCTCCCGGACATCTAAAGGCACACCGGCCGGCTAACTACACCTCCCTGACACGGAAGAGGTCACTGGTTCAAATCCAGTACGGCCCACCCAGGTCACACACCATGTCACCTGTCCAAGGCGGGGTGTTTTGAGCCAGGTGACAGCAGAAGTGACAGCAACGGTCACTCCGATTCGGCTCCGAACAGCGCGCTGAGCTTGCCGATCGCCTCGCGTCGGCTGACGTCGTCAGCCCCCGTGTAGACCTCCGTCGTGACCGCTATGCGGGAGTGGCCGAGAATGTCCACAGCGTCTCGCCGTGGGACACCCAGATCCTTGAGAAGGTGGCGGTGGTGTGTCTCAGGTCGTGCAGCCGGATCGCTCGTAGCCCCGCCGCCGTGGTGATGCGCTCGAAGGAGCGGGCCAGGTTCCAGGGCTCGACCGGGCGGCCGGTGCGGGTGGTGAACACCAGGCCGCGGGCAGTCCACTCATGCGACGTCGCGCCGATCACTCGCAGGCCAGCCTGGCGGGAGAGTGCCTCGCGGGCAATGCCGGGCAGGGGCAAGTCGCAGCGGCCAGCGGCAGTCTTGACCGGGCCGAGGTGGAGTCGTCCGCTGACCCGGAAGAGCTGCTGGCGGATGCGGGTGACGCCCTGATCAAGCGGCGCGCTGCGCGCGCCGTGGGCCGGCACTTGCGCCGGCCTCTGGCCTTGGGGAGGCCCCGGCCGGCGCGCGCCGGCCCTTACACCATGGCGTGACGCTCATCAGCCCGGCTCACCCGTTGACGCCCCGGTGCTGCGTAGTGCCGTCTTCCCGGCGGTCCATTGTCCCGCTCGCGGCCGACGCGTCTAGATCGCTCCCTCCGGTCGCGTCGCACGCGATCGGCTTCGCCGAATCCAGACCCGACGCCCACTCGCCAGGATTTCGGCGCCTGCTGGGAAGACAGAGGGAATGCGGACCCCACCCTCTGATGCTGCGCGAGCTGGGACGTTACTAGTCTGCCCGTCCATGAATAGTCATCTGCTCGGCCTGCAAGGCCAGGCGCATACTGGCTGATTCGGGCGAATCCTCTTCCAGCAGGGCTTCCGCGTCCGCCAGCACCTCCGGCGCCACGACAATAGGCGCGGGCGCGAGCGCAACCAGGTTCAGCGCGTCGCTCGGCCGGGCGTCGACCACCTGCACACCGGATGGTCCCTCCACCTCGACCGTGGCACCGTAGGCCCGGCCGCCGGAGGCTGTCGGTATCAGCCGGTCGATGCGCACCTGGCGGACCCGGCCGCCAGTGGCGCGTAGCAACTCAGCGGCAAACTGGGCGCTCGTCGGCCGGGGGAACGAGAACCCGGTGAGGCTGGCGGTCAGGTTGAATGCTTCGGTCTCACCGATCACGAAGAGCAGGCGCCGGTCCTGCGACACACCCTCCAAGACAACGTAAGAGTCCCGCTCATCTCCTGCCAGCGCGATCCCGACCACCTTGGCGAGCCGCATCTCCACGAAACCGGCATCGGTGACCGCAGTCATGACCACTCCTCCCCGGTGAAGTACCAGACTCCAAGGTCACCCCGCGCTGCGGTTCAACAACCGCGGTCGCGGCGTGACGCTGGCCAGATTACCCGAGCCGACTCACACCCAATCGGTGCCAGCCAGTAGTCGGACGAGCCCGCCAAACAAGATCACCATGCCATTGGCGTGCCATTCGCCAGGGCGATGAGCGGTCAACCCCGGTCACCTGCGGTCACTCAGATCGGCAGGTCAGGCCTCATGACCGCCTTGTATCAGCCTCCTTACAAGCGAGGGGTCGTGGATAGCTGGAAGTGCCAGACGATCAGGACGGGACTGTCGCGGTAGAAGGCGTTGACGGCGGCCGGGCACCAGGGCCACAGCGACCAGATGTCGGACGGGTGCTCGGGCGGGGCGCTGGGAGGCTTCGCGTCCGGGTCGACCGCGGGGTACGGCAGCCGGGGCTCCTGGCAGCGGCGGACCTGAAAGCCCTGCGGGAGGGCGGCGGCGAGGTAGTCGCTGGCGTGGTGGCTGCGGTGCGGGAGGTAGCCGAAGTCCCCGCCGGGCAGGGCCTGAACGACGGGCCAGTCACTGCGGGAGTCTGAGATCACCAGGTGGCCGCCGGGTCGCAGGACGCGGGCGAACTCGGCGAACACCGGGGCCAGGTCGGGGACGTGAGTGAGCGCCAGGGCGCAGACCACGAGATCGGCGCAGCGGTCGGGCGCGGGCAGCTGGTGCAGGTCGCCCTGGCGGAAGTCGCCACCGGGAATCTTTGCTCTCGCCGCCGCCAGCATCTCGGGGGAGCTGTCCATGCCGATCACCTCGTGGCCGAGGGAGGCCAGGTACTCGGTGTGGCGGCCGGTGCCGCAAGCGGCGTCCAGCGCGGTCCCGCGGGGCAGGCTGTCGAGGATGTCCTGCACAACGGGCTGCTCCAGGTCGATCAGGCCGTTTCCCGGCTGGTCATAGTTCTCAGCCCAGGCACGATAGCCCTCCCCGGTCGTGATCGGCCGCGTCTCGACTCCGCCGCCGAGCTGGTCCGCTGCGCCCAGCAGTGCGCGGACCTCGGCCAGGCGGTCCTCGGTGAAGTCGCGATCATAGTTCCCGGCGAAAGCGCGAAGCAGGGCGACGCCTTCCACGCCAAGCAGATAAGCCAGCGGATGCTGATAGATCACGAGCAAATGCTAGGAGTCACCGCGAGGCGGCTTCCTCTAGTTTTCGTCAGCCCGGGCCCGGAAGGTCCTGGCCCGGCATGATCCGGAAGATGCACGGAATGATCTTAATTCCACGCGCCGCTTACCCATCTCACGGTCCAGGTCAGCAGAGACGATTCGCTAGATGGCAGCGCCCTCCAGAGCCGTGCGCGTGCCCGCGCTACGTGCCTGATCGACTGGCATGCCACCGGCACTCACGGTCATCACGGTCAGCGTCCAACCGCCGGTAACCTGCGGCAGCGCAGGTGACCCCTATCTTCAGCGACCTTCTGATACGTGAATCGGCGCCAGCCAGTTCTCATCCACCGCGTGCGGCCCTTCGGGCTATGGGGATCTGAGCAGCCGGTCAGCGACAGCTCTGGGGCAGGATGTGTTCATGAATGACCCGGTGCGGTTGCGGCCCGTGGCTGAGGCCGACCTGCCGATCTTGGCCCGGTTGCAGGGGGAGCCTGCCCTGAGCGGGCCGTTTCAGTGGTTCGGCTTCTACCGGTTCGGCGGCCCGGCGGCGCTGCGCCAGCGGTGGACGGAGAACGGGCTGATCGGCCAGGAGCGGGGGCTTCTGGTCGTTGCCCGGGCCGATGACCCTGCGCTGATCGGCGAGGTGAGCTGGGGGTCGCACGGCCTGCATGGCGGGTGCTGGACGATCGGCTGCACCATCCTGCCGGAATGGCGGGGCCGGGGCTATGGCGCGTCCGCGCAGCGCTGCCTCGCGCGTTACCTGTTTGCTCATACGCAGGTCCAGCGGATCGAGGCCTATACCGAGGCCGGGAATCCGGCCGAGCAGCGGGCCCTGGAGAAGGCTGGATTCCGGCGCGAATCCGTCGTTCGCGGTTCCCTGTTCCGGGCGGGCAGGTGGCACGACCTGGTGCTGTTCGGGCTGCTGCGTAGTGACCTTGAACAGTCCGGTTAAGGCAGACCCCGGATCAGGGCTGACAGCAAAGTGACAGCAACGACGGCGCACTTCCCGCTCATCCGGCTCACGTCCGCTACCTGCCGTGGCCAGGTCGAAGGCTCAGAACTCGGGCTGTCCTTGAACTGACACGGAAGAGGTCACTGGTTCAAACCCGGTACGGCCCACCCAGCAACATAGCAGGCCGGCACCTACGCGACCGGCTGTCAGTGTCCCGGTCAGACGCGCTTCCGCGCTTTCGCGCCCGCCGCGTGCCCGTTCGCGCTCCCCGAGTCCGCTTCCGAGGACTCCCATTCCGCCTTGGCAGCTCGCCCCGAGCGAGCCTGCTGAGGCTGTCGGCGATCGCCCGCTGGCGGGCGTTGCTGGCATGCAAGTAGATCAGCGCGGCCCGGGTGCTGCTGTGGCCCATCCGGTCCATCAGCTCGCGCAGCGTGGCCCCGGCCGCAGCAGTGAGCGTGTTCCCGGTGTGCCGCAGGTCGTGGAAGTGAATCCGGGACAGGCCAGCCTTCGTCAGGGCCGGATACCAGACCCGGCGACGGAAGTTGCTAGGCCGCATCGGTGCACCTGTCGGGCTGGTGAACACCAGCGCATCAGGCTGGCGTGCGGTGAAGGTCGCCAGGTGATCAGCCAGCGCGGGCTTGATCGCGTCAGGGACGACCACCACGCGCTGGCCCGCGGCCGGCTTCGGCGGGCCGAACAGGTACCCGCCGCCCGGCAGCTCCGACAGCGAGCGCTCCACCCGGACGGTGCCGAGCTTCAGATCAACATCCCGGCACCGCAGCGCCGCCAGCTCACCCCAGCGCGGACTGCCGAAAACGGCGAGCAGCACCAGAGCCCGGTACCGCTCCCCCATCGCCTCGGCCAGGGCGGCAACCTCACTCACCGTCAAAACTGGGCGCTCGGATGATGGTCCTCCCCCCGCTCCCCGGACCCGGCACGGATTTACTGCGGATGAGCCCGTCATCGACGGCGGTGTTCATAATCGCCTTGATCAGCCGGCAGGACTTGGTGACCGACACAGGGCTGGCCCCTGAGCTGAGCAACTCGCTCCGCCACCGGCGAATATGGGCCCTCCCTGATGTCGGCGGCCGGCCTGCCGCCGAAAAACGGCAGCAGATGGCGGCGCCAGCAGGTACCGGTGGACCTGTTCGGTGCTGGGCCGCAGGTTCGGCCTCTCCCGAATCCAGCCCAGAGCATAATTCCCGAAGGCCGCTCGGCCCAGGTCAGGATTCAGCCATTGATCGTTGTGTATCTCCGTCTCCTTCCTGACCAGCCACTTCTCTGCGCCAGTCTTGGAGGCAAAGGTGCTCGGAGCCGGGCGATCCACACCGTCGGGTCCGCGGTACCGGGCCTGATAGCGTCCGGACCGCAAGCGGCGGACCCGTCCGAAGCGGCGGCGGACAGCCATCACGCCACCATCGGGCGTGACCGTGAATGACGGGCTCGACCATGCCCGCTGCGATGAACTCGCCCAGGGCTGACTCGGGGAATGACGCACGTGGCGGCCCCCGCGCACGAAACGGATACGCCGCTCTGCGGTGATCAGGCGCCGGAGGGAACCGCTCGGGTCGTGCCGAGCAGCTCGGCGTCCTGGCCCACGGTCAGCAACCGCTCCACCGGCAACGAGCTTGGACGCACTGTCACGCTGCCCTGCCGGTTGCCGAACAAGGCGGCGCCTGCGGCGCCGCGCCCGGCGCTCCCCGCGCCGGGCTCTGCCTTGAGAGGCCGACCCGGTAGCTCTCGATCAGGCTCGCCCAGCGCGCCCGCGCCGTCCCGCCGACAGACAGCAGTGATCCGGGCTGCTCATCGGGCAGGTTCGGGGGGCGTCCCCGTCTTGCCGGGTAGCGGGAGCGCATTGCTGCGCTCCCGCCCCCTCAGAACCGTGCGTGCGCGTTGCCGTGCACACGGCTCAAGCAAGCCTCGCGGGCGGTGCAGTTTGAAGTGCCGGTTTCCTGCGCTGGCGGGCTTTGAGCCCGCGCTGGCAGGATGCGTGCACCAGGCGGGTGTGGCCATCGCGGCGTGGGCCGGGTCCGCCGTCGCAGGTGAGATAGCTGGTGGCTATCGCCTGGCGGGTGACCTGCAGCCACCATCGTTCCCACTGTTCGGGGGATTGGGGTGGCTGGTCGGCGGTGAGCAGGTGGTCCCCGCAGATTGGGCAGCACCCGGCCTGCCTGGTGAGCAGGCGCAGGGTGTAGTTGTCCAGCGGGAGCCTGGTCCGCCGCCGGGTGGCCCAGTATCGGGTGAGGGCGGGGTCATCGGGGGATGCTCTGCCCTTGACCGGCACGTGCCGTTCGATGGCCGTCCAGGAGAACTTGACCAGGCAGGCGCCGCTGGTGCGGTCGCCGAAGACCCAGCGGTCGTTCCTGAACTTGTTGAACTTGCCGAAGTACCGGCCGACGATCCAGTACTTGGACTTGTTGTGGTGCCGCCAGGTGGCCCACTTGTAGGTGAGCACCCACATGTAGTTATCCAGGGTGCGGAACACCTGGGAGGACACCACGCCCCGGTAATAGGCCGCCCAGCCCCGGATCACCGGGTTGAGCGTGGCGATGACCGCCATCGCGTGGCCGCCGCGCAGGGTGCGCATCTCGGCCGCGAGCCGTTCGCGGAGCCGCCTGATGGCCGCCTTGGACGGCTTGATCAGCAGCTTGCGGTTGTTGTAACGGCGGACGTTGAAGCCCAGGAAGTCAAAGCCCTCGCTGAGGGGGACGATACGCGTCTTGTCCTCGTTGAAGGCCAGTCCCCGGGGCGCCAGCCACCGCGCAAGCCGGGCCTTGACCTGTTCGGCCTGCTGCTGGGTGTGGCAGAGCGCGACCATGTCATCGGCGTACCTGATCAGCACCGGGGAGCCAGCTCTGGTATCCCCGGCGAGCTTGCCGAAGGGGATATAGCGGACCCCGGCGGCCTCCTCCAGCCCGTGCAGCGCGACGTTCAGCAGCAGTGGGCTGATCACGCCGCCTTGGGGAGTTCCCTCCCCGGTCGGCGCGAACCCCTTGCCCGCCTCGAACACGCCCGCCTTCAGCCATGCCCGGATCATCTCCCTGGCCGGGAACGGCCCGATCGCGGCGAGAAGGTGGTCATGATTGATGCGGTCGAACGCCGCGGCCAGGTCCGCGTCCAGCACCCACGTGCGCCTCGACCAGGGGCCTTTGCACACGCTGTAAATGGTTGCGATCGCGTCCTGGCAGCCCCGGCCCGGCCTGAACCCATACGATCTGGGCTCGAACCGAGCCTCCCACTCCGGCTCCAGCGCATTGCGGACCCGCGCCTGATGGCACCGGTCCATCAGCACCGGAATGCCGAGCGGGCGGAGCTTCGCACGGTTTGATGCCTTCGGAATGAACACGCGCCGGACCGCAACGGGACGCCACGACGACCGCGACTGGTGCACCCGCACCGCCACGCCCGCCCTGGCCTGGGAGGTCAGCGCGACCTCCCCGTCGATCCCGGCAGTACGGCGCCCGGTGTTGCGCTGCGTCACCTGCCGCACGCTGAGCAGCGTGCTGGCCCGGGACCGCAGCATCAGCTTCTGCAGGTTCCTGACCTTCGGCCAGTCACCCGCCCGCGCCGCCTTGAAGATCCGCTGCCGCAGCCGCCGTACGTCCTGCTCACAGGCGCGCCAGTCAATGGCGTCCCAGTCCAGCACGTCCTCGGGTCCGTTCACCGTTACCGGCGCCTAACTTGCCCCTCGGTTCCAGCGGTCATGATCTGCTCGTCTTCAATGGCTCACCTGCCCACGTCAGCGCGCTTGCGCGCCCGGGCACCAGGCCCGGTATCCGGCCGGTTATACGCAGCCACCGGCGGAGGAACCGGCCGTGCTACCGCGCTTTCCCGGTGCCTTTCAGCCGCCGGGATTCGCTTCTTGGGCATCCTGTCCCGCCCGGGGATTCCGCCCCTCTTACGATCGGCCTACCACGCCAAGATCAGCGCGGACCCGGACGGGGTTTCCGTGTTCCGCACGCGCAAGCCAGCTGGGGTGGGCGCCCTCTATACCCCGGGGGCGGCGGTGTTCCCACGACCGTCCCGAGGTCGGCGGTCGTCGCCTGCCGCTTCCCAGCGGCCAGCCCCTGTCACCCCGGTCCAACTGCCCGCCCCGGGGAGCTCGAAATAACGGGACATCAGCAAGGGTTCACTGGTGTTCGCCCGTCCAGCCTTCCCCTCACCTGTGGCCCCGGGACGGAACCGGCGCCCTTAGGCTTTCCCTGAAGCTCCGCACCCCAGCGGGCCAGGCCCGCAAGCGCACGTCCAGGGCGGGGACGAGTCTCGAACACTGACCCGGAGTCACGTCTTCGGCAACCCGAACCTCCAACCGACTGACCCACTCACAACGTGCGACCTCACGTCGCAACCCCGCTCCCGATTGCTCCAGTTCGCGGCCACCGCGTCCAGGGCGGCCCTGCGGGCCGTCGCTTGCGATCGGCTCCGCCGACCCTAGACCCGGCAACCGCTCACCTGGGATTCGGCGCCAGCGAGGAGGACGGGGACAAGCAGTCATCAGGTCGGTGCAGGCTAGGCTGTTGTGACGGTCTGATTTGGCCCCACCTGTTGACACGCCGGGGTGAGGGGCTGACTGCCGCTCGCCGGTGAGAGGTTGCTGTCATGGCAGGTGGAGCGACTCCGGGCCGCGAGGTTGTGCTCGAGACGGGTCGCCTGCTGCTCAGACCTTGGCGGGTAGCCGAGGCTGTCGTCCTGCATGAGCTATGGACCGAACGTGATCCACGAGTGCCGCCGCACCGCCGAATCGACGCGGATGGACACCCCACGGTTACAGACCTCGAGGATTGGATCCGCACTAACCAGCCATCGTCGATCGGGTTGCTGGCGGTCGAGCGGAAGGCCGCTCGTGACGTCATCGGCTACTGCGGGCTGATCGACAGCGGACGAGGATCGGACGGGGAACCGGAACTGGCTTTCGAGCTGCTACGCCGAGTCTGGCGTCAGGGATACGCCACCGAGGCCTCGTTGGCGGTTCTGGACTGGGCGAGATCGTCTGGGTACGAACGTCTGTGGGCCACGGTCTGGGAGTGGAACACCGCTTCTCGCCGTGTGCTGGCCAAGGTCGGGTTCACCGAAGAGCGGAAGGAACTGGACGCGGTCTACGGGAACAACCTGTTCACCACGAGACGGCTCTGACCCGATGTTTGGCCTTGAGACTGGTCTTGAAAGCCGCTGCGGCGTGCCCGTCGCGTGCCCAATCGGGGACGCGATCACGGGCCGAGCGCAGAAACTCATCGCAACCGTACCCGCAGCGTGCCCGATCGGACAGCGATCTGCGGGGATTGACGGCCACTCGCGGACAGTCCGGAGCGCCGCCACCTGGGACCGGCCTGATCGCAGCGGCGGGGCGTACGATCTTGAAAGCAACGGGTCGGCTGGTGCTACGGACGTGCCATACACCGGGAGCATCAGCGGTCAGTAGCGGTAACTCACGGGCACAGCGCCAGCCCCATCAGCACATACATCAGCCCTGCCTGTGCCCGATCCGGGTTACCGATCTTCCAATCTGGATATGAGGCCGGTATCCTCGCCGGTTCCGGGGGCGGTGAATCGTGCAGGATTAGCCGTCGTCCGCTGGCCATAGCTGGATGATGCGCCCAGCGGCGTCCACGATCAGCTGCGCATCGGTGCCAGCACGCGCCTCGGGGATGTCGAAGGCCGCCCACTCGCAAACAAAGGTCACCGGACCGGCCGGTGGCAACGGCCACACCCAGTAACTGCGATCCTGATGCCGATGCCCGCCGCCGAAGCTGACCGGCCTCATGATCAGGCCTGCCGATACGGACCCGGCCGGGTCCGGCACGCGGCTCACATTCGCGGCCTTCTTGCCGTCAGCGAACTGCACGCCCACGTGCAGGGACCGCTCGTCTGGCTGCCGCTCCAGCGCAGGCCCCGGATGGCGGAACTGCGCCTTGATCCAGAACTCGAACCCGGCCCGGAATGCCCATATCACGGTGACCGCGACCGCGACCACCTCGGTCCGGGCTAGCACCAGGGCGCCAGTCGCAACGGCACAGGGAAACTCCCCGGCCGGTGGATTCCACGGGGCGCCCCGCGGAATCGGCGTCGAAGGCGGGTAGCGGGATACGGCGTCGAAGAACCCCATACGCCGAGGGTTCTGCTACCGCCGCGCGGCGTCAACATCCGGCACTACTGCGGCCACGTACTCACGGCACCGACGGATGCGACAGCGAGGACGCGGTCCCCCGGGATAGCCCTGGCCTGTGCAGCCAACAGTGCAGCCAAGGCGTTGGACGACAGCGGACCTCCGCGGACGCGGTGACGACCGGCCCGAGCGGCACGAGCAGCCTTCGGCCTGCGGCCCTCCGCGAACTTGTAACAGCGGGTCAGTCGCGGTCGTCTGGTAGGAGAGAGAACATTACGCTGTCGCGGCGGCCAGTGGCGGTCGGCATCCAGGCGCGCAGCAGGCCCTCTCTGGTGAAGCCAGCACGCTCGGCCACGCGCTGCGACGCCTCGTTCTCCAGCGCGGTCTGCAGGTTCAGCCGCTTGATGCCAGCTCCCCGAAGGCCCAGCGCGCCACCAGCGGTACCGCGGTCGTCGCCGCGCCATGCCCGCGTGCCTCCCGGCGCAGCGGCAGTAGCCGACCTCAGCCAGTCCCGGATCGACCGATAAGAAATGCAGCCCGATCATTCCGAGGCCTTGGCCGCCTGGCAGCAGGGCGATCACGAACGTCGCGCTGCTTGCCTCGGCCCAGCCGCGGGCCGCCTGCTCGGCGAAGGCGCGGGCATCTGACTGTGAGTACCGGTACGGCATCGCCGGGATATAGCGGCTCAACTCGCGGTCGCCGCACGCAGCGGTGATCCACGCAATGTCGTCGGGCACCAGTTGACGCAAGACGATGCCAGCGGCCGACAGTAGCGGATCGGGAAAGGCAAGCCGCACGCCCAGCAGGATATGGGTGCGGAAGAGCTCCAGCCAGTGCTCGCTTGCGTGCCCGGCGAGCGGAATCTCAGCCGTCACCGTCCCTTGGGCTGCGGTGACCTTGATATCCGCGGCGCGGTCGATGTCTGGCATCGTTGCCAGCCTCCTCGCGACGGCCCGGCTGGTGGTGTTCGGAGAGTACGGCGCGTAGCGGACCGGCCGGGTCACGCTTCGAGCTCACCGCCGAGAGCGCGCATAAGTTGCAGTTTGGGTGGCAGTTCACCACCGTGCGGCACCGTTCAGGAGGACCGATCAGCAGCCTTGGTCCAGATTGAACCGATCGGAACTACTCCGCCCAGAGCTGCTAATGCGGTTGAGCTGGACTGCGGTCCATGTCCCTGCCGACTGCTGCCAAGCCGCTGGATCACAGCCGACAGATGCGGACGGATATGGAACAACTATCCAGCACACGACCTGCGACGGACAGTCCTGGACGATGCGCTCATTCCTACGGATCTGAAGTCTGGGGGTTCGGATCCTCCGAGCGCCATGTGCGACTGACGTAAACGATCTACGTCAGTCGCACAGCCCTTGCCACTGCTGATCAACGAGGTTCCTCGGCAAGTGCCTACGGGACAGCCGCGGCGTCTTCCGCAGCCCGGTTGTCCCGTTCGCTGGCGCCTGTCTGGCCGTGCGAGTAGCGCAAGCTTAGGTTCGGGGAGGTGCGGAGGGAGCGATAGTGGTGTACCAGTAGCCACTCGCGAGATTCCCCGCCGCGGGCAGCAGGAACCACGCTGACAACCGGTACATTTTGCGCCGCTCCTGGTCAGTTCCCGCCTGACGACCGAGCGAGAGCAGAACGAGGCCGATGCCGAGCTGGAAGCCGCCAGCGGCAGCACGCGTGACCGCAGAGACGCGGAGGTGGCGGTACTCCCATGGCGAGATGAAGCGCTGCATGCCGGGTCGCGGGGGAGAGAGCCACCACTCGCGCAGACCTTTCGGAGCGGCGTTGTCGTTGGGTGCGTTCATGGGGATGCCTCCCATATCTGCTAGACCTGGCCAGTTTCCCAGCCCAGCAGCCACAGGTCCGCTCGTCCGCCAGGTCCGCGGCAGGGGTCGGTCTACCCCTTTGGCGGCGCGGCCATGGGGAAGGTGAAATCATCCACACCGCCTCGCCGGACGGAAAGGAGCAGCCAGCGGTCCCTAAGACCGAGTTAATCGGTGGCAGATGCCTGGCCTTCACCCAGCGCGGGATTATCAGCCCTCCACGGGAGCCGTCTTCCTCGGCGTATCAGTGTCCCGATCGCGGCCGCGCGTCTAGGGTGCCTTCGGCGTCGCACACGATCGCTTCGCGACCCCGGACTCGGCGACCGTTCCCCAGGGATCCGGCGCCTGCGATGATGACGGCGGAAACTAGTGCCGTAGCTGCCTACGTTTGCCTTGTAAGCGCCAGCGAGCGTGCCTCGTTGACACGGGCTTGAGACGCCTATGTACTGCACACTATGGCGGACACAGCAGCATCCCTGGTCACTATGTTTCCCGTCACCGGCGCGTTCGAGTTGCCCGGCATGAGGGTGGAACGGAATCTCGGCATCACGTTCGGCCTGGTCGTGCGGTCCATGGGCTTCGGCAAGGCCGTCACCGGCGGGATATCATCGCTGCGCCAGGGCGAGGTCTCGCAGTTCACGGTGGTCCTTGAGGACGCCCGCAGGCATGCGCTCGACCGGATGATCGAGAATGCGAGGCTACTCGGCGCCAACGCGGTGATCGCGATGCGTTTCGACTCCTCAGAGATCGGCAAGGCTCGCGCTGAGGTCGTCGCCTACGGCACCGCGGTGGTTGCCGCCCCGTCAGCCTAGAGATGCCCGTGCATGACCCGCAGCCGGGCGATTCGGGACAGAGTGCCCCGCGGCCAGCTGGCGGCCCTCCCGGCGGCCCGCCCGGTCGACCCGTGGCTGCTCGGTGACGCGGACCGCGACCGGTTCGTTGCCGTGCTGCGCGAGCACTATGCGGCGGGCAGGCTGAGCCTGGACGAGTTGCGCCGCAGGGTTGGCATTGTCCTCGCCAAAATCGACAGGCTGCCAGCTGAGCAGGCAGCCGAGGACCTGGGACGCGCCAGCGTCAACGTCTCAACCACGGTGCCCGAGGACAATCCGCTCGACACCCAAGACCGCGGCGTCCACCCTCTGATCCGGTTCTCGCCGCCCTATTACAACACTGAAGACGAGATCGACCGTGCCGCCGAACTGGTCGCTGGCCCGCTGACAGACACCGCAGCAGTGGAGCTGGAACCGGGCCAACCCCAGGCCCCGATAACGACAGCGATACGCCAGAAATCACCCTCCGCGGAACGCCGCCCCGGCCCACTCCCGGATAGAGCACAGAACCATCCAGTCATGGCGCAGTTGACGCAGCCAGCTCTGCTATCAAGCGGCCCGCCATATCGAGGCGGCTTGGAGCGCGCGCCGACAGGCCAAGCCCGTGACCGAGGGTGATTCCTGTGGTGGCCCTTGCGGCCGTGTTCACTCGCGCGTCGGGCCCGGCGGACCGGACGCGTTTGCTGCGTCCGGCTCCCGCCGTTTCGCGCAGGTAGGTGATGCCCGGGGCGGATGTCTAGCGGGCAGGGCTCAGTTCGAATCCGTGGATGGTGCCGCTGCTGTCGATGTAGAAGCCGACGATCACGCCGAGGTTGCTGATTCCAGTGGGTCTCGTGCCTTCCGTGCCGGCCGGGTCCTCGACCGGGGTGAACACCCCGCGCAGCTCAGTGAACCCGTGGGACTCGCCGCTGGCGTCGAACCATTCCCCGGCGACGACCCCGGCGTCGTTGATCGCCGCGGTGAGCGTGCTGAACGGCGGCGCGTGCGGATCGCTGACCGTGGTGAACCTGCCGGGCGGCCCGGCGAAGGCGACGGTGTTGTTGTTGCTCTCGGTGTAGCTCCCGGTGACCCGCCCGAAGTCGTTGATGTACCCCACGTTTGTGCCCTGCCCGGATGCGGTGCCAGCATTCGGGTTGTTGATCGTGGTGAACCTGCCGTCCCGGTCGATGAACCCGTGCTGCACGCCGCTGGAGTCGATGTAGAACCCCGCGATCACGCCGAGGTTGTTCATGTTCGCGACAAACGTGCCCTGTCCGGATGCCGGGCCGGCGCCGGGGCGTTGATCGTGGTGAATCTGCCGTACCGGTCAACGAACCCGTGGGCGTCGCCGTTGCTGTCGATGTAGTAGCCGACCGCTATCCCGAGGTCGTTGACAACGGTCAGCACGGTATCGGCAGCGCCGGGCACGTTGATCGTGGTGAACCTGCCGTCCCGGTCGATGAACCCGTGCTCGTCGCCGCCGCTGTCGGCGTAGAACCCGGACACCACTCCCAAGTCGTTGACACCGACTGCGAGGGTGGTCGCCGCGCCGGGCACGTCGATCGTCGTGTACCGCCCGGGCGCAGCCGCCGCAGACGCGGCGGCTGGCATCAGTGCCAGCGCCGACGCGGCGCCTGCGATCAGCAACAGCCGGTGCGGCGTTCTGAGCGACATCAGGCATCCTCGCCTTCCGGTCCGGCTCGGACGGCGGAACCCGGGAGCCGGATCCGGCGTCACCGGCCCGGGCGGGCTGCCAGCCGCCATGCCAGGTTTGCGTGTCATGGGCGGTTAGTCTTCCGTGTGGTAGTAGCAATCTGGTAGCGAACGTGTAGCGCTAGCCCGGGAGCCCGAAGCCGGGCGGAGGTCGCATGACGCCGAAGCTGGAGTTCTGCCTGCTCGGGCCGGTAGTGGTGCGCTGCGGCGGGGTGGCCTTGCCGGTGCCGCGGGGCAGGCAGCGGGCGGTGCTCGCGGTGCTGTTGCTGAATGCCGGCCGGGTGGTGTCAGTCGGCGAGATTGCCGACACGCTGTGGGGGCCCGCGCCGCTGCCGTCAGCCTCGGCGACCGTGCGGAATTACGTGAAGAGGCTGCGTCGTGTGCTGGGGGATGCGGACCAGGCCCGGATCGTCACCCGGTCCCATGGGTATGCGATCCGGGTTGATCCGGGGGAACTGGATGTGGCCCGGTTCGAAGTCCTGCTCGAGGGCGCGCGCAGCGCTGCGCGAGGTGGTTCCTGGGCGGCTGCGGCCGATCAGGCACGGGCGGCGCTGGCGCTGTGGCGCGGCGAGCCGCTGGCCGACGTGGAGTCGCAGGCGCTGGCGCTGCGCGAGGTTCCGCGGCTGGCCGAGCTGCGGCTGCAGGCGGCGGAGTTGCGGATCGACGCTGAGCTGCGGCTGGGCCGTCACGGCGTGGTCATCGCCGAGCTGGAACGCATGACCGCGGCCCACCCGCTGCGCGAGCACCTGCACGCCCTGCTGATGCTTGCCCTGTACCGTGACGGCCGCCAGGCCGAAGCGCTGGCCGCCTATCAGCACGCGCGGCGGGTACTCGTAGATGAGCTGGGCGCCGAGCCGGGAGCCGAACTGTGCGAGCTGCACCGGCAAATCCTCACCGCTGGCCCGGTCCTCGCGGGCCCTGAGCCCGGGCTACCGCCGCCGCGCGGTGCCCGGCCAGCGGGTGCCAGGCCGGGACCGGTGGTGCCACGGGAGCTGCCGGGCCCGGTGCCGCAGTTCGTGGGCCGGGCCGCCGAGCTGGCGGACCTGACCGGGATGCTGGAGCGGGCCAGCGCGCAGCGGCCGCGGACCCTGGTGATCTCGGCGATCGCCGGGATGGCCGGGGTGGGTAAGACGGCGCTGGCGATGCAGTGGGCGCATCAGGTGGCGGACCGGTTCCCGGACGGGCAGCTGCATGTGAACTTGCGTGGCTATGACCCTGGCCAGCCCATGTCGGCCGCTGACGCCCTGGCCGGGTTCCTGCGCAGCCTGGGCGTGGCCGAACAGGATATCCCGGCCCAGACCGGAGAGCGTGCGGCGCGCTACCGGAGCCTGCTGGCCGGGCGGCGGATGCTGATCATGATCGATAACGCCGGGGATGTGGAGCAGGTCCGGCCACTGCTGCCAGGTAGCCCGTCGTGTGTGGCGGTAGTGACCAGCCGCGACGCGCTGGCCGGGCTGGTGGCCAGGGACGGTGCCCGCCGGCTGGACCTGGGCCTGCTGCCGCCAGCCGAGGCGGCGGGGTTGCTGCGGGCGCTCATCGGCGAGCGGGTGGATGCCGAGCCTGAAGCGACCGTGACGCTAGCCGGGTACTGCGCCCGGCTGCCGCTGGCGCTGCGGGTGGCCGCCGAGCGCGCCGCCGCCTCACCTGGCGTCTCGCTGGCGGACGTTACGTCGGAGCTGGCTGATCAGCAGGAGCGGCTGGACCTGCTGGACGCTGCCGGGGACCGGCTGACGGCGGTCCGGGCCGTGTTCTCGTGGTCGGTCCGGCACCTGGATGACGAGGCCGCGCGTGCCTTCCGGCTGCTTGGGCTGCACCCCGGCGCCGACTTTGACGCCTACGCCGCTGCCGCGCTCACCGGCACCACGCTCCGGCAGGCTCGCCGGCTGCTGGACCGGCTGGCCCGCGCCCACCTGATCCAGCCCGCCGGGACGGGCCGTTACGGCATGCACGACCTGCTCCGCGCCTACGCCGCCGATCAGGCTGCTGACCAGGACAGCGAGCGGGAGCGGGCGGCGGCGCTGACCCGCCTGTTCGACCATTACCTGGCCACCGCCGCCGTCGCGGCCGGTACCTTGTTCCGCGCCGACCCCGACCAGCCCGCGCC
This sequence comes from uncultured Actinomycetes bacterium, assembly GCA_963795575.1. Classification (GTDB taxonomy): domain Bacteria; phylum Actinomycetota; class Actinomycetes; order Streptosporangiales; family Streptosporangiaceae; genus PALSA-505. The sequence goes on along the minus strand of CAWCII010000006.1, from coordinate 75,268 downwards.
ACCCCAGCCCGCCGGCCCTGTGCCGCCGGTCACCAGCCCCGCCGCAGCGCTGGCATGGCTAGACGCGCAGCGGTCTACCCTTGTCGCGGTCGCCGCGCATGCCGCCGACCACGGATGGCCCGGCCACGCCATCGGCCTGGCCGCCACCATCTTCCGCTACCTGGATGTCGGCCACTTCACCGATGCCGCCGCCATGCACCGTCATGCCCGCCGCGCCGCCGCGCAGGCCGGCGACCGGACCGCCGAAGCGGCGGCACTGACGATGCTCGGTGCTGCCGACGCTGCACAGGGCCGTCTCCGCCAGGCCACCAGCCACCTCGAGCAGGCCCTGGCTCTATGCCGTGAGGACGGTGACAGGATCGGCGAGGCCCGCGCGCTTGGCAACCTCGGCATGGCCGATTATTGCCAGGGCCGTTACCAGCAATCGGCTGGGTGCCACCGAAAGGCGCTAGCCATCTACCTGCAGGTCGGCGACCGCGCCGGTGAGGCCCGTGAGCTGCACGGTCTCGGCGTCGTTGACCTGCGGCAGGGCCGTTACGAGCAGGCCGCCGGACACTTGCGGCGGTCACTGGCGCTCTTCCGTGACGTCGGCATCCGGTCGGGCGAGGCCCTGTGCTGGGCAACCTCGGCGAACTCGAGCTGCGGCAAGGCCGTTACGTGCAGGCCGCCGGCCATCTCCGGCGGTCCCTGGGGCTGGGCCGCGAGATCGGTAGCCGGTTGTGCCAAGCCCGGGCGCTGGCTTGCCTGGGCGTTTCCGAACTGCGGCAGGGCCGCCGCCGGCAGGCCATCGGCCATCTCCGGCAGTCGCTGGCCCTCCACAGCCAGGCCGGCAATTGTTCTGGTCAGGCCGAGGCGCTCAACGGCCTTGGCGAAGCGTTCCTCGCCGCGAGCCAGGTCGGCCAAGCCAGCGCCCGGCACGCCGCCGCGCTGGCCCTGGCGATCCAGTGCGGTGACAAGCACGAACAGGCACGGGCCCATAGCGGCCTGGCCAGCGCCTGCCAGGCCACCGGCGACAGCGGGCAGGCTCGCAGCCACTGGCAAGCCCTCGCCCGCTACACCGATCTCGGCACTCCGGAGGCCGACCAGGTTCGCGCCCAGATGCCGTCGCAGCCGAAGGCCAACGCGAGCCGCTCGCTCAGTCCCGCCCGCTCGGCGCCCGGGAACGCGCAGGTCAGCTTCGTTGAATGGCAGAACAGTGCTCAGTAAGCGAGCAACCTGCCCTCCGCGCTGCCCGTGAGGTCCATCTCCGGGGTGATGAGGTCCGATCCGCAAGCCAGAACGTCGGCTGGAGCCCGGCCGCGAGATTCAGTCGGCCAGGCATGACGATCATGCCGAGGTCGTGCGGTGCGACAGATTGGCCTGATCTGGGCAGACCCGGTCTCGGGCACTCCGGTTCCGCTACACGCCAGAACGGCGGATCGGCGCACGGTTATCAAGACTTCTTCGCGCCGTCGGCAAGTTCCGGATACGACCGGGGCTGCAGCCCCGGAGGATCGTATATCTCAGCCTGTCGCACAAACAGTTCGGCGTCTCATATTGCGAAATCGACCCGATGGGCAGAGCCGGACTGCTGCCCCACACCGCCATGGCCAGCGCAGACTTGTGATGAATCGGACTTGCAGAACGCTCCATCTCACGATGCGAGACAGCTTCGGCTTTGTCCGACAGGCTGATCTATACACCGGCGCGCTCGGGGGCAATGTCCCCTCTGCCGCTGCGCGCGTCCTTAGAGGAGTGATGGCTGGCCGTGGCGGCCAGCCAGCGGGTGTCGCTAGGGCAGGCTCAGCTGGCCCTGGCCGTAGGCGATGACTTGCTGAGCGAGTGGTGTCTTGCTGGCCGAGCAGGCGCCCGCATCCTTGCCAAGCTCGGACTGCGCGACCGCGTCCAAGTGGTACTACCGCCTACGAGGCCGGCATGGTGCGCCCCGGCGAACCGAGATACGGCACCGGGCCTGGACCGAGCACCGGGTACGCCAGGAAACAGCAATCCGCTAAGCGATAGAGAAATTCGAACCGAACGCACGCCGATAGGCGGCTACGTGCGCCTCCAGGAAATGCCGCCCATCTCACTGTCGGCACGGGTGATGGTGCATCCGGCTGCATGAATATACGTGCCTGCCTGATACCGGCAATGCCCGCGCATGCCGCATCTGGCGCTGATGAGACTTGGACGGTGGCAAGGCCGAGACACACGAGGTAACTGGGCGTGGAAGCCCCGTGGTTGGCCCGTCCAGCCTGTACGGTGATCGAAGGCTGTCCTGGAATGAGCCGCTCCGAGAGGCATACCGCAAGCGGGGCCGGGCGGTGCTGGCCAGCGGCTACACAATCAAGCCGTTGCAGGAGATGAACATCCTCACGGTCGAAGGTGACGCCGGCCCCGGGATCGCTGACCGGGTCATCGACGCGGCGCTTGACTGCTTTGGCCGTGGAGTAGCCGCTTGCAGAGGGCGGCGGCCCGCGGGCCGGGCACCGGGGATAGCCGTGGTCAGTTGCCGGACGGCACGATTTTCCAGGTGCCCGAGGCGTACTGCTCCACCAGCGTGGAGATGCCGCTTTCCCCGACCGCGTACAGGGTCCCGCGTGCTGGTGGCGGTCACCCCGTAGAGCGCGTTGGCGTTGCTGCTGGTGCACGCCCCGCGGTCGGGCACCGTGACTGACCTTCCAGGCGCCGCCGGCGTATTCCTCGGCCAGGTTGCTTTCACACTTCGAGCTGGTGGCCCCGCCGACGGCCCACACCTGGCCGCCGGGGGTGATGACCGCCGAGTACAGCCAGTCATCAACCGAACCGGGACGTCGGGCTGGGCACCTGGGCCCACTTGCCGGACTGGTATCGCACTGTCAGGGTGCGCGGCGCGCCCGTCTTGCTGTCGTAGTACTTGCCGACCGCCCACAGCGCGTTGTTCGGTCCCGCCGCCACCGAATACAGGTAGCTGCCGTTCCCCTTTCCCGGGCTGGGGCTCGGGACCTGCTTCCAGCCGCTGGCGGTCTGCATCAAGATCACGGTGGAGTTGTTGAGGTAGTCGCCGTTGAAGCCGTAACCCACGGCCCACAGCTGGCCGCCCGGGGTGGAGGTGATTCCCTCCAGGAACGCCAGGCCGGGCGCGCTGACCGGGGTCCACGTCGAGCCGGTGCGCTTGAGCAGCAGGCTTTCCTGGTCGCCGTTGCTGTTGTAGTAGACCCCGGCTGCCCAGACCGTGCCGGACGGCGTGACGGTCACGCTGGTCAGCATGGCCGTCGGCCCCGGATCCGGGCTGGACTCGATCGCCCAGGCCGAGCCGTTGTAGTACTCGGTGAGGGTGTGGGTCACCCCGCTGGAGTTGGTCTGGTAGCCCACCGCCCAGGCCTTGTTGCCGGGCAGGCCGACAACCGAGCTGAGCCAGCCGCAGCTGGGGCTCGGCGTCTTGACCGCTGCCCACCGCGATGCGCCGCGGCTAACCGACATGGCGGTGCCGCACAGCGGGTTGAGGAACGTGCTGATGCTGTCCGCGCCGACAGCCATGGCTCCCTTCGTGGTGACGGTGACCGCGTTCAGGCTGGCGGGCGGCTCACCGGTGCCCGCGCTGGCGGCGGTAGGCCCGGCTACGGCGATCATGACCGCGGCAGGCACCGTGGCCGCCGCAATCAGCAATCGCTGGCGGTACGTGCGCATGGCAGGTTCCTTTCCGGACCGGATGCCTGCCGGTCCCGTTACAGGCGGGCCGGGCCGACGCCTGGATGATCAGCTACGCGGCCGCCGGGTCTTCTTCATGGAGCGGGCGAAGGGGACGGCGCGTGCCATCCATATCTCCGAACCGCCGTATTTCAGGCCCTGCTTGGATCAGACGCTAAGGTCCTGGCGGGCGGGGGTAAATGTGGAAACCCACATGGTTTGACCCAGGCGTGACTGTCACAGTCCCAGCAGTTCAACCTGTTGCCGCCTGCCCAACCGTCCACGCAATCGAAGTCCGGAACCCTGCTGGTAGCTACAGCAGTGGCGAAGGTCAAGGAGTGCAGATCATGGCACGCATAGCTATGCGACATCACCTGGCTACAGGAACACCCGCTCATGCCGCGCCCTGTGCGTTTCGTGGACTTCGCAGCGGTCGGGGGCAGGCGCACTGTCTGGGCATGACGAACTTCACCGAACTGGCTTCCGTCGCCCGCGATTGTCTTGTGCCGGTTGCTGATCAGCTGCGGCTGGCAGTGGCTGCCTACCTGGCCCGATTCAGGGGCTCATCCCGTACAAGTTGAGCGCGCACCACGGAACCTGCTGCAGCCGTGGTCAGCGCAGCTTATCGGGCTCCATCGGCGTCCAAGAGCCGCCGGGACGGCGCCGGGTGGAAGGTCCTGGCGGGCGTTTCCGGTGTCGGCGATCCTGCTCGGCGCTGTTCACGGAGGGATAACGGCTCTGGATCAATGCCGAGCGGCGGGCGCCGTTCCGGGCCCGGTCACCGGCGTGCCTGCCGCCCCGTCCCATGCGGCGGCGTGATCATGGAACCTGGCGGTTCGCCCACCCGATCCCGTGATCATCAGCCAGGCGGCCGGATCGCGGGCCACCCCGGCGGCTATTTCTTCACCATCGGGGAACCTCGGCGAGCAGAGTGCGCAGGAACGCGCGGGTGCGGGTGCCGTCGGCGCCACCGGTGTACTCGCCGGCCACGAAGTCGGTCACCCCGGCCTCGGCGAGCGTCCTGATCTGGGCAGCCACGGCGTCTTCGTCTCCGACGATGGCCACGTCCGCCGGGCCCGCGGCGCCTTCGCGGTCGAGCATGGCCCGGTATGACGGCAGCTCACCGTAGATGGCGAAGACCTGGGCCGCCCGCTCCCTGGCGTTGCCGGGGTCGCTGGTAACGCAGACGGGCAGGATGCACACCACGCGCGGGCCGGGCCGCCCCGCCTCGCCGGCGGCCTGCTTGATCAGCGGCACGATGTGGTCGCGCACCGTCGCGGGCCCGGTCATCCACAGCACGGTGCCGTCGGCCTGCTCACCGGCCAGGCGCAGCATCTGCGGGCCCAGGGCGGCTACCACGACCGGCACCCGGCCCGGCGACGGGGTGGTCAGCCCGATGTTCGCCCGCACGGTCACCCCGCTGAAGGAGACCTGCTGCCCGTCCAGCAGCGGCAGCAGGACGGCGAGGTACTCGCGCATGTGCAGGATGGGCCGGCTGAAGTCATAGCCGAACATGTCCTCGATCACGATCTGGTGGGACAGGCCGATGCCCAGCAGCAGCCGGCCGTCTGCGGCAGCGGCGACCGTGCGGGCCTGCTGCGCAAGCACGGCGGGATGCCGAGGGTAGGTGGGCACCACGGCCGTGCCCACCTCGATGCCCGGCACCTGGCTGCCGCCCACGGCCAGCGCGGTCAGCGCGTCCACGCCGAAGATGTTGCTCATCCATCCGGACGCGAAGCCGTCATCGGCCGCGCGCTGCAGCTCATCCCGCAGCTCTGCCATCGCGTCGGGGCCGGACGGATCGTGCAGCGATACGCCAATCCTCATGGTGCGCCTCCCGCGCCTTGGCCATCTGGCCAGCCGTTGCGAACACCCGGTAGCGGGCCCCCGGCCCGGCGTCCTCTAGCGGGCAGCCCTATTCTGCGCCACCGCCACGCCGGCTGCCCGCCGACAATGACCCGCCCGCGCCGCGAGCACCACCGGATGCCCGGCAACAGCTGGCGCACCCGCCCTCCGCAGATGGACTACGCCCTTCTGACCTTGGCCTTGCTGCTGGCGCTTGTCTCCCCGGATCGGACGTGGTGAGTGTCAGTGTTGCAGGATGGCGACGCGGCCTAGGTCTGCGAGGCCCAGCAGGAGCCGTCGGGTGCGCAGCTGACGGTGTCGAACTGGCCGGTGTCGAAGGTGTGCCAGGTCAGGCCGCCGTCGTAGGAGGCGTCGGAGCCGGTCAGCCCGACCGCGATGACCGTGGCAAGGGTATGCGGGACCCAGGTGACGCCGGAACGGTAGCCCGCTGGCCCTGAGAGCGGGGAGAACCACGGGCTACCCAGGTAGGAGAGGGCCGCGACGTGGGCAGCGGCGGTGGGGTTGGCGAAGTCGCCACCGACCGCGACACCGGCCAGCGGGGTGCGGAACGCCAGGGCGAACACTCCGGCGGTGGGGCCGGTAACGATGGGGGTGGTGTCGGCGTGCCAGGTCAGGCCGCCGTCGCGGGAGGCAAACACGCGCGCGGCGGTGCTTGCGCCGCTGCCGAACCAGGCGTCGCGCCCCCAGGTGGTCAGGCATTCGCCGCTGGCGGCGAACCCGGCCTCACCGGGCAGCGCGGCAGGCATCCCCGCAGTCGGCAGCACGGCTCCAGCTACGCCCGCCGGTGCGGGTGGACAGGATGCGGAATTTGCCGTTCACCGGGTCGCTGAGCACCAGGCCGTGCCGGGAGGTGAAGAACGCCATGCAGTCGAAGAACGCCTGCGGGTTGGTGTTTTTGTAGGCCAGGTGCCAGGAGCGGCCGCCGTCGGCGGTGACATATAGCCGGGAGGCGGTGCCGGTTCCGGCGGCCATGGCCACCGCTGCCGTCGCGCTGAAGGCCGCGATGTCGCGGAACTGCAACGCCGACGCCCCGGCCGGCGAGGCGTTGATCCAGGTCCGGCCGCCATCAACGGTCCGCAACACCACCCCGTCATAACCGCCCAGCCAGGCCACCTGCCGGCTGACCACGGCCAGGCCCCGGAAATGGTCCTGGGTACCGGTATTCACCAAGCCGCCACGACAACTGCCGCCAGCGCCGGGCCGGTGCTGGTGCGCGCCGGACCGGCATGCCGCGCCGGCGGCCGGGGCCACCAGGGCCGATCAAGCCTACCACAGCGCGCAGACGATCGCCGCCCGGACAAAACCAGCACCATGAGAACGCAACGTCATGGTCAGGACGCTAGCCCACCCAGGCGTTGACCGACCAGTGCCGACAGCCAAATTGACCCGGCGCCCTGTGGCCTCCACCACCTTCTGGGTGCGGCCGGGCGTTGACCAGCAGGGCTCACTGGGCACTTCAGCAGAAAACAAAAGCCGCGTGCGCCTCAGCACGCGGATGGCGCTGGGCGAATAGGCGTGCGGCACCGCGCCGCGCATGGACATCCTCAGTTGCCGCAGGCGCACGGATCGAGCCGGAAGGACGGCTGTTTCGCAGTGTCTCATCAGGCGAGAGCTCACCCGTCTGGGTCCATGCCTTGGTGGTTGACTGAGGCCACGCCACACCATGTGGGTCATCACGTGCCGCGTGACAACGGCCCAGGGTGCTGGAGGCCTATCCGGTCGATAAAGCCGAGCGCAGCCATGACGACTTCATGTTCTTCGGTTCACGCAGTCTGTATGAGCGTGCCGGCTTCCGGGAAGTCGTGCGGCGTTCACCTACCCGGGTAGTAATGCGCCGGGCACTGCGGCCCGGGCGCGGGGGCAACCAGCTCCGGCGTAGGCGTGGCGCCGACAGCGCAGCTGCCCGGCTCGGTGCCGGCAGATTAACCACCGTGGATGGCGATAAGCGCGAACGCCCGGACCTGCCGCCGATAGCGACGCGCGAGCAACCTCGGCGGCGTGCTCAGCCTGGATTTACGCCCAGGAGGCCGCCGGTCTCGCCGAGGTCGCTGGCCAGCGCGGCCGGGGCACGCATCCGCCACGCGTCGGTTACCAGTTCCGCCAGCCGGCCAGCATCCACCTTCGCCAGCCGCAGCATTACCAGCGGCCAGCCGTCATAAGCAGGCGTGGTGAAGAAGACCTCCGGCTCACCCAGGAGCAGAGCCTGCTTCTCGGCCTCATCGCCGACGAACAACACCGCGATGTCGGTCCGGATCACCCGCCGCTGACCCGGCCGGCGCTCAGGATACGACCAGACGAATCCCTGGCCGCCGACCCGGAAGTCAAAGCCATCGCTGTCGATCTCTTCTACATGCGGCAAGGCCAGCGCAAGGCGGCACACGTCATCAGCGTCAGCCATCACCGCAGCTCCGGCCAGATCCCGCCACCCGCATATGCACAGGCTAAACGCCGCCGCCGACAACCGGGCTGCCGATGAGGGTCTGTGGATCTAACGGCGATTTCCGGCCCGATCACGCTGGCCGCGGTCATCATCGCCGAGATCGGCGATGTGACCCGGTCCCGTAGCGCGGGCCACCTGTGCTCGCAGTCCGGGCCGACCCCGGTACTGCGAGCCGGACACCAAGGTCGTCCGCGGGCATGTCACCAAGCAGGGCTCGCCGATCCTGCGCTGGGCGGTCATCGAGGCCATCCAGCACGTCCCCGCCGAGTGTCCGGCCGGCTCGGCCAAGGCCGCCATCATCGCGTGTAAGAGGGGACTCCTGATAGCCCGTTCGCAGCTTTTATTTATCTCTTGCAAGATGGGACCGGGAGGGCTGCGGCGGGCGCCGAACGGCCGTCAGCGCCGTGCAGCCGGTCTTCCACGAGCAGCTGAGCCCGTCAAGCTCCAGGATCAAGAATGAGCTGATCGAAGGCACCAGCTCAACGATGGTGCCGCCGGCAGGCTAAGTCGCGATCAAGAGTGCTTGACTTAGTACGCATTTCTTGATATAGTTAACTTACGCATTCGGAGCCACTGAATTCGGACATCCCGAAGGAGTACGTACATATGACCAGCACTACCCAGCGCTACAGCACTGCGGTAAGCCAGTCGGCCAGCACAGTCGAGAAGATCGCTGACTTCTGGACGCAGGGCTCGCAAAGGCTGAGTGACTACATGCTTCCGGGCCTGCCGCAGGTCAACCTGCTCCCGGTAGTTGAGCGCTACTTCGAGTTCGTGCAGGGGACGGTAAACATCAGCCGAGACCTCACCATCAAGTGGGCGGAGGCGGCGGGCATGCTGTCCGGTGCCGTCCGCGAGCAGGCCGAGTCCGTCGGCGGTCTGGTCCGCGAGCAGGCCGAGTTCAACCCGTAACTTCGTGCACGAGCAGGCCGGCCAGGCCGAGCAGGCCGTCCGCGAGCAGGCGGAGCAGGCCGAGCAGGCCGAAAAGGAGCTGGCCCGCGAGGCTCGCAAGGCCGAGCGCGAGCAGGCCAGGCACACCCATGAAAAGGCCCGCGAGCGCTACGAGAGCCTGACCAAGGCCGAGCTGAGCGACCTGCTGGACCAGCGCGACCTGCCCAAGACGGGAAATGTCAACGAGCTCGTGGAGCGCCTGGTCGAGGCGGATCGCAAGTAATCACGCTGCCCGCTCTACCACACTGAGAGGCCGGTACCCAGCAGTATCTGCTGGGTACCGGCATTCAGCTGGCAAAGGCCCGCTTCGGGCATGCACGGCCGCGGACGCGATGATGACGCTGAGATTCCCCGACGCGGACTACGTGCCGCCATCGACTGCGCAAACGCGCCTGTTCGCCGCCGCGGCTCGGGAAATCCGCCGCCGCCCGGGCCGAAACCTCGTCGCAGCACGACCCAGGCATGAGCCATACTGCGGGACATGCCCAGTGAGGAACAGCGCAGCCAGCAGGCCGACGTCGCGATCGTTCGCAGTTTCGGCTGGCAGGACATGTTCGTGCCACCCGAGGAGGATCCGCGCAGTCAGGCTCCGTCAGTGGGCGAGCGTGCCACGCTGAACGAATATCTCCACGCCTACCGCCAGACCCTCGAGCTCAAGTGCCAGGGCCTCGACGCCGAGGCCCTGGCACGCCGCTCTGTCCCGCCGTCAACCCTTTCGCTGCTCGGCCTCGTCCGCCACCTCGCAGACGTTGAGCGGCACTGGTTCCGCCAGGTACTCGCCGGCGAGGACGTGCCGCCGGTCTTCCGCACCGCCGAGGACGGCGATGCCGCGTTCAACGGCGCTCTGCCCGATCCTGAAGTGGTGGACGAGGCGTGGGCCGCGTGGCGCGCCGAGGTGGCGTTCGCCCGGCGGTTCGCCGACAAGGCGCCCAGCCTGGAGATCACCGGCAGGCTCGGACCCGGCGAGGACGAGGAGATTTCCCTCCGGGAGGTGCTCGTCCACATGATCGAGGAGTACGCCCGCCACTGCGGTCACGCGGACCTCCTGCGGGAGCGGATCGACGGCAGGGTAGGCCAGTAGACGGCACGCTCCGGTCCTAGCGATCAGCACGGCCGCCAGCACGGCTGACGTAACGGAAGAGTCAAGCAGCAGGCCGGCGGATGGCTCACCGGATGACCGGGGCAGGCTGCTGCGCCGACGGCGCGGTTTCGGTGGCCGGGCTGGCGGGCTGGGCGGGCAGGAACAGGACGGCCAGCACGGCCCCGGCCGCGGCGACGCCGCCGGCGACGAGGCAGCCGATGCTGAGGCCGTGCAGGAACGCGTTGGCCGCCGCCAGCCGGATGGCCTGACCCACGGCGGGATGCCCGGCCGTGGCGACCTTGCCGGACACCTCGAACGCAGCGCCGACCGACTGGCGGGCGGCGGCCGCGACCCGGCCGGGCAGGACCGCCGGGAAGGTGGCGGCCAGCCGGGAGCCGTAGAGGGAGGCGTAGACGCTGCCGATCACGGCGACGCCCAGGGTGCCGCCCAGCAGCCGGGTGGAGTCGTTGACCGCCGACCCGACGCCGGCCTGGCGCCGGGAGACGGCGCCCATGATGGACTCGGTGGCCGGCGCGGAGGTCAGGCCCATGCCGAGCCCGTACAGCACCATCTGGGCGGAGATGATGCCGTAGCCGATGGTGGCGGTCGTCGACGCTGCCACCCAGGCGTAGAACGCGGCCATGGCGACCAGCCCGAGGGTGACGATGAGCTTGGTCCCCGCGCGCACCGCCAGCTGGGTACCGGCGATGGATCCAAGGCCCACCGACAGGGCCACCGGCAGCAGGTGCACGCCGGTCGACAGCGGGCCGTAGCCCCGGATGAACTGGAAATACTGCGTCATCAGGAAGATGAAGCCGAACAGGGTGAAGAACGCCACCGTGACCGATCCGCTGGCCGCGCTGAAGCGCATGTTGCGGAACAGCCGCACGTCGAGCATCGGGCGGCGGGCACGCCGCTCCCAGCCGATGAACGCGGCGAGCAGGACGGCGGAGACCGCGAACCCGGCGATGCTCCGCGCGCTGGCCCACCCGTAGGCCGGCGCTTCGATGATGCTGAAGACCAGCAGCCCCATGGCGCCGGCGGACAGCACCAGGCCCGGGACGTCGGCCGACGAGGCGTCCGGGTTCTTCGACGCCGGGACGCTGGCCGCCACTCCGGCGGCGCCGGCGGCCGCCACCGGCCCCATGGCGAAAAAGATGCTGGACCAGCTGAAATGCTCCAGCAGCCAGCCGCCGACGATCGGCCCGAGAGCGATCGCGACCCCCGCGACCGCCCCCCACAGGCCGATGGCCCGGGCCCGCTCGGCCCGCCCGGTGAACACGTTGGAGATCAGCGAGAGCGTGGCCGGGAAGGTCATGGCCGCGCCCAGCCCCATCACCGCCCTGGCGGCGATCAGGGCCCCGGGGCTGGCGGTGAAGCCGCCGGCCACGCTGGCCGCGCCGAAGACGGCCAGTCCCGCCAGCAGCATCCCCTTGCGGCCGAACCGGTCCGAAAGGCTGCCGAACGTCAGCAGCAGGGCGGCGAACACGAGGTTGTAAGCATCGACCACCCACTGCAGCTGGGTGGTGGTGGCGTGCAGTTCCCGCACCAGGCTGGGCAGCGCCACGTTCACCAGCGTGGTGTCCAGGTTGATGGCGAAGGCGGCCAGCAGCAGGGCCGCGAGGATCAAGGTCTTGGATCGCATGATTGAGATACTGAAGTCATAAGTTTAAAAAGTCAAATTTTAATATTTGTAAGTCAACCATGACCGGGCTATGCTGAGGACATGCGCAGCTACGGCCAGTACTGCTCGGTGGCCAAGGCACTCGACGTCGTCGGCGACCGGTGGACCCTGCTCATCATCCGCGAGCTGCTGACCCAGGGCCCGTGCCGGTACACCGACCTGAAGCACGGCCTGCCGGGCATCGCCACCAACCTGCTGTCCGACCGCCTCCGCGACCTCGAGTCGGCGGGCCTGATCCGCCGGGAGGAGGCCCCGCCGCCGATCGCGACGACGCTGTTTCACCTGACGGACACCGGCGCCGAGCTCGAGCCGGTGCTGCGCGCCCTCGGCGGCTGGGGACTGCGGTACATGGCCCGGCCGGGCGGCGCCGACGAGTTCCGCAGCCACTGGTTCGCCTTCCCTGTCTCGCTGTTCCTGCGCGACCGCGAGCCCGGCGGGCCGCCGGTGTCGATCGAGCTGCGCACCGCGGACCGGCCCGCTGTCGTCGAGGTATCCGGCGGCTCGGTCCGCATCCGGCTCGGCACTGCCCCCTCCCCCGACCTCATCCTGAGTGGACCCCCGCAGCTGATCCTCGGCCTGCTCTCGGCCCGCCTGGCCCCCGCCGAGGCACGGGACCTCGGCCTGGAGATCAGCGGAGACGCCAGCGTCCTGCGGCGCGTCCAGCCCGAGCCCGCGAAGAGCGCACCCTAGGCGGCGGTCCGGGGAACAAGGCGCCCGGGCCGCCCGGGCAGGCTCGGTTCGCGGCAGCCGGACGCGCCACCAGGTCCACCCCGGCCAGCGCGGTCGTCTTGCCGAAGCGCTTGACCAGGCCGGCGGCCTCGATCGCGTTCGTCATGCTTCCCCCCTCCTGTCGCGTCCATGGCCGGCCATGCCGCTGACAGGACCCGCACCGGCCGCTGCCAGCGCGCTGTCAGGCAGGTCACGAGGAGAGGCAGGTGTCATCGGCCCGGCGCGGCGGCGGGCCGGGCTGCCGCGGCAGGCCGGCCGCCGCGAGCCAGGGGCCGAGTCAGGAGCGGGCCAGGGCATCGCCGGCCCGCGATTCCCGCCAGCCCCGGCGCAGCCGCCTGCGCTCTTCTTCGTCGAGGCCGCCCCAGACGCCGAATGCCTGCCCGGTGTCCAGCGCGTACGTCAGGCACTGCGGCCGTACCGGGCAGCGCGCGCACAGGTCCTTGGCCCGGCGGATCTGCCCCGCAGACAGGCCGGTGGAACTGACCGGGAAGAACAGCTCGGGATCTGCCTCGCGGCACGCCGCCGATTCCCGCCAGGATTCACGGTCGTGGTCGACCACGGTGCGCTCCCGCTAGCCTCAGCGGCCCTCGTCGGCCTTGATGGCGTTGCCGAGGGCCATGAAGGTGGGTGCCCACAGGCCGACGTAGATGCCCCACCGGTCGGCCTTCTCGCGGGGGGCGTCTTCCATCGTGCGGGAGGCACCCCAGGCGGCGATGCTCGCGCCGATCGAGGCGACGGCGGCGAGGTAGGCGGCGTCGCTGGTGATGCCGAGGTTGCGCAGTAGCTTGATCATGACGGTGGATGGTCCCTTCTTCGGTGGATGGACTGCGGCAGTCCCCGTGGCGCCCGGCGCGGTCTGGCCGGGAATCACGCCCGCGGGGTCCCCCGGGCTCTACCCTTTCATCAAGTTGATTAACATGGAGTCATCGCTATGACTAAGTATACGAGTCCCGCCGGGCCGGGCGGCACCGACCCGGCGGTGCTGACGATCAGCGAGGTGTCCCGGCGGACCGGGATTCCCGTGGCCGGGCTGCGGAACTGGGAACAGCGCTACGGCCTGCCCCGGCCCGAGCGGTCACCGGGCGGGCAGCGGCGCTACCGGGAATCCGACTGCGCGCTGCTGGCCGAGGTGCTGCGGGGGCGGGCCCGCGGCCTGTCGCTGCCCGCGGCCATGGCCAGCGCGACCGCCGGGGCGGGCGTCCCCTCCGACGCGTCGATCTTCGCCGGGCTCCGCCGCCGCCATCGCGACCTGCAGGCCCATGTCATGCCCAAGAAGTTCCTGCTGGCGCTGACCCGGGCCATCGAGGACGAGTGCTGCGCCCGGGCGCAGCGGCCGATCCTGGCCGGATGCTTCCAGCGGCAGCGCTTTTACCGGGCCGCCCTGCCGCGCTGGACCAACCTGGCCCGCAGCGCCGAGTACACGATGGTCTTCGCCGATTTCGGGCAGTGCCGCCGCCGGCCCGGCCCGCTCGTGGAGATCCCGGTTCCCGTGAATTCCCCGGTCCGGCGCGAGTGGGCCCTGGTCTGCGACGCGCCGGATCATCCGGCGTGCGTGGCCGGATGGGAACGCCCCGGGCAAGGCCGGCCGCGTGACCCGGACCGGGTTTTCGAGGCGCTGTGGTCGGTGGACCCCGTGGTGGTCCGCAGCGCGGCCCGGATCGCCGCCGGGCTAGCCGCCGAGGCCGTCCCCGAGCTTCCCGCCCGGCTCCACGCCCGTCTCGGCGAGCAGGCCGACGCCAGCTCGGCGGATCTGCGCCGGGCCAGCGGCCTGCTCGAGCGAACCATCGAATACCTGGCCCGGTGAAACCAGGAGGGACCGCCGGGAAACAACCATCACCGCGATCAACCGGAAGAAAGGCACGAGCCATTGAGCGGATCAGCTCTTCTGCTGGCCATCATCATCCCCGTCCTCGCCGTGGCCGGGCTCGGCGTGTGGATCGGCGGCGTGATGCACGCCGACCATCGTTCCCGCCGGGACCAGGCGGCCGATCCCGGTCCCCTCAGCCACCGGGTGAAAGGCGGGGCATTCCGGGGCGGCGGCCGCCAGGTGATGCCGCGCCGCGACGCCGTGCCCCCCGAGGCGCGCGACTACCAGGCCGGCCGCCGCGGCTGACCTGGCGCGCCCGGGCGCGGCGCCTGGCCCGCGCCAGCCCTACGGCCCTTCCCGTAGGCTCCATGGAGGAACGCAGCAGCGAGCCGCCGTGCAGCATGGTTCGTCAGCCGCGCCCGGGCGGCGTCGAACCTGACCTCCAGGCGCTCCTCCTCGGCGACGAACATCTCCCCAGTAACCGGCCCGGGACGGTCGCCGGGTAGCGGCCCTCCGGACCCGGCTGCGCGTCCGGCCGGGATTCACCGCCCCGTCCTGGGTATCTGAGCCAGGTGAACCCGGTTCAGGCGCTGCGCGAGATCGCGTTCCAGCTGGAACGGGGGCAGGCTCCGACCTACCGGGTCCGGGCGTTCCGCCGCGCCGCCGAAGTGGTGAAGAATCTCCCGGCCGGCGAGCTGGACCGGCGGCTGGCCGCCGGCACACTGCCCGAGCTGCCCGGGATCGGCCCGGTCACCGCGGAGATCATCGCCCAGGCCGCCGGCGGCCGGCCGCTGCCCTACCTGGACCGGCTGCTGGCAGACGCGCCGCCGGCCGGACGGTCGGGCCTGCGCGCGGCGCTGCGCGGAGACTGCCACACCCACTCCGACTGGTCCGACGGCGGCAGCCCGCCGCAGGAGATGGCCGAGGCCGCCCGCGGCCTCGGCCATGACTGGATCGCCCTGACCGATCACTCGCCCCGGCTCAGCGTGGCCCGCGGCCTGTCCGCCGAACGGCTGCGCGCCCAGCTCGCGCTGGTCAGCGAGCTGAACCGCGCGCTGGCGCCGTTCCGCATCCTGACCGGTATCGAGGTTGACATCCTTGATGACGGCGCCCTGGACCAGAGCGACGAACTGCTCGGCCGGCTCGACGTGGTCGTGGCCAGCGTGCACTCGAAGCTGCGGATGGCCCCGGAGCAGATGACCGAGCGGATGGTGGCCGCGGTGTCCAGCCCGCACGTTGACGTGCTGGGGCACTGTACCGGGCGGCTGATCGCCGGCCGGGCCGGCCGGAATCGGCCTTCGACGCCGAGGCCGTGTTCAGCGCCTGCCGCGACCACGGCGTCGCCGTGGAGATCAACTGCAGGCCGGAACGCCAGGATCCGCCGGACCGGCTGCTGCGCCTGGCCGCCGAGGCCGGCTGCCTGTTCGCCATCGACACCGACGCGCACGCGCCCGGCCAGCTGGACTGGCTGGACAGCGGGTGCAGGCGGGCGGAACGCTTCGGCATTCCGGCCGGCCGGGTGCTGAACGCCCGCGGCGCGGACGACGTGGCCTCAGGGCGCGGCCGCTGACCGCCGGGAGCCGCCGGGTCAGCCGGCCGCCGCGTCGGCGAAGGCGCGCATGGACGGGAACTCCCAGTCCGGGCGCACCGGGCCCGCGGGCTCCGGGGTGGCGCCCCAGCCGGGCCGGTCGTGACGGCGGTTGATCCACACCGTGGGCAGGCCGGCCTGCCGGGCCGGGAGGTGGTCATGGAACAGGCTCTGGGCCACGTGCAGCAGCCTGCCCCGCGGCACGCCGAGCCGGGCCGTCTCGGCCAGCAGCGCCTCGAAGTTACGCGGCGACGGCTTGTACGAACCGACGTCCTGCGCGGTGATGACGCTGCTGAACGTGACCCCGAGCCGCCGGCTGCTGGCGGCGAACGACTCCCGGTCCACGTTGGACAAGATGATCAGGCGGTACCGCCCGGCCAGGTCGGCGAGTGCCGCACGGGAGTCGCCGAAGGCCGGCCAGCCGGGCACCGACCGGGCGATCCGGGCGGCATCGTCGTCGCTGACCTCGGCCCCGAGCTGACGGCCCAGGCCGCGCAGCGAGCGGGCGAGGATGGCGGGATACGGCTCGCCGGGATGCCCGGCCTCGGCCCGCGACTCGTGCCCGGAGTAGGCGGTCAGCAGCGCCTCGTCGGTCAGGCCGAGTCCGCGCGACCGCGCCCACGGCCCGAGCACCGCGGCCAGGCCGGCCTCCCAGTCGATCAGGGTGCCGTAGCAGTCGAAGCTCAGCGCGTCAAAGTCGGTGAGGTTCATCGGTCTCGCTCCGGTGTCGATGGCTGATGTGGTAACCGCACAGATCATCGCCGGCCAGGCCGGTGAAGCAGGCGAGCAGCTCGGTAGCCGCGGCGTTGATCGCGGGCAGGGTCTCGGCGTCGTGATCTCAAAACGCCGGCCATATTCCGGGCCAGCGGGCGGACCCGGAGCGTATAACAGGCATCGCCGCCGGCCGTCGCGGGTAGCGTGCCGGCATGACAGACGTAACAAGCAGCGCCGCCGACATGCTCGCGGTCGCGATCGAGGAGGCTCAGGGCGGCCTGGCCGAGGGCGGCATCCCGATCGGGGCGGCGCTCTTCGGCCCTGGCGGGACCCTGCTCGGGCGGGGCCGCAACCGGCGGGTGCAGGACAACGACCCGTCCACGCACGCCGAGACCGCGGCGTTCCGGGCGGCCGGACGGCAGCGCAGCTACCGCGGCACGACCATGGTGACCACGCTGTCCCCCTGCTGGTACTGCAGCGGGCTGGTGCGCCAGTTCGGGATCACCGGCCTGGTGGTGGGCGAGGCGGTCACGTTCACCGGAGGGCACGAATGGCTCGCCAGGCACGGCGTGTCCGTCACCGTGGTCGACGACGCCCGGTGCCGCCGGCTGATGACAGACTTCATCGCCGCCCACCCGCAGCTGTGGTTCGAGGACATCGGCCAGGATGAATAGCCGGCCACGATTCAGATACTTCGTGACAATCTGGCCCCTGCCCCGGCTCTGCTCGTTACTATGCGCACGTGGACGCTGAGACCGCGAACGCGCTGCCCAGGCGCAGTGCCGCCCGGGTCCGGCCGCAGGGCCGTCATCGCAGCCCGGACCGGCTCTCGGTGCCGAGTGCCGCCCCCGGGCTCGTCCTCGCGGTCCCGGCCGCGGAATCCGCCGTCAGCGCGCAGGTCGCCGCCGCGGTAACCTCCGTGGCCGGCACCTTGTGCCCGGGGGCCGCGATCGTCACCGGTTACGCCGGCGACGGGCCGGACCGCCTGGCCTCCCTGCTCGCCTCCGTCCTCGCCGGGCGGGAAGCGGCAGGCGCCGACGAGGCGGCCGGTGCCTGCCCGTATGCCGCGGTCGTGATCCCGCTGGCGCTCGCCCCCGACCCGGACACTGACGCCTGCATCGCGACCGCGGCCGGCCAGGCGGGGCCGGCCGTCACCGTCACCCCTCACCTCGGCCCGCACCCGCTGCTCGCCGCCGCCCTGCATGACCGGCTGGCCGGGGCGGGCCTGGTCCACGCCCGGCGGATTCTCGGGTCTCAGCCTCGTCTCGACGTCGGTGGGCATCCTCGTCGCCGCCCGCGGCGGCGAGCCTTCGCAGAGCGCCGCCGCGACCGTCGCCATCCTGCTGACCAGCAGGCTCGGCGTGCCCGTGGCGCCGGTCTCGCTCGGCAGCCGGGACAGCCTGGCCAGCGCCATCGCCGCGCTGCGGGAGGCCGGGGCCTCGCGGCTGGTCATGGCCCCCTATCTCCTCGGCACCGAGATCAGCCCCGGGGAACTGGCCGCGGCGGCGGCCGCCGCGGGCGCCCAGTGCGCGCCCGCGGTCGGCGGGCACCCGGCCCTCGGGCAGCTCGCGACGATGCGCTACGGAGCCGCCCTGCTGCACCAGCGCCGGCCCGGCCGCCGATGCCGCGCCGGACGGCCGGATCCCGCTGGCGCTGGCCTCGCCTGCGCCGGCCTCGCCTGCGCTCCCCCGCCGGGATGACCTCGGCGCCTGAACGCCCGGCCCGGCGTCAGGCGGCGTACATCACGACGCCCTCGGCCTCCGACGCGCGGAGCCTGCCCGCGGTGACCAGCACATCGAGGTGCGCGGCGGTCTCCATCACGGCCATCATCTGGTTGAACGGGTCCAGCTCGTCGAAGTGCCGCTCCCGGCGCGTCCAGGTGAGCGCCCGCGCCGCCTGATACGCCGTGGCGGCGCCCTGGCCGATCACCCCGGCGCAGGCGTCCAGCCGCCGGTCGTGATGAAGGAGCAGCTCATCGATCCGCGCGTGCGCGCTGCTGGTCACCGGCCCGTGCGCCGGCAGCAGGCGCATGTCCGGCATCGCCCGGACCAGGCGCAGCGAGCCCAGGTAGTCGGCGAGCGGCAGCGGCGGCCGGGCCGCCTCGAAGCCGATCGACGGCGTGATGTCCGGCAGCACGTGGTCGCCGGCGAACAGCAGGCCGTGGCCCGGGTCGGCGAACACGACGTGGCCCCGGGTGTGACCCGGGGTCGGGACCACCCGCAGCGTCCTGCCGTGCAGTTCGACCTCGTCGGTCCCGGCCAGCCACTCGTCCGGCTTCTCCCACTCACCGCCGCGGTCGGGATCCGGCCAGCCGTGGCGCATCCGCTCGGCGACCGGGGCGGCCCCGCAGCGCAGCAGCAGCCGGCCGTAGAAGGCGCCCGGCGTGTCGTCGTTGCTGTTGATGATGAGCTCCAGCGATTCCCGCTCCCCGGTACCGAGCAGGACCCGGGAGCCGAACAGGCGACGCGCGGTGACCGCGAGAGTGTAATGATCACGGTGCAGGTGGGTGATGAGGAACCTGCGCACGTCGCCGAGGTCGTGCCCGATGCCGGCCAGCGCGGCCTCCAGCCGCTGCCTGGCCCCGGCCAGCGCCCAGCCGGAGTTGACCAGGGTCAGCCCGCGGCCGTCCTCGATCGCGTAGACGTTGACCGCCCGCAGCCCGTCGCCCGGCAGCGGAAGCGGGATCCGGTGCACGCCTCCGGCGACGGCGAAGGCTCCCGGCCGTTCCCAGTCCCGCGAGCGCGGTCCGGGCCTGCCGCCGGCCGCGGCCGGCCGGTCCTCGCTGCCCGCCGGGTTCGCCGTACGATCGCCGCTGATGGCTCCTCCCTCGTCCGGCCACTCGGTGATATTCCTCAGACCCTAGCCTGGCGCCGCACGGTGACCCGGCGCCCTGGCCCGGACGCGGACGCGCCCGCGAGCCCGACCGGTTCAGGCACAGGGTCCGCGGCGCCGGGGTGCCCGGCGCACCGCCGATCAGCCACCACCCGTGGTGGGGCAGGGCGGATGTTCCCTCGGCGCTAACCGCATATCCGGGGATGTCCGTCCTTGGCGAAGGTGTTCGGCGCGGGGAAGGAGCTGCGGCGAGTGGGGAAGAGATGCGCAAGCCTGCCGTCTGAACCGGGCCAGCAGACCGAGGACGACGGCGTTGCCGACATGTATCAGCAGCGCGATCAGCGCCTCCAGCGCCGCAAACCAGTTCCCCCGCGGCACCCGCGCGCAGAACAGCGGCCCGGGGAAGCCCAGCCACCTCCTCCGGCGCCAGCCGAACCCGCCAGGATCCACAGCGACTCGGGCCGCCAGGCGAGACGCCCAGAAGCGCCCTGAGAGCCGCCAGCCCGAGGCGGCCGCGCCGCGGCGCCTCGGCCAGTTCTACGTGACCGGCGCCCAGGACGAGGCCCCGCGCAGGATCCGGGCCACCGGCCCGATGGAGAACACGGACGTCTCAGGCAGCGCGGTCGCGCGCTACACGCTCGATCAGCTGCTGGCCGACAAGACACCGGACGAGCTCGTCCGGCTGCCCGGCACGCCGAAGGGCCAGAAGCAGGACCGCCGGGGCGGCCACGGCGGTAGCTGAGCGCTCATGGACCGATGCTAGCGGCGGTCTCCGGCGCCGGGGGGTACCACGCCGGTCACTCCGGTTCACCGGTACGCGCGGCGGCGGGAACGTCGGGGTATCAAGGCAATGAGCAGCAGGATGGCGCCTACCACGATCGCGATGTATCCGCGGGTGTGATGGTGGATCTGCCCGTGGGCGGTGTAGCCGGGGAAGAACGAGGGCAGTGAGTGGACGGGCTCGACCAGGTAGATGACGCCCGCGACCACGGCCAGGATGCCGAGCACGACTAGAACGACTCTGACCAGCGGCGGCATCTGGGGCCTCCTTCTACGGCAGCTCAATGCTAAGCCCCGGGTGCCTATCGCCGCTGCGCCTCAGGCCACTCGACGTCCCGCATCGCCAAACAGGCGCCGACCCCGGCCAGATCTCAGAGTGCGGTCGCATGAGCAACTCGCCCTCGTCGCGATCCATCACCGCCCATAGCAACCCTCCGGCCAGGAAGGCGGTGTCTCGTAGACCCCGCCCACCTCCCGGCGCTGGGAAAGTTCGGATCAAGGCCCGGTGGCCGGGGTCTGCCCTGCCAAAGCGGCGTACCCGTTCGGGTTCGAGTCCGTCGCCCTGGCCGAGCGCTTCCGGCCGAGCTTGACGTAGGCCCTGACACCGGTAAACAGGTGCACCCGTGTGCATATTATCGAACCCGAATTCGATATCTGACGAGTCTGGCCCGACAGCGGTCCCGCGCGCTTGCAAGAGTGGCCGTCATCTGTTAGAGAGGCCGGGTCAGCGTGATGAAGGGAAGCGGGGGGGACATGTGCGATGACCATGCTGCAGGGGTGCTATCGGCCGCGGGCAGGCCGGGAACGAGCAGGCGCGAGTTCCTGCACGGCACCGCCGCCGCGGCTGCCGCGGCGGTGCTGTTCCGCGGTATGCCCCGCACACCGCGGCGGCTGCCGTTACGCCCGTCCGCGCGCCCCGTGGCTGCCGACGGCACCTCGGCGTATTCGATGGCGATGCACATTCATTCCTCGTTCAGCGAGTTCTACGGGTCCATGGACTGCCATCTGGCCCAGGCCACAGCGAATGCCGTGGACGTGTGCTGGTGGACCGACCACGACCAGCGGATGACCTACCTCGACTACCGCAACACCGTCCACTTCACCGGCCCCGGGGAAAAAGGCGCCCCCGGCGAGGGCGGCCCGTGGAAGTGGCAGTACAAGCAGTCGGGCCCGGTCGCGTCCGAGGCGTCCGGGTTCATCACGAACCCGTGCTCGCCAGATGATCCGGTGGCCGGCGGCGCGCTCGCGCTCGCGGTCACGTCCTCTGGCACGCAGGCGGCGAAGGCCGGGTACTACGCGGACTGCACGGCGGCGGGCTACAACTACCGGTGCAACCTCAACGGGCAAGAGATCAGCCTGGACGTGCTGCTGGAGCCGGGCTGGACCCGCGGCTACCTGGAAGTCGCGATCGGCACGTCGTATCATCCGGCGTCGGCCGGGCGGGCGGCCGGGCTCTACGGGCTGTCCTACCGGCTGGTCCCCGCCACCGGCAAAGCCCAGCGGAAACGGTCCGGGCTGACCGCCGTGGTCACCATCCCGGTCAGACCCGGCGTGCCCGGCGGCTGGACGACGATCCAGGTCAACCCGGCGGCGGACCTGGCCGCGGTCTTCCCCGACCTGGACTACCGCGACTTCGCGCTGTACGAACTGACCTTTAACGCGGCCTCCACCGGAGACGCGGTGTCGGGCTATGTGGACTACCTCCGTTTCAACCGGGCAATATCGGGCGAGGTGTGCCTGCAGAATCAGGCGTCCATGATGCAGGCCCTGGCCGGGAAGTACCCGGATGTCGTCCAGCAGCAGGGCCTGGAAATCTCCGCGCAGGGCCTCAGCCACGTCAACTGGTTCGGCGGCTCGCCGCAAGTGCTCAGCTACGGGGACATGACCGCCGCCGAATGGGCCGCCTACCTGGCCGGGACGGTGATCCCCCAGATCCAGGGCAACGGCGGCGCCGCCTCCTACAACCATCCCTACGGCACGGTGAACGAGACTCCCGGGACGCCGCTGCCTCAGCCGAAGCAGGACGCCCTGCTGCTGCAGGCCGCCGCGGCGCTGCTCGGCGGCAGCGGCATTCCCCCGGTGCTCGGCGCCGACCTGCTGGAGGTGGGCTACTACCTGCGCGCCGGGGTGGATCTGGCCCACCATGTCGCCCTGGCCGACATCCTGGCCCGCAACGCGGTCTTCACCACGTGGACCGGCGTCAGTGACGACCACGACGGGACAAACTGGGAAGGGTACATCAACAACTGGGTCACGTCGGCGTGGGCCGCTTCTGCCGGGCAGGATGACCTGCTCGCCGCCCTGATCGCCGGGCAGGCGTACTGCGGGTCACTGTCCGCCGCCGGGCTGGGGCTGAACCTGACCGTCAACGGCACCTGCCCCATGGGCTCGGTCACCGTCTCTTCGCTGCCGTCACGGATGCTGGCCGTAACCGCTACCGGCGTCCCCGCAGGCGGCACCCTGGTGGCGCTGCAGGGCGCCGTCGACTACGCCGGCACCAGCGGACTGGCCGACAACACGCAGCAGATCGGCTCCTGGTCTGATACGACCCTCGCCGCGCTCGGCGGCACCGCCACGGTACCGGTAGACACCACGTCAGACAGCTTCGTCTGCACCCGGGTACTCAACGCCAGCGGGACCGTGGTCGGCCTGTCCAACCCGGCATGGCTACTGCAGAACCCCCCGCCCGGCGGCATCCCCGCATCCCGGGCAGCGTAAGGAAAGGGCCAAGACCAGTCGCGGCAATGGCCGGGACACCACCGCAGCGGCGGGCGCGGGGACCCCGTGGAGCCGCGGCCACGTCGGCGACGAGCCACCGCTCCGGACCCGCACCGGTGGGCGGGGACCCCGAGCCCCGCTGACCGGGCCAGCCGGCCTGCCGCGCTAAGTGCTCTGGCACGGAATTTCGGTGACGTATCGGCGTGTGCTAACCGTCTTCAGTGGGGGGGTTGCTGAAGGCTGGCGTCCACAGATCATGACGGCCGCCCGCCGAATTGCCAGCTGTGCACCTCGATGCCGGCGTACCGGTCCGGGGTCAGGATGGCGCGTGCCGTGTCCGGGTCCCGCGCCCGGGCCAGCGCCGCCGTACCCAGCCAGGTGGCGCCGTCGTCGGACAGCAGCGGCCCGTACGCGATCAGCTCGTCCCGGCCGGGCGGCACGGCAAGGTCGGCGGCTGGCCCGGTGCCGAGGCCGAGCACCAGGTACCGGTTACCGCCGGTCCGGCCGCCGGGGAAGTCCCACATGGTGCGGCCCAGCAGGTTGCGCCACCGGCGCAGCAGCACGTCCCGGTACACGCCGGCCTGGTAGCCGGGCTCACCGAAGGCGAACGCACGGGCGGCGACGGGATCGGGCAGGCTGATGATGTGCACGCTGCCGGTGGGCGTGTCGCCGTCGCCGGCCAGGGTCGGGCCGCGGGCGATCATCTCCGCCTGGTACCGGTCCATGTAGGACCAGTGCTGTTCCAGCAGTTCCTCGCGCAACGTCACAGAGCCGGGCCGGTCGCGGTGATAGCAGAAGAACTCCACGCCCACAGTCTTGACTATCACGCCGGTGACCTGCACCACGCCGCAGCCGATAGCAGAATCCGTAACCCCGCCGTTAAGGATCTCTAGGCGGCTAGCGCCGGGGCTGGTTCGCGGGCGGCGAGGCGTTTGAGCAGGAGGCCGAGGTCGGGCTGGGTGAACTTCCACTCGAACGGGGTGGCGATCTGCTGGTAGTGGTCCTGGAAGGCGAGCAGCCCCGCTTCTACCTCGGCGAGGCTGCCGAAGTCGTTCGGGGTGAGGATTTTGCGCTGGATGACGGAGAAGTAGACCTCGACTTGGCTGAGCCAGGAAGCGTGGACGGGCAGGTGAACCAGGCGCAGGGCGGGCCAGGTGCCCTGGAGCCGGCGGGCCGCGGTCTGGCCGCGGTGGCTGCTGCCGTTATCGACCACCCAGAACACCCGCCGCGCCGATGAGTAGGGCTCGGTGGTCATGACCTGGGTGACGAGCCGCCCGAATGGCTCGATCCCCGTGGCGGGCTCGCAGCGGCCGGGGATCCTGGCGCGGTGCACGTCCCAGGCGGCCAGGTATTGCAGCGCGCCGCCGCGGGTGTACTCGAACTCGGTGCGGGGCGGGCGGCGGGACGCGGCGGGCAGCGAGGCATGCCGGCGGATCCGGGCCTGGATAGAGGTCTTCTCATCCGCGCTGATCACATAGTCGTCCTCGCCGAGAAGCTCGCCCTCCCAGGTTCGGGCGTACAGGTCCAGGACCCGGTCCGCCTTGACGGCGAAGGCCGGGTCGCGGGGGAAGATCCACGACCGGACCCGCCACGGCTTGATCGCATCAGCGGACAGCCACCGCCAGATCGTGGTCCCGGAGACCGACGCGACGATGCCCTGGGCCGCCGCCTGGCGGGCCAGATTCGGGCAGTGCCAGCGGGCCAGCGGCACTCCGGTGGTGGCCGGCAGCTCGCAGGCCAGGGCCTTGACCGCGACCACCACCTCAGGGGGGAAAGGCCGGGGGGCGCCCTCCCCGCGGCAGGTTGCCCAGCCCGGCCAGGCGCTGGCCGGAGAACCGCTTGCGCCACTTGGAGACCACCTGCCGCGGGGTGTCCAGCCGGGCGGCGATCTCGTCGTTGCCCAGGCCCCCGGCGGCATACAGCACGATCCGGGCTCGCACCACATCTCGGTACGGTGACGTATACCGGCGCGCGGCGGCCTCCAGGCGGCGGCGCTCGTCCTCGGTCAAGACGATGCGGTACGGGCTGCTGCGCGGCATCTCGGCTCCCTTCGCTGAGGGAACCATGTCACGTCACCGCATAGAAGTGTGTAGCCCGCGGGCGGATCTTTTCCGGCCGAGCGGGTAGCCTTCAGCATTACCGCAGGCAGGAAACTCGCGTGGGCGAGATCGCGGCGAAGGAGGGCCCGCGTTGGCGACCGCAGGTGGCCGGGAGTTCGTGATCACCGGCAGCGCCGAGCCGGTGCCGAAGCGCATCGCGGCGGCGCTGGAACCGCGCTTCACGGTCGTCCGGGACAAATCCCGCCCGGCCCGGCAGGTATGGCTGGATACCTTCGACGGGCGGCTGCACGCGGCCGGCCTGGTGCTGCGGCAGGTGACCGAGTCCCGTTCGGGGGAGCTCGTGCTGTCCACGTCCGCGGGCACGAGCGTGGCCCGCGAGCCGCTGCCGGCCCGGCGGTGGCCGGGCCTCACCGACGTCATCCCGCCGGGCCCGCTGCGCGACCGGCTGGACCCGGTCGCCGGGATCCGTGCCCTGCTCCCGCTGGCCCGGGCCGAGGGCACGCTGACCAGGCTCCGGGTGCTCGACCGCGAGCAGAAGACGGTCGCCCGTATCACCGTGGACGCCGCCGCGCTCGTCCGCCCGGACGAGGGCGCGCTGCCGGTCCGGCTGAAGCTCGCCCCCGTCCGCGGATACCGGGCGGCCGCGGACCGAGCCGGGCGGCTGCTGGCCGCGGCCGACGGATTCGCGCCGAGCCGCCAGCCGGCCTTCCAGGACGTGCTCGATACGGCCGGGCGCCGCCCCGGCGACCCGGCCGGCAGCGCTCCGGTCCGGCTGTCCGCCTCGATGCCCGCCCAGGCCGCCCTGGCCAGCGTGCTGCTCCGGCTGGCCGGCACCATCACGGCCAACGTGAGCTTCGTCATCCGCGATGTCGATACCGAGTTCCTGCACGACCTGCGGGTCGCCGTACGGCGCACCAGATCGGTGCTCAGGCTGGCCGGCGACGCGCTGCCCGGCGGCCTGGCCGGACGGTTCGCGCCCGAGTTCAAGTGGCTGGGCGACCTCACGACGCCGACCCGGGATTTGGACGTCTACCTGGCGGGCTTCGACCAGCTGGCCGCGGGGCTGCGCGCCGCCTCCGCCGCTGACCTCGAGCCGTTCCGGGCGCACCTGGCCGCCCTGCGCCGGGCCGAACGGCGGCGGCTGGTGCGCGGGCTGCGCTCGGACCGGTTCGCCCGGCTGATGGCCGGCTGGCGCACCGCCCTGCATGAGGCGGCCGGCCAGCCCGGACCGCGCGCGCCCGACGTCGGCAGCCTCGCCGCCGACCGGATCGCGCGGGCGTACCGGCGGGTGGCCAGACGGGGCGCGGCGATCGTCGCCGCGCCGCCCGGCCGCGGCGGGCCAGGCCGCGGACCTGCACTCGCTGCGCAAGCGCGGCAAGGAGCTGCGTTACCTGCTGGAATTCTTCAGCTCGCTCTATGACCCGGCCGCCTACCGCCGCGCGATCGCGGATCTGAAAGGCCTGCAGGACTGCCTGGGCGAGTTCCAGGACGGCGAGGTGCAGCGGGACGCGATCCGGCGCTTCGCCGGGCTGATGCTGGCCCCGCCCGGCGCGGCGGACCGGGAGCAGCCGCCGGCCGGCGAGCTGGCCGCCACGCTGCTCGCGATGGGGGAGCTGACCGCGCGGCTGCACGCCCGGCAGCGCCGGGCCCTCCAGCAGATAGCCGGCCGCTTCGCCGAGTTCGCCGCCGCCGGCACCCTGCGCACCCTGGGCATCGGTCCCCGGGCGGCCCGGACATGAAAGTCTTCGCGACGTACAACATCAAGGGCGGGGTGGGCAAGACCTCGGCCGCGGTCAACCTCGCCTATCTCTGCGGCGAAGACGGATACCGGACGCTGCTGTGGGATCTCGATCCGCAGGCCGCGGCGTCTTACGTGCTGCGGGTCCGGCCGCGGGTCAAGGGCGGCGCGAAGGCGCTCATCCGCGGGGCCAGGCCGCTCGACGACGCGATCAAGGGCACCGACTTCGACCGCCTCGACCTGCTGCCGGCCGACTTCACCTACCGGACAATGGATCTGGCCCTGCAGCAGGCCAAGCATCCCACCCGGCGGCTGTCCCGCCTGCTCGGCCCGCTGGCGGGCGAATACGACGTGGTCTTCCTGGACTGCCCGCCGAGCATCTCGCTGGTCTCGGAGAACATCCTGCACGCCGTGGGCATGCTGCTCATCCCGCTCATCCCGACCACGCTGTCGGAGCGCACCTTCGACCAGCTCACGTCGTTCATCGGCGGCCTGGAGGGGCACCGGCCCGAGGTGCTGGCGTTCTTTTCCATGGTGGACCGGCGCAAGCGGCTGCACAGTGAGATCGCCACCCGGCTGCCCGCCGAGCGCGGCGACGTCGCCGCCGCGATCATCCCGGCGATGACCCTGGTCGAGCAGATGAGCGTCCGGCGCGCCCCGGTGCCCGCGTTCGCGCCGCGCAGCGTGGCGGCCCGGCACTACCGGCAGCTGTGGGCCGAGATCCGGGACCGGGCCGGCCTGGCGGCGGGGCCGGGCTGACATGACCGGGCCGCGCGAGCTGCGCGAGCGGCTCGTGACCGGGCTGCGCGCCAGCGGCGCGCTGCACGACGACCGGGTGGCGGCGGCGCTGACCGACGTGCCGCGGCACGAGTTCCTGCCCGGGATCGAGCCCGGCCGGGCCTATGCCGACGACGCGGTGGTCACCAAGGTGGACTCTGACGGCCGCCCGATCAGCTCGTCCTCGCAGCCGGCGATCATGGCGATGATGCTCGAGCAGCTGGCCGTGCAGCCGGGCCACCGGGTGCTCGAGATCGGCGCGGGGACCGGGTACAACGCGGCCCTGCTGGCCCACCTCGCGGGCGAGCAGGGCGAGATAACCACGGTGGACCTGGACGACGACATCGTGGCCGCCGCCCGCGAGCACCTGGCGGCGTGCGGCTTCGGCCGGGTCAGCGTGGTGCAGGCCGATGGCGGCCGGGGCTGGCCGCCGGGCGCCCCGTACGACCGGATCATCCTGACCGTCGGCGCCTGGGACATCGCGCCGGCCTGGACCAGCCAGCTCACCGCGGGCGGGCGGCTGGTGCTGCCGCTGGCCCTGCGGGCCGGGCTGCAGTACTCGGTCGCCTTCGAGCAGGCGGCCGGCCACCTGGACAGCGTGTCGGTGCTGTCGTGCGGGTTCATGCGGCTGCGCGGCGCGTTCGCCGGCCCGGAGACCGTCGTCCCGCTCGGCGACCGGACCGGCGTCCTGGCCGAGGCCGACCCGCGGCCTGCCGGCGCGGAAGACCTGGAATCCCTGCTGGCGCGGCCCGGCGAGAACGTCCGCACCGGGGTGCGCGTCACGATGCGGGACCTGTGCGACGGCCTCGGCCTGTGGCTGGCCGTCCGCGAGCAGGGGCTCGGCCGGCTCTCCGCGTTCGGCGCCGCGGCCAGCCCGGGCGCCGCCCCCCCCGCCGCCCGGCAGTCGGGCATGGGCATGCTGGCCGGCGCGCACGGGTGCGCCGCCCTGGTACGGCTGGACGACCCCGGGGGCGAGGACCCGGCCGTCCCGCGGGCCGGGTTCGAGCTGGGCGCCTGTCCGTTCGGCCCGGAAGGCGGGCAGCTCGCAGGCCGCCTGGCCGGCCACGTCCGGGACTGGCACGCCGCCGGGCGCCCGTCGCTGGCCGGCCTGCGGATCAAGGCCTACCCGGAAGGAGCCGCCCTGCCCGGCACGCCGCAGGCGACCGTGATCGACAAGCAGTACACCCGGCTGGTGATCAGCTGGGCCGGTGCCGGGCTCAGCCCGGGCTGACGCCGCCGGCCGTCCCGGCGGGGGGCAGGCCGCGGGCGAGCACGCCGAGCACGTCGTCGAGCACGTCGTCGGGCACGTGGCCGCCCGCGGTCCAGTCGGCCCAGCGCATCCCGATGAAGTTGCCGATGCCGGCGTACATGTAGGCGATGACCTCGGGGTCGTAGTGCGGGTCAACCTGCCCGGCCAGCTGGGCCTGCCGCACGCCGCGCGCGTAGCCGCGGGTCAGCCGCTCGTAGTACTCCCGGAACAGGCCGGGCGCGACGAACTCGGACTCGCGCACGATGCGGTCCATCCACGGGCGCGTGGACAGCATCTCGAAGAACGCCCGGAAGCAGGCGCGCTCCATCTCGCGCTGGCCGTCAGCCTGCTCGATGGCCCGGCGCAGCGCGGCCCGCAGGTCGGAGTTGATCCGGCGCACCACCGCGGCGAAGATCTCGGCCTTGGACCGGAAGTGCGCGTAGAAGCTGCCGGTCGCCATGCCGGCCCGGCGCACATATCTCGGCCACCGTGGCCTGCCGGTAACTGCGCTCGGCGAACAGCTCCTCCGCGGCCGACAGCAGCCGCTCGGCGGGCGGGCGGCCGGGGGCCGCCCGTTCCGGGCGGCGGCCCGGAACGAGCGAGGACACCGGCCGCCCGGCGGGCTCCGCGGTCACATCCGTCCCCTGGTTACGCTCGGCTCAGGCCGGGCCGTGTTGTCCGCACGTCAGTGCGACGGCACGCCGCTGGCCGGGGCCGCCTGCTCGGCGCCGGCGAACTTGGTGACCGCGCCGGAAGGCGAGGTGTCGGTGGTCATCACCGGGCCCAGCGGCGCGATGACGCCGTTCTTGATCACCCCGACGTAGGCGCCGGTCATGCCGGCGTGATCGGACGAGCTGTAGGCGTAAGGGGCCACGGACGGCCCCTGCGGCAACCCGCCGTTGATCGCGTTGACCAGGTCGGCCCGGGTCGGGTTCCGGCCGGCCTTGAGCATGGCCTGGACGAACGTGTAAGCGACGGCCATGCCGTAGTAGACGTTGCCGTCCATCGGCGCCTTCGGGTCGTAGGTCTTGTGAATCTTCGCAAACAGCTTCACCCAGCTGTTGCTGGTGTCGCCGATCGAGGGCAGGTAGCCGTCGGTGATGATGCCCTGGGTCAGCGCGTTGCCGTTCACCGTGGCGCCGCCCTTCTTGGCGTACGCCTCGAGCAGGCCGGCCAGCGTGATCGGGTCGGCGCCCACGTTGCTGACCACCAGCTGCGGGCTGAAGCTGAGCTTGAGGCTGTTCAGCCTCAGCAGCGCGGTGAACGCCGGGACGGAGAACGACACCACGACCTGGGCGCCGGCCGCCTTCAGCGCGGCCACCTGCGGGCCGATGTTGATGTTGGTCGGGTCATAGCTCTGCTGGCTGACCACCTGCGAGTGCGGGATCTCCATGTCCAGGCCCTTGACGCCGTCCTGGCCGAACTCGTCGTCCTGGTAGAAGTAGCCGATCTTCTTGCCCGCGAAGTGCTGCTTCACGTACTGGCCGAGGATCTTGCCCTCGCGGATATAGTCCAGCTGCCAGCCGAACGTCTGCGGGTACGTGCTCGGGGCGTTCCAGCAGTCGCAGCCCGAGGCCACGAACACGTCGGGCACCTTCTCGGAGTTGAGGAACTTCACCACGGCCAGGTGGGTGGGGGTGCCGAGCCCGTCGAAGATCGCGTAGACGCTGTCCTGCAGCACCAGCTGGTGGACCACCGACACGGTCTGCGAGGGGTCATAGGCGTCGTTGAGGTAGGTGTACTTGATCTTGCGCCCGTAGATGCCGCCGTGCGCGTTGACGTACTGGAAGTACGCGTTCGACGCGGGGGCGATCTCGTCGTAGCCGGGCGCGGCCACGCCGGTGAGCGGCTGGTGGCTGCCGATCAGGATCTGGGTCTTGGTGATGCCGGGCGCGGACGCGGTGTTCGTCGTCCCGGAGCCCGAACTGCTGCCGCTCGAGCCGCACGCGGCGGCCACCGTCGCGACGGCGGCGGCCACGGCGACCGCGCCTGCCCCGCGCAGCCTGGGTGATCTTTTCATGGCGTACCTTCTTCCGAGTGTTCGCTGGCCGGCGCGTGCCGGCCCAAGGGGCTGAGTGAGTCGCCATCCGGGTGCCCGCCGCCGGCCCGGCCGTCCCGGCCGCGCGGCGGCGCAGCGAGCTGAGCGGGTCGCCCGCGGCGGGGACGGCCGGGCCGAGAAAACGGCGGACGCCCCCCTGGAGGCCGTGCGGGAACAGCAGGACGACGGCGATGAGCACGACGCCGTAGGCGGCCACCGGGATGTTCGCGGCCACCGAGCTGGACAGTCCGTGGCTGGTGGCCGCGTCGGTGACGTAGGTGGGGACGAGGACGATCACCAGGCTGCCCCACACCGCCCCGGCCAGGCTGCCCAGTCCGCCGAGCACCGCCCCGGTGAGCAGCGCGATGGACAGGGTGACCGTGAAGGATCCGGGCGAGACCAGCGTGGTGGTGACGCCGAGCAGGGCGCCGGCCAGGCCGGCGCAGGCGGCGCTCACCGCGAAGGCGAGCACCCGGAGCCTGGCCACGTTGAGCCCGGCCAGCGCGGCGGCGGTCTCGTCGTCGCGGACCGCCCGCCAGCTCCGGCCGATCCGGCTGCGGGCCAGGTTGGCCAGCACGACCAGGGTGATCAGCGCGGCCGCGCAGGCGATCCACGCCTGCCACCGGGTGAGCGGGAAGGTCGTGCCCAGGAACGCGGGGGTGCTGATGTTGATGCCGAGCCCCTGGTCACCGCCGAACGTTCCGGTGAACCGGAAGGCCAGCGACGGCAGGGCCACGGCCAGCATGAGCGTCACCCCGGCCAGGTACGGGCCGCGCAGCCGGGCCGCGGCCACGCCCACGGCCAGGCCCGCCACGGCGGCGACCGCGGCGCTGGCCGCGAGCACCGCCTCCAGCGGCCAGGCCAGGTGCTCCAGCAGCAGCGCCGCCGCGTACGCGCCCACCGCCATGAAGGCGCCGTTCCCGATCGAGATCTGACCGGACAGGCCGACCAGCACGGTCAGCCCGGCGATCGCGACCACGTAGAGCGCGACCTGGGACATCTGGTAGTCGCGGAACGGGGTCAGGATGACCGACAGCACGCCGACGAGCACGGCCAGCACGATCGCGCGCGCCCAGGTGCCGGAGCAGCGTCATGTCACACCTGCCTGGAGGCGGCCGAGCCGAGCAGGCCGGCCGGGCGGAGCATCAAGACCACGACCAGCGCGGCCAGGCCGAACAGGGGCACCAGGTCCGAGCCCAGGTAGCCGCCCACGTAGTTGAGCAGGACGCCGAGGATGAGCCCGCCGCGATCGCGCCGGCCGGGCTGTCCAGGCCGCCGATCACCGCGGCGGTGAAGCCCAGCACGAAGATCGAGTCCATGCTGTTCGGGTACAGGAAGGTGGACGGCGACACCAGCACCCCGGCCAGCGCGCCGATCAGCCCGGCCAGCGCCCAGCCGAGGGTCAGCATCCGCCCGACCCGCACGCCGAGCAGGCTGGCCACCCGGGGGCTGAACGCGGTCGCCCGCATCCGCAGGCCGGCCGGGGTGTAGCGGAACAGCGCGGCCAGGGCGAGCGCGGCGGCCAGGACGGCGCCGGACACGAACACGTCGTTCCACGCGATGCCCAGCGCGGTCCTCCCGATCCGCAGGCCGGTGATGGAGAAGGCCGTGGGGAAGGACCGGAACTGGCCGCCGTAGATGATGCCGGCCAGCCCTTCGAGCAGGATCAGCAGGCCGATGGTCACGATCACCGCGTTCAGCGGCGGCTTGCTCTCGGCCGGGCGGACCACCCGCTCGCACACCGCCCCGAGCACGAGCCCCGCGGCGAGGGCGCAGCCGAAGCCGGCCCAGTAGCTGCCGGTGTGGTTGATGATGATCAGCGCGATGTAGGTGGTGAACATCGCCATGGCGCCCTGCGCGTAGTTGAGGATCCTCGTGCCCCGCCAGATCAGCACCAGGGACAGCCCGATCGCGGCGTAGATCATCCCGAAGCTGATCCCGCCGAGGGTGAACTCGAGGAACTCCTGCATCCCCTCCCCTTACAGCCCCAGGTAGTGCCGGAGCAGGCCGGTGTCGGCGGCCAGCGTGGCGGCGTCCGCGGTGGCGACGACCTGGCCGAGGGCCAGCACGATGCCCTGGTCGGCGATGCCCAGCGCGGCCCGGGCGTTCTGTTCCACCAGCACGATGGTCAGCCCGGCCGACCGGCTGAGCCCGGCGATCAGGGTCATCACCTGACTGATGATCTTCGGGGCCAGGCCGAGCGACGGCTCGTCCAGCAGCAGCACCCGCGGCCGGGCCAGCAGCGCGCGGGCGATCACCAGCATCTGCCGCTCGCCGCCGGACAGCGTCCCGGCCAGCTTGCGCCGCCGGGCCGCCAGCACCGGGAACTGCTCGCAGGCCTGGGCGAGCGCGGCCGTCCGGCCCGCCCGGCCGGTGCGGCACAGCGCGCCGAGCCGCAGGTTCTCCTCCACCGTCAGCTCGGTGATCACGCCCTGGCCCTCGGGCACGTGCGCGATCCCGGCCCGGGCCAGGTCGTCGGGCCTGCGCCGGGTCACGTCCGCGCCGTCCAGCCGGATGCGCCCGCCGCGCACCCGGACCAGCCCGCTGATCGCCCGCAGCAGCGTGGTCTTGCCCGCGCCGTTCGCGCCGAGCACCGCGGTGATCGTGCCCTGGCTCCGCGGACGCGAGATCCCGTGCAGCGCGGTGACGCCGCCGTAGCCTGCCACGAGGTTCTCGATGGCCAGCGCGGGCATCCCGGCGCGCCGCCGCGCCGGCCGCGGCCGCCTCAGCCATCGCCGGTCGCCCCCAGGTAGGCGGTGGTCACCGCGGGATCGGTCAGCACCTGGGCGGGCGGCCCGGTGGCGATCACCTTGCCGAAGTCCAGCACGACGATCGCGTCGCAGGCCGACATCATCAGGTCGATGCGGTGCTCGACCAGCACCACGCACGCATCCGCCGCGACGTCGCCGATCAGCTCCCCGAGCTCGCCGAGTTCCCGCTCCGACAGCCCGCTGGCGGGCTCGTCGAGGAGCAGCAGCCGCGGCCGCACGGCCAGCGCGCGGGCGAACACGACCCGCTTGCGCAGGCCGTAGGCGAGCTCGTCCGGCATCCGGTCGGCCAGGCCGGCCGCGCCGACCCGGTCGAGCGCCTCGCAGGCCCGCTCCCGCAGCCGACGCTCGTCCGCGTCCGACAGGCCGCCCAGCGCGCGCCAGAACCCGGACCGCGCGTGGCAGCTCGGCGCCGACCATGACGTTCTCCAGCACGGTGAGCCCGCTGAACAGCCCGAGCCCCTGCAGCGTGCGGGCGATCCCGAGGCGCGGCGAGCCGGTGCGGGCGCAGCCCGGACAGGTTGATGTCGCCGAAGGTCAGTTGGCCGGCCTGCGGCCGGATGAAGCCGCAGACCGCGTTCAGCAGCGTCGTCTTGCCCGCGCCGTTCGGGCCGATGATCCCGGTGACCTGGCGCGGCGTGGCGGTGAGCGAGACCGCGTCGAGCGCGGTGACGCCGCCGAAGCGCACCGTGACGTCGCGGACCTGCAGCGCGCCGCCCTGCTCCGGCGGCGGCATCTCGGGTGAATTACGGTTCATCGGCTCGGTCCCGGTACAAGCGGCCAGGATGGCTGTCGTATGAATCCTCATTCAGGCACGGGTTGCGGCGGTGCGCAAGGCCCGGCCCGGCACTCGGCACCGATTCGTAGCCGAACCGATACCTACCGCTCGCCAGCACGGTGAGGCGCAGCCACGGTGAGGCAGCACGGTGAGGCAGCACGGTGAGGCAGCCACGGGCCGCGGCTGATCGCTGTGGTGCTGTAGGGAAGAATGACTCCGGTGAGGGGCGGGCCGGGGCACGAGACGGGCGGGGCGGGTGCCCCCGAGCCGCAGCCGGTGATGGCCAGCGCCGGGGCCGAGCCGCAGGCGGTGACGTCGCCGCTGACCGGCGCGGCCATCTTCCTGGTCGCGGAGATCGGCCCCGGGCCGCGCAGCGCCGACGCCGTGCGCCAGCTCTGCGGGGATCTGGCCGGGCTGGTCCGCGCGGTCGGGTTCCGCGACCCTGAGGGGCACCTGACCTGCGTGGCCGGCATCGGCGCGCAGGCATGGGACCGGCTGGCGCCGGCCTCGCTGGCGGGCGGACAGCGGCCGGCCGGGCTGCACCCGTTCCGCGAGATCCGGGCCGGTGACCGGCATGCCGTGTCCACCCCCGGCGACGTGCTCTTCCACATCCGCGCCGCGCGGATGGATCTGTGCTTCGAGCTCGCCAGCCAGGTCATCAGGCGGCTCGGCCCCGCGGTGAGCGTGCGGGACGAGGTGCACGGGTTCCGCTACTTCGACGAGCGTGACGTGATCGGCTTCGTGGACGGCACCGAGAACCCGGCCGGGCGGGCGGCGGCCGAGGCGACGATCATCGGGCCGGAGGACCCGGCGTTCGCCGGCGGCAGCTACGTGATCGCGCAGAAGTACCTGCATGACCTGGACGCCTGGGACGCGATACCGGTCGAGGAACAGGAGCGGGTCATCGGGCGGACGAAGCTGTCCGACATCGAGCTGGACGACTCGGTGAAGCCCGCCAACGCGCACAACGCCCTGACCTCGGTCACCGGCGAGGACGGCGAGGAACTGCAGATCGTCCGGGACAACATGCCGTTCGGCTCGGTCGGCGGCGGCGAGTACGGCACCTACTTCATCGGCTACGCCCGGTCGCCGGACGTGATCGAGCAGATGCTGGCCAACATGTTCGCCGGCTCGCCGGAGGGCAACTACGACCGGCTGCTCGACTTCAGCACCGCGGTGACCGGGAATCTGTTCTTCGTGCCCTCGGCTGACCTGCTGGAAAGCCTGGCCGACGAGGAGCCGGCGGCGCCGGACGGCGGGAAGGCCACCCCGGCTTCCGGGCGGCCGGCCGGCAGTGGTTCGCTGAACATCGGCAGCCTGAGGGGAGTCTGCGAGGATGAATAACCTGCACCGCGAGCTGGCGCCGGTCTCCGATGGCGCCTGGGCGCAGATCGAGGAAGAGGCCGCGCGCACGTTCAAGCGCTACCTGTCCGGCCGCCGGGTGGTGGACGTGCACGGTCCGGCCGGCGAGGCGTTCGCCGCGGTCGGCACCGGACGGCTCCGCGAGATCGAGTCGCCGGGCGAGGGCGTGCTGGCCTGGCAGCGCCAGGTCGCGCCGCTGGCGGAGCTGCGGGCCCGGTTCCGGCTGGACCGGCAGGAGATCGACGCCGTGCAGCGGGGGGCGCAGGACGCCGACTGGCAGCCGGTCAAGGACGCCGCCCGGCAGATCGCCTTCGCCGAGGACCGCGCGATCTTCGAGGGTTACCCGGCGGCCGGCATCGGCGGCATCCGCGCGGGCGCGGCCAACCCGGCGGTGAGCCTGCCGGCCGACGTCACGGCCTACCCGCAGGCGGTCGCGCAGGCCCTCGGCCGGCTGCGCTCGGCGGGCGTGGACGGCCCGTACTCGCTGCTGCTCAGCGCGAACACCTACACCGCGGTCAGCGAGACGACCGACCATGGCTACCCGGTGCTCGAGCACATCCGGCGGCAGCTGTCCGGTGACATTCTCTGGGCCCCGGCCATCAGCGGCGCGATCATGCTGACCACCCGCGGCGGCGACTTCAGCCTTCGGCTCGGCCAGGATCTCTCGATCGGCTACCTTTCGCACGACGAGGCCAGCGTCGGGCTGTACCTGCAGGAGACGATGACGTTCCTGATGTTCACCGGCGAGGCGGCGGTCGCCCTGAACCCGGCGGGCTAGGCGCGCTGCCTGACGCCGTACAGGTGCTCGAGCGCGAGCTGGTCCAGCCGCTCGTAGGCCATGCCCCCGGGCGCCCGAGCGCGTCGGCGTCGACGGTCACGTCGCGCACGTCGCGCCAGGACTCGCCGTCGGCGAGGGTGGGCACGGCGAGCTGCGGCACGCCGGCCGCCTCCAGCGCCCGGACCACCTCGGGGTCGGCCCGGAAGGCGCGGGCCTTCTCCCGCAGGATCAGGTAGTTGCGCATGCAGGCGCGGGCCGACTCCCACACGCCGTCGTCGTCCTCGGTGCGCGGCGGCTTGAAGTCGAAGTGCACCGGGCCGTCGTAGCCGCCGGCCTCGATCGCGTCCACCACCCAGAACGCGCCCCGCGCGTTGCCCGCGCCGAACCGCAGGTCCTGGTCGTAGCGCGGCCCGTTCTGCCCGTTCAGGTCGATGTGGAACAGCTTGCCGTGCCACAGCGCCTGGGCGATGCCGTGCGCGTAGTTGAGCCCGGCCATCTCCTCGTGCCCGACCTCGGGATTGATCCCGAACAGCTCGGGGTGCTCGAGCTCGCCGATGAACGCGAGCGCGTGGCCGAGGGTGGGCAGCAGGATGTCGCCGCGCGGCTCGTTCGGCTTCGGCTCGATCGCGAACCTGATCGGGTAGCCCTGGTCGAGCACGTACGCGGCCAGCACGTCGAACCCCTCCTGGTACCGGTCCAGGGCGGCCCGCACGTCCTTGGCCGCGCCGGACTCGGCGCCCTCCCGGCCGCCCCAGCAGATGTAGGTGGCTGCGCCCAGCTCGGCCGCGAGATCCAGGTTGCGCATCACCTTGGCCAGGGCGAACCGCCGCACGTCGCGGTCGCTGGCGGTGAACGCGCCGTCCTTGAAGACCGGGTGCGAGAACAGGTTGGTCGTCGCCGTGGTCACCACGAGCCCGGTGTCGGCCAGCGCCTTGCGGAAGGCGGCGATCCGCTGGCCCCGCTCGGCCGGCGAGGCGTCGAAGCCGAACACGTCGTTGTCGTGGAAGTTGACGCCGTAGGCGCCGAGTCTCCGCCAGCTTGCGGACCGCCCGTTCGGCAGGCATGGGCGGCCTGGTCGCCGGGCCGAAGACGTCGATCGCCTGCCAGCCGACGGTCCAGATGCCGAACGAGAACCGGTCTTCGGGCCGCGGCTCGTAACGGCCAGTGGTCATGGGGGGCTTCCCTCCTGCGCGGGTTCGGCCATCTGAGCCGACCGTAGCAGCCGGGGCCCGGGTCACGGCGCGGTCGCGTCCCGCAGCGCCGCGTACTTCTCGCGGACCTGCGGCACCGGATCCGCCTGGTAACGGGCCGCCCGCGGGCCCGGCCACGGCGGCGGCTCGCTGCTGGCGGCCAGCGCCCAGGCGGCCTGCCGGGCCGCGCCGATCGCGACGTACTCGGCGGCCTCCGGGACCAGTGACCTCGGTGCCGAGTACCGCGGGCGCGATGGCTCGCACCGCGGCCGAGCGCGCGCCGCCGCCGATGAGCAGCACCCGGCGCGGCCTGACCGCCGGTCGCGATCAGGTGATCCATGGCGTCGGCCAGCGACGCAGAGCACCGCTTCGGCCGCCGCCCGGGCCAGGTTCTCCCGGGTGAAGCTGACCGTGGTCAGGCCGCTGAGCACCCCGGTCGCGTCCGGCCGGTTCGGCGTCCGCTCGCCGTCCAGGTAGGGCACCAGGGTCAGCCCGCCGGCGCCCGGCGGGGCGGCCAGCGCGAGTTCGGAGAAGGTGCTTATATCCAGGCCGAGCAGCCGTGCGGTGACGGTAAGCACCCGGGCCGCGTTCACGGTGGCGACCAGCGGCAGGAATTTGCCGGTCGCGTCGGCGAACCCGGCCACCGCGCCGGTCGAGTCGGCCGCGCCGGCCGGCGTAACGGCGAACGCCGTGCCCGAGGTGCCGATCGAGACGACCACGTCGCCGTCGCGCAGGCCCAGGCCGAGCGCGGCGCCCATGTTGTCGCCCGTCCCCGCGGACAGCGCCGCCCCCCACGGGGCCTGGCCGACCACCTCGGCGGGCGCGGCGAGGCGGGGCAGGCCGACGTCGTGGCCGAGGGCCGCCTTGGCCAGGGACGGCAGCCAGCTGGCGTCGGCAGGCGAGAAGTAGCCGGTGCCCGACGCGTCGCCGCGGTCGGTGACCGGCCTGGGCAGCTCCCCCGGCCTGGGGCCAGTCAGCACGGTGCTCAGCCGCCAGGTCAGCCAGTCGTGCGGCAGCACCACCGCGCTGGTCCGGGCGGCATGGGCGGGCTCGTTCTCGGCCATCCAGCGGAGCTTGGTGACCGTCCAGGACGCGGTGGGCACGCTGCCGGTCCGGGTCGGCCCACTCGGCCGGGCCGCCAAGCTCGGCGATCAGAGTCCTCGGCCTGCCGGGCCGAGCGCATGTCGTTCCACAGCATCGCCGGGCGCACCACCTGGCCGGTCTCGTCCAGCGCGACCATGCCGTGCTGCTGCGCGGCCACCCCGACCGCGGCCGCCCGGTCGAGCAGCCCGTCGCCGGCCGTGCGCAGCGCCTCCCACCAGGCCTGCGGGTCGCACTCGGTCGCCGTCCGGATGCGGCGCGGAGCCGCTCCCGATCACGGCGCCGTCGTCGGCCCGGCAGAGCACCACCTTCGTCGACTGGGTCGAGCTGTCCACTCCGGCGACGAGCATCGGCGGCTCCTGGGCGGGAGGGCTGCGGAAGGACGGCCCGGCGCGTCGGCAGGCACGCCGGCCGCCTGACACGCTACTCCCAGGCGGCGAGCGGCGGCGGGTGCCGGCCGACCCGGCCGGGCGCCCGTTCTGCCTCTGCGCCCGGCCGCGGGGCTGACTACTATCCGGTGAGTCGGGCCCGCAGCGGCGGGCGCCTTTCGATCACCGGGAGCTGACAGCACCGTGCGCACCGTCCTTCTTGGCCAGCAGGGGCTGGCCGTTTCCGCCCAGGGTCTTGGCTGCATGGGCATGAGCGAGTTCTACGGGCCGGGCGACGACGCCGAGTCGATCGCCACCATCCACCGGGCGCTCGAACTCGGCATAACCCACCTGGACACCGCCGACATGTACGGGATGGGGGCCAACGAGCGGCTGGTCGGGCGCGCGATCGCCGGGCGGCGGGACGAGGTCGTGCTGGCCACCAAGTTCGGCATCGTCCGGGACCCGGACCATCCCCGGAACCGTTCGGTGAACGGCAGGCCCGAGTATGTGCGAGCGTCCATCGACGCGTCGCTCGGCCGGCTCGGCACCGACTACGTGGACCTCTACTACCAGCACCGGCCCGACCCGGACACGCCGGTCGAGGACACCGTGGGCGCCATGGCCGAGCTCGTCGCCGCGGGCAAGGTCCGCTACATCGGGCTGTCCGAGGTGGACGCGGGCCTGCTCGACCGGGCGCACCGGGTGCACCCGGTCAGCGCGGTGCAGAGCGAGTACTCGCTGTGGACCCGCGACGTCGAGTCCGTGCTCCCCGTCATGCGCGGGCTCGGCGTCGGCCTGGTCGCCTACTCGCCGCTCGGTCGCGGCTTCCTCACCGGGACGATCACCTCGGCTGGCGGCCTGGCCGACGACGATTTCCGGCGCGCCAACCCGCGCTTCGCCGACGAGGCGCTGGCGGCCAACATGGCCATCGTGGACGCGGTACGGGAGATCGCCGCAGCCCGGCAGGCCACGCCCGCGCAGGTGGCCCTGGCCTGGGTGGCCAGCCGGGGAGGCGACATCGTGGCCATCCCGGGTACCAAGCGGCGGCCCAGGCTCGAGGAGAACGCGGCCGCGCTGGACGTGGTGCTGACCGAGGACGAGCTCGCCCGGCTGGAGCCGCTGGGCGACCAGGTCCGCGGTTCCCGCTACTGAGATGCGCAGCCACCGGGCGAGCCGGTCCGGCCCGGGGACGTGAGCGCGGCCAGGAGGCGAACGGCGGGCTAGTGCGTCGGCGTCGGCGTACCGTGCCGGCTGGCCGACGATGACGGGCTCGGACTCGAGCTCTGGCTCGGGCTGGGCGAAGGGCTGCCGCTCGAGGAGCTGGGCGACGGGCTGGGCGAGGCCGGGGTCAACCGGGCGCGGCCCGGAACCGGAGACGTGACGTGGCTGGAGGGGGTGACCGTGGGGCTGGCCGGCGACTTGTGCCGCGGATGGGTCTGGCTCGGCCCGCCGACGAGCCCGCCCACGGTCGTGCCCGAGCCGGTGCGGTGCCAGACGACGGCGTCTAGCGGCTTGCCCGTGGCCAGCTCGAACACGGTAATCGCGGCGATCGCGACCAGGAAGACCCCCGCGGTGCCGATGGCGACGGCCAGCCAGCCCGGCCGCATGTGCCTCCCGGCTCCCGGCTCGTGTTCCTGGCGCGCCTCGCGATGCTGCGGGTCCTCATCCCGCTGACCCGGGGCCTCCTCGCGCCGCTCCGCGGCCGCCTCGCGGTGCCCGGAGCCCGTCTCGCGGTCCGGCCGGTGCGGCCCGGCGCCGGCCCGGGGCTCCCCCCGCGCGTCCTTTCCCGCCCCGCGGACGGCTCCCGCCTCGCGGGCTCCCGCCTCGCCGGCTCCGCCTCGCCGGCTCCCGCCTCCCGCGCCAGGTCGGCGGCCGCGCCCGGCGGCTGGTCCGACGGAACGCCGCGCCGGACCGCGCTGTGGGCACCGACGGCGGCGGCGCGTTCCACCGTCCGCTGCGTGATCACCGGGGCGGCATCGCGCACCCGCCGGGCGGTGCGGCCCAGGTAATACTTGTAGACCGCGCCGCCGCCGGTGCTGGCCACGCTCATCACCGCGGCGCCGATGACGGTCCCTCCCACCCCCAGGTAGGAGGCGGCGATGG
The DNA here is from genome assembly GCA_963795575.1 of uncultured Actinomycetes bacterium. Classification (GTDB taxonomy): domain Bacteria; phylum Actinomycetota; class Actinomycetes; order Streptosporangiales; family Streptosporangiaceae; genus PALSA-505. Next base: position 34,117 of record CAWCII010000006.1, on the reverse strand, counting down.
CGCCCGTGACCGTCGCCAGCACGCCTGCCATGATCTGGATGCCGCTTACGTCGAAGCGTCGTCCGCCGCTCATCATTTCCTTTCGGTGCGGGCCCGGAGCCATGGAAGGGCCGGGACTCCCTGTTATAACGGCGCGCATCGCCGTATGTTCCGGCGCTCCGGGGGGTCGCCGGCCCGGCCGGCGCGGCTGGTACCGTGCCCCGGGTGAGCCGCCGCGAACCTGATGTGCTGGTGATCGGGGCCGGCGTGTGCGGCCTGACCAGCGCGATCTGCCTGGCCGAGGCCGGCCTGGACGTCATCGTCCGGGCCTCCCGGCTGCCTCTCGAGACTACCTCGGCCGCGGCGGGCGCGATATGGGGACCGCATCTGGTCAACGAAGGCGGCCCGGTGGCCCGGTGGGGCATCGCCACCCTGGACACCCTGCGCGGCCTGGCCGGGCAGCCGGGCACCGGAGTCCGCATGGTCCGGGGCATCCAGGCATCGCGCGCCCCGGCCGGGCCGCCCGGCTGGCTGGGCCCGCTGCCGGGCTGGCGGCCGTGCGGACCGGCCGAGCTGCCTCCCGGGTTCGTCACCGGCTGGCAGTACACCGCGCCGGTGCTGACCATGCCGGTCTACCTCGGCTACCTGCTGGACCGGTTCACCGCCGCCGGCGGCGACGTGCAGGTGGCCACGGTCGGCTCGCTCGCCGAGGCCGCGGCGGATTCCCCCGTGGTGGTCAACTGCACCGGGATCGGGGCCCGGGATCTGGTCCCGGATCCCGGCCTGCGGCCAGTCAGGGGGCAGTGCGTCATCGTCGCCAACCCCGGCCTGGCCGGGTTCTTCATCGGGCCGGCCGAGACCGGCCCCGATTTCGTGTACCTGTTCCCGCACGGTGACACGGCGCTGCTCGGCGGGACCGAGCAGCACGGGGACTGGAACACCGACCCCGACCCCGAGATCTCCCGGCGCATCCTGGCCCGGTGCGGCGCCGTCGAGCCGCGCCTGGCCGGCGCCGAGATACTGGAGCAGCGGGTCGGCCTGCGGCCGGTGCGGTCCCGGGTGCGGCTGGACGCCGAACGGCTGGGGCCGGGACGGCTGCTGGTGCACAACTACGGCCACGGCGGGTCCGGCATCACCCTGGCCTGGGGCTGCGCCCGCGACGTCACCCGGCGGGTCACGGCCGCGGCCTGACCGCCGCCGCGAGCGTCCGGCGCGGCGGCGGCTTGTCGATATCTGAGACGAGACGCGAACCGCGCCCGTGTGATCATCGAGGCTGTGGCCGGGGACCCAGCCGACGGCCGGAAGGGGACGCCATGGCCGGGACGGACGCGGCATCGCCGGGAGCCCAGATGCTCACGGTGCCCCTTGACGTCCCGTCGGCGCGAATCCTCGCCGACCAGGCCGCGATCATCGCGGATCTCCAGTTCGTGATGGACTGCTGCAAGCGCCTGCTCACCGAGCTGGGCAAGCCCGAGATCACCCGGGATCCGGTGGTGCCGCAGGCGCTCTGGTCGGCGGCCCTCGTCGCCTACGCCCGCTGCTTCAGCAGGGGCAAGCGGTTCGGGCTGACCACCGAGGACGTCCGGACGCTGCCCCTGCAGGGCGAGGTGATGAAGTACCACCAGTGGGTGCTCGGCGAGCGCGACAAGCTCGCCCGGCATCCGGCGAACCCCTTCGAGGCGGCGAAGGTAGGGGCGGCCCTGTCACCGCCCGGCCAGGAAGAACGCCGGGTGGAGGGCATCGCGATCCTTTCCGCGAGCCACGTCCTGGTCGATGACACCGGCGTGCGGCAACTGGGCGGCCTGGCCTCGGAGCTGGCCAAGCAGACCGCCGAGCGGGCGCAGCAGCAGCAGGACGCCGTGCTGGCCGACGCCCAGCAGCTCAGCCTGGACGGCCTGTACAAGCTGCCGCCGCTGCGCACCGGGCCGCCCGGACCCGGCGACGACGGGGAGGCAGAGGGGGACGCGGGATAGGCGCTGGCCGACTCACTAGGCTGGCGGGATGAAGATCGGTTTCGGCGCCCCGGTTTCCGGCGCCTGGGCGACCCCGGAGAACCTGGCCAGCTTCGCCACCAGGGCCGAGCAGGCGGGCTACGACTCGCTCTGGACGTTCCAGCGGCTGCTCGTCCCGGTGGACTCCGCATGGAGCCGGTGTACCACAGCGTGCTCGACCCGATGGTCGCGCTTGGCTTCGCGGCCGCCCGCACGTCCCGGATCAGGCTCGGCGTCGCGGTGGTGAACCTGCCCTTCGTCTCCCCCGCGGTGCTGGCCAAGCAGGCGGCCACGCTGGACGTCCTGTCCGGCGGCCGGCTCGACCTGGGCTTGGCATCGGCTGGATGCCGGAGGAGTTCGAGGCGGCGGGGCGCCCATGGCGCGCCGCGGCGCCCGCGCCGAGGAGTACATCGCCGTGCTGCACGCCCTGTGGGCAGACGGGGTGACCGGTTCAGCGGCGAGTTCTACTCGGTGCCGGCCGGCCGAGCCGACCCAAAGCCGGTCCAGCCGGGCGGGCCGCCCGTCCTGCTGGGCGGGATGGCCCGCGCCGCACTCGCCGGGCCGGGCGGATCGCCGACGGCTGGGTAACCTCCAGCCGCACCGACCTGTCCCGGATCGAGCGAGGGCATCGAGGTCGTCCGCTCCGCGGCCCGGGAAGCCGGCCGCGACCCCGACGCGATCCGCATCATCTGCCGCGGCGTGGTCCGGGCAGGCCAGGAGGCCGCGCCCGGCGACGGCGACCGGCGGCTGCTGTCCGGCTCCTACGACCAGATCCGCGCCGACACCGCCTGGCTGGCCGACCAAGGTGTCACCGAGGTCTTCTACGACCTCAACTGGGATCCCCAGATCGGCTCGCCCGACGCCGACCCGGCCGCGGCGGCGCGGCGCGCAGCGGAGATCCTGGACGCCCTCGCGCCGGACCGGTGAGCCGGACCTTCACGCCCGGCGCACGTGCTGAAGAAACCGGTCCTCGATCGGGAAGCCGATCGCTGAGCTGCGGACTTGCCGAGCGGTAGAGCGAGATTCGCGGTTTAAGTCAGCACGCTCCTGGCCGACGCACAGGGCGGCTCGCGGCGCCACGCGGCCACAGCCGCCGGCCCGGCTCGCGCGCTGCGAACCTCAGCTGCCCGCCGTGCTGGCGCCTCGTCGGTCAGGCCCTCGTCGTGGGCGATGGCCGCCGCCTCGGTGCGGCTGGCCGCGCCCAGCTTGGCCAGGATGTTCGAGACGTGCACGCTGGCCGTCTTGGGCGCGATGAACAGGGCGGCGCCGATCTCCCGGTTGCTGCGCCCGGCCACGATCAGCCGCAGCACCTCCCGCTCCCGGCTGGTCAGGCCGGCCAGCCTGCCCGGCCGCCCGCCGGCCCAGCCGGGCGCCGGGCCGTGGCCGAGCCTGGCCCGGCGGGCCAGGTCATCGAGCGCGGCCCGCAGCGGCACCGCGCCGAGCTGGCCGGCGACCCGCGCCGCCTTGTCCCACTCCCGCTGCGCGTCCTCGCGCCGCCCGGCCTCGGCGAGCGCCTCGGCCAGCCGCCACCGGGCCCGCGCCGCCTCGTAGACGAACCCGGGGTCGAACGCGGCCAGCACGCGTCTCCCAGGCCTCGCGCCGAGTTGTCGCCGGTGACCCGGCGCCACTCGGCCTCGGCCCGGGCCAGCCAGGCCCGGCCCTCCAGCCCGAGGACCGCCTTGGGCCTGCGCCGGTGCTCCGCCCCGCCCGGGCCGCCTCGATCAGCTCGCTGGCCGCGCTCGACCTCGGCCTGCTCGGCGGCCTCGTCCCCGGTCCCGCGGGCCCGGCATGGCCCGGTCGGCCCGGGCGCACAGCCCGATCGCGGCCAGCCGGATGACCGGCGGCCCGTAGTCCTCGGCCTCGTCCGCCTCGGCCTTGATGGCCGCGCCGATCTCGGCCAGCGCCGTCTCGGTGTCGCCGTGCCAGAGCGCGTGCTCGGCCAGCAGCCCGCGGGCGGTGTACTCGGCGAACTCGGCCGCCGGCCAGAACGGCTCCAGCCACCTGCGGCGCTCGGCGATCGCCGCGTCGTGCCCCCGGGCCACGTCGATGAACAGCGCCATCGCGGACAGCTCGGCCTCGGCGTTGGTGGCCACCCGGACGCTGAACCCGTCGGCGAGCTCCTGCGCGTGGTCCCAGTCGCCGTCGCCGTAGTGCGCCAGGTAGTGCAGGTACTGCAGGTCGGTGCCGTACGGCGCGCGGGCGAGGCCGGCCTTCTCCGCCCGGCTGAAGCCCTGGTGCGCGATCATCGCCGCCTCGGTCAGGTCGCCCCGCTCCAGCCGCACCCGGGCCAGGTGGAACGCGGCCCGCAGCTCCACGCCGAGCACCTTCGCCTGCCCGGCCTGCTGGTACGCGGCGGCGAACTGCTCGAGCATCTCCTCGGTGTGCCCGCTCCGCTCGCTGACCTGGCCCAGCGTCACCAGCGCGTCGGCCTCGACCCACGGCGCGTCGGCCGCCCTGGCCGCCTCCAGCGCGCACTCCGCCTGCTCGCGGGCCTGCTCGTCGTCGGTGGCCAGCAGCACACGTTGGCGTAGGTGGCCATGGCCCGCGCCCGTTCCCAGGTCGGCGGCTCCGGCGGCAGGGCGTCGATGGCCGCGCGGGCCGCCTCGGCGGCCTCGGCCTCCATCTCGAGCTGCAGCAAGTAGAACGCGAGCCGCTCGTTGACCCGGCTGACCAGGTCCGGGTCGACCTCGGTCTGCGCCGAGCGCCTTGCTGACCCGGCGCAGCTGGTGCACGGCGCGCGGGATGTCGCCGCTGGCCGCGGCGTTGGTCGCGGACTTGAGCGCCAGCCGGACCCGGTCCATCCCGGCCAGCTTCTCCGGCTCGTCCACCCGGTCCCACAGCGCCAGCGCCTGGTCGTAGTGCCGGTGCGCCTCGGCCGGCGCGGCGAGCCGCTCGGCCTCCTTGCCCGGCCCGGACCGAAGCGGCGAACGCCCCGGTGATGTCGTGGCTGGCCAGGCAGTGATGGGCCAGCTCGGCGGCCGACCCCGGCACCGCGTCCAGCCGCTCCTCGTCGGCCAGCAGGCTGGCCAGCGTCGCGTGCAGCCTGGTCCGCTCGCCGGGCAGCAGGTCGGCGTAGATCGCCTCGCGCAGCAGCGCGTGCCGGAACATGTAGCCCTCCTGGCCGTCGGGGGCGAGCAGCTGGTGGGCCACCGCCTCGCGGATCGCCTCCTCGTACTCCGGAGCCGACAGCCCCGACGCGGCCATGACCAGCTCGTCGTCCACCCGGCGGCCGCTCACCGCGGCGGCGCGCAGCGCCTGCTGGGCGGTGCCCGACAGCTGCTCCACCCGGGTCATGAGCAGCGCGGCCAGGCCGGCCGGGAGCTCCTCGTCGCCGTCCGAGGCGGCGAGCAGCTCCTCGGCGTAGTAGGCGTTGCCCTCGGCCCGGTCCACGATGGTGATCAGCTCGGGCGCGTCGAGCACGCGCCGCCTGCCGCTCGACTCCGCGAGCGCGGCGATGTGCGCCGCGAGCGACGCCGGGTCCAGCGGCCCGAGATCGACCGGGGTCACGTGCGGCAGCCTGAGCAGCTCCGCGACCACCGGACGCAGCGGGTGACGGCGGTGCAGGTCATCGGTCCGGTAGCTGCCGAGCACGGCCACCCGCTCGCGGTGCAGCACCCGGGACAGGAACGTGACCAGGTCCCGGGTGGACCGGTCGGCCCAGTGCAGGTCCTCGAGCACGAGCAGCACCGGGCTCGCCTCCGCCAGCTCGCTGAGCAGGCCGAGCACCGCGCCGAACAGCTGCTGGCGGGCCAGCTCGCGGCCGTCGCCGCTGGCCGGGATGCCTGGCCCGTGGTCGGGCAGCAGGCGGCCGAGCACCGGCCGGTCCGCGACCAGCTCGGCCACCCGGGCCGCGGCCGTCCCCGGTGACGCTGCGCAGCGCGTCGGCGAGCGGCAGGTAGGGCACGCTGTCGCCCAGCTCGGCGCAGCGGCCGGCCAGCACGGCGAAGCCGCGCTCCCTGGCCCGCCCGGCCAGCTCGGTCACCAGCCTCGTCTTGCCGACTCCCGCATCCCCGCTGACCAGGGCGACCGCCGCTTCTCCCGCGGCCACCGAATCGAGCAGGCCAAGCAGCCGGGCCAGCTCCACGGCACGGCCGACCATGGGTCCGCACGTGTCCTGCTGCATGACCATGATTATCTCATCCGGCTCCGACATTCCCCGACTCCGCGCCAGCCCGCGGACGCGACCGCGCACCAGGACCCGCGGTTCCATGACGCGGACTTGATCTTGCGTGCCGGGCCGGGCCTGGGGGGGAGTAGCCCGGCCCGGGAGCTTCGAGGGCCAGCACCCACATTACTATCCAGTAGATAGTTCTGCTGACAGGTCACCCCGGCCTGCAGCCGGCCACGGCTGGCGCCGTTACCAGTTCAGCGGATCTTGCGGGAGGGCTGGACCCGGGGCGGCTCGCCCGGCATCTTCGGGTAGTCGGGCGGGTACGGGAGATCGCCGAATCCCGGTCCCGCTCGTCGGCGGCCGACATCTCGAGCAGCGGGTCGAGGCGGAACGCCTCCGCGTCCGGCCCGTTGAGCCCGGCGTGCGGATCCGGCGACGGCCGCCTGCCGCGCGGGCATCGTGGCCACGGTGAAGTCCTCGCGGCTCGACCTGGTCAAGCTCGTCCCAGGTCACCGGGGCGGAGACGGTCGCCTCCGGCACGGCGCGGGCCGAGTAGGCAGCCACGATCGTCCGGTCCCTGGCCGCCTGGTTGTAGTCGATGAATATCCGCTCCCCCCGCTCTTCCTTCCACCACGAGGTCGTGACCAGCGCGGGCAGCCGCCGTTCCAGCTCCCGGCCGAGCGCGATCACCGCGCGCCGTACCTGGATGAAGGTCCCACTCGGGCACGATCCGCACGCCCAGGTGCACGCCGCGCCCGCCGGAGGTCTTGACGAACCCGGTCATGCCGAGCTCGCCGAGCAGCTCGCGGGCGGCCCGCGCCACGGTGACCGCGTCGCGGAACGAGGTGCCCGGCTGCGGGTCGAAATCGACGCGCAGCTGGTCGGGGTGCTCGACATCGGCCCGGCTCACCGGCCACGGGTGAAACTCCAGCGTGCCGAGGTTGGCCGCCCAGGCGAGCACGGCGACCTCAGTCGGGCACACCTCGTCCGCCGTCCGGCCGCTCGGGAAGCGGATCTGCACGGTCTCCAGCCAGTCGGGAGCGCCCTTGGGCACCCGCTTCTGGAAGAACGACTCGCCGCCGACACCGTCCGGGTACCGGCGCAGGGTCAGCGGCCTGTCGCGCACCGCGGCCAGCATCCGCGCGCCGACCGCGATGTAGTAGCGGACCAGGTCTTCCTTGGTCACGCCGGCCCCGGGGAACATGAGCTTGCGCCGGGTTGCTGACCCGCACCGCCCGGCCGCCGACGTCGATCTCCAGTGCCTCCGCCCGCTTCGGCATGCGACCACGGTAGAGCAAGCGTCCGCCGGCCGCTGCGCTACGATGAGGCATGACTTCCAGCGCCCGGGCCGCACTCGACGGCCTCGAAGACAAGTGGTCGCGCCGCTGGGAAGAGCAGTCCGTAGTACAAGTTTGACCGGACGCCCAGCGCCAGCCTGAACCCCAGCCCAGCAGGCGGCGTCTACGCGATCGACACTCCCCCGCTGACGGTCAGCGGATCCCTGCACATCGGGCACGTCTGCTCGTTCACCCACACCGACATCGTGGCCAGGTTCCAGCGGATGCGCGGCAAGGCCGTGTTCTACCCGGTCGGCTGGGACGACAACGGGCTGCCCACCGAACGCCGGGTGCAGAACTACTTCGGCGTCCGGTGCGACCCGGCGCTGCCCTACGACCCGGACTTCACGCCCGCCGGAAAGGCCCGGCGGCCGGCAGATCCCGGTCTCCCGGCGCAACTTCATCGAGCTGTGCCAGCGGCTCACCGAGCTGGACGAGCAGGCGTTCGAGGACGTCTGGCGGCGGCTCGGCCTGTCGGTGGACTGGTCGATGCGATACCGCACGATCGGCGACGACGCCCGGGCGATATCGCAGCGCGCTTTCCTGCGCAACCTGGCCCGCGGCGAGGCCTACCTGGCCGAGGGCCCGACGCTGTGGGACGTGACGTTCCGCACCGCGGTGGCGCAGGCCGACCTGGAGGACCGGGAGGTCCGCGGCGCCTGGCACCGGATCGCGTTCGCCCGGTCCGGCCCGGAGCAATGCGGCGGGCGGCGAGCCCGGTGATCGTGGCCACCACCCGGCCCGAGCTGCTGCCCGCCTGCGTGGCGCTCGTCGTGCACCCGGCCGACGAGCGGTACGCGCCGCTGGTCGGGACGACCGTGCGCACGCCGGTGTTCGGCGCCGAGGTGCCGGTGCTCGCGCACCCGCTCGCCGACCCGGACAAGGGCACCGGCATCGTCATGGTCTGCACGTTCGGCGACACCGCCGACATCACCTGGTGGCGGGACCTGCGGCTGCCCACGCGGCCGGTGATCGGCCCGGACGGCCGGCTGCTGCCCGGCCCGCCGCCCGGCCTGGCCGGCCCGGCCGGCGCCGGCGGCGTACGCCCGGCTGGCCGGGCTCACCCCGGCCGCCGCCCGGGAGCAGGCGGCGGACCTGCTGCGGGCCGACGGCAGCCTGATCGGCGAGCCCGAGCCGATGACCCACCAGGTGAGGTTCTACGAGAAGGGCGACCGGCCGCTGGAGATCATCACCACCCGGCAGTGGTTCCTGCGCAGCGGCGGCCGCGACGAGGAGCTGCGCGCGGCGCTGCGCGAACGCGGCCGCGAGCTGGCCTGGCACCCGCCGTTCATGCAGGTGCGCTACCAGAACTGGGTGGCCGGGCTGACCGGCGACTGGCTGATCAGCCGCCAGCGGTTCTTCGGCGTGCCGATCCCGGTGTGGTATCCGCTCGACGACGACGGCCAGCCCCGGTACGAGGCGCCGATCGTCGCCGGCCGACGACGCCCTGCCGGTGGACCCGGCCGCGCAGCCGCCGCCCGGCTACGACGAGAGCCAGCGCGGCCGGCCCGGCGGGTTCGCCGCCGATCCGGACGTGATGGACACCTGGGCCACGTCCTCGCTCACCCCGCACATCGCCGGCCGGTGGAGCATCGACGACGACCTGTTCGGCCGGGTGTTCCCGATGGACCTGCGCCCGCAGGCGCACGAGATCATCCGCACCTGGCTGTTCTACTCGGTGCTCCGCTCGCACGCCGAGCACGGCGTGCTGCCCTGGCGGCACGCCGCGATCTCCGGCTGGGTGCTGGACCCGGACCGCAAGAAGATGTCCAAGTCCAAGGGCAACGTGGTCACCCCGGCCGCGGTGCTGGACGAGTTCGGCTCGGACGCGGTCCGGTACTGGGCGGCCAGCAGCCGCCTCGGCTCGGACGTGACCTACGACCCGGGCCAGCTCAGGATCGGCAGGCGGCTGGCGATCAAGATCCTGAACGCGAGCCGGTTCGTGCTCGGCATCGCCTGCCAGGGATCCCGGCGGCCGCCGGGCGGCCGCGGCCGCCAGGACGTCACCGAGCCGCTCGACCAGGCCATGCTGCGCAGGCTCGCCGAGGTCGTGGCCGACTGCACGCGTGCGTTCGGAGATACGATCATGCCCGCGCCCTGGAGCGGGCCGAGGAGTTCTTCTGGTCCTTCTGCGACGACTACCTCGAGCTGGTGAAGGCGCGCGCCTACGGGGAGCGCGGCCGCGCGGGGGCGGCCTCGGCCGCGGCGGCGCTGCGCTGCGCGCTGTCGGTGCTGCTGCGGCTGTTCGCGCCGTTCCTGCCGTTCGTGACCGAGGAGGCCTGGTCGTGGTGGCAGGACGGGTCCGTGCACCGGGCGGCCTGGCCCGACCCGGAGCCGCTGCGCGCCCTGGCGGACGGGGCGGACACCAGGCCTGCTCGACGCGGCGTCGGCCGCCATCGCCGCGGTCCGGAAGGCCAAGACCGAGGCCAGGGTGTCCATGCGGGCGCCGGTCCAGCGCGCTCGTGGTCACCGCCCCCGATGATCACCTGGCCCTGCTGGCCGCGCGCGGCCGACGACGTGCGGGCGGCGGGCCGGGTACGAGCACCTCGAGCTGCGGCCCGCCGCCGGTGCCCGCGCCGGTGTACGATGTCCTCGTTTGACCCGGGGGTGCGGCTCCGCGGGTAGTCTCACCGGCATGGAGAAGGTGACCAAGACCGAGGCGGAGTGGCGCGAGCAGCTCAGCCCCGAGGAGTACCGGGTGCTGCGCCAGGCGGGGACCGAGGCGCCGTGGCAGGGCGAGTACACCGACACCAAGACCGAGGGCGTGTACCGGTGCCGGGCCTGCGGCGCGGAGCTGTTCCGGTCGGACGCGAAGTTCGAGTCGCACTGCGGGTGGCCCAGCTTCTACCAGCCGACGGTCGATGATGCGGTGGTGCTGATCGAGGACCGCTCGATGGGCATGAAGCGCACCGAGGTGCGCTGCGCCCGGTGCGACTCCCATCTCGGGCACGTGTTCGAGGGCGAGGGCTACCAGGTGCCGACCGGCCAGCGGTGGTGCATCAACTCCGTGTCGCTCTCCCTGGAACCGGCCAGCGCGTGACGGCGGGGCTGCAGCCGTGGCTGGCGGAAGCAGCGGCTGACGGGAGCGCGGCGACCAGCTCCCTGACCGGCTTGCGGCGGCCGGTGTAGAACGGGATCTCGGCCCGGGTGTGCAGCCGCGCCCGCGCCCCGCGCAGGTGACGCATCAGGTCCACGATCCGGTGCAGCTCGTCGGCCTCGAAGGCGAGGATCCACTCGTAGTCGTTCAGCGCGAAGCAGGACACGGTGTTGGCGCGGACGTCCGGGTACTCGCGGGCCATCATCCCGTGCTCGGCCAGCATCGCCCGCCGCTCGGCGTCGTCGAGCAGGTACCACTCGTACGAGCGCACGAACGGGTACACGCTCACGTAGTTGCGAGGTTCCTCCCCGGCCAGGAACGCCGGGATGTGGCCCTTGTTGAACTCGGCCGGCCGGTGCAGCGCCATCACCGACCAGACCGGGTCGCTGGCCCGGCCCAGCCCGGTCCGGCGGAACCGCGCGTACATCTCCTGCAGGTCATCGGCCGACGGCGCGGTCCACCAGAACATGTAATCGGCGTCGGCCCGCAGCCCCTGCACGTCGTAGCAGCCGCGCGTGACCGACGTCCTTGCCCGCCGCCTGCTGGCACAGCTCGCTGACCTCGGCGGCCAGCCCGTCCCGGCCGCCGCTGGCCCGCTCCCCCGCCGCTCCGGTCGCGCCGGGTCCGTGAACCCGGAACACCGACCACATGGTGTAGCGGATCAGCTCGTTCAGGTCGCGTGCCTTCGGCTTGGGCACGGCCTCGCTGACGTGAGCGTGCTCGCTGGTCGTTCCCGGTCATACCGTCATTGTCCGCCATCGGCGGACGTGGCCCCGTCATCGCCCCCGCCGAGATTCGCGAGGTGCTCGAGCACCTGGTCGGCCGCCGTCCGGGCGGTCGCGATGCACGCCGGGATGCCGAGGCCGTCGTAGGCGGCGCCGCAGACGGCCAGGCCCGGCTGCGCGGCGACCGAGGCCCGGATGCGCGCGACCCGGTCCAGGTGGCCGACGCCGTACTGGGGCAGCGCCCCGCCCCACCGGGTCACCCGGGCCTCGGCAGGCCCGCCGCCGACCCCGGTGGCGGCCGCGAACTCCCGCGCCGCCAGCGCGGCCAGCTCGGCGTCGTCCCGCTGCAGGATCGCCTCCTCGCCGATCCGGCCGACCGAGCACCTGACGATGTGCAGGCCCCGGCGCTCGGGCTGGGCGGACAGCAGGTGCGGCCACTTGACCGTGCTGAAGGTGACCGCCTTGACCGCCCGGCCGTCCACGGCGGGCACCAGGTAGCCGCTGCCGGCCAGCGGGATGCCGAACGCCGCGAGCGGATAGGCCAGCGTGACGATGGCCATGCTCGCGTAGCGGATCTCGCCGAGCGCCGCCGCGGCGCCGCTGGCCACGCCGGACAGCAGCCGGCTGGCCGGCCGGGCAGGCACGGCCAGGATGACCGCGTCGGCCGACGCGACCTCGGGCTCGCTGGCGGGCCCGGTGACCAGGCGCCAGCCGTCCGGAATCCGGGAAAGCCCGCGGACCGCGCGCCCGGTGCGCAGCCGGGCTCCCGATGCGGCGGCCACGGCCGGGGGCAGCGTGCCGAGGCCGCCGGCCAGCGTGGTGAATACCGGCTCCGGCCGGGCGCGACCGGCGGGCGGCGGCAGCAGGGAGCCCGCGGCCTCGGCCAGGGATCGGTGCCGCCGGGCCGCCGCGGCCAGCCCGGGCAGGGTCGCCTCGAAGGACAGCTCCTCGCTGCGGCCCGCGTAGACCCCGCCGAGCAGCGGATCCACCAGCCGGTCCACCACTTCGCGACCGAATCTCGCCGATACCGCGGCGGCGACGGACACGTCGCCGTCCAGCGGGGTGGCGGGCAGCTCGGCGTCGAGCCTGGCCCGGGCCAGTCCGGCCTCCGACAGCACGGCCGACCGGGCCAGCTCGCCGAAATCGGACGGCACTCCCATCAGCTGCCGCCCCGGCAGCTCGCGGAACAGGCCGCGGGTCCAGATCCGCGCCGACGTGGTGCCCGGACCGACGAGCTCGCCGGACAGCCCCACCGCGCGGATCAGGCCGGTGCCCTCCGGGCGACGGGCCAGCAGCGCTTCCGCGCCCTCGTCGGCCGCGATCCCGGCTACCTCGCCAACCGCCAGCTTGCCGCCCAGCCGGGGGGAGCCCTCGAAGACGGTGACCGACGCCGGAGCGTCCCGCAGGAACCAGGCGGCCGCCAGCCCGGCGATGCCGCCGCCCACGATCGCCACCCGCGCCGGCCTGCCAGCGTGCGCCATGCCGCCAGTCTGCCCGCGGGCCGCGCGCTTGCGGCCGACCCGCCCCCTGCTGTATCCACGCCGTGCCAGTGCCACCGGCCCGAGCGGTGGTTAACGTCCGGCCGCCAGCAACGCCGGGCGTGACCGGGAGCATGTAGCACAATCGTTACCGGCGGCGGGAAACCGGCGGCCGGGCCGGCCACGTCGGACGGACATGCGTAAAGGCACGCTCAAGTCCCCCGCCTCAGGCCGGCCCGCCCCGCCGGTCGTCGCCTGCGCCGCGGCCGGACTGATCACCGTCGTTCTGCTGCTCACCGGCTGCTCCGGCGGATCGGGATCCTCCGGATCTTCCGCGGCTCCCGCCGGCACGGGCCACGGGCCTGCAGGCGCCGCCGTGGCTCCCCCGGGCGCGCGGGCGGCGGACCACGGCGGCAGGCAGGCGCCGGGCGCGGGGGGCACGGCCCGGCTGTCGGCGACCAGGCCGGACATCGTCTACACGGCCACCATGACCGTCCGGGTGACCGACATCGGCCGGGCGGCCGCCCGCGCGGCTCAGATCGCCGACGGCTCCGGCGGATACGTGTCACAGGAGAACACCGCGCTGCACAAGACGAAGCCCGGCCGCGAAATGGCCAGCATCCAGCTGAGGATCCCCGTGGCCGCCTACCCGGCCGCGCTGACCGAGCTGGCCGCGATCGGCGCCCGGACATCCCTCCAGCAGCATGCGCAAGACATCACCCAGCAGGTGGCAAACACCGCCAGCCGGGTGGCGTCGGACAAGGCGGCGATCACGCAGCTGCGCTCGCTGCTGGCCCGGGCCGGCTCGGTCGCCAGCCTGCTCACCGTCCAGGACCAGATCAACTCGCAAGAATCTGCCCTGGAAGCCATGCAGGCCCAGCAGCGGGCGCTCAACCACGAGACCGCATACGCCACCGTGTCACTGCGGCTCGTGCCGCCGGCCACCGCGCGGCATGCCCGCAAGCACGCGAAGCCGCGTCCCGGCGGCTTCGTCGGCGGCCTGACCGCCGGGTGGAACGCGCTGGTCATAGCGGTTTCCTGGCTGCTGCGGGCGCTCGGCGCGGTCCTGCCGATCGGCCTCGCCTGCGCGCTGATCGGCTATCTCGGCTATCGCGGCCTGCGCGGCCGGCGGTGGGCGCAGCGGCGAGGAACGCGGCCTGCGGCGGGCGACGGCACCTGAGCCCGGCTGAACGCGACCCCGGCAGCGGCGGCTGGCCGAGGGCGCCCGGCCACAGGACTGCCGGGCGCGCGGCGAGGGCTGGCTCGTGCTGGGCCTGCCTGGCCGAGGGCGCCCGGCCACAGGACTGCCGGGCGCGCGGCGAGGGCTGGCTCGTGCTGGGCCGGCCGGACCTGCTGGCGGCGTCTGACTCCGGGCCGGGCCGTTGATCGAACATGTGTTTGACATTAGCCGCTGGGTATGACAGTTTTCCGGCATGGCGTTTCCGCGGAAACGGCTTGGGCGAGCCCTGGTCGGTGGCGGACCGCTGCCTGCGCGGCGGGCGTGGGAGCGGGAGATGACCCCTGTCCGTCCGGCCGGGCCGGGCCTGGACCGGGCGCCGGGCGGAGGCGCCGGGGCGGCCTCAGGGGCCGCCGCCGTCGCGGGCGGACTCCGCGTGCACCAGGTCGGTCAGCCTGGCGAGCACGTCGGGGTCGGTCTCCGGCAGCACGCCGTGGCCGAGGTTGAACACGTGGCCTTCGGCGGCGCGGCCCCGGCCGAGCGTGTCCCTGGCCCGCGCCTCGATGACCTCCCACGGCGCCAGCAGCACGGCGGGGTCGAGATTGCCCTGCAGCGCCTTGCCCGGCTGCACCCGGCGCGCCGCCTCGTCCAGCGGCACCCGCCAGTCGACGCCGACCACGTCCGCGCCCGCCTCTCCCATCAGGCCGAGCAGCTCGCCCGTCCCCACCCCGAAGTGATGCGCGGCACCCCGGTGGCGGCCAGCGAGCCGAAGATCTTCTTGACGTGCGGCAGCACGCTGACCGCCGGTAGTCCTCCGGGCTGACCGCGCCGACCCACGAGTCGAACAGCTGGATCGCGGAGGCGCCGGCGTCCACCTGAACCCGCAGGAACGCCAGGGTGATGTCGGCGAGCCGGCCGAGCAGCTCGTTCCACAGCTCCGGGTTGCCGTACATCAGCGCCTTGGTCCGCTCGTGCGTCTTCGACGGGCCGCCCTCGATCAGGTAGGAGGCCAGGGTGAACGGGCCGCCGGCGAAGCCGATCAGCGGCCGGCCGCCCAGCTCGGCGACCAGCGCGTCGCACCGCCTCGGTCACGAACGGGACGTCGTCCGGCTCGAGCGGCCGCAGCCGCTCCAGGTCGCGGGCTTCGCGCATCGGGTGCTCCACCACCGGCCCGACGCCGGGGCTGATGTCGAGGCTGACCCCTACCGCCTTGAGCGGCACGACGATGTCGCTGAACAGGATCGCGGCGTCCACGTGCGTACCGGCGCAGCGGCTGCAGGGTGATCTCGACGATCAGTTCCGGCTGCGCAGCAGGCCTCGAGCATGCCCATGCCCGACCGGGCGATCCGGTACTCGGGCAGCGAACGGCCGGCCTGCCGCATGTACCAGACCGGCGTGTAAGGCACCGGCTTGCGCCTGCAGGCCAGCAGGAAGGGCGATTCGCCCTCAAGCCGGCGTCACATCAGGGATCGTCTCACAGGGCCGCTGCGCGTCCGACTGCAGGGAAAGCCCGCCAGAGCACACGAGCATTCGTGACACACCGCCGGAGATCCCACGCCCAGCGGCAAAGCATGCCAACATCGTGATCGGCCCCGGACCGTGCGGTGACGCCTGGGCCGGATCCGCACGCGCCCAGTGCGTGCCCCGGGGTGAGGAGGTCGCCGGAGATGGGCCTGATGACCCGCTACTGCCGCGAATGCGGCCAGGACCAGCTGTTCGACCAGCCGCACGAAGGCCAGGGCGGCTGCCCGGACGTCCGTCGACGGCGACTGCCCGGAGTGGGCGTGCACGGGGTGCGGCGCGGCGCTGCTCATCGGCGTCTCCGGCTGGCCGATCTGGCGGGCTTGCGCGGCCTGCGCGGCCGGGTGGCGTGAGAAGAACGGCGGCAGCGACGTACGCTCGGCTCATGAGGCCAGCCGGCCAGGAGGGACAGTCGGCCAGGGCCACCGGGCAGCGGCAGCGGCGATGCCGTCTTTCGCTGCCGCGGTCGCCGACTTGCTATGCTGGCCGCGACGCCCAGCGGCCGCTGCGGCCCGCAGGTGAGCCTTCGAGGACGTGCCCGCGCCCCGAGGCTCGCTCCGCTACGCGGCCGCGATCGCGGCCACCGTCCGGTGCCGGCCGGGGATGAGCGGACCGCGGACATCGGCTGGGGCAGGCTCGTGCTGCTCTACGATCCGGCTGGCCAGCCGGGGTGGGCCGGGCCAATTCCGGGTGATCGCCTACATCCGCGCTGAGGTGGAGCCGGAGATCGCGGCCGACCCGCTGCTCGGCAGGTGGGCTGGAGCTGGCTGACCGAGGCGCTGGACGCCCGCGCGGCCGGGTACGCGGCGCCCAGCGGCACGGTGACCAGGGTGATCACCGAGGGATTCGGCGGCAAGCAGGACGAGCCGACGAGCGACCGGGCTCGAGCTGCGGGCGTCCTGGTCGCCCGCGGGCCCAGGCCGGCGGCCCGGCGCGCTCGGCGGCCTCCCCGGCGCTCGCCGGGCACGTCGCGGCCTGGTGCGACGCGCTGTGCACAGCGGCCGGCCTGCCGCCGGTCGCGGCGGGAGTGAGCGTCATGCCAAGGCGCGGGCGGCGCCCGTGACGGAGGCGGCCAGCCGCTGAAGACGACGTCGTTCCGCTGCTCGAGCCCCGGATGGCCTGCCCGCCGTCGTCGCGACCGCCGAAGCGCTGGCCGGGCCGCCACCGCCCTCGGCCCGGGCGACGGTCCGGTAGCCGTGGACGCCGAACGAGCCTCCGGCTTCCGCTACGGTCAGCGCGCCTTCCTGGTCCAGTTCCGCCGGGAGGGCGCGGGCACGGTGCTCATCGACCCGGTCGCCTGCCCGGACCTGTCCCGCCTCGACGCCGCGCTCGCGCCGGCCGAGGCGGTGCTGCACGCCGCCGGCCAGGATCTGCCCTGCCTGGCCGAGCTCGGCTACCGCCCGCGGGCTGCTGTTCGACACCGAGCTGGCCGGCCGGCTGCTCGGCTTCCCGCGGGTGGGCCTGGCCGCGCTGGTCGAAGAAGTGCTCGGCCTCCGGCTGGCGAAGGGGCACGGGGCCGAGGACTGGTCCACCCGCCCGCTGCCCGACGGACTGGCTCCGCTACGCGGCCCTGGACGTCGAGGTTCTCGTCGAGCTGCGGGACGCCCTGGCGGAGCAGCTCGAGGAGCAGGGCAAGGCGGAGTGGGCCCGGCAGGAGTTCGCGGCCGTGCTCGCGGCCAAGCCGCCCGGCCCGCGGCCGGATCCCGTGGCGGCGCACCTCGGGCATTCACCGCGTCCGCACCCGGCGCGGCCTGGCCGTGGTCCGCGACCTCTGGCTGGAGCGCGACGCGATCGCCCGGCAGCGGGACCTGTCTCCCGGGCGGGTGCTGCCCGACGCCGCCATCGTCGAGGCCGCCCGGGCCATGCCGTCCGCCGGGCGCCGAGCTGATCGCCCTCCCGGGGTTCACCGGCCGCGGCGCCCGCAGGCACGTCCGCAACTGGCTGGCGGCGGTCAGCCGGTCCAGGGCCAAGCCCGACACCGCGCTGCCCGCGCCCTCCGGCGCCCGCCGCCGACGGCCCGCCGCCGACGCACCGCTGGGCCGAACGTGACCCGGCCGCGGCGCGGCGGCTGACCGCGGTCCGGGCGGTCGTCGCCGCGCTGGCCGAATCCCGCAGCCTGCCCACCGAGAATCTGCTCCATCCTGACGCGGTGCGCAGGGCTGGCCTGGAAGCCACCCGACCCGCTGACCGCTGACGCGATCGCCGTGCAGCTGGCCGGCTACGGGGCGCGGCCCTGGCAGATCGAGCTCACGGCGGCGCCCGTCGCCGGCGCGCTGGCCAGCCGCCAGGAGACGGAAGAGGCCTGATCACGATGAGCGCCCCGCATCTCCCGGGCGTGTTCGCCACGCTGGCTCCGCTGCTCGACCACTACGGTTACCTGGCCGTCGCGGCGATGCTGTTCCTGGAGAACCTGGGCGCGCCGATCGTGCCGGGCGAGACGATGCTCATCGCCGGGTCGATCTACGCGGGCGCGGGCAGTCTCAACATTGTGGCCCTCGGCGTGATCAGCCGTGGTCGCGTCGGTCGCGGGCAGTTGCGGCTGGCTACGCGATCGGCCGGTTCGGCGGTCGCGCGCTGGCGCTGCGCTACGGCCGCTATGTCGTCCTGACCAGCGCGCGGCTGGACAAGGCCGAGGAATTCTTCGCCAGGCGGGGCGCCATCGTGGTCACCGTCTCGCCCGGTTCTTCGACCGTGGTGCGCCAGGCCAACGGCATCATCGCGGGCACCACGGAGATGGGCTGGTCTCCGTTCCTCACCTACAGCACCCTCGGGGCCATGCTGTGGGTCGGCGTCTGGGCCAGCGTGGGCTACCTGGCGGGAGACCACATCACGGGTCATCTACCGGGAGGTGACCCGGTACCTGCTCTACGTGCTGATCGCCCTGGCGGCGCTGGTCGCCGCGCTGATCCTCCGGCACGTCCTGCGCCGCCGCCGGCGGCGCGGCCGAGTCCGCCGCGGCCAGGACCGACTGACTGTCACGGCCGTTACCGCAGGTCACAGGGCCGGGTGGAAGCCCTGGACACCCCCGCGCACGGCAGCAGCTGGCTGGTCTGCAGATATTCGGTGAAGACATTGAAGATCACTTCACAGTCGCAGCAGCAGGCGCCGCGCCGTTGCAGCGCTCTATCAGCGCGTGGGCCCGCGGCGCCCAGGCATCCGCCAGCGCCGCGTCCAACGATGCGTGTTGTTGCAGCCGAACTCGTTGAGCATGCGGATTAAATAGCAGCGCAGGCATTCGCGCTGCCCCGGCTCGGTGAGTATCTCGCCCAGCCGGACAAGCTCGGCTTCGACGGCATCGGCAAGGGATCGGCCATGGCGCCCTCCTGTCCACGGATAGCCGCACGACCGACATCTATCACCGGCGGCCGACAGTCTGGCGGTGCGGCCAGTACCCTTTGCGCCGGCCGGCGGTCAACCGCGGTTTGTCCCCCGGGCAGGCCAGAATGACAGCGTGACGGCACTCGGCTGGGCCACCCTCGAGGCTCCCGTCGGGCCGCTGTCCGTCGGGTGCAGCGACGCGGGCGTCGCGGCGGTCCGGTTCGGCCCGCCCCCGGCCCCGGCCGGGCCGCCCGGCCGGGCGGCCGCGGGGGGCCTGCTGCCCGCCGCGCGGGCCCAGCTGTCGGAGTACTTCCGCCGCACGCGCGGCGGCTTCGACCTGCCGCTGGACTGGGGCCGGGCGTCGCGGGCGCAGCGGGAGGTGCTGAGGCTGCTCGCCGAGACCGTGCAGTTCGGCCAGACCGTCACCTATGGGTTGCTGGCGCACCGGCTGTCCTGGCGCGACGGCCGCCCCGCGATCGGCGCCCGGGCGATCGGGAGCATCATGGGCTCCAACCCGATCCCGGTGATCGTGCCGTGCCACCGCGTCGTCGCCGCCGACGGCCTCGGCGGGTACAGCGGCGGCTGCGGGATCGAGGTCAAGCGCTGGCTGCTCACCTTCGAGGGCGCCCTGCCCGCGATGCTCGACTTCGGCGAGCCGGCCTGCTAGACGCTCGCGGTGTGGTGTTCCAGGGCGGCCAGCCGTCCCGCCGCGATGTGCAGCACCCAGAATCCCGCCTTGGGCGGCGACCACTCGTCGTCCGCCGGGAAGCCGCGCAGCACGGCGCGGGCCTGCGCCAGGAGTACGGGCAGGTTCTCCCGGTGCCCGCAGATGACGGTGGGCGACGGCCGGGCCAGCAGCCCGGTCATCCGCCGCTGCGCCGCCTCGTGGTGGTCGCTGCCGCCGGCCGCCGGGATGGTGAAGGCGGGCTCGGCCTCGATGACCGCGCCGATCCGCTCCGCGTAGGGGCGCACCGTGCCCAGGCAGCGCTCCGCGGCCGAGCTGACCACCCGCTCGGTCCCGAAGCAGCCGAGCAGCTGCGCCAGCCTGGCCGCGTCGGCGATCCCCGCGCTCGTCCAGCGGGCGCAGCAGGTCGTCCCCGGGCCAGGCGCTCTTCCGCCCGGCCGAGGCGTGCCGCAGCAGGATGCAGGGCACGGTGCCGCTCCCGGCCGGACCGCCGCCAGGAGGAGCCAGCAGAACGTCGAGCAGCCTGGCATCGTGGGCGTAGGTGAGCCGCGACCGGGCCGCCTGCGGTGGCACCCACTCCAGCCGGTCCACCTCGTCGCCGGGCACGAAGGCGTCGTCCGGGGGCGGGTGATCCACCCGGGCCGCCCAGTAGTCCACCCGCTTGGGGCCGCCGTCCACCTGGTACCGCACCGTGGCCAGCGGCCGCCCGAGCACCGGGCGGATGCCGGTCTCCTCGGTCACCTCGCGCACCGCCGCCGCGAGCACGTGCTCGCCCGGTTCGAGCTTCCCCTTGGGGAACGTCCAGTCCTGGCGCCTGGGCCGGTGGATGAGCGCCACCTCGGTGCCCTGGCCGGCTGAACGGTGGAGCACCGCGCCGGCCGCACGTATCTCGGCCCCCGGCCGGACAGGCTCTGAACGGGGGCGCGGCGGCCGGCCGGTCACGCAGGCCCGGCCCGCCGGGATGACAGCCGTCTGCCCGCGGCGCGATCCCGGCCGCCGGGATGCCGGTGCTTGGCCCGGCCCGCTGTTTTCGGCCCCGCCCGCCCGCCGCGCCGGAACTCCACCAGGTAGGCCTGCAGGTCGCGCAGCGGCTGCCCCTGGAGTCCAGGTGATGCCTGGTCCAGGAACCGTCCGGGTCCAGCCACCAGGACGCGGTAGCCTCATCCATCGCCATGCTGAACAGATCGCCGCAGTTTCTTCTGCTGCCCGGAATCGCTCACCCGGACCAGCAGCTCGACCCGCCGGTCCAGGTTGCGGTGCATGAGGTCCGAACTGCCCAGCCACACCTCCTGCGCTGACCAGCCGGCTCCGCCACTTCAGCGGCGTTACCGGCCCGCGGCGAGGATGTCCTCCGGCCCGAACGCGTAGATGCGGGCGTGCTCGAGGAACCGGCCCAGCATGCTGCGCACCCGGATCGTCTCCGACAGCCCGGGGACACCGGGGCGCAGCGAGCAGATCCCGCGGATCCACAGGTCGATCGGCACGCCCGCCTGCGACGCGCGGTAGAGGGCGTCGATTACCGCCTCGTCGGTGAGCGCGTTGCACTTGAGCTGGATCAGCGCGGGCAGCCCGGCCGCGGCCCGCTCGGCCTGGCGGCCGATCCGCTCGACCAGCCCGGCGCGCAGCGCCTGCGGCGCGACCAGCAGCCGCTGGTAGGCGCTCTTCCGGCTGTACCCGGTGAGGTGGTTGAACAGATCGGTGATGTCCTCGCCCACGGTCGGGTCGGCGGTGAGCAGGCCGAAGTCCTCGTACAGCCGGGCTGTAGTGGGGTGGTAGTTGCCGGTGCCGATGTGACAGTAGCGGCGCAGCGACGCCGTCCGGCTTCCTCCCGCACCACCAGCGCGACCTTGGCGTGCGTCTTCAGTCCCGACGAAGCCGTACACGACGTGACAGCCCGCCTCCTCCAGCTTGCGCGCCCAGGCGATGTTGGCCCGCTCGTCGAACCTGGCCTTGATCTCCACCACCACGACGACCTGCTTGCCGGCTTCGGCGGCGTCGATCAGCGCGTCCACGATGGGCGACTCGCCGCTCGTCCGGTACAGGGTCTGCTTGATGGCGAGCACCCCGGGGTCGGCGGCGGACTTCGACGATCAGCCGCTCCACGCTGGTGGTGAACGAGTCGTAGGGATGGTGGACGAGCCGGTCCCGCTCGGCCAGGGCGGAGAAGATGTCGGCGTCGGGCGGAATCGCCGACTCGGACGGGACGAACGCCGGGTACTTGAGTTCCCGCAGGTCGAGGTCGGCGATGGCCGACAAGCCGGACAGGTCCAGCGGGCCCGGCACCCGGTACACCGCGCGCCGGTCGATGCGCAGCTCGGTCACCAGCCGCTCCAGCACGTCGCTGGAGATGGACTCCTCCACCTCGAGCCGCACCGCGGGCTCGAACCGGTGCCGCTGCAGCTCCCGCTCCAGCGCTTGCAGCAGGTCCTCGGTGATGTCCTCGTCGACCTCCAGGTCACGGATCGCGGGTGACCCGGAACGCGTGGTGCTCCAGCATCTCCAGCCCGACGAACAGCTCGTTGAGGTGGGCGGCGATCACGTCCTCGAGCGGGACGAACCGCTGCGCCGAGACGGTCAGGAACCTGGGCAGCAGCGGCGGCACCTTGACCCGGGCGAACATCGTCTCGCCGGTCTCGGGATCGGCGACCATGACCGCCAGGCTGAGCGTCAGGCCGGAGATGTAGGGGAACGGGTGAGCCGGGTCCACCACGAGCGGCGTCAGCACCGGGTAGATCCGCTCCCGGAACAGCTGGTGCAGGCCCTGCTGCTCGTCGGCCGACAGTTCCTTCCAGCGCAGGATCTCGATCCCCTGCCCGGCCAGGTCGGGCAGGATCGTGTCGCTGTAGCAGGCGGCGTGCCGGACGGTCAGCTCGCCCGCGATCTCCAGGGCGTTCTCGAGCACCTCGCCGGGCCGCAGCCCGGAGACGCCCTCCACCGGCAGCCCGGCGGCCATCCGGCGCACCAGGCCGGCCACCCGGACCATGAAGAACTCGTCCAGGTTCCTGGCGAAGATGGCGGCGAACCTGACCCGCTCCAGCAGCGGAACCGCCGGATCCTCGGCCAGCTCGAGCACCCGCTGGTTGAACCGAAGCCAGCTCTCCTCGCGGTCGAGGTAACGGTCCGCGGGTAGTTCCTCCCCCCGCCGCGGCGCCGGCCGTGCCCGCCCGTTCTTCCCCGAAGTCACGCTCGCGCTGCCCATGGTCATGCTTCTATTGTCGGCCGGCTACGCCATCCCGCCTAGCCTGTCGTGCAGGAAGGTCAGGGTGCGGTCCCAGCTGAGCGTGGCGGCGGCCTCGTCGTACACCTCGGGCCGGTCGTCGTTGAAGAACGCGTGCCCGGTGCCGGCGTAGTCGTACGCGGTCACCTCGCCGCCGGCGTCGGAGATGAGCTGCCTGGCCTGGCCGATGCCGGGCGCCGCCGACCCGCCTTCGTCCTCGTCGGCGTGGATGATTGCCGCCTTGCCGCTGTAGTTCTGCCAGGACGGCCGCATCCGCTCCCAGGGGATCGCCGGGTAGTAGCCCACCACCGCGGTGATGTGCTGGGACAGCGTGCCCGCCCACAGCGCCAGGCTGCCGCCCATGCAGAACCCGATGACGCCGACGGCCCCGGTGCAGTCGGGGCGGCCGGCCAGGTAGGCGGCCGCCCCGGAGATGTCCTTCGCGGCCTGGTCCATGGCCAGGCCCATCAGCAGCTTCTGCGCCTCATCCGGCTCCCTGGCGACGTGCCCGTGGTACAGATCCGGGGCCAGCGCCAGGAATCCCGCCGCGGTCAGCCGGTCCGCCACCGAGGTGATGTGGCCGACCAGGCCCCAGTACTCCTGGATCACCACCACCGCGGGCACGGACGCGCCGCCGGCTGCCCGCGGGATCGCGAGATAGCCCTGCGAGGTCCCGCCGTCGCTCTGGTAGCTGATCATTTCACCCATGACCACGAAGCCTAGCCGCGGACCGGCTCGACCGCGGCGATAGCCCGGCCGGCGGCCGGGCGCACCGGTCAGCGGCCGGCCGCCGGCCGGCAGGGTCTACGCTGTGCCGGACGGCCCCGCGGCACCAGAGGAGGAACACGAGGAGGGCCATGAGCACAGCCGCCCGGATCCGAGCAGCGCTCTGCGTCGCGGCAGCAGTCGGCCTCACGGCGTACCTGGCGGTACCCGCGGACGCTTCCAGCGGCGCGGTCCGCGCGAGCACGACCACCCGCCCGGAGTATGTCGGCGGTTACGCCGGGGTCAGCGCCCCGGACTGGCTGCAGGCGATCAACCCGGGCCAGATCGGGCCGCTGCAGACGGAGAAGGACTGGTTTCCCAGCTCGTCGCCGCCACGGATGCTGCCGGCCAGCTTTCACAACACCGCGTGTTACCGGCTCTACGCCGGCCACCCGGGCTACGACCCGGTGTGCCTGATCTCCTACAAGGACACGACGTCAAGCGGGCAGGTCAACAACTCGCGCCTGCAGTCGTTCATCGCGTCCATCCCGCCGGCTCACGCCCCGGTCATCATGATCTACTACATGGAGCCGGAGGTGACCCTGTGGGACTACAACTGCGCCGGCATCCTGCACCGCAAGCCGGCCTACAGCAGCGGCCCGCAGTACGTCCGGCAGTTCGAGGCCCAGTCCGACCTGATCAGGAAGTACTCAGCGCAGGACGGGCTGACCAACGTGCAGGTGGCCGACGGTGCGGGAGTGGACGCCTACAACCGGGAAACCCGCGGAGGCGGCTGCAGGAGCCAGGACTACTACGGCTACAACTGCTCGTACGTCCCGCCTCCCCGGTACGTCGATCACTACCTGACCGAGGTGTACCACCCGCACCTGGTCCTGCTGCAGGACGACCCGCGGTTCCAGCGGTGGAACAGCTGCACCCACGGGCTGCACAAGTCCCGCGGGATCAGCGACTACGCCCTGGGTGACTGCACCACGAACGGGAGCACGTTCACCGAGGCGAAACGCGAGGCCGCGCTGGCGGCGGACGCCGCTTATCTCGCGCACGCGTTCCCGACCCTGTACATGTGGTCATACTTCTGGTTCCAGCTGCCGCACCCGCCGAAGTGCGAGGACTACAAGTTCCCCGCGGCCTCGTCCGGGTCACCGCAGACGGCCCAGGAGTGGGAGGCCATCGAGGCCGGGACGGTAAAAAGCTAACCACCGCCGGTAACCCGGGACACAGATAACATGAAGATGTATCAGCATGGTGCCTGAGTCGTAGCGGCGCAAGCGCGGAAGTAGGCAGCGATGTTCCTGGTCAGGGGGTCGGCAGCCGGCCCGGAACGCGCCGGCGGGCGGCCGGCCCCGCCGCTCCGGCTGTTCCTGACCGAGCCCGCCCGGGGGCTGGCCGACCTGGCCGGGCTGCCGCTGGCGGCGCCGTGGCTGGCGGTCGCGCCCCGCGGCGACGGCCACGGCGTGCTGGTCCTGCCGGGATTACTCGCCTCCGACATGAGCACGGCGCCGCTCCGGCGGTTCCTGGGCTGGCTCGGCTACGACGTGTGGGGCTGGAATCTCGGGCGCAACAGAGGTCCCAGCGACGCCGTGCTGGACGGGTTGCCGCAGGCGCTGGCCGCCCTGGCCGCGAAGGCGGGCCGGCCGGTGTCGGTCGTGGGCTGGAGCCTCGGCGGGATCTACGCCAGGGAACTGGCGCGCGAGTACCCGGGCACGTCCGGCACGTGATCACGCTGGGCAGCCCGTTCGCGCCGCAGCGACCTGCGGCGCAGCCGCGCCGACGGCGTCTACGACCGGCGCAGCCACCTGCACGCGGCCGGCCGGGTGCCCACCCGTGAGCAGGTGGCGCTGCCCATCGGGGTCGCATCGACGGCCGTGTACTCCCGGCGCGACGGCATCGTGTGCTGGCGGAACTGCATCGAGCCGGAGACGGCGCTGCACCGCAACGTCGAGGTCCGCTGCAGCCACCTGGGATTCGGGGTTGACCCCGCCACGCTGTGGCTGATCGCCGACCGGCTCGCCGCCCCGGCCGCCGGGGCGGGCCCGTTCCGCCCGCCGGCCTGGCTGGGACCGCTGTACCCTGGCCGCTGAGGAGCAGACTCGGCATGCAGCAGCTCAGCGGACTCGACGCCGCCTTTCTCGCGCTCGAGACGCCGCACTCCACCGGCCACGTCGGCGGGGTGTCCGTGCTCGATCCGCGCGGCGCGCCCGAGCCGCTGACCCTGGCCCGGCTGACCGCGCTGGTGGCCGAGCGGCTGCCGCTGGCGCCGCCGGTGCTGCGCCGCAAGCTGCTGACCGTCCCCTTCGACATCGACCAGCCGTACTGGGTCGACGACCCGGACTTCGACATCGAGTACCACATCAGGGAGCTCGCGCTGCCGCGGCCCGGATCGGACGCCCAGCTCACCGAGCAGGTCGGGCGGCTGCACGCCCGGCCGCTGGACCGCAGCCGCCCGCTGTGGGAGATCTACCTGATCACCGGGCTGGCCCGGCGGCGGATCGCGGTCTACACGAAGATTCACCACGCCGCGATCGACGGCGTGTCCGGCGCGGAGCTGCTGACCATGCTGCTCGATCTCGTCCCGGAAGGGCGCGCGATTCCGGCGGCCGTCCCGTTCCGGCCGGCCGCGCCGCCGAACCGGGCGGCACTGGCGGTGCGCGGGGCCGCGCGGCTGGCCTGGCGGCCGGTGCAGACGGCGCGCGTGGCGGGCGGCCTGGTGCGCGCGGTGCCGACCCTGGCCCCGGCGCTGAGCCCGCTGGTCGGCGGGCTGCTCGGGCTCGGCCGCGGCGACGGCGGGGTGATCCGCACCGCGGCCGGGCGGGCGCCCCGCACGCCGTTCAACCAGCCGATCACGCCGCACCGGCGGCTCGCGTTCCGCAGCGTGCCGCTCGACGACGTCAAGGCGGTGAAGAACGCCTTCGGCTTCTCGGTCAACGACGTGGTGCTGGCGATGTCCGCGGGCGCGCTGCGCCGCTGGCTCGCCGATCACGGCGCGCTGCCCGAGCTGCCGCTGGTGGCGATGATCCCGGTCTCGGTGCGGGATCCGGCCAGCCAGGGCACGATGGGCAACAAGGTCTCGGCGATGCTGGCCACGCTGCCCACGGACGCGGCCGACCCCGGCGACCGGCTGCGGATCGCGCACGCCGCGACGGCCATCGCCAAGGCCCAGCAGGCGGCGATCCCGCAGGGCCTGGTGGACCAGATCACCGATTTCGCCGTGCCGCGCTGACCGCCCGCGCGGCCCGGGTGGTGTTCGCCACCGGCGTGCTGCACCGGCTGCCGCCGTTCAACCTGGTCGTCTCCAACGTCCCCGGGCCGAACGTCCCGGTCTACCTGGGCGGGGCCAAGCTGCTGGCCCACTACCCGGTGTCGGTGCTCACCGACGGGCTGGGCCTGAACATCACCGTGGTCGGCTACCTCGGCCAGCTGCACTTCGGCCTGGCCGGCTGCCGTGAGCTGGTCCCGGACATCGACGTGCTCGCCGGATACCTGGCCGACGAGCTGGAACTGCTGGTCAAGGCGGCCGAGCCGGCGCCTAGGCCTCAGGGGGGAAGCACGCCTCGTCCAGGGCCGCCCGGCCGGCCAGCTTGACCCGGCCGCCGCGGCCGAGGGACTCGCCCAGCGCGGCCTCGGCCGCCTCGATCCGCAGCCAGTCCGCGTAGCTCGACCGGCCGCACGCCCCGGCCGGCCAGCAGGCGGCCAGCGGGGACCCGCCGCCGCCGGAACCCGGCGCTGCGGGTAGCGCAGCAGCCCGGCCCGGGGCAGCGCGCGCTCGGCCGGGCCCGGGCCGCCGGCCAGATCCTCGAGCAGCGCGCCGCACGGTCTGCGCCGCGTCGGACTTGTTGGTGCCGATCACCCCGGTCGGGCCGCGCTTCAGCCAGCCTGCCACGTACTCCCCCGGCAGCGGCTCGCCGTCGGCGCCGATGACCCGGCCCGCCACGTTGGGCACGACCGCGGCCCGCTCGTCGAACGGCACGCCGGGCAGCGGGACGCTCTGGTAGCCGACGCTGCGCAGCACCATCGACACGTCGAGGGTCTCCAGCTCGCCGGTGCCGGTGAACGCGCCCGACTCGTCCAGCCGGGTGCGCTCCAGCACCAGCCGCTGACCCGCTGGCCGCCCTGGATCTCCACCGGGCGCAGCCAGAACCGGACGGTCAGCCTGCGCGGGCTGCCCGGCGGGCTCGCGCGCCGGCCCAGCCGCTGATCACCGTGTAGTTGCCGCGGACGTGCCGGTCGCTGACGGCCAGCTCTGCGCTGCCGCCGGTCGGGTCGAACGCGTCCAGGTCGGCCTCGGCGGCCGGGACCATCACGTCCACGCCGGCCAGCTCGCCCAGCTCGCGCAGCTCCTTGGTGGTGAACTTGGCCTGGGCCGGCCCGCGGCGGCCGATCATGTGCACCTCGCGGACCTTGCTGGCCATCAGCGCCTCGAGCACCGGCTGCGGCACGTCGGTGCCGCGCAGCTCGGCCGGGTCCCGGACCAGGATGCGGGCCACGTCCACCGCGACGTTGCCGACCCCGATGACCGCGACCGACTCGGCGTCCAGGGTGAACGCTTCCAGGTCGATGTCCGGGTGCCCGCAGTACCAGTTGACGAAGTCGGTGGCCGCGTAGCTGCCGGGCAGGTCCTCGCCGGGGATGCCCAGGTGGCGGTCGCGCATCGCGCCGGTTGCGTAGACCACCGCGTCGTAGCAGCCCAGCAGGTCGTCGCGGGTGACGTCGTCGCCGAGGTGGACGCCGCCGAGGAACGAGACGTCCGGGTGCTCGAGCACCTTGCGCAGGTACTCGGCGATCGACTTGATCGACTTGTGGTCGGGGGCGACGCCGTAGCGGACCAGCCCGTACGGGGTGGGCAGCCGGTCGATCACGTCCACCTGGACCGACGGCGGCTCCGGCAGCGCGGCGGCCTGCTTGATCAGCGCCTCGGCCGTGTACAGGCCGGCCGGCCCGGAGCCGACGACGGCGACGCGGAGCGTGGTCATGCCTGCGCGTCGCTGACCAGGCCGGGCGTGCGCCTGGCCACCGCCTCGGTCATCTGCCGGGCCAGGTGCTGCGGGGTGAGCCCGACCTCGGCCAGGATCTCGTCACGGGCGCCGTGGGCGAGGAACTCCTGCGGCAGGCCGAACGTCTTCGCCGGGGTATCCACGTCATGGTCGCGCAGCAGCCGGCAGACCGCGTCGCCGAAACCGCCGGACCGCCCGTTGTCCTCGACCACGACGACCAGCCGGTGCGCGCGGGCCGCCCCGACCAGCGCCTCGTCGAGCGGCTTGAGCCAGCGCGGGTCCACCACGGTGACGCCGATGCCCTGGTCGGCGAGCCGCTGCGGCCGCCTTGGCGCAGGTCACCGCCATCGGGCCGGCGCCGATCAGCAGCACGTCCGGCCCGGCGTCGCCCGGCTCGTGCAGCACGTCCATCGAGCCGAGCTTGCCCACGGCCTCCATCTCGCCGCCCACGGTGCCCTTGGGGTAGCGGATCGCGGTCGGGCCGTCGCTGACCTCCACCGCCTCGTTGAGCAGCTCGGCCAGCCGGATGGCGTCCCGCGGCGCGGCGATCCGCATGCCGGGCACGATCTGCAGGATCGAGCCGTCCCACATGCCGTTGTGGCTGGCGCCGTCCGGCCCGGTCACGCCGGCACGGTCGAGCGCGATGGTGACCGGGAGCTTGTGCAGGGCGACGTCCATCAGCATCTGGTCGAAGGCCCGGTTGAGGAACGTGGAGTACAGCGCCACCACCGGGTGCAGCCCGCCCATGGCCAGGCCGGCCGCGCTGGTCATGGCCTGCTGCTCGGCGATGCCGACGTCGAACACCCGGTCGGGGAAGGCCGCGCGCGAACGGCCCGAGACCGGTCGGGTGCAGCATCGCCGCGGTCAGCGCGACGACATCGGGGCGCCGGGCACCGATCGCCGCGAGCTCGTCGCCGAACACCTCCGACCAGGTCCGCTTGGCTGCGCCAGCCGGGCGGCCCGGGCGGAGCGCCGCGGGCACCTGGTGCAGGCAGTCCTCCTCGTTCTGCTCGGCCAGCGGGTAGCCGAAGCCCTTCTTCGTGATCACGTGCACGAGCACCGGGCCGCCGAACCCGCTTGCCCGGCGCAGCGCGTGCTCCACCATCTGCTCGTCGTGGCCGTCGATCGGGCCGACGTACTTCAGGCCGAGGTCCTCGAACAGGACCTGCGGCTGCAGCATGTCCTTGATGCCCTTCTTGATGCCGTGCAGCGTGTCGTAGATCGGCGGGCCGACCAGCGGGGCGCGCGACACCGTGGTCTTGATGTAGTCGAGCACGTTCTCGTAACGCTGCGAGATCCGGACCGCGGCCAGGTGGTTGGCCAGGCCGCCGATCGTGGGCTGGTAGGAGCGGCCGTTGTCGTTGACCACGATGACGACCCGGCTGTCCTTGGCGACCGAGATGTTGTTCAGCGCCTCCCAGGCCATCCCGCCGGTCAGCGCGCCGTCGCCGATCACGGCGACCACGGTGCGGCCGGTCTCGCCGCGCAGCTTGTAGGCCTTGGCCAGGCCGTCGGCGTAGCTGAGGCTGGTGGAGGCGTGCGAGTTCTCCACGATGTCGTGCTCGGACTCGGCCTGGCTGGGATACCCCGACACGCCGCCGCGCTGGCGCAGCGTGTCGAACTCGTCCTGCCGGCCGGTCAGCAGCTTGTGCACGTAGGCCTGATGACCGGTGTCGAACACGATCCGGTCCATCGGCGAGTCGAACACGCGGTGCAGAGCGATGGTGAGCTCCACCACGCCGAGGTTGGGTCCGAGGTGGCCGCTGGTCCGCGACACGACATCGACCAGGACGTCGCGGATCTCGGCGGCCAGCACCGGCAGCTGCTCGGGGCTGAGTTTCTTCAGGTCCTGCGGACCACTGATCGACTCCAGCAGGGTCAACTGTCTGCTCCCTTGTTCGCGGCACACGCTAGGTTCCCCGAAGTCTATTTCGGCTGGGGCACCCGGCACGCCAACCTGCCACACTAGCGACCATGCAAACCCTGGTGGCAGATCACCCTCTGGTCGCGCACAAGCTGACCACGCTGCGCGACGCCGCTACCGAAACCCCGACCTTCCGCAGGCTCGCCGACGAGCTGGTCACCCTGCTCGCCTACGAGGCGACCAGGGAGATGCGGGTCTCAGCCCACCGTCGTGCAGACCCCGGTCGCCGAGGCCAGCGGCGTCAAGCTGGCCCGGCCCGCGCCGCTGGTCGTGCCCGTGCTGCGGGCAGGCATCGGCATGCTGGACGGGATGACCAGGCTGCTGCCCACCGCCGACGTCGGCTTCGTCGGCCTGGTCCGGGACGAGGAATCGCTGATCGCCTCGGCCTACGCGGACCGGCTGCCCACCGACCTGACCGGCCGGGACACGTTCGTGCTCGATCCGATGCTGGCGACCGGCGGCACGCTGGAGACGGTCATCGCCATGCTGGCCGACCGCGGCGCGGCCACGGTCACCGCGATTTGCCTGCTGGCCGCGCCGGAGGGGCATCGACCGCATCGCAGCCGCCTTCCCGGACGGCGGCCGGGTGCCGGTCCGGGTGGTCACCGCGACGGTCGACGAGCGGCTGAACGACCGCGGGTACATCGTCCCCGGGCTGGGCGACGCCGGCGACCGGCTGTTCGGGAAGATCTGAGCTCGGCCGGATCGTGACGGACCGCTAGGACCGCGGCGACACGGACCGTACCGGATCTGCCTGGTAAGTTGCTGGGCCATCACTAGGAGCGGTGGCGGAGCGGGTCAGGACCGCCGTGCGGGTCGAAGGGACCGTGCAGGGCGTTGGGTTCCGGCCGTTCGTGTACTCGCTGGCCAGCCGGCTCGGGCTGGCGGGGTGGTGGGCAATGACGTCGGACGGCGTTTTCGCCGAGGTGGAGGGATCACCGGGCGACCGTTCGGGAATTCATGCTGGCCCTGGAAAAAGAGGCGCCGCCGCTGGCGCGGATCGAACGGATAACCAGCAAGAAATATCCTGCCGAACGGCTCCGCAGTATTTTTCATCGCGGCCAGCGAAGCGGCCGGGCCGCGGCGGACGCTGGTATCGGCCGACAGCGCGACCTGCGCGGACTGCCTGGCCGAGCTGCCGACCCGGCGGACCGGCGGTTCGGCTACCCGTTCATCAACTGCACGAACTGCGGGCCCCGGTTCACGATCGTCCGCGATGTGCCGTACGACCGGCCGCTGACCACGATGGCCGGTTTCGCCATGTGCGCGCAATGCGCGGCCGAGTATCGCGATCCGGCCGACCGACGGTTTCATGCCCAGCCGACGTGCTGCCCGGCCTGCGGCCCGTCGCTGTGGCTGGCCGGGCCGGACGGGGCTGCCGCGGCCGGGGGAGCCGCTGGCCGGCGCGGCGGAGCTGATCCGGCACGGGCGGGTGCTGGCGGTCAAGGGGCTCGGCGGCTACCACCTGGCGGTGGACGCGTCCAGCCGAGGACGCCGCGGCCGCGCTGCGGGGGCGCAAGCACCGGGAGGACAAGCCGTTCGCGGTCATGGTGGCAGACCTGGCGGCGGCGCGGCGGCTGTGCGAGGTGGACGAGGCGGCGGCCGCGCTGCTGGCCAGCCCGCGGCGGCCGATCGTGCTGCTGCCGCGGCGGCGCGGGCGCCGCCGTCGCGCCCGTCGGTGGCGCCGGGCAACCGGCAGCTCGGGGTCATGCTGCCGTACACGCCGCTGCACCACCTGCTGCTCGCCGCCGTGGGCGGCCCGATCGTGCTGACCAGCGGCAACGTCTCGGACGAGCCGATCGCCTACGTGACGAGGACGCGCTGGCCCGGCTGGGCGCCGATCGCGGACGCGTTCCTCGGCCATGACCGGGCGATCCATATCCGGGCCGACGACTCGGTGGCGCGGTCGCTGCGCGGCCGGGAGATGCTGCTGCGCCGCTCCCGCGGGTACGCGCCGGAGCCGGTCCGGGTGGCGCTCGGCCTTCCCGCGGCCGGTGCTGGCCTGCGGGGCCGAGCTGAAGAGCACGTTCTGCCTGGCCAAGGAGAATCACGCGTTCGTCTCGCAGCACATCGGGGACCTGGAGAACGCCGAGACGCTGCGCTCGTTCACCGAGGGCATCGAGCACTTCCGGCGGCTGTTCGACGTCGAGCCGCAGGTGGTGGCGCACGACCTGCATCCGGAGTACCTGTCCACCAAGTACGCGCTGGACCTGGCCGACCGCGAGCCGGACGACCTGGACCTGGTCGGCGTGCAGCACCACCACGCGCACATCGCCTCCTGCCTGGCCGACAACGGCGAGGACGGCCCGGTTATCGGGGTCGCCTTCGACGGCACCGGCTTCGGCGCCGACGGCACCATCTGGGGCGGCGAGTTCCTGGTCGCCGACCTGGCCGGGTTCACCCGCGGCGGGCACCTCCGCCGGTGCCGATGCCGGGCGGCGCGGCGGCGATCCGGCAGCCGTGGCGGATGGCCGCCGCCTACCTGGACGCGGCCTATCCCGGAGGGGCTGCCGGGCGGGCCTGGGCGTCAGCGCGCGCAACGAGGAGCTGTGGGCGCGACGTGGTCCCGCTCGCCCGGCGCGGGGTGAACGCGCCGCTCACCTCCAGCGCCGGGCGGCTGTTCGACGCGGCCGCCGCGCTGCTCGGGGTGCGGGACGCGGTGAACTACGAGGGGCAGGCCGCGATCGAGCTCGAGCAGCTCGCCGACGCCCGGGAGCGGCCGGCGGCTACCGGGCCGCGGATCGAGCCGGGCGAGCCGTTCACTGTCCGCGGCGCCGACCTGATCGCGGCGATCGCGGCCGACCTCGGCCGCGGGGTCCGCCGGGAGGTCATCGCCGCCCGGTTCCACCACGCGGTCGCGACGCTGATCGCCGACGGCTGCCTGCTGCTGCGCGAGCGGCACGGGCTGGGCACGGTGGCGCTGTCCGGCGGGGTGTTCCAGAACCTGCTGCTGCTGAACGCGGCGGCGGCCCGGCTGGAGGCGGCCGGCTTCCGGGTGCTGGTGCACTCCCGGGTGCCGTGCAACGACGGCGGGATCAGCCTCGGCCAGGCGGTCGTGGCCGCGGCGGCTGACCGGCGCTAGCGGCGTCAGCCCGGCAGGCCGAAGCGCAGCCAGTCGTACCAGGCCCGCATCCCCTCGCCGGTCACGGCCGACACCGGATCATCCGCGCCCCCGGGCTGAGCTGCCTGACGTCGGCGGCGTGCCGCCCGGACGTCGAAGTCCACGTACGGCAGCAGGTCGGTCTTGGTGACCAGCACGAGGTCGGCCCGGCGGAACATGTGCGGGTACTTCACCGGCTTGTCCGCGCCCTCGGTGACGGACGCGAGCACGATCCGGGCGCTCTCGCCCAGGTCGAACAGCGCCGGGCAGACCAGGTTGCCCACGTTCTCGATCACCACCACCGACCCGGCGGCCGGGTCGAGCGCCTGCAGCGCGTCGGCCACCATCGCCGCGTCCAGGTGGCAGCCCACGCCGGTGTTGACCTGCACCACCTGGCAGCCGGCCGCGCTGATCCGGCTGGCGTCCAGCGTGGTCTCCTGGTCGCCCTCGATGACCGCGATGTCCAGCTGGCCGGCCAGGTCGCGCGCGGTCCGCTCCAGCAGCGTGGTCTTGCCCGCGCCCGGGCGAGCTCATCAGGTTGACGGCGAGCACGCCCCGCTCGTCCAGCCAGGCCCGGTTCCGCGCGGCGAGCGTCGTCGTTCTTCGCCAGCACCTTCTGCTGAAGGATGACGGTCCGGTCATCGCTGTGGTGATGCTCGTGACCGGGCGCGTGCTCGTGACCGGGCGCGTGCTCGTGACCGGGCGCGTGCTCGTGACCGGGCGCGTGCTCGTAGTCGTGG
>CAWCII010000005.1:0-14857 GCA_963795575.1 uncultured Actinomycetes bacterium | reverse complement strand
TCATCAACCGACTCCAGCGCCGCAGCCAGGTGGCCGCCCGCGTCGCCGTCGGCACCTGCGGCCTGTGTCTCGCGGTGACCTCGGGGAACGGGAGCAGCAGCGCCGCCCAGAAGATGACGACCATCACGGCGATCAGTACCAGGTTCGCCACCGTCACATCGAAGATCGACCAGTGCAGGAGAGTGCTCGGCTGATTTATATTGATCGCCAGAGCCGGGAACGGCTGGCCGACAGAGCCCGTCATAATGCCACCTCAGCGGGCCTACGTCCACGTGACGCCACCGAGGTCCAGAGCAGCCTTACTCGCAATCTCAGGTACACGCGGGCCCACCCACCGCGAGCTTCCCGACTGACAGGCTACGCCCGATAAATCGGCCCGACAAGGCCGCGGCGCAGGCCGCCGGTAACCGAGTCCGCAAACTTGGGCGACGACGGGCCGGGCGGGCCTCACGCACGACGATTCGCTGGCACTCGTGATGCGAGACCGTCATTCTGACAACGCCAGACGATCCCTACGTCTTCCCGGCCACAAGGCTCGGGATCGACCCGCCCGGGCAAACCAGCCGCGCCCGCTGCATGCCCGTCAGGACGGCCAATGACGGCGGAACCACCGTCACTCATCCCTGAGGAGCGGGACCGTCTCATTGGGTGGTTGCGGGGACTCTCTTGGCAGGGACTGGCGTACGTGATTGGCCTTTCTTGATTCCGGTAGCTGGCTGTTTCTTGCCGCCGAATCACATGACCAACTCCTACATGTGTTCATAGCCGGCATAATGACGACGTCCGCCCATCGTGTCCGCGAGCTAACCCGAAAATTAGACCTCAGCTGGGCAGGCGGCAAGAAACAGGCAATTGCGGCCGGGCCTTGGGCTCGAGCCGACTAGAACTGGAAGACGACGCGAGCCGGGACAGTGCCGGCGAATACATCGTCGATGGATTGGTTGACCTCGTCGATCTTGCGGTTGACGGCGATCACCTTGGTGCGGCCGGCGGCGTGCAGGGCGAAGACGTCGGCGAGGTCGTTACGGGTGCCGACGATCGAGCCGATGACGGTCTTGCCGTTGATGACGGTATCGAAGATCGGCAGACTCAGCGTCGCATTGTCAGCGGGCAGCGCGACGCACACCAGGCGCCCGCCGCGGCGCAGCGACCGGTAGGCCTGGTCGAACGCCCTGGGCGCCGCCGCGAGCGCGACGGCCACGTCGGCGCCGCCGAGTGCCTGGATCGCCTCGACTGGATCGGTCGTCAGCGCGTTCACGGCATGGTCGGCGCCGAGTTCGGTGGCCATCATGAGCTTGTTGTCTTCGATGTCCACTGCTGGGCCACGAACCCGCCGGCGATGCGGGCGTACTGCAGCGCGGGGTGTCCCAGCCCGCCGACGCCGAAGATCGCGACTGTCTCGGCGGGAGCCACTCGGGCGACCTTGATCGCCTTGTAGGTCGTCACACCCGCGCACGTCAGCGGCGCGGCGTCCCGGGAGGAGATGCCGTCTGGTACCGGCGATGCGAACGCTGCGGGGACGACGGCGCCTTCAGAGGACGCTGTGACGACCGGCAAGGCAAGCGGCCGGTACGGGCCGGGCTGGCAGCTGTTTCCCGGTGTCTGCCCAGCCTAGATCCGAAACATAAAACTAGCAATATTTTTCCAGAAAACGTGGCGGCGAAGTATGGAGAGCTGGAGTTTCCGTGACCATCCCGCCCAGTTCCGCTGTGCATCGCCCACGGGCGTGCGGCTGGATCCGCGGTCCCGGATTCCTGTTCGCTGATCCGGGCCGTCGCTGTGCGATGAGTGCGCCCGCGCCTTACCCCGGGCAGGGCAGCCGGAGAGCCGCCGCAGTGCTCCGCGCCGGGTTCCCGGCGATCCCGCGGCACGGGCCGGCCCGTCAGCTTAGCCGGATGCGCCTGCGCCGGGGCCGGTCACGCCGAACGCTTCCCCCAGGCCGGTGAGGTCACCTCGGACCGGTGCCAGCGCGGGCACATGATCCAGCAGCGGAAGCATCGCATCGAGGGCGGCGAAGGGATCCCGCGGCCGACCTGATGTGCGGAACGCATCGCATCCACCGACACCAGGATTCCGCGGTCGCGTACGACGACAGGATGGGCGATGTCACCTCATGGTAGAGGGCCAGCCCCCGGGCGATGACCTCGGCGGTGTCATCGGAGCGATGCTCGAGCGCAGCCCGCGCGAGCAGCCGCCGCATCAGCTCCGCATCGCCCTGCAGGTGCAGCGCCACATCCGCCGTCATCCCCAGCTCGCGGCCGATCAGGTACGCCGCCCGGGTCTGCGGCATGTTGCGCGGGATCCCGTCCAGCACAAACCCGCCCCCGGCCGCCTTCGCGGCGACCATCTCCTCCCGCACCATGTCCAGCACCACCTGGTCGGGCACCAGCTCGCCGCGGCCGAGATACTCCTGGACAGCCAGGCCGAGCGGGGCTCGCCGCGCCACGTGATCGCGCAGCAGCTCGCCGGTCGCAATGTGCGGGATGTCGAAGTGCGCGGCGATCAGCGCGCCCTGAGTCCCCTTGCCCGCGCCCGGTGGCGCGATCATCAGCACCCGCATTACTACCTCCTCACGTTCATCATCCCGGCCGCCATCCCGCCCGCCGGGACTGGCTTGCTGGCGAAACGGCTATACGGCGCGGGACTGGATCACGGTAAGCGCCAGGGTTAGACGATGTCGTCGGCCAGGGCACCGCGGCTGAGGTCGTTCACCGGCTTGGCGAGGCCCTGCAGCATCGGGCCGATGCTCACTACTTGTGCGCTGCGCTGCACAGCTTGTAGGTGGGGTTGCCAGTGTGGAGGTCTGGGAAGATGAAGACGTTGGTGCCCTCCTGGCTCGGCAACCAGCACAGCTATCGCGCAGGAGGAACAGGATGAGCCGGGCGACGCAGCAGTCATCTGGGGGTGATGCGCAGGACGACTCGGCGGCCTCGCCGGGCGCGGGGTAGCAGATGCTCGACGGTGCGGACGAACCGGTACTCGAGGCGGTACTTGACCTGTAGCAATTGTTCAACCCTGTGCAGTAGGGCGGGATCCTCGCTGACCATAGCCTGACCGGCCACGTGCGGGGCATTCCGGGCTACCTGACCGAATCGCGAGCATGGCGCGGGATTCACCGGGGGATCCCGGCGGACTCGCTTGACCTTGCCGGTCCGCGCGCCGGTCCAGACCAGCAACGCGTCACCGTCGCCGACGACCCATACCGGCGTCGGCACGCCGGTGCCGTCGCGGCGATAGACGTCAGCGCGACGAACCGCTTGCCGATCCACGGACGGCTGGGATGGACGGGATCGGCCATAACCGAGTATCCCATCCCGCCCGATGGGCACCTCTGTCCCGATCGGGTCTCCCGAGTGGTCGAGCTCGGGCGCCCCGGCCGGACCCGGGCTCGGGGCCGACGCAGATCCCCGCGGCTGAACGGCGCCCGGGCGATTCGCCTGACCTGGGCTGCCGCGTGCCGCGCAGGGAGGGTTACCTCAGCATGGCGAGGTTGATGGCGTTGGCCATAGCTTCATAGCCGGCGTTGTTTGGGTGCAGGTGATCACCGCTGTCGTATTTAGGGTTCATGAACTGGGGGTGGCCCGGGTAGGCGATCACCTTGGCGAAGTTGATCACGCCGTCGAACGCGCCGGAGGTGAGGATCAAGTGATTGACGGCCTCTCGCTTGGCCTCCGCGGATGGCGACCAGTAAGCGGCGGCCTGAACGGGTCAGGGTGGCGCCAAAGATCTTCAGCCCGGCGGCGTGTGCGCGGGCGATGATCTGCTGGTAGCCGCGGATGATCTGGTGCGCGGTGACGGCCGTATTGGGCCGGGTGCAGCCGCTGTTCGGCGTCTGGCTGAACCCGATGTCGTTGATGCCCTCCAGCAAGATGACATCGCGGACGCCGGGCTGGGAGAGCACGTCGCGATCGAACCGGGCCTGCGCGTTGACCCCGAAGCAGACCGAGTTGTGAAGTACCCGGTTTCCGCTGATCCCCTCGTCGATTACCGCCGGGGCGGCCGTGCCATAGCGGGCGGCCAACCGCCGCGCGAGGTAGTTCGGCCACCGGTTGTTGGCATTGACCTGTGACTGGTAGCCGTCAGTGATGGAATCGCCGAAGGTGACCACCGCGCCGGGCGCGGAACTGCCGGTGACCGAGACGCCGTCCAGGAGGTACCAGCTCTGCACGGTGGTACTGAACGCGGTGGCTGCTGGGTCGCTGGCCCGGTTCCCGGTCGCCAGGTAGTTGACCTGCTGGGCGTCGGAGTGGTTGGTGGCCGGCCCGGTCGAGCGGGGCAGGAACAGGCTCACGGCCAGGTCGGTCAGCGGCGGCACCCGCATCGTGACCGGGTCGCTGATCGCCTCCGCACCTGGCGGCAACATCACCGACCGGTGCCCGGAGAAGGTGATGCGATGCACGGTGCCCGGCTCCAGCTGGGCGCCGAGAAACTCCACCCCGACGCTGGCGGCGCCGATCACCACCGTGCGGCGCCCGAAGCTGTTGCTGACCCGGATGCGCAGCCGGTTCCCGCCGATGCTGGTGTAGACGATGTTGCGGACCGTCTGATCGGACAGGCTCGTCACCGGCATCGTCAGCGACGTCGCCTGCTGCGGACTTGCCCCCCACGTGCCCACCCATGCCGCGGCGTTCGCCGCGGCGCCGCCAGCCGGCAGCAGCAGCGCGCAAGCTAATGACAGCGCGCCCGTTCCGGCCACCAGGCGCAGCGCCTTCTTGCGGGTTCGTCTAGCTGGCATGCGGCGCGCTCCTGTGTTGAAGGGGATAAGGAAGCGTCTGAGAATCCGCCTCCAACCGTTTATCGGGTGCTTCTGGGCGTTTCAAACCTGCCGTGCCATATGTCCTCTTTATCCAATTCGTCCCGAGTAAGGCGAGGTCGAGTTGATTGAGCGCTTGGGGCCACGCCCGGACCGTCGTCGTCGGGCGACTCTGTCAAGCCGCACGCTAGCAAGGCGGCCGCCACGGCTAACGCGGCAGCGGTGGCCAGCTTCCGGCTGATGCGCATCTGATTCATAACCCATCAACTTCCTAACATGACGCGGCGGGCGGGATGAGCCCGGATCTCGCCGCCTTCTGCGGGGCTTAGCTATACGACGCATCTTGGGCCACATCAGCGAGCAGGCGGTCGCTGCTGAACGCGAACGCCCGCAGCCGGATGAGCGCCTCGGTCACACTGATGCCTTCCTGGACCGAGACCGTGTCGGCCGCGTTGCGCACCGCGAAGTGAAAGTCAGCGCCGCCTCCAGCTCCCCGGGCTGTCCGGTCGGATGACCCCTTTGCAGCGTGTTGGCCGCTCCGGGCCGATTTCATCGTCAGGAGGACCGCCGTTCGATGACGGCTATGACTACCTAGCCGGGGACGCGACGGTGCGCCTGTCGCCGTACCCTGATCCCGGCGCGGGCCCGGGCCTGCGGCGTGGTACCCGCGCCGCGGGAGTAGCGTTGGCCGCGCGGGCGAGGTTGAACAGGTGCGCGCGCTCGGCCTCGTCCAGCTGCAGCGCGCGGGCGAGTGCGTCAAGAACGGTGTCGGAGGCGCCGCGGGCGTTGCCGCGTTCCAGACGGGTGTAGTGGTGGACGCTGACCCCGGCCGGCAGCGCGACTTCCTCGCGGCGCAGTCCGGTGACGCGGCGGGTGCTGCCGTAGGTGGGCAGGCCCGCCTGTTCCGGGTGATCCTGGCCCGGCGTGAGGTCAGGAAGTCGCGGATCTCGCTCCGGTTGTCCATGCCTTCCACGGTACGGTGCGCTCTGGCCGTCCTGGGGGGTCCTGTCAGTACCTGGAACAACAGGCACTCCCACACCGGAGCCAGGCAAGGTTGACTGGATATTGCCGGGGCAGAACAGGCAGCAGCGGTGCCCGTGCGTGGCAGAACGACGCCCAGGCCGCTTCCTGGCGGCTGGGAATGCGGGATTTCGCTCCCGGCGCGGCTGCCAGCCCGGACGACAGGCGATAGGAACCGGAGGGATTCTTGATGCGGGCGACCTTGATGTATGGCGCCGGCGATGTGCGGGTGGAGAACGTGCCCGATCCGGTGCTGCAGGAGCCCACCGACGCGATCGTGCGGGTAGTGCGCAGCTGTATCTGCGGCAGCGACCTGCACCCTTACCACAGCATGCCAGCCTCCCAGCATGGCACTCCCATGGGCCATGAGTTCATCGGCGTCGTCGAGGAACTCGGCTCGCAGGTGTCCGGCTTCCAGCGCGGCGACCTGGTTGTGGCCTCCTTCGCCTACCAGGACAACACCTGCGAGTTCTGCCGCGACGGCGTGCAGACTTCCTGCCCCAACGGCGGGTTCTTCAGCGAGGCCCAGGCCGAGGCGGTCCGGGTGCCACAGGCGGCGGCACCCTGGTCAAGTTGCCGGTCAGTGAGGACTCGGCGCTGCTGCCGTCCCTGCTCGCCCTGGCCGACGTGTACGGCACCGGCTACCACGCCGCGAAACGGGCCCACGTGAACCCGCGCACCACCGTGACGGTCATCGGGGACGGCGCGGTCGGGCTGCTGGCGGTGCTGTCGGCCCGGCGTCTCGGCGCCGAGCAGATCATCCTCATGGGACGCCACAAGGCCCGCACCGACCTCGGCGGCGAGTTCGGCGCCACCGACGTCGTCGCCGAGCGCGGCAGCGAGGGCATCGAGCGAGTGCGCGAACTGTCCGGCGGCCACGGCACCCACGCGGTGCTGGAGGCAGTCGGCTAAGGACGCCTACCAGACCGCGCTGGGCGTGGTCCGCCCGGGCGGAGTCATCAGCCGCGTCGGCGTACCGCAGTATGACGAGGCGCCGATCGGGTTCGACAGCCTGTTCGGGCCGAACCTCACTCTCACCGGCGGTCCCGCTCCGGTGCGCGCATACATCGGGGAACTGCTGCCCGGCGTACTCGACGGCAGCGTCGAGCCCGGCACGGTCTTCGACCGCACCATAAGCCTGGACGAGGCCCCCGAGGGCTACCGGGCGATGAACGACCGCCAGGCGCTGAAAGCCCTCATCCAGCTCTGACCCACTGCGGCTGCTTGATCAGCCAAGGCCACCCACCTAGTCGTACGCAGGTGAGGAGAAGTTAATGGAGTTTCGCCGTCTGGGACGCACCGGCGTATCGGTGAGCAAGCTGTGCCTCGGGGCCATGATGTTCGGCGAGTGGGGCAACAAGGATCATGCCGAGAGCATCCGGATCATCCACCGGGCGCTGGATGCCGGGATCAACTTCATCGACACCGCCGACGCCTACTCCCAGGGCGAATCAGAGGTCATCGTCGGCAAAGCCCTCGCCGACGACGGTCTGCCGGAAAACCAGCGCAAGCCGGACGCGCGCGCCGCGACGCTCAAGCTCGTGCCGAGCTAAGCGCGCTCGCAGGCCATTGTGGCCCCGTCCGGGCCGCCGTGGCCACACATCGGGAGAGATCAGAAGGAGATCAGGTGGAGATCCAGCCCTTGCGGCCGACTACCAAGGCCCCGGCGCAGACGTTCACCGGGGATGCCTGGTACGACGTCATCGCGGCCGGGAAGGAGCCATCGCGGATAAGGGTCAACGTGGTGCGCTTCGCC
Source organism: uncultured Actinomycetes bacterium (assembly GCA_963795575.1). GTDB lineage: Bacteria > Actinomycetota > Actinomycetes > Streptosporangiales > Streptosporangiaceae > PALSA-505. The sequence continues at coordinate 7,328 of CAWCII010000005.1, read as the reverse complement.
CCGGGCGCCCGCAACGCCTGGCATGCGCACGCGCTCGGGCAGACCCTTCACGTTACCGAGGGGATCGGGCTGATCCAGTCCCGCGGCGGGCAGGTTATCGAGATCCGGCCCGGTGACACCATCTACACCCCACCGGGCGAATGGCACTGGCATGGCGCCGCGCCCCGCCACTTCATGACCCACCTCGCCATGTGGGAAAGCCCCGGCGAGGGCCGGGGGCCAGAGACCGAATGGGGTGACCTGGTCACCGACGAGGAATACGGCGCGCACTGACGACCGCTCAACGCGAGCAGGTCGCGACCGCCGGGGAACACCGTCGATGAGTGGCTCGGGCGTACCGGTCTCGCCCAAGCCTGACGACGCCCATAACCAGTCTTGCCACCAGCATCAACCGAAACAGGTGAACGACATGGAAACCCTCACCCTCAACAACGGCGTCAAGATGCCCGCGCTCGGTCTCGGGGTCTTCCAGACCCCCCCGGATGAGACCCGCGACGCCGTCCGGGCCGCACTCGACACCGGGTACTCCCTCATCGACACCGCGGCGGCCTACGGCAACGAGCGCCAGGTCGGCCAGGCGGTGCACGACTCCGGCCTGGACCGGCCGGAGGTGTTCCTGGAAACCAAGATCTGGATCAGCGACTACGGATACGACGAGACGCTGCACGGCTTCGAGAAGAGCGCCCGCAAGCTCGGCGTCGACCAGATCGACCTGCTGCTGCTCTGCACCAGGCGCTGCCGTCGGCGTTCGACCGGACCCTGGAGGCCTACCGGGCCCTGGAGACGCTGCTCGCTGACGGCAAGGTCCGCGCGATCGGGGTCAGCAACTTCATGGTCGAGCACCTCGCCAGGCTGCTCGACCGCGCGACGGCCGTGCCAGCGGTCAACCAGATCGAGGTCCACCCCTACTTCCAGCAGCGAGAGGTGCAAGCCTTCGGCGCCGGGCACGGCATCCTCACCCAGGCCTGGTCACCGATCGGCGGGATCACCTTCTACCGCGACGGCAGCCACGGCAGCACCCTCGCCGACCCGGTCATCGCAGGCATCGCCAGGGCCCGCGGCAAGACCCCCGCCCAGGTGATGCTGCGCTGGGGTCTGCAACACGGACGTTCGGTGATCCCCAAGTCCACCAAGCCCAGCCGCATCGCCGAGAACATCAACGTCTTCGGCTTCGAGCTGGCCGCGGACGAGATCACCGCGATCGACGGCCTGGACACCGGCCGTCGCGGCGGCCCCGAGCCGGACGCCATCGCCCTCGAAACCTTCGGCCGCGAGATACCGGAAGCCTGAAAGCCGCCGCCGACGAAAACCAGGATTCGTTCCACGGTCTGGCGGCGTCGCACAGACCGCTCGGTGACCGGACGCTCCGTGAGCCGCTCTGGACATCGTGGCGTGTTCTTCGAGGCGTCGGGTGCCTTTGCCCGGTGGTACGGCGCCCTTCTCGGCCCCGGCGGCGTTGATGTCCGGTTCGGCTGGCCGGCTCCGACGTTGCTGTTGAGCGGCGCCGACCGGTGCCGGTACGAAAGGATACGTCGATGAAGTACATGATCTTGACCTTCGGATCGCAGGAGGACTACGACGGGATGGCCGGAAAGGGGTCGGCCAAGCCGGCGTGGACCGGCGAGGACTTCGCCGCGCTTGGCGCGTTCATGCAGGCGTTCAACCAGGAGCTCGTTGAGTCGGGCGAGCTCGTGGAGACCCGCGGGCTGAGCGCGCCCGTCCACGCCCGCCGAGTGCGGCTGCGTGACGGCGTGCCCGTGGTGACCGACGGGCCCTACGCCGAGGCCGAGGAGGTGCTCGCCGGCTACTGGGTCATCGAGTGCGAGAACTTCGACCGGGCCACCGAGATCGCCGGCCGTCTGTCGAAGTGCCCGGGGCCGGAACAGGTCCGGGCGCGGGCCTTCGCCGACGTGCGGCCGATCGACGAGCATCAGCCCGACTTCGAGGGCTGACCGTTCCGTGATCAGCGCCGCGCTCGAGGACCTGTTGCGCCAGCTGGCGCCGCAGGTCCTCGGCGCGCTGGTGCGCCGCTACGGCAATTTCGACGTCGCCGAGGACGCCATCCAAGAAGCACTCCTGGCCGCCGCGGTCCAGTGGCCGCGTGACGGCTTGCCGGACAACCCCCAAGGGTGGCTGGTCACCGTCGCGGGGCGCCGGCTGACCGACCTGTTGCGCTCCGACCAGGCGCGACGCCGGCGGGAGGGCACCTTCGGGCAATGGGCCGTGACGGACGTGCATCCCGGTCGTGCCGGGGAGCGCAGCCCCGCCGATTCCGACGACACGCTGATCCTTCTGTTCCTGTGCTGTCACCCGTCGATATCGGTGGCATCGCAGATCGCGCTGACCCTGCGGGCAGTTGGCGGTCTGACCACCGCCGAGATCGCCCGAGCCCTCCTCGTGGCCGAGGGAACCGTGACCCGGCGGATAACCCGGGCCAAGCGGTCGATCAAGGACAGCGGGATCCCGTTCGCGATGCCAGCATCTGGCGAAGCAGCTGGGCGTCTTGACGCGGTCCTTCGAGTGCTGTACCTGATCTTCAACGAGGGCTACGCGAGCACCGCCGGCCCCGACCTGCAGCGAACCGAGCTCACTGCCGAAGCGATCCGGCTGACCCGCATGGTTCACACGGCGCTGCCCGCCGACAGCGAAGTCGCGGGGCTGCTCGCGCTGATGTTGTTAATCCACGCCCGCCACCGTGCCCGTGCCGGGCCTGACGGCACGCTGATCCCGATGTCCGAACAGGACCGCAGCCTGTGGGACGACCGGTCCATCGCCGAAGGTGTCGCTCTCATCACCAGCGCCCTTCCCCGTGGTCCCACCGGGGTCTACCAGCTCCAGGCGGCGATCGCCGCTATTCACGACGAAGCCCCGACCGCCGCGGTCACGGATTGGCCGCAGATCGCCGCGCTGTATGACGTGCTGCTCCGCGTCAACCGCAACCCCGTGGTCGCGCTCAACCATGCCGTGGCCGTAGCAATGGCCCGAGGTCCTGAAGCCGGGCTCGAGCTCCTCGCGTCGCTCGGCTCCGACACGAGGATCAACGACGACCGCCGTTTCCACGCCGTACGGGCTCACCTGCTGGAGATGACCGGAGACCGAAAGGGGGCACGCGCATCGTATGGAGCCGCAGCGCGGCGGGCGACCAACCTCCAGCAGCAACGCTACCTACACGCCCAAGTAGCGCGTTTGGGCGCTCCGGCCGAATGACTGCCCACCAGCCGGCCGGGCTGATCGCAAGGTTGCGAGACGGCCTATGGTCACGAACGCTCAGCTTGAATGCCGTCTCGTTTGGGGAACCTCCTAACGAGAACGGCATAGCTCAGACCGGGTGCCTGCTCGAGCGTCCCGAAAGATCTGCCCGGTAATGATTCCCGCAAAGGCACCCCATACGGAACACTGTTTCCGTCCGCAGCCGTGCGGGATCGAGTCGGCCGACGCCACCAAGCAGCTCTATGACCGCACCGGTGGGGTGAGCTCGTATGACCGCGGTGGTCAGGGCTCGAGCAATTCCTCCGCGGGCCGACGGGCCGTGGCCTGGCTGGTCCGGGCCACGCCGAGCTGCAGCAGTACTTGCGGCCATGCTGGCAGGGCCAGGCCGGTCCTGATCAGCTCCCGGGTCGCGGCCGCTTCCAGCGGCTGAGTGTACAGGGCGGCGAAGACCCACTGGCTTGCGGCGTGCAGCAGCAGGCGGTGCAGCGCCTGCCCGGCCCGCACCCAGTCCATGCGGCCGTCTCCGGAGGTCAGCAGCACCGCGGTCACGGGCGGGGACGAACCACCCTCGGTCAGCCGCCCGAAGCCGCGGCCGAGGTCGAAGTCACGTTGCCGCAGCCGCCCGGCCGCGCCAGCGGGGCCGGCGAATGCGCGCGCCGGTACCCCGTCCCGCGCCGGGTCGCTCGCCTCCCGGGTCCAGCGCCGCACCTCATCCCGGTTCTCCTGGTGGCGATCGCGAGCCCGGCTGGCCGGGCTCGCGATCGCCACCAGCTTGGCGTACATGTGCTGGTCGGTCAGCGCGAGCGTGGCGCCTTCGGCTATCGCATCATGCTGAAGGCCGGCCAGCAGCCGGCTGGGCAGCGGATCGGGCTCGAACGGGCCACGATGCGTGTGCCGGTGCGGCACCGCCTCGAGCATCTTCCGCTCCGCCGCCGTCATGGCCGCGGCCCGACCCGGCCGCACCCGGGCGAGCAGCCGCAGCCGGGCAGGATCGGGCAGCAGCTCGACCACCGGCAGGTATCCGAGCGAGCGAACCCCGAGCCGCAGCCCGAACACTGCGGCGCCGCAGCTGATCAGCATTTCCCGTCCCAGCGGATCAGCCTGGAGCTTGCGGCCGGTGTCTGCGTACAGTTCGATGACCTGCTGGCTGACCTTGAACCGCCACGGCTGCGTGTTGTGCACCGAGGGCGCCCGGGCTGCCATCGATATCAGGTAGCCGGCCTGCCCGGTCAGCAGCGGCGTCGGCTCGCCGGTAATCTTCTCCGCGGTCATGTCTCTCACCTGCCTGGTCTGCAGGCAGGATTGACCGTCGGCTACCCGGGGGTCCAGGGTCCTTGGTGACCGGCCAGGAGGACCAACGTCCTGCGAAAGCCGGAATCCGGCGCCAGCACCCGCAAGGTTCCGGCGATGGCAGGACCGAAGGCGGCGGGTTCAGGGACTTTCGGCCGTGTCCGGCTCCGGGCCTGCATGAAGCGGGCGAAGAATACCCGGCCAAGCACGACCTGTCGTCGCTGCGGCTGGCCGGCTGGCCGGCGAGCCGATCAAACCCCAGGGCGTGGCTGTGGTACCACGCGGTCGTCGGCGGCGAGCGCTGCCCGGTCGTGGACACCTGGTGGCAGACGGAGACCGGCGCGATCATGATCACGCCGCTGCCGGGCCTCACCGCGGCGAAGCCGGGATCGGCGGGCCTGCCGCTGCCCGCCGTGTCGGCCGCGCTGCTGGACGAGTCGGGGAAGCCGGCAGAGCAGGGCAGCGGGCTGCTCGCGCTGACCCGGCCGTGGCCGAGCATGCTCCGCACCCTGTACGACGACCCGGAGCGCTACGTGCGGACCTACTTCGGCCGGGTCGGCCCGCGCACCTACTTCGCCGGCGACGGCGCACGGGGCGCGTGGCCGGACACCATTTCCGCGGGACCTTCGTCCTGGCCACGTCGTGACCAACGGCGCTACAGGTAACCGCCGGGCCAGAAGCAGGATTGTCTGAGCCGTTTCCGCCGGCAACGTCCGGGCTGTTGAGGGAGCATGACATGACTACGCATGTACTGGCGTTGACCGGCAGTGCGCCTGTCAACCTGAATCAGCCGGGCACCTATCTGCACTGGTCGATCTTCGACATCTCGGTGGCGAACCTCGCGATCATCGCGGTCATGGTAGTGATCTTCGGAGCTGCCCTGCTGCTGCCCTTTCCCCGTGCGCGCCACCTGGCGCCCGCCCCTGCCGAGGTGCAGCCCGGCGGCGCGCCGGACAGCGAGGCCCTCGACCTGGGCGACGACGCCGACGCCAGGATGTGGACAAGCAGGGTCCGGCGCCGTGCGCTGCGGCTGCTCCCGCCGGACAAGCTGCTGCCTGACCGGCAGCCGGCCTACGTCGCCTCCTGGGTCTATGTGTTCGGCGTGGCCAGCCTGGCCGCGCTGGGCCTGGCGATCGCCTCCGGGCTGGCCATCGCGCTGGGCGGGGTGGACTGGTGGCACACCAACCCGGTCGGCCACTTCTTCAACAGCCTGCACCTGTGGAGCGTCGAGCTGTTCATGGCCTTCATCGTCATTCACCTGTGGGGGAAGTTCTGGATGGCTGCCTGGCGCGGCCGCCGGGCCATGACCTGGCTCACCGGGGTGGTGGCGTTCCTAGCCGCAGTGGTGGAGTGCTTCACCGGGTATCTGTCCCAGCAGAACTTCGACTCCCAGTGGATCGCCACGAACGGCAAGGACGCTTTCAACGCCGTCGGCGTCGGGGCGTTCTTCAACGTGATGAATCTCGGCCAGATGCTGCTGTGGCACATCGTGCTGGTCCCGATCATCTTGGTCGCGCTGGTCGGGGGGCACGTGCTGTTGGTCCGGATGCGCGGCGTCAGCCACCCGCTGCCGGCCAGGCGGATCCGCTGGCGCGACCGGTCCGCCCGCAAGGCCGCCGCGGCAGCCGACGCCGCCCCGTGGCGCGGGCCGACCCGCCGCTACGACATCCTCAAGGAAGGCACCATCGCGCTGGCGATCACGACCGGGCTGGTGGTGCTGATGGCCGGCCTGCTGTCCTCGCCCGATGTGCCGCCGGTCACCGTGCAGAGCTGGGCCAAGATCGCCCCCGCGGACTTCCTCGGCACCGCGGCCGCCGAACTGGACGGGACGGCGCTGGCGGCCTCCTACGGGCCGCCCTACAACCACGGCACGGCCGCGGTACAGCAGGTGGGCCCGGTCAACTGGCAGAAACTGGCCGGCGTGACCCAGCCGGTCAACGCCGCCCAGGTGTTCGTGCTCGCGCCGCTGTCCAAGCTGGCCGGCACCGATCCGGCGCTGGCCGCCGCCATGTCCGCCTACCACAGCGCCCCGCCGGCGCAGCGGGCCAAGTGGGCCACCGCCTACGGCAGCGCCGTGACGAAGGTCAGGTTCGCCCACGGCATCCCGGTGGTCCCCACGACGGCCGCCGGGCCGGTCCCGGTCCTGATGGCCACCGAGCTGACCATGGCACGCAGCGGCGCGCTGGACGCCGACCTGCTCGCCCGGCGGCCGTTCTACGGTACCGACTTCACCAAGCCGCTGCTGTTCATCGCCGACGGCGGCTACTACGCCAACCTGGCGCAGGCCATGCACCTGACCGGTGACCAGTGGGGGGTGATGAACGAGACCGGCAGCTATCCGGGCCAGCCCTGGCTGTGGCTCTACCAGCTGTGGTACCACGTGCCCCCGTTCAGCAACTCGGCCAGCGTGGACATCTGGGCGGTCTACCTGACCGGGATCGCCACCCTGCTGCTGCTGCTCATCCCGTTCATCCCCGGACTGCGCGACATCCCCCGCTGGATCCCGCTGCACCGGCTCATCTGGCGCTCCTGGGGGCGGACGCGGGCACCGGCCGGCACCGGCCGCCCGGCCGATGCGGCTGCTACCGCCGACTCGGCTGCAGGTCCGGAGCAGAGGCCATGACATGGACGCTCGGGGCATGATGGCCGACGATGAGCTTCCTGGCCGGCGGTCGGGCCAGCCTGCGGCGCCATTCCGGCGGCTGGTTGACGGGCTGGTGCTCGCGGCAGTGGCCGCGCCGTCGATGCATAACACCCAGCCGTGGCGGTTCCGGGTCGAGGGCGCGGGCGGCACGATCGAGTTGCACGCCGATCCGGCGAGGATGCTG
>CAWCII010000004.1:0-179899 GCA_963795575.1 uncultured Actinomycetes bacterium | reverse complement strand
CGGCCGCCAGCCATGGGCTAGGCGGCGTATGGGGCTGGGGGGATGCGGTGACTGACGTCCGGTCCAGGGACTTGATCGCCGCGCTGGACGAGGCATCGCTGGGCAGGTTCCATCTGCGGGCGGTGCTGGCCTCGGGGATGGGATTCTTCACCGACGCCTACGACCTGTTCGTGTACCGCTCCAAAATTCGGCGCGTGGGCTGTGACCTGCGGCTAGAGCGCCGGTCATGCAGTCGTCAGGCTGCCAGCTGGTAGTCGTCGCCGGTGGACGGGCGTGCGATGACGTGCAGGTTGTGGACCACGGTGACGCGTCCGCAGGTCGAACAGGTTCTTGCAGGTGCCGCGGTAGCGGGCCCGGCGGCCTTGCCAGTGGCCGACGTGGGCCAGGGCGTGCTCGACCTTGAGCGCGGTCACGGTTCTGGCGTGGGCGTTCGGGTAGCCGCTGGGAGCCGCAGCTGGCCGGTGGCCGCCTTGGCCCATGGCACGATGATCTTGGCGGTCTTAGGGGATGGCTGGCTGGCCTGAGGGACAGCGCTTTTCAGCGTGCGGTATGCGCGCTGAGGTCTGTGCTTGGGTTCGCGGCGGTTAGCTTCAGGTACGCCGCCGCCCGCCCGAAGGTTTCCCCGATGGTGTGGTCCGCCAGCTGAGCCTGGTAGGCCCGGTACCGGGTCATCTCCCACGCCCGCCCGCGCGGCGGAACCGAGGTAAGAACGGGCTTGGGCACCGGCTGCCACGTCCAGGCTGCGATGGGCCGCTCGCCGCGGTCGCCAGGCGCCGCCTGGCGCCGATGAAGTCAAGCCGTTCGGGCTCGCGGCCCATCTGGTTGCGGACGAAACGGAATCCCGCCAGCGTCTCCTCGACCCGCTCCCGCTCGGCCGGAGCCTGGCCCGCCAGCATGCGGTTCGTATGCCCCGGGTAATAGCGCACCAGCGTGGCGTCGACCATGCGACCCACCACACCGCGTCAGCGACGGGCGCGAATGCCCGGGCCCGGTCCGCCGCCGGGCGCGGGGAAGCCGCTCCGCGCCTCTCCATGGCGGTGACGGACCACGCCAGCGCGCTCATCCCAACCGCAGGTTCGCCCGCCTCTCGCGGTTCCATGCCACGCGGCAGCGACCCGAGCAGAACCGCGCGTGCTCGCGGCGCGGCACGAAGGCCCTGCCGCACTGCTCACGTTCCGGGTATCAGCCACCATGCTGCTCCATATCGCGCTTGTGCGACAGCCGCCGGCTGGCCCGCGGTGGTTCGCTGTCCGGCCATCTGCTGTTTACCTGCCGTTCAGCTAGGCGTCGGCGGCCATTTCGTTGGTGCCATAGCTTGAGATTGGCCGCGCGGCTGGCGAAAAGGCGCAAACCGCGCGCCCGCGGCATGTGAGCAACGCGCAGTCTCGGCGAGGGGATGGCGTGACCGAGATCCGGTCCAAGGACTTGATCGCCGCGCTGGATGAGGCATCGCTGAGCAGGTTCCATCTGCGGGCGGTGCTGGCGTCGGGGATGGGATTCTTCACCGACGCCTACGACCTGTTCGTCATCGGCATCGCCTCGGCGCTGATCACCAAGGACTGGAACCTGAGCTCGGGCAAGCTGGCCCTGCTCAACAGCATGATGCTGGGCGCGGCCTTCCTCGGCGCGCTTCGTGTTCGGCCGGCTACGCCGACGTGGTCGGCCGCAAGCGGGTCTACTGGCTGGTCGCCGCGATCATGATCGCCGGGGCGCTGGGGTCGGCGCTGTCGCCGTCGTTCTGGGTGCTGATCGCGTTCCGGTTCGTGCTCGGCTTCGGTGTCGGCGGCGACTACCCGGTCAGCGCGGTCATGGTGAGCGAGTACGCCAACCGGAAGGACCGCGGCAAGCTGGTCGGGATGGTGTTCGGCACCCAGGCGCTCGGTCTCATCGTCGGCCCGCTGATCGCGCTGGCCCTGCTCGGCTCGGGCGCCAGCAACGACGTGGCCTGGCGGGTCCTGCTCGCGCTCGGCGCGGTGCCCGCGGCCGCGGTGATCTACCTGCGCTGCCGGATGCCGGAATCGCCGCGCTACCAGGCCCAGGTGCAGGGACAGGCCGAGCAGGCGGCGAGCCGGATGGCCGATTTCACCGGCGGGCAGGTCAGCGGCGGCGGCTGCGGCGCCGGCCGAGCCGCGGACTGGGGCTGCGGGCGTTCCTGACCAACCGCCGGTGGCTGATCATGCTGGCCGGGACGGCGGGCTGCTGGTTCCTGCTCGACTACGCCTACTACGGCAACACGATCTCCACGCCGCAGATCCTCAGCCTGATCTCGCCGCACGCCTCCACCATGACCAAGATCGCCCTCCAGCTCGCGATCTTCGTGGTGGCGGCGGTGCCTGGCTACGTGCTGGCGATCGCCCGGCTGGACCGGATCGGGCACCGGCGGCTGCAGCTGACCGGGTTCGCGATGATGGCGCTGTGCTTCCTGATCATCGCGGCCATACCGGGCATGACCACCACGGTCGCCCCGTTCCTGCTGGTGTATGGGGTCAGCTACTTCTTCACCGAGTTCGGCCCGAACATGACCACCTTCGTCCTGCCCAGCGAGCTGTACCCGGTGACCATGCGCGCGACCGGGCACGGCATCTCGGCGGGCATCGGCAAGCTCGGCGCGTTCATCGGGGTCTTCCTGTTCCCGGTGCTGCAGTCCTCGCTGGGCCTGCGGGGCACGCTGCTGCTCACCGCCGGCGTCTCCGTGGGCGGCCTTCGCCCTCACCCTGGTGCTGCCCGAGCCGGCCGGGCGCAGCCTGGACGACATCGCCAACCGCCCGCGCGCACCAGCCGCTCTGCCGCTGCGCTAGCCGATCAGGCACCAGCACCCTGACGATCCAGCATCGGCATACCGGTGGCCAGATCCGCCACTGCTCGGTGGCTGTGGCTGCCGCCGCCGGGCACGTGCGATCGAACATAAGCTGCCTGGATGCCTGCGGGGCAGCGCTTTCCACGGTAGAAGGTGAATGGGGACACCATCATCCAGCCCCACCGGCGCGGCACCAGTTCCGGCACTCCCTGCTCTTCCAGTTGAATTCCGCGGCGGCCCATCCGAGGAGGGTCGGGCCGCGAACACGGTTCACCGGCCCGCGGCCGGCCTGATCTTTGATTGCCTGGCTCGCCAGGGTGTCCGGACCGTCAGGCTCCACCGGAGTCGCGGCGGCTTCCGCCGACGACGACCAGGAGGTGCTCGTCAACCCAGGAGACCCTGGGGCTGGGCAGGCGGGCCAGGAAGGTCGCGATGGCCGCGCGCAGCTCGTCCGGCGGGTAGATGGAGAACATCGAGTAGTGGCGTCCCTCGGCCTGGGCCCTGAGCCGCGGCCGTCATCGCGCAGAAGCGCTCGTGCGCGGTCCACTGGCTGCCGCGGCGTGTTGTTAGTCGTAATGGCGCAGCCGCGGCCACATCTGGCCCCACGGGTGGCGGGGGCCGGTGCACACGTAGACGTGTCCGCCCCATTCCTGGTTGTGGATGCCGTACGGGTTCCTCAGCGTGGCCGCCACCCGGACATGGGTGAAGAACTGCCTGAGGTAGGCGGCGTAGCCGGTGACGTCTGACGGGGCCGGGCGCGATGGCCATCACGGTGGCGGCGTGCGGGTTACCGGGTCCCCACCACCACTCGCTGTTCTGCCCGCTCACGGCGGCTGGAAGCCCGGTCCCGCGGCCGAGTTCGTTGACGGCGCCGGCCTCGCCGTAGTCTGCGGCGAAGATAACGGCGCTGGCGCGCCGCCGGGGCGGCAGCGACCTCCATACCCGTGTCGACGACGCGGACGAACTGGGGCCAGCCAACCGTCTCGCCCAGGGTCGGGTTCGGCTTGTAGGTCCAGGCGATGTCGGCGGAGGGAGCACCGGCAGGACGATCAGCACGGCCACGGCGGTCGTGAGCGCGGTCGCCAGCATGAGGTTGCGCAGCCGGCCGGGCCGCGCTCGCAGCCACCCGTCGATGGCCACGGCACCGGCGGCGAGCAGGTACACGTATGCGGCGCCAAGGTAGTACGTCTTGGAGCCGGCGGTGAGCGCGAAGAGCACGAACAGTAACCCGTACGCCCACACCAGCGCCCGCCACAGTGGCCGCCCGGACCGCCACAGGAAGCGCAGCCCCGCTACCCAGGCCCACGCCAAGGCCAGGGTGACCAGGCCCAGCTGGCCGACGACAAAGGTGGCGATGTTGGCCAGGCCGCCGTTCTCCTGGTTCAGCGCGTGGGTCATGGCGATCGTCGCCCACCCGTGCCGTGCCTGCCACCACAGGTCGGGAACCGCGAATGCCACCGCGATTGCCGCGCCGCCCAGGAACCAGCGGTTCCAGACCATCCGGCGGCCGCCGCTAAGCAGGGCGCCGATGACCAGAGCGACGGCGAAAAAGCTCATGCTGTGATCGTCGGCCACCCCCAGGCCGGCGACCAGGCCGCCGGCTAGCCACCAGCGGCAGTCGCAGGTCCGCCCGATCCGGGCGGCGACGAGCCCTAGTCCCGCCCACGCCAGCAGCTCGTAGGCCGTCGTGTTGGCCACATGAGCGGCCCCCAGCAGGACCGGCATCGTGGCCGTCGCGACCGCGGCCAGCACCTGCGCGCGCTGCCGCCGCCGAACTCGCGCGCCGTCAGCCCGCTGACCACCACCGTGGCCCACGCCGCCAGCGCAGGCCACACCCGCAGCCCAGGCAGCGACACGCCGAACAGCTTCAGCGACACCCACGCCAGCAGCGGCGCGAGCACGGGCTGATCAACATAGCTGGCCTGCAGATGCCGGGCACCATCCAGGAAGTACAGCTCGTCGCGATCAAAGCCATACCGCGCCGACAGTGCCATCAGCACGACGAAGACGATGCCGCCAACTACGATCACGCGCCGGTCGAAATGCCCGACGGCGGATAGCCGGACAGCAGCACCGGCACCAGACGCCGACTCGCGCTCGCTCGCCGGGCCTGCTGCCGCCTCCTGCTCCCGGGCAGGCTCTGGCGAAGAGGGTTCGTCCCGCCCGATGCCCGGCCTCCGCCAGGATCTGTGCGCACCGATGTCAGGCACCGGACGGCAGCGCGAAACAGGCAGTCATAGCCATCAGGCACACAAGCCGCACCGGCCGATCGTACCGCGCTCCCGGAGACGACCTCGCGAGCGCGCCGCCCGCGCTCTGCGTCGCGATATTGCGCACCCTAGCTGCCAGCGATTCCCGGCCTGATCACCGTCAATCACGACCTAACGTCTCCGCCGAAGCCATTCCCTGGCACGCGAGCATCGCACTCATTTCGGCATTATGTGGGTGATCTGTCACCTGCGCTCTTCGGACCACATAATGCCTGATCATGCAGGTGATCGAGGCACGGTACCTTGATCATTGGCTCCTCACGATCACCTGCATATCATGCATGACCGGGTGCCGGCAGCTGCGCCGATCATCCGATCGGCACGCGGCGAGGCTTCTACCCTTCACGCTCCAGTCGGCGGGGGAGAGCGGACATGGCGACCTTCGACGTCCAGTCGATCGGCAACATCCGCCGCTGGAAGCACCGCAAGCTGGTCACCAACCTCGGCAACGCGATCGAGGCAGTCTGCGGCCCGCCCGCCCGCCACGGCACGCTCGGCGACCTGCTCTGCGAAGGCCAGGCGGTGCTCGCCGGGCTGGACGCGGCCAGCGCCGAGAAGGATCGAGCTCGCCGTGGCGACCTGCTCCGGCTCGGCACGACCCACGGATCGGCCCGGCCGGGCGGGTCGACCTGGCAGAGCCTGCACCGGCGACATTGAGACCGACTATCTCAACGGCGAGATCGTCCTCCTCGGCCGCGTGCACGCCGTCCCCACTCCGGCGAACACGCTCCTGCAACGCCTGGCCCGCGAGGCCGACCACAGTGCTCCGGCAATCCCGGCAATAAACAGGATCCCGGCGGAGCTTTTCGCGGCGACGAGCCCGTCGATCGGGGCCTTGAAGGTGTTCACCGCGGATGCCGGGCCGACCGATGACACGACCTTGGCGGCGTCGTTGATGATGGCGTGGGGATGGCCGATCAGGCCCACGATGGAGATCAAAGCGATCAGCGCCGGGAAGATGGCCAGCAGGCCGTAATACGTCAGCGGGCCGCGCTGTCGGTCAGGTTGTCCTCGCTGAACTCAGTGAAGGTGCGCTTGATGGTCTGTGCGAGGCTGCCCGACCGTTTGTGGGCGATACCCTCGGGGATCCGGGCGGAGCGTTTCTCGCCGGGCTGCGTCGCGGCCTCACGACCCTGCCGGGCGCTGGCTTCCTCGGCGCCGGTCCGCCCATCCGGCCCGGGCCGGTCGCGGTTCACAGCAGGGCCAGCCTTCGGTCCGGGCCCGGCAGCCTGCGGGGCGGCCGCCGCCTCGCCGCAGAGGCAGCCGTTCCGGTGCCCTTCAGGGCCAGCCGGGCGATGCCCGCGGAGCCACGGGCGGCAAAGGTCGCTGCGGCTGCCCGGCTCCGCGTCCCGGGCCTGTCCGGCCATTATGAGCTGCCTTTCTGGCCGGCCGCCGCGTCTTTCCCGCCTCCGGGCCAGGTGCCGGTCAGCTTCCGGGTGCCCTCCGCTGCTCCCCGGTCAACGATCGCCTTGACTAGCCCGAAGGTGGCTCCCTGAGCGGCTGCGGCGATCAGGATCTCGCGCCAGCCGCGACCGGCGTCGGTGGCCTTGGGGGGCTGGTCCTGGCGGGCAGTTACCTTCCACAGCCGCTTGAAGATCGCGCCGGCCAGCACCCCGCCCAGAACGCTGACCGCCAGGCCCAGCGGCTTGTACAGCAGCTTGATCATGACCGCTGCCTCCTGCGCGCTATCAGCCAGGCCGCCGCCAGGACCGCCACGGCAACACCACCGGCAGCCAGTAGCGCCCGCTTCTCCCTTGCCGCCCGCGCCGTGCCCGAGACGGCACGCTGCGCCGGCTCGGGCACGGCCTGCTTTACGGTGCTGCCGGCTGCGGAGGCCCGGTTTCTGACCTGGGCTGCCTTAGACGCGGCGGCTGACCGGGCCGATTGCGCCGCCCGGCCGGCCCGGGCGCGGGCCTTCCCGGATACCGCGCGGGCCTTGTCCCGCGCCCGGGCCTTCACATCCACCTTGGCGGCAAGCGCCTCGACCGTCTCGCCCAGGTCTTCGCGTGTGGCCTGTATCTCCTGCGTCAGCGCCTCCTCGGCCGACGGGGCATCTTCCGGCCGCCCCGCGCCAGCAGCGGGGTCTTCCAGCTGCCCCGAGCCGGCGGGTATGAGATCTTCTGACGGTACCGTTTCGCTGGCTTCTGGGTCTGAGCGGTGCCGCCCTGCGGTGCCGGAGGTTTCTGCAGCGCTCATCGGTGTGTCCTTTCCTTGATCTCCTTTACGTCGGCCTTGAGGCTGTCAACCGCCTCGGCCGGGACCGGCGGAATCGCTCGCTGCAGCTGCCGCCTGCCCAGCAGCGCCAAGACGCCGGCGATCAGCAGCAGCGCGGCCCCGGCAATCAGCGCCGCCAGCCACGCCGTCAGCACCAGCGAAAGTGCGAGGACCGCGCAGGCCACCAGGGCGCCGAGCCCATACAGGGCAACGAGCCCGCCGCCGCCTGCCATCCCGATGCCGACGCCGGCGCGCTTGCCCTTGCGCGTCATCTCCAGCTGGGCCAGCCGCAGCTCATCGCGGACCAGCCGGGAAACCTGCTCCGACAACTGCTTCACCAGCTCACCAGCCGGGCGGTCACCAGCCGCCGCAGGATGAGCCGCTCCTGCGTCCTCTTCCATCGGTCCTCCTTCCGCGCCGCGCTGCCGGCACGTCTCTGACAGTCAGGAACTGACTCGGCGCAAGTTGCCCGGCCTGGCGATCCAGCTGCCGCGAGAGAAGGATGTGAAGGTCAGGGCGCGTGACCCCATCGCCTCCGAGGGAAACCGCACGGTCGGGCTGCCTGGCGCGCAGTACCCGTTCAGCGGCCCGCGCCGGGCCGGTTGCCCTCCACGTCGGGGTCGTCGATCTGCTCCTTGCGGATCGTTTCGCTGACTTCGGTGTCCTCGGTGACGGTTTCGGTGCCGAGCCGGACGCGCTCGACCGGGACAGTCTCCTTGGCCGTGACGGGGCGCTCGGCGTGCAGGGTGACCTCGTGCTCTTCTTCGCTGATGTCGCTGCCGGACATCGCCTCGCCGCGGTTGGCGTCGGTGATCGGCTCCCGCTCCAGGCGGACTTCCTCGTGGCTGACCGGCACGGTCTGGGTGACCTGCTCGGTCACGACGTACTTGCGCAGCCGGGCCCGCCCGGCTTCGGCCTGCTCGGTGCCGACGTGCAGCCGCTCCTCGGAGCGGGTCATCGCATCGTCGGTGGCCCGCCCGGACGTGTCGCGGCCTTCCGAGCCCGGCTGCCCGGCCAGGTCCTCACGGGTGTCCCCGGCCTGCTGGGTGCTGTCGCCGAGGTGGCCGGAGTAATGCTGGTAGAGGGCGTCCTGCTCGCTGGCGTCGATCTGCCCGTCATCGTCGATGCTCGGCGCGTCCCTGACCAGGTCCTTCGACACCGCCAGCACCACCTGGTCGCCGTCGAGCCGGGAACCGTAGATCGGCGCGAAACTCTGCCTGCTGCCGAACAGGCCGGTGGCCACGGTCACCCACACCGGCTGGCCGGTCTGCTCGTCCAGATACACTTGGCCGATCTTCCCGACCTTGCTGCCTTCACTGTCGACCGCGGTACGGCCGATGAACTGCCGGACATCCTGCGGAGCGGTCATCGCAACGGTCCTCCTTCTGGGAACAGACGATGAGATTCGTGGTATCGGGTACCCGTCCCGGGAGCTGACAGCTCGCGGCATATTGTCCCGGGATTAGCCGGTTCGTCCGGTCGGGCGGCCGACCTCCCGGGACTAAGCTTCCACTGGAAGCTTACGGTGTCAACCTTGCGGTGCGGCCTTTCTGGCCGCGGCCCGGGCAAGACCTCGAAACGGCCCGCACAGGCTGCTGCCGGCCAGTGCCCTCACCGCCCGGTATGGCCGGGAGCCGCTGTGGCTTCACGGGGGACACCATGAGTCTTCCCTCGATCTGGTGCTGATGCGGCCAGACCAGGCTCCTCAGGTCAGCGACGCCAGCGACGGCGGGTACGTGCGGCTGGGACGGGCTGCTGGCCGGGGAAGGCCTGGCCACGCTGCGGCACCCGGCAGCAGCCGCCGCGCTTACGGCGTCACTTCGGTCGTCTGAGGTCCGTCCCGCCGGAGACGAAGATGGCGATCCTGTCCAGCATGTGCATCAGGCCTGTTTCGAACTCCTCTTCCCAGCGGTCTTCGGCGAGCCCGCCGGCGAGGCGGTGCACGGCCGGGAACCGCCTGGCGTCGATCTGGCCAGCAGGGTCAACCAGCTCGTGCGGCGCGTCGGCGTCCTCCACTGCCTCTCGCTGCACAGGAGAGCGGGCGGGGCTCAGGCCGCCGGGAACCGGATCGGCGGGCGCTTCCTCGGCCGCCTCGCTGCCCTCACCCGAAGCAGTGTCGGTGCTGGTAAAGGATCCGTCGCCGGGCTTGGGGTCTCGCAGCGCCATCGCGCTGGTCTCGAGCAGCAGATAGCCGAGCAGGAAGCTGTTGAACGTGCGGTAGGTGAACAGTACCTGCTCGTCGCTGAATCCCTCTGCGGCCAGGCCGCTGAGCAGCGCCTCGATCCAGCGCAGCGACCGTAGCGGCGGATTGACCCACGGAGCCGCGGGCGGCCGGGTGGCGACCAGCGGGAAAGCATGCGGATGAGCCCGGGCGTAGCGGCGCACTCCGTGCGCCATGGCGGTGAGATAAGGCCGCCATCCCTCCACCGGACGCGGCTGGACCTCTGGATCGTCGGCGAGTTCGTTGACGATCCGCTCCACGACGGTGTCGAACAGCTCATCGCGAGTCTGCACGTACTTGTACAGCGACATCGAGCGGACTCCCAGCCGCGACGCGACCGCCCGCATCGACGCCGCCCCGATGCCCTGCTCGTCCACCAGCTCCAGCGTGGCCGTGACGATCCGCTCCACCGACAGGCCGCGACCCGGCCGGCCACGACGGCCGCCGCCGCCCTCTGCTGGTGTCACCGGCCTCACCCCTCGGGAACTGCCGCCTGCCCGGTTACCGTCCTGGTATTTCTCCCTGGCCTCTGGCAATGCCCGCCGGTCATCGCCAGAGCCCTTCTCATTATCGGCTCACCGTCAAGATCGCGATCGTCTGGTCCGGTGCGCCGCGCTCATGATCTGCTTGATCTTGCTGGTGACGGCCCGTCCTCGCACAGCGGGGGGTGCCGGCACCAGGGCTGAGCGCCAGCTGCCCCAAGAACCGCCGCAAACCCTGAACTACCCCGCCAGCACCCGTCGGGGGCACCTTCGGGGCATTGCCGGTTGTTTACAGCGGTAAGGAATGCGGCGCTCATCCAGGCCACCGGCAACGTGGCCGCGGTCTACGCCGACATCGGTAGCTATTCAGCCGGGGTGACTTGAGCGGCCGGTCAGCCGACAAAGATGCAAAACGGGTGCCCGGCCGGGATCGGCGTAGACCCGCAGCGGCTCCTCCGGGTCATCCGAGCGGTCCCGTGAGCGGCCGGGCCCCGAGCGCGAGCGCCCGCTCGTGCTGGGCGTCGAGGTCAGTCGGGGTGGGCACCGTAGGTGTCCAGGTGCAGCTGCTGCGGGACCGGACCGTCCGGCCAGGTTGCCTGGGGAAGCTCCCGGGCTTTCTGGAACGCCAGCGCCGCACCGCCGTCCGGGCTCTTCAGCATCAGCCAGCCCTGCCCTTTCGGGTCTGGCTGGCCGGGCCCGGGCGGCTCGTCGCCCGGGCGGTATCGCAGGCCGAACAGCTGCCGGTAGAACTCGGCCAGGCGCCGCGGGTCGGTGGTGTCCAGGACCGTCTGCCGGATGACCGGGAATGCCTGCTGATTGTCCATGCCGCCACAGTAGGCGCGGGCACGGTCAAGCTCCGTCCTTGACATCTGATCCTGCATGGGAATCGGCCCGCTGCAATCGTGATGTTGCAGCGCGTGCCGACTGGATCCTCGTGCCAGATCGCTGATCATGGTGTCTCATGCCGGAGACGCCGTCGCCTGACGCCGCATGCGGAGCTGCGGTGGCTGCGTGCCCGGTCGCTGAGCTTGAGGGCGGCTGGCCGAGCGGGACGCTCGTCTAGAGGTGGCAGCGAGGCAGCTGACGACCGGGATGCGCAGCTTGAGGCGGCGCAGGCGAAGCTGGCGGTGCTGGCGGAGCGGATCGAAGAATTGCGGCGCCGCCAGGTCAAGGACTCGTCCGCGTCGTCGAAGCCGCCATCTTCGGATAGCCCGCATGGGAAGAAGCCGCGGGACCGGTCGCTGCGGGCCCGGTCCGGGCGCAAGCCGGGCCAGCAGCCTGGCGCGCCGTCTGACCTGGGCGAACAAGCAGGCCACCGCCGCCTGCGCCGCCGGGCAGGTCAGCCTCAGCTTGTCGTTTAACCTGCGCGGCTGATTGGCGGGTGTTTTGCCTGGTCGTGCGCTGGCGTGTCCGGCGTGTCGCTGCGTGTGAGCACGGCCTCCGCGTGATCATGGGTTCTCGCTGAAGACCAATGATCACTACGAAGGCCGTGATGGACAGCTTGCTAGAGCATGCCGCTGGTGTCGAGCCGCTGGCGGTGCTGTCGCGGTTCCGGCGGGATTTTCATGCCTGCCTGACCGCCCGCGCGTGATGAGCTGTTCGAGCTGGCTGACGCGGTGCTGTGCACGGACGGGCCGGTGCGGACGCTGGCCGGGCTGTCGCTGGCCCCCGAGCACCGGCGCGGGCACGGCGCGCTGTATGACGCGGTGAACCAGGGCAGGTCGAGGTCGCGCGGCTGCGGCGGTCGCTGGCCGGGCTGCCGTTACCGCGGGCCGCCGATGGGCGGCTGGTGCTGGCCGCCGATGTGAGCAACTGGCTGCGGCCGGGCGCGGCGACCAGCCCGGACCGGCTGTTCTGCCACGTCTACGGGCGCGGGGAAGGGGCAGGCGCAGTTGATCCCGGGCTGGCCCTACTCGGTGATCGCCGCCCTGGAGCCGGGCCGCACCTCCTGGACCGCGGTGCTGGACGCGGTGCGGCTGGGTCCTGCTGACGACGCGACCGCGGTCACCGCCGCCCAGCTCCGCGACGTCGTAACCCGGCTGATCGCGGCCGGGCACTGGCGCGAGGGTGACCCGGCGATCCTGGTCATCTTTGACGCCGGCTACGACGTGACCCGGCTGTCCCTCGCTGCTCGCGGACCTGCCGGTGGAGCTGCTCGGGCGGCTGCGCTCGGACCGGGTGATGCAGCTGCCCGCGCCGCCGCGCCCGCCCGGCACCAGGGCCGGCCCCGCAAGCACGGCGGCGAGCTGGCCCTGGCCGACCCGGCGACCTGGCCGGCCCCGAGGTCACCACCAGCACGTGACCTCCCGCTACGGGAAGGCCGAGGCGCCGCCTGGGACCGGGTGCACCCGCGGCTTACCCACCGGGCCGCCTGGCTCGATCACGACGGCCCGCTGCCGGTCATCGACGGCACCCTGATCCGGCTGCAGGTCGATCACCTGCCCGGCGACCGCGACCCCAAGCCGGTCTGGCTCTGGTCCTCCCGCACCGGCGCTGCCCCTGCCGACGTGGACCGGTGTGGCAGGCGTTCTTGCGCCGATTCGACCTGGAGCACACCTTCCGGCTGTTCAAGCAGATCCTCGGCTGGACCGCCCCGAAATCCGCGACCCGCGACGCCGCCGACCGGTGGACCTGGCTCATCATCGCCAGCCACACCCAGCTCCGCCTCGCCCGCCCCTCGCCGATGACCTGCGCCGCCCCTGGGAACGGCCCGCCCCGCCGGGCGGCTGACCCCGGCCCGGGTCCGCCGCGGGTTTCGGAACATCCGCGCGACCATGCCCTGCCCGGCCGGTGCACCAAAACCCGGCAAGCCCGGCCCCGGACGCCCGCCGGATCGAAGAACCGCCGCCCCGCACCCCGCTACGACGTCGGGAAAACGACCAAAAGGAAAAGCACGCTCAAGGCACGGCGCGAACGCGCAGGTTAAACGGCAAGGTGCGCCACGAGCGCGGAAGGGAGTTTCATTGTAGGAGGGATTCCTTGATGCGGTGCTGCGCGGGAGATGAAGGTTATTGGCCCTTCGGAGCCGCCCTGCGGGGGGAGGCTTCAAACCACCGCATGCTGCGTTAGCTGAAGACTGTCGTGGTGAGCGATGCGGAAAAGGCGCGACATTGATCGCGTTAGGTAGGGGCCGGGAAGACGATCGCTGCTGACGTGTCGTTATTTAACTTCAGGTGGCATCAGAACCGAGGAAGTTCTTGTACCGGCCCGGGATGAGCCTGGCGGGAGCCCGCCTATTGGCCAGGTGGTGCCCGGCATGGAGGCGACGTGAGCCCGGCCTGCCGCTTCCGCGCGGAACGTGGGAAGGCGTATGCCGATACTGCCGCCTGCCCTGGGTGTTCGTGCCCAGGGTGGTGGCGAGAGGGAGCGCGCTCAAGCGGCATGACCCGCGAGGCGCTGAGTACCGATGCGGCGTGCGCTGGCGGACCGGCTCGTAGTAGCGCCGATCCCGCTGTAATGGCGGGGGAGCAAAGGGGCCGGGTCATCTGTGGCTGGTTCGTTTGGTCAACCGGGAGATTCCGGGAGGAGCTGCATGGGCGAGCTGAAGCCGCCGGGAAAGCCGTTCGGTATCTCGAAGCTGGAGATGTGGGAGGCCTATCTGAAGGTGAAGGCCAATAAGGGCGCGCCAGGGAGTGGATAAGCAAGACGCTAGGGGAGTTCGAGGCAGATACTGAAGAACAACCTGTATAAGATCTGGAATCGGATGTCTTCGGGCAGCTATTTCCCGCCCCCGGTGAAAGCGGTGGAAATACCGAAACCGCATGGATCGGGTACCCGAATTCTCGGGGTGCCCACTGTCGCGGACAGGATCGCGCAGACCGTGGTCGCGGCCCGGCTGGAGAAGGCGGTGGGAACCGGTGTTCCACCCCGACTCCTACGGGTACCGGCCCGGCCGGTCGGCGCTGGACGCGGTGGCGGCATGCCGGAAACGGTGCTGGAAGAAGGACTGGGTAATCGACCTGGATGTCGAGAAGTTCTTCGATAGCGTCCGGTGGGACCTGATCGTCAAGGCGGTGGAGGCGCATACCGAACTGTCGTGGGTGGTGCTGTATGTCAAGCGGTGGCTGGCTGCCCCGCTGGCGCTGCCCGACGGCAGCCTGCTGGAGCGCGGACCGGGGGACCCCGCAGGGTTCATCGGTTTCGCCCGTGCTGGCGAACCTGTTCATGCACTACGCGTTCGATACCTGGCTCGCCCGGACCTATCCGGGTGTCCAGTTCGAGCGGTACGCCGACGACGCGGTCGTGCACTGCGCCACCGAGCGGCAGGCCCGCGAGGTGCTGGAGGCGATCGGGAAGCGGATGGAACAGGCGGGGTTGCGGCTGCACCCGGCCAAGACCCGGATCGTGTATGGCAAGGACGGCGGCCGGCGCGGCTCGCATGAGCACACGTCGATTCACGTTCTTGGGGTTCACCTTCCGCGCCCGCGCGGCCCGCGGCAAGAACGGCAAGAAGTTCACATCGTTCCTGCCCGCGGTCAGCAAGGACGCCCTGAACAAGATGAGCGCGGAGGTCCGCCGCTGGCGGCTGCACCGCCGCACCTGGCACACCATCGGCAGCCTCGCCCGGGAGATCAATCCCGTGATCCGGGGCTGGATGCAGTACTACGGAGCGTTCTACCGCTCCGCGCTGCTGCCCCTCCTGCGGCGCATCAACGCCTACCTGATGCGCTGGCTCCGCAAGAAATACAAGCGGCTGGCATCCAAGAAGAAAGCCCGGGTCTGCTGGGAACGCGTCACTGCCCAGTACCCGCGGCTGTTCGCCCACCGGGCATGGGTGCCCTATTCCTGGTGGACAGGATGACAGGAGCCGTGTGACGGGAGACTGTCAAGCACGGATCTGTGGGGGCCCGGGGCTGAGATGCCCCGGGCTACCCGACCTAAGTCGCCCCACGCCGAACCAAGGGGCAGGCTTGCGGCAAGGCTTTGTGCTGGTCAGAAGGGGTGGTCAGGGCTCGAGCAATTCCTCCGCGGGCCGACGGGCCGTGGCCTGGCTGGTCCGGGCCACGCCGAGCTGCAGCAGTACTTGCGGCCATCCTGGCAGTGCCAGGCCGGTCCTGATCAGCTTCCGGGTCGCGGCCGCTTCCAGCGGCTGAGTGTACAGGGCGGCGAAGACCCACTGGCTTGCGGCGTGCAGCAGCAGGCGGTGCAGCGCCTGCCCGGCCCGCACCCAGTCCATGCGGCCGTCTCCGGAAGTCAGCAGCACCGCGGTCGCGGGCGGGGACGAACCACCCTCGGTCAGCCGCCCGAAGCCGCGTCCGAGGTCGAAGTCACGTTGCCGCAGCCGCCCGGCCGCGTCGGCGGGCCGACCGGCGAATGCGTGCGCCGGTACCCCGTCCCGCGCCGGGTCGCTCGCCTCCCGGGTCCAGCGCCGCACCTCATCCCGGTTCTCCTGATGGCGAATCGCGAGTCCGGCTGGCCGGGCTCGCGATCAGCCAGCCAGCTTGGCGTATGTGTGCTGGTCGGTCAGCGCGAGCGTGGCGCCTTCGGCTATCGCATCATGCTGAAGGCCGGCCAGCAGCCAGCCCGGGCAGCGGATCGGGCTCGAACGAGCCACGATGCGTGTGCCGGTGCGGCACCGCCTCGAGCATCTTCCGCTCCGCCGCCGTCATGGCCGCGGCCCGGCCCGGCCGCACCCGGGCGAGCAGCCGCAGCCGGGCAGGATCGGGCAGCAGCTCGACCACCGGCAGGTATCCGAGCGAGCGCACCACCGAGCCGCATCCCGAACACTGCGGCGCCGCAGCTGATCAGCATTTCCCGTCCCAGCGGATCCGCCTGGAGCTTGCGGCTGGTGTCTGCGTACAGTTCGATGACCTGCTGGCTGACCTTGAACCGCCACGGCTGCGTGTTGTGCACCGAGGGCGCCCGGGCTGCCATCGATATCAGGTCGCCGGCCTGCCCGGTCAGCAGCGGCGTCGGCTCGCCAGTAATCTTCTCCGCGGTCATGTCTCTCACCTGCCTGGTATGCAGGCAGGATTGACCGTCGGCTACCCGGGGGTTCAGGGTCCTTGGTGACCGGCCAGGAGGACCAACGTCCTGCGAAAGCCGGAATCCGGCGTGCGGACCTACTCCGGCCGGGTCGGCCCGCGCATCTACTTCGCCGGCGACGGCGCGCGGCGTGACGAAGACGGGTATTTCTGGATCACCGGGGGGGTGGACGACGTCATCAACGTGTCCGGTCACCGGCTGTCAACCGCCGAGATCGAGTCGGCCCTGGTCTCGCACCCGGCGGTCGCTGCCTCCGTGCTCGCGCGGCTCCGGCAGGCCGCCGCGCCCGGCGGTCGACGCTGAAGGCAGAGACCGGGCCGGGCCGCCGGGATGTACGGCGCCTTCTTCATGGCACAGGCAGCGCTCGAGCACATGATCGAGCGTGGCACCGGCCGGATCGTCAACGTATCCTCGGTCATCGGGGAGACCGGCAACACCGGCCAGGCCAACTACGCGGCGCCCAAGTCCGGCCTGTTCGGGCTGACCAAGTCGCTGGCCAAGGAGGCCATCTTCCAGCTCAACCGGGCGCAGCGCCCAGGCCGGCGACGGGGCCGGGCTGACCGTCAACGCGGTCACGCCCGGCTTCATCGCCACCGACATGCTGGCCACCATCCCGGACAAGGTGCTGGACAAGATCCGGAGCCGAATCCCGGTGTGGCAGGCTCGGGCAGGCCCGAGGAGATCGCCCGGGTGGTCGGCTTCCTCGCCGCCGATGACTCGGCCTACATCACCGGGCAAATCTGGGCGGTCAACGGCGGCCTGGACATGTGAGGTAAAAAGATCATGGACAACGACCCGCGGAACGTCCTGGTGCTGTCCGCGGTGCGGACGGCGATCGGCAAGTACGGCGGCGGGCTGGCCGCCGTGCGACCTCGCCGCGGCCGTGGTCCGCGAGGCGGTCTCCCGGGCCTGCGTGCAGCCGGCCGACGTCGGGCACGCCGTGTTCGGCAACGTGATCCACACCGAGGCGCGCGACATGCACCTGAGCCGGGTCGCCGCGGTCAACGGCGGCCTGCCGTGCAGACCCCCGCGTTCACGGTCAACGAGATCGACCTGTTCGAGGTGAACGAGGCGTTTGCCGCGCAGGCGCTCGCGGTCGCCCGCGAGCTCGGCCTGCCGCAGGACCGGACGAATCCCGAACGGCAGCCGGGATCTCGCTCGGCCACCCGATCGGCGCCACCGGCGCCGTCCTGGTCGTCAAGGCGCTGTACGAGCTGCAGCCGGACCAGCAGCCGGCACGCGCTGGTGACCATGTGCATCGGCGGCGGCCAGGGCATCGCCGCGATCTTCGAGCGGGTGTGACCAGGCTGGCCTGCCCGTTCGGTAACCATGATCGGACGCATGTGACGGTCAGGGCCGGGCCCGCGGATCAACGGCAGCCGTGACCCTGCCCGAAGCTGCCCGGGCGAGTGCGGTTCCTCAGCGCCATCCGGGCGACCGCGTGGCCGGACACCATTTCCGCGGGACCTTCGTCCTGGCCACGTCATGACCAACGGCGCTACAGGTAACCGCCGGGCCAGAAGCAGGGTTGTCTGAGCCATTTCCGCCGGCAACGTCCGGGCTGTTGAGGGAGCATGACATGACTACGCATGTACTGGCGTTGACCGGCAGTGCGCCTGTCAACCTGAATCAGCCGGGCACCTATCTGCACTGGTCGATCTTCGACATCTCGGTGGCGAACCTCGCGATCATCGCGGTCATGGTAGTGATCTTCGGAGCTGCCCTGCTGCTGCCCTTTCCCCGTGCGCGCCACCTGGCGCCCGCCCCTGCCGAGGTGCAGCCCGGCGGTGCGCCGGACAGCGACCGGCCCTCGACCTGGGCGACGACGCCGACGCCAGGATGTGGACAAGCAGGGTCCGGCGCCGTGCGCTGCGGCTGCTCCCGCCGGACAAGCTGCTGCCTGACCGGCAGCCGGCCTACGTCGCCTCCTGGGTCTATGTGTTCGGCGTGGCCAGCCTGGCCGCGCTGGGCCTGGCGATCACCTCCGGGCTGGCCATCGCGCTGGGCGGGGTGGACTGGTGGCACACCAACCCGGTCGGCCACTTCTTCAACAGCCTGCACCTGTGGAGCGTCGAGCTGTTCATGGCCTTCATCGTCATTCACCTGTGGGGGAAGTTCTGGATGGCTGCCTGGCGCGGCCGCCGGGCCATGACCTGGCTCACCGGGGTGGTGGCGTTCCTAGCCGCAGTGGTGGAGTGCTTCACCGGGTATCTGTCCCAGCAGAACTTCGACTCCCAGTGGATCGCCACGAACGGCAAGGACGCTTTCAACGCCGTCGGCGTCGGGGCGTTCTTCAACGTGATGAACCTCGGCCAGATGCTGCTGTGGCACATCGTGCTGGTCCCGATCATCTTGGTCGCGCTGGTCGGGGGGCACGTGCTGTTGGTCCGGATGCGCGGCGTCAGCCACCCGCTGCCGGCCAGGCGGATCCGCTGGCGCGACCGGTCCGCCCGCAAGGCCGCCGCGGCAGCCGACGCCGCCCCGTGGCGCGGGCCGACCCGCCGCTACGACATCCTCAAGGAAGGCACCATCGCGCTGGCGATCACGACCGGGCTGGTGGTGCTGATGGCCGGCCTGCTGTCCTCGCCCGACGTGCCGCCGGTCACCGTGCAGAGCTGGGCCAAGATCGCCCCCGCGGACTTCCTCGGCACCGCGGCCGCCGAACTGGACGGGACGGCGCTGGCGGCCTCCTACGGGCCGCCCTACAACCACGGCACGGCCGCGGTACAGCAGGTGGGCCCGGTCAACTGGCAGAAACTGGCCGGCGTGACCCAGCCGGTCAACGCCGCCCAGGTATTCGTGCTCGCGCCGCTGTCCAAGCTGGCCGGCACCGACCCGGCGCTGGCCGCCGCCATGTCCGCCTACCACAGCGCCCCGCCGGCGCAGCGGGCCAAGTGGGCCACCGCCTACGGCAGCGCCGTGACGAAGGTCAGGTTCGCCCACGGCATCCCGGTGGTCCCCACGACGGCCGCCGGGCCGGTCCCGGTCCTGATGGCCACCGAGCTGACCATGGCACGCAGCGGCGCGCTGGACGCCGACCTGCTCGCCCGGCGGCCGTTCTACGGCACCGACTTCACCAAGCCGCTGCTGTTCATCGCCGACGGCGGCTACTACGCCAACCTGGCGCAGGCCATGCACCTGACCGGCGACCAGTGGGGGGTGATGAACGAGACCGGCAGCTATCCGGGCCAGCCCTGGCTGTGGCTCTACCAGCTGTGGTACCACGTGCCCCCGTTCAGCAACTCGGCCAGCGTGGACATCTGGGCGGTCTACCTGACCGGGATCGCCACCCTGCTGCTGCTGCTCATCCCGTTCATCCCCGGGCTGCGCGACATCCCCCGCTGGATCCCGCTGCACCGGCTCATCTGGCGCTCCTGGGGGCGGACGCGGGCACCGGCCGGCACCGGCCGCCCGGCCGATGCGGCTGCTACCGCCGACTCGGCTGCAGGTCCGGAGCAGAGGCCATGACATGGACGCTCGGGGCATGATGGCCGACGATGAGCTCCCTGGCCGGCGGTCGGGCGAGCCGGCGGCGCCATTCCGGCGGCTGGTCGACGGGCTGGTGCTCGCGGCAGTGGCCGCGCCGTCGATGCATAACACCCAGCCGTGGCGGTTCCGGGTCGAGGGCGCGGGCGGCACGATCGAGTTGCACGCCGACCCGGCGAGGATGCTGCCGGTAGGAGATCCGGACGGCCGTGCCGCGCACATCGCCTGCGGCGCCGCGCTGCTCAACTTGCGGGTGGCGGCCGCGGTGGCGGGCCTGCGGCCGGATATCCGGCTGCTGCCCGATCCGGGTCAGCCGCTGCTGCTGGCCGCGATACGGCTAGCCGGGGGGCATCAGCCGACGTGGTGGGAGGGTGAGCTGCACGCGGCCATCTGGCGCCGGCAGACCAACCGGGAGCCGTTCAGCAACCGGCCCGTGCCACCGGGTATCCGGGCGGAGCTGGCCGAGGCGGCCTGCCTGGAAGGGGCGACGCTGGCTTTCCTGGACCGCGGCGAGGCCGGGCGGGTGCTGCGCCTGGCGGCCGACGCCGAGCGGGATTCTGCTCGCCGACCCGGCCTACCGCGCCGAGCTGGCCCGCTGGGCCGGGGGCCAGCGTGATCGTGACGGCATCCCCGGCAGCGCGCTAGGACCCAGGTCCCCGGAAGGCGGCGAGCCGGTCCGCGACTTCGCCCCCGGACGGCGCCACGGCCCGGCCCGCTACGCCTGGTTCGAGGAGCACCCGCAGCTGATCGTCCTGTCGGCCGGGTCCGGCGGGCCGCCGGCCTGGCTGCCCGCCGGGCAGGCGTTGCAGCGGGTCTGGCTGACCGCCACCTGCCGCGGCGTCTCGGTATGCCCGCTGACCCAGCCGCTGGAAACCGCCGATGCGTGGCTGGTCCGCGATCCGCGGTCCGCGGCGGGGCAGCCGCAGATGATCCTGCGAATCGGCTGCGGCCTGCCGCTGCCGCCAGGAGCCCCCCGGCGCCCGGTAGCCGAAGTCATATCCCCGCCGCGCGCTCGCCCGTGACAGTGACGAGACATCGCACACCGGGAAAGACGGAGGTCGTCTACGAGCGGCGCCAGCTCGAGGATGTCAACTCCGCGATCCGCGAAGTCGAGGCCGGGCAGGTCAAGGCCAGGCTGGTCTTCGGCCTCCGCTAGCTTCAGTCCTTCTTGCGTGTCCGGGCGATCGCGCCGATGGCCGGTGCCATCGTCAGCCACAGCCCGATCGTCACCACCATCGACGTGAGGTAACCGAACGGCCTGATGCCCACGTCACTGGCGACGGTCCCAGCGAAGATCATGAGCCAGTCACCCCGGCCGGCGGATTCCGCCGGCCGCTGATCCGGGTCGGGGTGATGCGGATGGCGTGCTCGCGTTCCCCGCCCGCCCACGGTTCGACCCCGGTCTTCATGGCCAGGTCGTGCTCGGTCAGGAGGTCCATGTGATGGGCGGGGCCGTGGATGAGCACGCTCCACCCCTCGCGGGCGGCCTCGTCCACGGAATCAACCTCGAACGCAACGCCGTGCTCGGCGGTCGGTATGCCGGTGCGCAGATCCTCGTCGGTGGGACTGTACTCGGCGGTGCGGAACACGACGGATCCGCCGAGCACCGCATAGTTGACCGGGAAGACGGTCAGCCCGTACCGGCCGGTGCAGGCGAGCCTGCCAACGCCGCCTGGCGAGATCAGCCGCAGGCACTCCTCCTCGTCAAGCCGCTCCAGTACCGGTTCCATGGCTTGCCCATCTGTCCAGCCGGATCATCCACCGACGCCGTCCGCCGACCCCGCGGATCAGTGATCGGGCCCGTCTCTGGGACCGGAGTCCTCGGTGAAGATCCGGGCGGCGTAAGCGGCGGCCTGCGTCCTGCGTTCCATCCCCAGCTTGGCGAACAGCGCCGAGACGTAATTCTTCACCGTCTTCTCGGCCAGGTACATCCGCTCGCCGATCTGCCGGTTGGTCAGGCCCTCCCCGATCAGCTCGAGGATCCGCCGCTCCTGGCCGGTCAGCTCGGACAGCGGGTCGGCCCGCTGGGCCTGGTCGCGCATCCGCCGCATGACCCGGCTGGCCGCCTCCGGGTCCAGCATCGACTCGCCGGAGGCGACGGTGCGCACCGCGCCCACCAGGTCGGTGCCGCGGATCTGCTTGAGCACGTACCCGGCCGCTCCGGCCATGATCGCATCGAAGAGCGCCTCGTCGTCGCCGAACGACGTCAGCATCAGGCACGCGACCTGAGGCATCGACGACCGGATGTCCCGGCAGACGCTGACCCCGTCACCGTCCGGCAGCCGCACGTCCAGCACGGCCACGTCCGGCCGCAGCGCCGGGATGCGGGCCAGCGCTGACCCGGCGGTCCCGGCTTCCCCCACGACCTCGAGGTCTGGCTCAGCCTCCAGCAGTTCCCTGACCCCGCGCCGGACGATCTCGTGATCGTCGAGCAGGAATACCCGGATCGTGCGGCGATCTCCCGCTGTCTCGTTCATCTGCCAGCCCTTCCGGGCGCCGGGTCAGCCGGGCCCGAATCATGTGGCGCAGCCAGCACCGTTCCACGGTATAGGCCGCCGGCGTGGCCGTATCAGGGACCATGGTCCCGCCGGAGGTTCCCGGAGGTCCCGTGGCCCGTCATCCCTCGTCCTCCCGGCGGGCGTCGCCATGCGCGGGACCTTGTCGCCTGGCCGTTCGGACCGAAGTCCCTGAAGATCAGGGACCCGCGACCCTGCCGCCCTGTGCCTGGCCTCCTGCTGAACGCCTACGGATTCTGGAAGATGGGGCAGATCATGATGATCGCCGCGATCGCTGTTTTCATCGGCGCGGGCCTGCTGCTGATCCTGTCCGTGCTGGGCATCTGGCACCTGCGGCGCGCCGCCCCCGAAGCCGAGGTGTTCCCCAAGCTGGCCACCCGCGTCCAGTCGAACGCCGTCTGACCGTCAGGCGGAGCCGTCCGCTCCTCGTTCCGGAGCACATCCCGGCGAGGGGCGGACCCATCAACGAGGGACCATGAGGCGGACCATTCTGCTGGCCGTGGACGCGGCGCGGCACGGCCGGCCGGGCGCCGCCACGCAGCATGTCGTCGCGGCGGCGAAGGAAACGCTGGCCTCGCCGCCGGTGCAGGTCGTGCCGCTGAACACGACATCTTCGGCCTGCCGCAGCGGCACCCGGGCGTCGGCCCGTCGGCGGACCGGGCGACCAGGGCCGACTCGCCGTCAGCGTGGACAGGTCCACCTCGACCGTCCCGGTCATCAGCCGCGCATCCGCAGACCCGGTCTCCCTCCTCGACCACCAGGACATCGCCTGGCACCAGCTGGCGGGCCTCGGTCTCCTGCCGCTGGCCGTCCCGGATCACCCGGGCATGCGTGGGCAGGAATGCCGCCAGCGCTTCCACCGCCCGCTCGGCCTGCATCTCCTGCACGAATGCGAACGCCGCGTTCAGCACGATCACGACGACGATCGCGGCCCCCAGCCGCGGCGTGCCGCTGGCCCAGGCCAGCACCGCCGCCACCGCCAGCAGCAGCGCCAGCGGGTGAGTGAACTGCTGGGCCAGTTCCGCGGCCAGCGCCGCCCGCCCCGCCGGGAAAGCTCGTTCGGGCCGTACGCTTCCAGCCGCCGGGCCGCCTCCTGGCCGGACAGGCCACCCGGTGAACTGCGCAGAATCCCGCAGCAGCCGCGGCAGCGGCTCCAGCGGGTCAGGCGGGCAGCCAGCGACTCCGCTCCTGGCATGATCCTGGTCGGCATGCCGCCGGCATGACGCGGTTGCGATGGATAAGCGATTTCCGCACGTCCGCCCGCCCAGCCTCGCCCGGTCACCGCCTCCGTGGCAGGGACTAAGTTCCCTGGGCACCGGGACCAAGAACCAGGCCTGCCCGGCGGGGTGGCCGAACTCGCCGGATCGCAGAACGTAGCGGCGTCGGCGGCGGCCATGGTCGGCCGGGCCGTCATCTTCCCGCCCTAGCGTCCCGTGCCGTCACGCGGACGCCCAAGGGCCGATCTGCCTCAGCGCGCGGGACCTTCAGCCCAGGAGCCCGGATGTCGGCCGGCCGGGCATTCTTCCTCGGCTGGCTGCCTGCCCTGGCAGCCGCTCATGCCTGCGGATTACCGTGGAGGCGCGGGGCCCGGACGGTGCGGGAAGGATGAGCCGATGGAACACGGCGCCAGCACAACTCCGGGCTTGCTGCCGCAGCTGCGCCTCGATGAACTGCTTGGCGAGCTGCAGGCGCGGCTGCAGGCGGTGCTGGCGACCAGGGACCGGATGAACGGCCTGCTGGAGGCGGTCGTCGCCGTCGGCTCGGATCTGAACCTGGAGAGCATGCTGCGCCGGATCGTCGGGGCCGCGGTGAGCCTGGCGGACGCCAGGTACGGGGCGCTGGGGGTGATCGGCGAGGGTAAGACGCTGGCCGAGTTCGTGCCGGTCGGGCTGAACGAGGCCGAGATCGGCAAGATTGATCACTGGCCGCGCGGGGAGGGCCTCCTCGGGCTGCTGGTCCGCGATCCGGGGCCGCTGCGGCTGGCCGATATCAAGCAGCACCCGGGGTCGGCCGCTTCCCCGCGGGGCACCCGCCGATGCGCAGCTTCCTCGGCGTGCCGGTCCGGGTCCGCGGTGCGGTGTTCGGGAACCTGTACCTGACCGAGAAGGCCGGCGGAGGGGAGTTCACCGCGGACGACGAGGCGGTGGTGTCCGCGCTGGGGGAGGCCGCCGGGGTGGCGGTCGAGAACGCCCGGCTGTATGAGGATTCGCAACGGCAGCAGCGCTGGCTGCGGGCCAGCGGCGAGCTCACCATCCGGCTGCTGTCCGGCGCGGACCCTGGCCAGGTCCTCGCCGCCGTCACCACGCAGGCGCTGGAGCTGTCCAGCGCCGACCTTGCCGTGCTTGCCCTGCCCGAACAAGACAAGAAACGACTGGTGATCGAGCACGCCCAGGGCGAGGGAGCCGAGGCGGCGCTCGGCTTGGTCCTGCCCGCGGGACGGTCACTGTCCGGGCGGGTCATGGATACCGGTGAGCCGCAGGCGGTCGCCGACTTCGCGGCCGATGACCGGACCGCAGAGGCGGCCCGCGGCGCGATGGGCCACCTCGGCCCGGCGGTGGTGTTCCCGCTGGGCGCGCCCGGCAACGTGCGGGGCGTGCTCACCATCGGCCGGCGGCACGGGGCGCTGCCGTTCCCGCAGGCAGCCGCCGATGTGGTGGCCTCGTTCGCCGCCCAGGCCGGGGTGGCGCTCGAGCTCGCCGAGCGGCGCCGCGACACCGAGCGCCTGTCGCTGTTCGCGGACCGGGACCGGATCGCCCGCGACCTGCATGATCAGGTCATCCAGCGGCTGTATGCGACCGGGATGTCGCTGCAGGGGACCATGCCCATCCTCGCCCGGCCAGAAGCCCCCGGGCGGATCCAGAGCGCGGTTGACGCCCTGGACGACACGATCAGGGACATCCGGGCCACCATCTACGCGCTGCAGTCCCAGGTGGAGGAGCCGGAGAGCCTGCGCGCCCGGATCGTGGCCACCGCCGACGAGATGGGCCCGATGCTCGGCTTCGCCCCGTCCGTGCGGCTGGGCGCGGCCTCGACGAGCACGTCACCGGGAGAGCCCGGCCGAGCACGTGCTCACCGCGCTGCGGGAGGCGCTGTCGAACGCGGCGCGGCACGCCCAGGCCAGCCGGGTGGATGTGAGCGTCGAGGTGGGCAGCGACCTCACCCTGCGGGTCGCCGACGACGGCACCGGGATCCCGCCCGGCGCCCGCCGCAGCGGCCTGACCAACCTGGCCGACCGCGCCGAGCGGCTCGGCGGCACGCTGCGCACCGGCCCCGCCGATGAGGCAGCGGGAACCGGGACGGTGCTGGAATGGCGAGTGCCGCTGCCGGAGCCCGGTCCGCTCAGCTCTCAGCCGGGCGTAGCCTCCGGCCGGTTACCATCCCCGGCATGATCCGGATGAAATGATCCCGGACACCGGGGGCCCATGACCGCAGGCCGAGCTTGCCCAGTCGGGCGACCTCCGCGGGGTCGTTCACCTCTTCGCAGCGCCCCACCACGGTGACGCTCCAGCCGGAGCGGGTGACCGGGTCCAGGTCGTCGGCCTGAAACGCCACCACCGCGCGGCGGCGGGTCGCCGCCGCGAGCTTGCCGCTGCGGTCGGTCCGGATCACGATCGTGTCCTCATCGACCGCGAAGTTCACCGGCTCCACCGCAGGCATGGCCTGGCGCGTGTACACCATCCGGCCGACCGGCACGGTGGTGATCAGCCGCAGGCATTCCGCCCTCGGCAACTCCTCCAGCACGGGGATATCCGGTGTCATGGGCGAAGTCTCCTGGTCACGGCAGCCCGCTGCCAGGGACGAACGTCCCGCTGGCCGCCGCGGGTCAGGTCTCCCGCCAACTGCGTTCTGAATGATCTTGATCTTCGGAGACCCGGGCGGCGTAGGCCGCGGCCTGGGTCCACCGCTTCATGCCGCCTTGGCGAACAGCGTGATACGTAGTTCTTCCCGGTCTTCTCGGCCAGGAACATCCGCTCGCCGGCCTGCCGGTTAGCCAGGGATCCGGCGAAGCGGCGGTGCCGCCGCCCTGGTGCCCTCGGCGTAGCGGGGTACCTCGTACACGCCGGAGCCGGGCCGCCCGCCCGGGCGGCCCAGGTGCGAGCAGACCACGACCGCGGCGCCGCGGCCGAGCAGTGCGTTCAGCGTCGGCAGGCACGCCCGATCTTGCCGTCGTCGGTGATCCGGCCGCCGTCCAGCGGCACGTTCAGGTCGGCGCGCACGAGTACCCGCCTGCCGGAGACTTCGAGGTCATTGATCGTCTTCATGGCCAGGCCTTCCCGGTCGGTCGCACGGGATGATCGCTACCGGACCGTGGGCATGGCTCACCACCGGTGGTCGGTGCCGTAGCGGAGTATTCGGCCAGCCGTCCTCCGGCCGCTTCCGCGAAAGCGCTGTTGACCTCATCGACGGTCACCTCGCGGGACAGCACCGCGGCCAGGTCGGTCAGCGAGCCGTCCTCCACCGGCACCCGCACCGCGATCCCGTCCAGCTCCCCGTCCAGCCCGGGGATGACCACGCCGGCCGTCCGCGCGGCGCCGGTGCTGGTCGGCACGATGCTGGCGGCCGCGCTGCGGGCCCGGCGCGAATCCTTTGCGGCCCGTCGAGCAGCATCTGGTCGCCGGTGTAGGCGTGGATCGTGGTCATAGAACCCCCTGGTCAGGCCGAACGCGTCGTCCAGCACTTTGACCATCGGCTGCACGGCATGACCGAGGCAGCCGTACGTGGAGTCGAATTCCAGCAGGTGCGCGAGGGTCCGGGCGTCCGTCACGTCGTTAACCGCGACGACCTGCAGGTCGTCGCGTTCCAGGGCCCGCCGCACGAACGCCCGGCCGATCCGCCCGAAGCCATTGATTCCCACCCGCATAGTCATCACGCTTCTCCCTCTCGGCCGCTCGCCATCCACCCGGTGACGGCCAGCTCCGGCGTCCTGCAGCTACCCTGGTCAGCATCCGCTCGGCAGCCGGGCCGGGCCAGGCGGCCTTTGTCCTCTTCCCCCGGGCCATTGGTCCTGGCGGCCGCCGAGGGTCACAGGGCGTCGTCGTCACGCGTCGGCCGGCCTTGGCAGGAGATGGCATGCGAGCGAGGATCAGCTTCATCACTTTGGCGGTAGACGATCTGGACCGGTCGGTCGCCTAACACGCCTTCGGGTGGTTACCCGGGCCGTGGCCGGGTAACGTCCTGTGGCAGCGACAGGAGAGTTACGGTAGCGAGAACCTCCAGCTACCCCGGCGCCGTTTCGGAACCATGACTCAGGAGCGAGCAGGGCCCGCAGGCCAGCGGTCATCGGCCGCTGTCGGCACGACCCCGGCCGCGGTGGCCGATTACCGGCAGCGGCTGTCGCGGGGCGAGGATGTCGTTGACCCGGAGAGCTGGGCTGGGTCTCTTCCCGCGGCCCAGGGCATCGCGCCGCGGGTGCGGGTGGGCCGCGAGCAGGTGGTTCAACCTGCTGTGGCTGCTGCCGATCGGCTGGGTGGTGCTGATCGCGGCGGTCGCCGTGGCTCAGGGGCTGCGGAACATGCCCGCCGTGCAGCGGTTCATGGCCCGCTACCCCGGGACGCTGGTCTCGCCGGGCACGCATCCGGGGCTGCCATGGTGGGTGGATGCGCAGCACTTTCTCAACGCCCTGTTCATGATCTTCATCATCCGGGCCGGCCTGCAGATCCTGGCCGATCACGCTCGCCTGTACTGGACCCGGCACTGCACCCCGGGGCGGGACTGGTTCCGGTTCCAGAAGCCGGTCCCGGCTGACCCGCTGTGGACGGCCAAGCAGGACTCGGTCAGCCTGCCCGGCCAGGTGGGCCTGCCCGGGCTGCGGCATTCGATCGGGCTGGCCCGCTGGTGGCACCTGGGCACCGACGTGCTGTGGCTGGCCAACGGCGCGGTGTTCTACGTCCTGCTGTTCTCCACCGGGCAGTGGCAGCGGATCGTGCCCACCACGTGGAAGGTGTTCCCCAGCGCGGTCACGGTGCTGATCCAGTACCTGTCGCTGCACTGGCCGGCCGAGAGCGGCTGGACCGCCTACAACAGCCTGCAGCTGCTCGCCTACTTCGTGACCGTGTTCGTGGCCGCGCCGCTGGCGCTGATCACCGGGCTGGGGATGTCCCCCGCCTTGTCGACCCGGATCAAGGCGGTCAGCCGGGTGCTGTCCATCCAGGTCGCCCGGTCGCTGCACTTCCTGGTGCTGGTCTGGTTTCTGTTCTTCATCGTCATCCACGTCACCCTGGTGTTCACCACCGGGCTGCTGCGCAACCTGAACCACATCTACGCCGGGCGCAACGACTCCAGCTGGATCGGCTTCGGCATCTTCTGCCGCCACCACCGCCATCCTGGTCATCGCGTGGGTGGCCGCCACCCCGGTCACCCTGCGCCACCCCCGGACCGTGCAGCGGATCGGCTATCGCGCTGATCGGGCCGGTGCAGCGGCTGTTCGAGCACGTCGATGCCACCCCGGGCGAGTACAGCGAGAAAGACATCTCCCCCTACTTCTGGCACAACGGGGCCTTCCCCACCACCGAGGACTACCGGCGGCTCTTCGACGAGGGGTTCGCCGGCTGGCGGCTGAAGGTCCACGGGCTGGTCGCCAACCCGGTCGAGCTGACCCTGGACGAGCTGCGCGCGCTGCCCCGCCACGAGCAGATCACCCAGCACTATTGCATCCAGGGCTGGTCCGGCGTGGCCAAATGGGGCGGCGTGTCCATGGCCACGATCATGGACCTGGTCAAGCCCAGGCCTGAGGCCCGCTGGGTGGTCTTCTACTCCCTCGGCGACGGCCCCGACGGCGGCCTGTACTACGACGCCCACCCGATCGAGCAGATGCGCTACCACCTGACCATGCTGGCCTACGACATGAACGGCGCCCCGCTGTCCTACGGGCACGGCGCGCCGCTGCGGCTGCGCAACGAGGTCCAGCTCGGCTTCAAGCAGGTCAAATGGCTTGCCGGGATCGAGTTCGTCGCCCACTACTCCGAGGTCGGCGGCGGTCATGGCGGCTACAACCCCGACCACGAGTTCTTCGGCTACCGCCAGTCCATCTAGCGGGCGCTAACCAGTCACATTGGCCCCCGGGTAGAGCGAGACATGCGCCAGGTCGCGTGAGACGGGACATGCATAGCAGCTCGCAGCCCGGCGGATTCGGCGCGCCGCTGCCCGACGACGCGCATCGAGCGTGTTCGTCAGGCATCGACGGACTTACGTCCCGGCGCTGAGGTCTTTCGTCTTTACCGTGACCAGCATCTGGCCAGTTGGCTGATGAGGTGTTCGTCCGCGACGAGGTGCCGATCGAGGTCGGGTTCGAGGAGGCCCGCGGCAGACTGGCGGGACTGGGCGGCTGGTTCTTGCGTGCTTCGGACGATGTCTACAGCGAGGGAATCGCAGGCCAGGCGCGGACCGGCCCGCTGGGGCCCGCACCCGGCATGGCGGCCGCCCTGGCGCACCCTCCGGCGACCACGCCGTAACCGCGATCAGCCGGCTGCCGCAGCCCTCGTCGTGTGGCTCATGTTCACCTGCTCACGCCGATGGCCGGCGAAGGTCCCGGCTGCCGCGGCCTTCGTCCCTGCGCGGCGCCCCCGCCCGGGGATTGGCTGGCGTCATCAGTAACGTCAGCTGCGATCGGGGAGGAAGCATGGACGCTCTGCCCCTGACAGAAGGTCGGCCGGCCGGGCCCGCCCGCACCGCCGAGGAGATCGCGAGCCAGGTGTGGCCTCGGCGGTGTGGGCTTCCTCGGCACACAACACTCAGCCGTGGTGGTTCAGCGCCTGCGGGCAGCAGATCAGCCTGCGAGCCGACAGCAGCAGGCGGCTGACTGCTGCCGATCCGGCCGGCCGGGAGATGATGATCAGCTGCGGTGCCGCGCTGTTCACGGCCAGGCTCGCATTGAGGGCCTTCGGCTGCGTCCCAGAGTTCCGGCTGTTCCCCGATCCGCGACAGCCGCTGCTGGTCGCCGAGCTGAGCTGGCGGCGACGGGCGGCCCCGGCCGAATGGGAACTGCGGCTGTTCTGCCAGGTGCCGCAGCGGCGGACGCACCGGGGCGGGTTCGACCCGCTGCCCCTTCCGCCGGGATTGCTGGCCGTCCTGCGCGGCGGCGCGGAGCGAGACGGCGCGATGCTCCGCGTCGTCGCCGACGGCAGGCGGGCGGAACTGGCCGCGGTCGTCGATACGGCCGAGCGAGCGCAGCGGCTCGACCGCGAGTACGTCCGGGAACTGGCCGTCTGGGTGTCCCCGCCCGGAAGCGGGCGGCGCGACGGGGTGCCGCCCACCTCCTACCCGGCCCGCCCCGAGCGCACCTGGCCGGACTACCCCGGCCGCGACTTCGCCCACGGCCACGGATGGGGGACAGCCG
This sequence comes from uncultured Actinomycetes bacterium, assembly GCA_963795575.1. Lineage (GTDB taxonomy): Bacteria > Actinomycetota > Actinomycetes > Streptosporangiales > Streptosporangiaceae > PALSA-505. Next base: position 149,593 of record CAWCII010000004.1, on the reverse strand, counting down.
GGTTCAGCGGGGTACCCGCGCCGCGGTCGGCCGGGGTCGCCTGCCTGCTGACGACCCTGGCGGACGGTCCGGCGGACTGGGTGCGGGCCGGGCAGGCCCTGCAGCGAGCGCTGCTCACCTGCGCGACTTGCGGGGTCGCGGCGGCTCTGCACAGCCAGCCGCTGGAGCTTGCCTGGCTGCGTGAGCTCGTCCGGTCACGGTTGAGCGACGGCGCGTACCCGCAGTTGGTGCTCCGGCTCGGTACGGTCATCCAGACCGCGGTCAGCGTCCGTCGGCCGCCCGCCGATGTCCTGTTCGGCGGCGCCGCCGAACCGCAGAGCGCCAGCCGTGGGTGACGGCCCGGCCCGTCAGGTCCGCTGGCAGGAGCGACCAGGTGCGAGTGCTTCGAGCTGCTGGCCCGCGAGCATCTGGGCCGGATAGCCCTGGTCGACCTCTGGGGGCCGATCGTGCTGCCGGTCAACTTCGTCCTCGACCGTCACACGGTGGTTTTCCGTACCGGCGAGGGAACGAAGCTGGATGCCGCGAGCGGTGGCCGCAGGGTCGCGTTCGAGATCGATGGGTCGGATGCGGCGACCCGCACCGGCTGGAGCGTGGTGATCCGGGGGGAAGTCACCGAGGTCACCGGCCCGGCCGAGCTGGCTCGGCTGCGCGAGCTTCCGCTGCATCCGTGGGCACCGTGCGTCAGGCACCGCTACGTCCGCATCCTGCCCGCGGTGCTGACCGGCCGCGGATCCTGGCGTCCGCCGCCCCCGGCGATGAGGTCCGGTCATGGGAACAGGCGTAGAGAAAGAAGAGTTCTGCGACTCCGACTACTCGCGCTTCCGGGACCGGCTCGAGGAATGCCTGTCCGTGCTCGCCCGGCTGCTGGAACGGCCTTGCTTCGGGATGGGCCCGGTCACGGTGGGTGCCGAGGCCGAGCTGTTCCTGATCGACGGCTCGGCCCGGCCGCTGCCGCGTAACCAGGTCATCCGGGCTGCGGCGGCCGACGGGCGGATCACGCTCGAGCTGAACCGGTTCAACCTGGAACTCAACGCCTCGCCGGTCCTGCTGGCTGGCCGGCCGTTCTCCGTACTCGAAGACGAGCTGGACCTGCTGCTCAACCGCGTGTCCGGGGCGGCCAGCGACTACTCGGGCCGGCCCGCGCTCGTCGGCATCCTGCCCACGCTCGGCCTGGCCGATCTCGGTCCCGGCATGCTGACCGACGCGGCCCGCTACCGCGCGCTGAGCAGCGGCCTGCGGCGGCTCCGCCGGGATCCGTTCCGGATCCGGATCTCGGGCCAGGACCCGCTCGAGCTGGCCAGCGCCGATATCGGGCTGGAGGCGGCGAACAGCTCCTTCCAGATTCACCTGCGGGTGGTGCCCGCCGACTTCACCCGCACCTACAACGCGGTCCAGCTCGCCACGGCGCCGGTGCTGGCCGTGTCCGGCAACTCGCCGACACTCCTCGGCCACCGGCTCTGGGAAGAAACACGGATCGCCCTGTTCAAGCAGTCGGTCGACGGGCGCCGGGCCGGCGGCCCGCACCGGACAGCCCGGACGGCGCTGGCACGGGCTGGCTGCGCGGCGGGCCGCTGGAGTTGTTCACCGAGAGCGTCCGGCTGCACCAGCCGCTGCTGCCGGTGCTCGGCGGCCCGGACCCGCCCGCTGGCGGCCTCGACTCGCCAGTCGGCGGTCCTGGCTGGCATCCGCCGCCGCTGCACGAGCTCCGGCTGCATCAGGGCACCGTCTGGCCCTGGAACCGGGCCATCTACGATCCCGCGGCGGGCGGGCATCTGCGGATCGAGATGCGGGCCCTGCCCGCCGGCCCCACCGTGATCGACATGATGGCCAACGCCGCCTTCCTGATCGGGCTGTCCCTGTGGCTGGCCGGGCAGGACCAGGAGTGGACGTACGCACTGCCGTTCGAGCGCGTGGACCACAACCTCTACCGGGCCGCTCAGCATGGCCTCTCGGCCCGGCTGAGCTGGCCATCCGGGCACCGGGATCAAACCCGGACGCTGCCCGCGGCCGAACTCGTGCCCGAGCTGGTCCCGCTGGCCGGGCAGGGCCTGCGGCAGGCGGGCGTGGCCGCCGGCGAGGCCGCGGCTGCTCGACGTGATCCGCGCGCGAGCGGCTTCGGGCCAGACCGGCGCACAATGGCAGCGCGCCGCGCTCGCCGCCGCCGAGCAGGGCCGCGATCGCTCCCGCGCCCTCGCCGTCATGCTCGAGCGTTATCTGCGCTGCGCGGCCAGCCGGCGGCCCGTCCACACCTGGCCGGCCAGCCACACGGCCGGATAGCGTGCCCTCCCGTCCGTACATGGGGGCGCTCTGCGGTGCGGGCGCCGGAAAACTCGAACAAGGGCTGCAGGAACTGGGTGCCGCGGACGGTCTCGAAGTCCACCGCGACCGGCTGCGGCCGGCACCTCGACGCGGACCCCGCCCCGGTGAGCCAGGCCGAAGGCTTCCGCGAGCTCCATGGTCAGCTGGAGCCGCAGCGGGCCATCGGGTGGCCGGGGCCGAAGTCGTATTTGGACAGCTGGTCGTCCCAGGCCACGTGCAGCGTGCAGGTCATCCCGGCATCCTCCCGGCCGGCGTGACCGGCTTCTCAGGCCGAAAGTCCCGTGCATCCGGGCCGCTGTGCTCCTGACACGGCCGCCGGCATCGGCGAGCCTGGTGACGACCGGAGCGACACCGGGAGATGACACAGATGACAGACAACCAGCTGAGGGCGGCCTCCCGGGGCCTGGTGGTGGCGGGCGTGGACGGCTCGCCGAATTCGCTGGCGGCGTTGCGTCACGCCGTGCACGCGGCTCGACGCCGCGGCGCCTGCGTCGAACTCGTTTACGTCGTCTCGCCAGGTGCGAGTCCAGGTGCCCAGATAACCGGGTTTTCCAAGCTTGAGATGGCCGTCCGCTGCGAGTTCCCGCGCGGCTGCGACGTTCCGCTCCGGTACACGGTGGAATGCGGTGACCCCGCGGGAATCCTGGTGAAGCGGAGCGCCAACGCCGAGCTGCTCGTCATCGGCGGCCGGCTCCCGCTGGGAGCACGGCCATCTCCTCGGCGGGAACGTGGTGCCTTACTGCCTCGGCCGCGCCGCCTGCCCAGTGGACATCTGCGCAGGCCGGCTGGCCCCGATCCGGCCAGCGCGCCGCACGCGTGCCCCCCGCCACGGCCACAGCCAGCGAGTCGTGATGCGCGCCCAGGCAGGCGACCGGCTGCTGGCCGGGCACGGCCGCCACCGGATCGGCCTGGTCGTCGACGTGCCCCGGCCCGACGGCCAGCCGCCCTACATCGTGAAGTGGCTGAGCGACGGCCACATCGCGATGGTGTTCCCCGACCAGTACGCCCGCATCATCCCGGCCGGCCATCCGGCAGGCACCGCGCCCAGCCAGGAGAGACGGCATGAGCGCGGCGACGTACGCGCTGCTCATCGACGGCAGCACCGTCGAGATCCGCCCGGCCGCGCCGCAGGACGAGGACGCGGTGCGTCAGATGCACGCCGCGCTGTCGCCGGAGAACACCTACCTGCGCTTCTTCAGCCTGAGCCCGCTCAACGCCGAGCGCGAGGCGCGGCGGGTCTGCCGCGAGCCGGGCCCGACCACGCGGCCCTGCTCGCCTGGCTCGGCGGCGAGCTAGCCGGGGTGGCGAGCTACGAGCCCGCCGGCAAGCCGGGCACCGCCGAGATCGCGTTCGCCGTGCCCGATCACCTGCACCACCGCGGCATCGCCACCCTGCTGCTCGAGCACCTGGTCTCGATCGCCCGGCAGCGCAGGGTCAAGGCGTTCACGGCCGAGACGCTGGCCGAGAACACGGCCATGCTGCGGTGTTCGCCGACGCCGGCCTGCCGGTGCGGCGCCAGGTCGCCGACGGCGACGTGGTGCTGACCTTCCCGCTGCCCTACGACGAGGCCGACCGCCGCCTCGACGAGTTACCTGGACTCGGTGGCGGCCCGGGAAAGCCGCGCGGACGTGGCCAGCCTGCGGCCACCTGCTGGCGCCGGACTCGGTCGCGGTGATCGGCGCGAGCCGGCGCCGGGGATCGCCGGGCCGGGAAATCCTGCACAACATCGTCACCGGCGGCTTCGCCGGCCCCGTCTACCCGGTCAACCCGCATGGCCGGTCCATGGAGGGCCTGCGCTGCCTGCCGTCGGCCGCCGGCCTGCCCGAGCACGTGGACCTGGCGGTGATCGCGGTGCCCGCGCCGGCCGTCCCCGAGGTGGCCGCCGAGTGCGGCCGCCGCGGCGTCCGGTCGCTCGTGGTGATCACCTCCGGCCTGGGCCCGGAGGGCGCGGACCTGCTGGCGATCTGCCGCAGGCACGGCATGCGGCTGGCCGGCCCGAACTGCTTCGGCGTCGCCGTGCCCGGCCTCGGCCTGGACGCCACCTTCGGCGCCGGACCGCCCGCGGCCCGGCGCGGCGGGCGTGGTGGTCCAGTCCGGCGGGGTGGGCGTGTCGCTGCTCGAGCACCTGTCCCGGCTCGGCATCGGCGTGTCCTCGTTCGCCTCGGTCGGCGACAAGTACGACGTGTCCAGCAACGACATGCTGACCTGGTGGGAGCAGGACGGGCAGACCAGGCTCGCGGTGCTGTACGTGGAGTCGTTCGGCAGCCCGCGCAAGTTCGCCCGCACCGCCCGCCGGGTCGGCCAGCGGATGCCGGTGCTGACCGTGATCGGCGGCCGCTCCGCCGCGGGCCAGCGGGCCGCCGCCTCGCACACCGCGGCCGCGACCACGCCGCTGGTCACCCAGGAGGCGCTGTTCGCCCAGGCCGGCATCATCGCCACGCCGCAGCCTCGGCGAGCTGGTCGAGGCCGCCGCCCTGCTGGCCAGCCAGCCGCTGCCGGCGGGCAACCGGGTCGCGGTCGTGTCCAACGCCGGCGGGGCCGGGGTGCTCGCCGCCGACGCCTGCGGCGACACGGCCTGCAGGTCGCGACCCTGTCCGGGCCCGTCCAGCGCAGGCTGGCCGGCCTGCTGCCGCCGGGTGCGGCGGTCGCGGGCCCGGTGGACACCACCGCCGCCGTCGGGCGTGGACGCGTTCAGGCCGGCCTGGAAGAGGTCGCCGCCGACGACGGGCGTCGACGCGGTGCTCGCGGTCACCGTGCCGACCGCCATCGCCGACCTGAGCGAGGCGCTGCGGACCGCCCAGGTGGCGAAACCGCTGGCGGCCGCGCTGCTTGACCAGCCGGAGGCCGTTCGGATGCTGCCGCCATCCGGCGACGGGCCGGCAGCGGCCGACGGCGAGACCACCGGACGGGCGGGACGCCCCCGGGCCATTCCCGCCTATGCCTACCCGGAGGGCGCGGCCCGCGCGCTCGGCCACGCCGCCCGCTATCACGACTGGCGGGACCGGCAGCAGGGCCGCGTCCCCGAACTCGAGGGGACGCGCCCCGCGGACGCCCGGGCGCTGGTCTCCGCCTTCCTGATGACCAGCCCGGCGGGGGCTGGCTGCCCGCGGCCGCCGTCAGCCGACCTGCTGTCCTGCTACGGGATCCCGCTGGTGCCCACCCGCGCGGCCGCCGATGCCGCAGAAGCCGTCGCGGCGGCCGCCGCGTTCGGCGGCCCGGCGGTGCTCAAGGCGGAGGTGGCCGGCCTGGTGCACAAGAGCGACCCCGGGGCGGTCAAGCTCGATCTGCACGGGGAGGGCGAGTCCGCGCGGCCTACGACGAGCTGGTGGCCGCCTTCGGGAGCCAAGCTCGACGGCGTGCTCGTGCAGCCGATGCTCGGCGGCGGGGTCGAGGTTCTGGTCGGGTGGTGCAGGACCGGTGTTCGGCCCGCTGGTGGTCTTCGGCCTCGGCGGGGTGGCCACCGAGGTCCTCGGCGATCACGCCGCCCGGCTCACCCCGCTCACCGACACCGACGCCGACGGCCTGATCCATGACGTGCACGCCGCCCCGCTGCTGTTTGGCCACCGCGGCAGCCCGGCCGGGACACCGCGGCGCTCGCCGACGTCCTGCTGCGGGTCTCCCGGCTCGCCGACGAGATTCCCGAGATCGCCGAGCTCGACCTCAACCCGGTCATCGCCCGCCCCGACGGGGCGCAGGCCGTGGACGCCCGGATCCGGATAGCCCGGCGCAGCCGCAGGACCCGTTCCTGCGCCGGCTGCGCTGAACCCAACATAGCAGAGGAGGCTGGACAGATGCCCGCAAGCACAACCAGCAAGACGCCCCGCATCGTGGTCGGCGTCGACGGGTCCGCATCGTCACTGGCGGCCCTGCGCTGGGCCATCCAGCAGGCCAAGCTCACCGGCGGCACCGTCGAAGCCATCATCGCCTGGCAGTTCCCGGCGTCGATGACCGGCTTCGGCTTCGCCCCCGTCGCCGTGGCCGACTGCTCCGACATGGAGCAGATCGCCCGGCGGGCCCTGGACGAAGCGATCAGCGAGGTCGCCGGCCCCGGCGGCGGCCCGCCGGTGCGGAGCCTGATCGTCCAGGGCTTTCCGGCCAAGGTCCTGCTCGATGCGTCGGACGGCGCGGATCTGCTCGTCCTGGGCAGCCGCGGCCACGGCGGGTTCTCCGGCGCCCTGCTCGGCTCCGTCGGCCAGCACTGCGTCCGACACGCGCGCTGCCCCGTGGTGATCGTACGCGGCGAGCCTGCCGCCAGCGCCGCCTAAGGCTCCGGTGAACGCGGGACGCCGGCTGGCCGCCCGGCTTGGCCTGGACGGTAACCCCCTGCGGCGGCGCACCGACAAGATCGCCGCCTACGGCGCGCTGGTGCTGCTGGCCTTGTTTCTGGTCGGCGCGCCTATCGTGGGCATCGCCGCCGGGCCCTGGGCCTACCGGCTGACCATGAGCGAGCACCGGGGCCAGCGGTCGTGGCATCAGGTCACCGCCGTCCTGCTGCAGACGGCTCCGGTCGAGCTCGGCAGCTATGACACGAGCGGTTCGCCGTCCCTGGCCAGGTGGACGCCCCCGGCCGGGCCGCCGCGAGAAGGCATGATCTCAGTGCCGGCCGGGACGCGGCCGGCCGCCGTGTCCGGATTCTGGGTCGATGGCTCCGGCCGCTGGGCGGGACCGCCGCTCAGCCCGCGGATAGCAGCGGTCCGGGTGGCGGCGGCGGTCGTGATCAGCACGCTCATGCTCGCGGGCGTGCTGGCCAGCATGGCCTCCTTCTCCGGGTGGCTGCTGGACCGGCGCCGACTGGCCGGCTGGGAGGCCGACTGGGACTCGGTCGGGCCGCGGTGGACCAGGCGGTTCCGGGCCCGGGGGTAGCCGCTGCGGCGGCGGCCGCCACGCCGTGGTCAGGGCTGCAGCGCCGTGGTCAGGGCTGCAGCTCCCAGGGCAGCCGCTCTGGGTGGGCGCTCACATCGAGCAGCCGGCCGTGAGTGGCCTGCAGCCGGTGCAGCGTGACCCGCAGGAACCGCTGGGTTATCTCGCGGCCGAATGCCGGGTCCTGGCCGCATTCGGCCCGGACGGCCGGGCCCTGGAACTCGAACGCCTGCAGCGACTGAGTCGTGATCGCGCCGAACCCCCACCGGAAGGGTGGAAACAGCCAGGACAGGCCGATGACATCGCCGCGGCCGAGCTGTTCGATGATCACCCGGCCGCGCCCCGGGACGATGGTGTCCAGCGCGACCTGGCCGGCCGGATCAGCCAGAACCGGTCGGCGGTGCCGCCCTCCTCGAACAGCCGGTGCCGGCCCGGCACCCTGACTGACCGGGCGTGCGCGGCCAGCCGGGCAACGTGCTGCCCGGGCAGCCCGTGCAGGAACGGATGGGAGCCCAGTATGTGCTGGGGGGGTGTGTTCATGTTTCCTCCTCCGCCATCAGGTCCCGGCACTGCCGGGCGATCTCCGCGTCCTCCCGGGCGGTGATGGCCAGGGTGGTGACCGGGGCGCCCAGGGCGGATATGTCGCAGTCGGCCCGGGCGGCCGCGTTGCGGGCGGGGTCGAGGGCCACGCCGAGGAACCCGAGCCCGCCGGCCCCGCGGCCTCGGCCCGGGCCTCGGGCTGATGCTCGCCGATGCCGCGGGTGAAGGCGAGGACGTCGAGCAGCCGGGGCTTGATGTGCTCCGGGCGGAGCGGCTCGGCCAGCAGCGGGTTGGCCATCGGTGACGGCCGGTGGCCAGGTAGTTCGCGGCCCGCAGTAGCGGTCCAGCGCGGCGGCTTCCGCCTCGGTCAGCGCCTGCGCCTCGGCGACCGTCACCGCATGGCCTCACGTCGGCCTCGCTGCCCCGGACCACGGTCACCGGGCAGAACGCGCCGGTCACGCAGTGGGTGCTCACCGCCGCGCCGGTGGCCGCTGCGTAGCGGGCGGCCCAGTGCAGCGCCGCCACCGACTGCGCTGATCCGTCCACACCTGCCACTACAAGCCCTCGCTCGATCTTCCTGCTGGCCATGGCCGTCCGCCTCACTGTTCTCGCCGCGGCCCGGACCGGGCGTCGCGTCCTCGCCCGCCGTATTCGGACCGCGGATCGTCTTCCTCCATGCAACCCAGTGGCCCGCCTCCCCGCACAGAGTCATTGGTCCTGCGCGCCAGGGTCGGCCGCGTGCCGTTCGGACCCATGATCGGGGACCAACGCCCCTGCCTGCGGCGGCCTCACTGCCGGGGAATTCCTGGGCTGATCGAGCTCAGCGAGCAGCTGCGGATGAAAAGCACATGGGCCAGCGGTTCAGTCGGCTGGCCGGATCCCCCGGCCCTACCCGTTCGACGTGCTGGGCGCAGACCCAGGGCATGATCGGCTACTGGATCGTGCAGGCGGTGCAGAATGCGGTATCGGGTCGGCGGGTCGCCTGCCTGGTCAGCCGGACGCTGGTGAACGTGGACGACCTGGCCTTCGGCCACCCGTCAAAGTTCGTCGGCCCGGTCTACGACGAGCAGCAGGCCAGCGCGCTCGCGGCTAGCCGGGGCTGGGAGTTCCGCCAGGACGGAACCCGGGGGTGCCAGGTAGTGCCCTCGCCGAGCCGGCCGAGCTGCTGGACATGCCCGCCATCCGGACGCTGCTGGCGGCGGGCACGATCGTGATCTGCGGTGGCGGGGGGGGGTGCCAGTCGTGCTGCACCACGAGACCGGGCTGCTGCGCGGCGTCGAGGCGGTGGTGGACAAAGACCTGACCGCCTCGCTGCTGGCCCGCGAGCTGCACGCGGACTCCCTGCTGCTGCTCACCGACGTCGAGGCCGTGCGGGACGATTACGGGACCCCCGGGCCCGGCCGATCCGCCGGGCCACCGCCGCCGAGCCGCGCTCCCGGTCATTCCCGGCCGGTTCCATGGGTCCGGTGATCGAGGCCGTGTGCCGCTTCGTGGAAGCCACCGGCAAGCGGGCCCGCCATCGGGCAGCTGGCCGACGCGCGCCTGCTCACCGGGGTCGCCGGTACGATCATCTTCCCGTGAATCCCCGGCCAATCGCGCATGCGATAGCCAACCGTCGTCCCTGCGTATTGACGCGCGTCGCCGTGAGCTTCGGGCCGGGAATTACGCGGAAGCCGGCTGTCCGGCGGTCAGCTTCGGGACATCGTGGTGCTCATCTCACGCTGTTGCTTGCGGCCCAGGTACCAGCCCCTGCCGGTGGTGGCACACTGATGCGGTGGCGCCGTGGCGATCTGACCGGGATGGGCGATGCGCGCCGGTTCGGCGGCTCCGATGACGTGGTCCGCCACACCGGGCTGGACATCACCGCCTACTCCTCTGACAGCAAGCGCGTCGCCGGGCACCTGGCCCCGCAAGGGCCCCCCCGGCTGTTGCGCTGGTGCCGTATGAGGCCGCCAAGTGCGCCGCCGCCCCCTACAAGGACACGCTTGGAGGTGGCGTTCAGGGAGTGCAGCACCCCCTGAACGCGCCCCTCGAGGGAGCGCATTTGGGAGCGCGTCTTGCTCACCAGCGCTCCGGACTGCTCCCTCATGCTCGGTGCTGCTTCGGCTGACCTGCGCTAATGGCGTTTCACGCAAGGTGGGGGAGCGGGGTGGCTCACCTCACAAGCGAGGGGTCACTGGTTCGAACCCGAGTTGCGCCCACCAGGTCAGGGCGTTGAGGGCTCGCTTTCTGGGCCTGTGGGACGCGCGGAGGGAGCGCAAATGGGAGCGCTTTTCCCCGGAGCGCTCGCTAGGCTGCTTCCGGCATGGTCCCGGAGCGAGGCCAGCCAGGCGTCGAGGGGGGGCACGGCCGAGCGCGGTTCCAGCTCTGCGGGCCTGGTCGATACGGGTCCGCGCGCTGACCGCTGCCTGCCAGCGTTCGGTCTGCCTGGCGAGCAGGGCTTCGATCATGCAGATTGAAGAGCCAGTCGGGAATGTCGACGTCTCGCCGTGAGCCTTCCTTGGGCGGGACGAGGTAGAACTTGCCGTTCAGCTCGACGAGCTGCCACTCGACACGGATGTAGGGATGATCGCGCCGGTGATCGGGGCGCGCACGTAGGAAGCTTGCAGCCCGGTAACCTCTCCCCAGCGCAGGCCCTGACCTGGACAGGGCCTACGGCCGGGTGCGCAGTGACCCCGGTCGCATGCCACCGGGCCGGCGGCCGGTTCCGCCTCGACATGGACAGCCGCCTCGATCTGGGGCTCGCCGCGTAGGTGACCCGGGACTCCGCAAGCCCCGGCGGGCCGCAAAGCGGCCGGTGGCCCCGGGCCGGGTCTGGGATCGTGGGCGGTAGCTATGCCGGCCCGGGGTGATATGGGTGCCCTCCGGCTGGTGCAGGGCAATGACAACACGCTGTGCCCCTCCGGGCCGGCCAGGGCCGGTTTTCCGCGGATTGTCCATCCCGGCGTATCCCGTTCGTCGTAGGGACAGAAGACCGGCACGCAGCGAGGAGGACATCATGAACCCGGAGATCACGAAGAGCATCGCCGCCCTGCGGATGGACGAGATGCACGCCGCTGCGGCGGCGGCGCGGCGGCCCGGCAGGCCCGGGCCGGGCGGGCGGCGGCGCCGCCGCTGCCCGGCTTCACTGCCGCGAGCGGATGGAACACCCGCCTGGAGCGGCTGCTGGGACGCTGGGCCCCCGGTCGGCCGCGGCCTGAGCAGTCGGCCGGGATGTTCGCCGCGGGCATGCGGCGGCAGTGGTCCTGGCACGCAGCGGGCCCGGCCGCCCGCCGGAGCCGAGGCGGTGTATTTACCCTAGGCCCAGTCCGCTGGGGTATCGCCCGGCGAGAAGCCGGCGGCGGACCATGGCAATGCACTTCAGCAGGCTGCCGTCGGCTGGGCGGCCCGGACGGTGGGCATGTCGGCCGCCAAGACGCCCTGTGGGCGCGAGGATTAGCGGGAACCATTGAGCACTGGAGAACACGATGAAGTACTTGCTTTTCATCTGCGGGGACACCGACTACAGCAGTGACGGCCGGTCGGCACCGGAGGACGTGGCGGTCATGCAGCGCGAGGCACCGCGCTGGGTCGAGGAGATGGATGGCCGCGGCGTGCGGCTGCTCGGCCGGGAGCTGGATCTCCCGCGGACGGCGGCGACGGTGCGTGTGCGCGACGGCCAGACGCTGGTGACCGACGGCCCGTTCGCGGAGACCAAGGAGTTCATGGCGGGCTTCGACCTGCTCGATGCGCCGACCTCGACGAGGCGATCGAGGTGGCGGCCAAGCACCCGTCGTCCTGGTTCCACACGATCGAGGTCCGGCCGTTCACTGGCGGGCTGCGGCTGGGTGAGCAGGCGTCGGCGTTCGGCCGCGGCGAGGACGGCGCCGCCAGCCCGTACTTGCTGATCATGTGGATGGGCGGAATCCCGGCGGCGCCGTTCGGCGATCAGGCAGTGATGGAGGAGGGCGACGCCTGGCGGCAGGACCTGGTGGCACGCGGCCTGCACGTCCTAGGGAACGCGCTGGAGGGACCCGGCACGGCCACGACGGTTCGCGTCCGCGACGGGCAGACGCTGCTCAGCGACGGGCCATTCACCCAGACCGGGGAGTTCATCGCCGGCATCGACGTGGTCAGCTGCACGGACCGGCAGCAGGCGATCGGTCTGGCGGCCGCCCATCCGGCCGCCTGGGTCCACGCGATCGAGGTACGGCCGTTCTGCCAGGAGTGAGGCGATGACTGTGGACGTGAGCGCGGCGGTCACCGCCGCGTTCCACGCCGAGTGGGGCCGCGTGGTGTCGGTGCTGATCGGCCTCACCGGCGAGTGAGACCTTAGCCAGAATCACCACCTCGGCGTCGCTGTTGACGGTGCCGACCGCCCCTTTCCTGAGCGTTACTCCGTGAAGTACTTGCCTGATGCCTGGCGAGCCAGCCAAATTGAAGCGGTGGAAGAGCAGGATGTTGCCGGTGGCGAGGTAAGCCTTCGCTCGCACGGCCGGCGGAGATCGCCGTCCGCAGCTCCTGCCTGTCCGGCGGGTCGGTACGCTGCCCGGCGAGCTCCGGCCCGCGCATCACTTCAGGCTCCCTCCTGGCGGCCATGTGAGTGGTGTTGGCTGCTCTTCTCCCGACGACGCTCCCCGCGGCCGGGGTGTTGTGTCGGTAGGCGGGTTATCCGCCGACTGTCGGCTGCGTTTGTTACCGCGGTGAGGAGTTCTTCATCGCTGCTTGGGGCGCGGAGGATGCGCCGCTGGCCGGCCCAGACGGACCGCAACGAACTGTCGCCGCGGCAACGGAATTCGGGCACGATGCCGCGCCTGCCAGACCATGTGAGCAGCACAGCCCGGCAGCGCGTGGTTGACAGCCAGCCATCACACTCCCGGGTCGGCCGACTGCAGCCGCGTCTCACCGATCGCCTCCCAGGCGTCCTCTCTTACATTATATTGTGATTCGATATAAGTATACACGATGATGAAGCGTGATAGGGCACGACAGATTCTCCATCTGCCACGATAAATAATCGCGGCAGCGAGGATGCGACGCCCTCACGGGAGCACTTTCTGAACGTTGGCGGACATCGCACTGCGAGCGCTGGGGTCCTGCGCGGCCCGGTGCGTCACGAGTGCGCCCAGCACAGCTGCGAGATCATGCAGCCGGGCCAGGTGAGCGTACGTAGTCCCGGCCGGAATTCCTGACCGACCGGACCGCCGCACCCGGCTGCTCGCCATCAGCGCCGGGCTGTGAGCGGCCGCGATAGTCCTGTCCGGCGCCGCGGCTACTTACCTGTCTGGCCGACGATCGCCACCACCGGCTGGTGGTCCAGCTTGGCCTCATACAGCCCGTTCAGCAGGTGGACCGGCCCCCGGGCCCGAGGTGGCCATGCACACCCCGGTTTCGCCGGCGAACTTGGCGTGACCGCAGGCCATGAACGAGGCCATCTCCTCATGCCGGGTCTGCACGAACCGGATCCGTTCCTGCCAGCGGAAGGCACCCCCAGAATCCCGTTGATCCCGTCCCGGGGAACCCGCAGACGGTGGTCACCCCGCTCCGCCAGCCTGTCCAGAAGATAATCCGCTGTCCCAGCCACTCCCGCTCTCCTACTCGCGATCCGCCCAGACGCGTATGCAGGCAAGGACCTGCCCTGCCGATGCGATTTTATCTCGTGTTACGATAAAGATTGCCCCAATTGTGAATGACACGGACGGCGGGCGGGCAGTTGGCCGGTAGTAGAAGAGATGATGCTGCCGAGGTCTGCCCGGAGTGAGCCGCTTGTGCTGACCTACCTCCTTGCCCTGCTGGCAGCGTGCGCGAACGCGGCATCCTCGGTGCTGCAGCGCAAGGCCAACCGGGATGCTCCGCGGGCGGACAACCTGAGCTGGAAGCTGATCCGTGATCTGCTCCGCAAGCCGGTGTGGTTCGGCGGCATCCTGGCGCTGACCGCCGGATTCCTGCTGCAGGCCACGGCGCTCGGCACGGGCGGCCTGGCGACGGTGGAGCCGGTCCTGGTGCTCGAGCTGCCGCTGACACTGCTGCTGGCCTCCCGGGCATTCCGCGTGCCGCTGGGCTGGCGGGAGCTGGGACCGGCGGCGGCTATGGCAGCGGGCCTGGCTGGCCTGCTGTATGCGCTGTCGCCATCATCCGGCCGAACGTCCGGGCTCGGCTGGTATGTCTGGGTCACCGGCATCGGCGCCAGCCTGGCTCTGGTCGCGGCCCTGGTCGCCTGGGCGCGGCGCGATCTGGCCCGGTGGCGCCGCGGGCAGGCAGGCAGCGGCTCCGGAGAGGCCGCGGTCCTCGGTGTCGCGGCCGGGTCGGCGTTCGGGCTGACGGCTGCCCTCATGAAGGGCATGACGCAGACCATGGCCGGCGGCTTCGCGGGACTGTTCACCAGCTGGCCGCTGTACGCGATGATCGCTACCGGCATGGCCGGGATGTTCCTGGCGCAGTCGGCGCTGAACGCCGGCCGGCTGGTCGCCGCGCAGCCCGGCCTGTCGCTGTCCGACCCGATCATTTCGATCCTGTGGGGCGTACTGGCCTTCGGCGAGCGGGTCAGGGGCGGCCTGTTCATCCTCCTTGACGTGGTCAGCCTGGGCGCGATGGCGGCCGGCGTGCTGCTGCTGGCCCGGTCGCCGCTGCTGGACGAGCACAGCCCGGCCCGGCCGCCGGGGGATCGCCGGGACGAGCAGGCAGCGCAGCGCCCGGGCGGGAGACGTGCAGTGACCAGTCCGGTCGGCCTGCTGGCCGGGGCAGCGAGGCACGTGCGCGACCTGGTGGTGGAGGCGGCCGGCGGCGGGCCAGGGCGCGGGTGGTGCTGACCCTGGCGGCGGTGCTCGCGCTGGCTGGCGCGGACACCGGGACGGTCACCTCCACCGAGAACAACCTGGAACACGCCTTTCACATCGGCAACACCCAGGTCGGCATCCTGCTGTCGGTCGTATCCCTGGCCGGTGCCGTGTGCACGATCCCGATGGGGGTCCTGACCGACCGCACCAGCCGGGTGCGGCTGCTGACGTTCAGCATCCTCGCGTGGGCGGTAGCCGTCCTGTTCTCCGGCGCGGCGCAGTCGTACCTGTGGCTGCTGGCCGCCCGGGTGGGCCTGGGCGTGGCGACCGCCGCCGCGGCGCCGGCCGTCGCCTCGCTGACCGGTGACTTCTTCCCGGCCAGCGAGCGCGGCCGGATCTACGGGCTGATCGTGGCCGGGGATCTGGTCGGCAACGGGATCGGCTACGTCATCTCCGGTGATATCTCCAGCGTCCTGCCGTGGCGGTTCGCCTTCTGGTGGCTGATCATTCCCAGTCTCGCGCTGGCCTGGATAGTGTGGCGGCTGCCCGAGCCTGCCCGCGGCGGCCAGAGCCAGCTGCAGTCCGGCGCGGATGCCGTCCGCGGCCAGGACGACACCGCCGCCGAACGCCCCGGCGGGGGGATTCCGGCGCAAGCCGGACCGGGCGGCGAGGCGCAGAGAACCCGGCCGTACGCGAGGCGCGGCGCCAGCACGTGCAGCCCCAGCCCGAGCTGGTGCTGCGTAGCGACCCGACCGGGCGTTCGGTCTGGTGGGCGATCCGGTACGTGCTGCGGGTGCGCACCAACGTGGTGCTCATCGTCGCCTCGGCGCTCGGCTACTTCTACTTCTACGGCCTGGACTCCTTCGCGACCATCTTCGCCATCTCCCGGTACCAGATCAGCAAGCCAGAGGCGACCTTCCTGATCGTCGTCATCGGGGCCGGCGCGCTGGCCGGGGTGTATGCCGGGGGGCGCATCTCCGACCGGCTGCTGCGCCGCGGCCACATCCGCGCCCGGATCGTGATACCGATGATCTGCCTGCTGGTCATACCGGCGTTCCTCGGGCCCGCGTTCGCGACTACCTTGGTGCCCGTCGCGCTGCCGCTGCTGATCGCCGGGGCGTTCCTGCTCGGTGCGCCGCAGCCGCCGATAGACGCTGCCCGGCTGGACATCATGCCCGCCCAGCTGTGGGGCCGCGCCGAGGGCGTCCGCACCGCGCTGCGCACCCTAGCCCAGGCGGCCGCGCCCACCCTGTTCGGCTACATGTCGCAATACGTGTTCGGCGGCCCGGCGTCCTCTGGCGCCAGCGGCACGGGCAGTAGCGGGCTCGGCGGCGGATCCGGCAAGACCTTGAGCCCGGCCGCCGCCGGCGCGCTGGCCGACACGTTTCTCCTGTTCCTTGGCCTGCTGCTGGTCGCGGGCCTGCTCGCGCTGTTCGCGCTGCGCACCTACCCGCGCGACCTGGCCACCGCCGCCGCCTCAGCACAGGCCATCGCCAGCGCCCAGAAAGCCGGCGAGCCTGCGCCCGGCGCGGACGAGACCGGCACGATGGCCGCCCGGCAGCGGCCCGGTGGGCATGAAGACCCGCCGGGCCCAGGTTAGGTGGGGCACTAAGACCCGCCGGGCCCAGGTTTAGGTGGGCACTAAGACCGCCGGGCCCAGTTTATCTGTCGTGTTACGAGATAATAGCTGGCTGTCCGGACAGCGCAAGGCGAAGTGGGCGTGTCCCTTAACCAGCGGAACCCGATTGCCGGGCGGTATCCCCGAGAAGGGAGTATTGATCATGACGGCTCAAGACCCTCGGAGCCGAGCACGCTCCAGATCCGCCCGATGCAGGGCAGGGACGGCTCAGAGTGAGGCATGCGAAAGCACGCAGATCTGGTGCTTCTGCCGGGAGTAAGCGGACGCTGCTCGAGCCGACGGGATGGCAGGCAAGCACGGACAGCAAGGTTTACCGGGCCTCAACGTCGTCGTCTTCGCGCGGCTGATATGTCCGGGCCACGGTCGGCGGCATTGGTGCGCATCAGCAACTACGGGTTGGTGTAGCCGCTCGCGTCGGCTGCGGCGGTCGCGGCCTGGTGGTTCAGGGTGCCGTGCAGGAACACGGTGGTGATGAGCGCGGCGGCTTTCTCAACGCCGGCCTGGTGGTCGGCGCGCAATCGCCGACCGCAAAGCCCAAGGCAAGATCGTGCTGAGCAGGCAGGCGTAACTTCAACCTTTGCGGTGAGAGGAGACAAAGCCCGCGCCGCTTCGGGCCTCCCTCACCAGGGGCACTACCAAGCCGAGCGCTCGCCTGATATCGGCTGGCGAGCGGCCAAATCCGGCAGCCGGGTGCCCTCAAGCTCGTAGCGGACTGTCGCCGCTACCCGGAACCACGTCGAACCCGGTGCACAAGATGGAATAAAGCCTCAGCGGGCGCCAGGCCGCGCGGGCGGCGAGTTCGAGGCACCGTCGGCGTAAACGTGAGAGAGTCCGGTGTCGGCGGACGCAGTGATCCGCGCCAGATCTACCCGGACGTCGGCCTGCGCGTGCACCATGGCGCAGGCAGCAAGCGAAGGCGCGTCTCTGGTGGCGCGGAGCGGCGCAGCTGTGAGCGCCCAGAACGGGTGAATCTGACCCCAACTGCGAGAATCTGGTTCCACAAAGACCTGGGTCAGCTTCATGGGCAGAAGGCATCGGACAGGGCGCAGAACAAGGCACAAGGAACCCGCTCTGTGAGGACTTGCTCTACATTCGGCTTGAACCCGCTCTCTGAGGACTTGCTCAACATACGGCTTCAAGGGCGCGCTCCGCGCGCCGGGCCAGGCCCCGGGACGCCTGGCCCCGGGCAACCCTGATATCAGGAGTTCTGGTCTTGACCAGATCGTCGCCGCCGGGCGACGGTTGACGCAAACTGCAGGGCCCTCGGGCGCGTGCCGGTGCCGCGCGAGAGAGTTCAACCTGATCACCTATCTGGATGATCAGCGTCGGGGAGGATGCGGGCGTGCCAGCCTGGGACAAGACGACAAGCGGCTCAGGAGCAGAGCGAACTGCCCAGGCCCGTGGCTCGCCGCATAAGCCCGCCAGCGGACCAGGCCATCTGTCGCGAGCAAGGTGGGCAGGCATGAAGGTCGGCGAGCGGCCGGGCGTCCGGCGTGTCCGGCGGGCAGCCGAGTGGGGCAAGGAGAAGTATGCCGGGTCCTTGGCTGAAGACCTGTGGCGTCGGCTGGACTCGATGGATTTCATCAACCGGGGCATGCTGTTCGCCGCCACCCTGCTGTTGTGCTTCTTCCCGTTCCTCATCGTCGTAAGTGCGCTGGCCGGCCGGTCGGTGGTGAAGACGCTGGCCCGGCACACCGGCCTGAACAGCCAGGCCGCGGCGGAGGTCGGTCATCTGTTCGCCTCTTCGGCGGCTACGGCCAGCGCCGTCGTCGGGACCACGTCGATGGTGTTCTTCGTGCTGGGCGGAATTGCGGCGGCCACCGCCCTTCAAGAGATTTATGAGCGGGCCTTCGATCTGCCTCACCGGGGGATGAAAGGCATCCTCTACCTGCTGGCCTGGCTGGCCGTATTGATTGGCGCCTCGCTGCTGACCGGCTGGGCAGCACCCGGGCTTCGCCGCTTCGGCGGGCCGGTGCTGCTCGGGGTCGCTGGCCTGGTCTGGTCCACGGGCTTTTGGTGGTTCACGATGCGGATCCTGCTGACGGGGAGGATCTCCTGGCGGAAGCTGTTCCCGGCCGCCTGCGCCACGGGCGTGTTGTATGTGGGCATGGAGTTGGTCTTCTGGCTCTTCTTCTCCGGCATCGTGATATCCGACGCCAGGAAATTCGGGCCGATCGGGATCATCTTCGCCCTCCTGACCTACCTGATCGCCGTCGGCGTCGTGGTCATCCTGGGTGCCGTCGTGGGCCTTGTTTGGCAAGGGCGAGGCCTGTCATTTACCGCGGTCCTCAGGAAACTGCGCCGGGCCTGATCACCGACGGCACCAGCGCGGCGCCCCAAGACCGGCCCCAGGCCAGACTCCCTTACCACGCGATCGTTCACTCACCGTAAGAGCGGTGCGGACGGGTGTGACGCGGCCTCACCCGCTACGGGTGTTGCCAGAGCGGGGTGCCGCCGTCATTATCAGATTGGGGCTTCCCATGCGCTGTGCAGGCTGTGGTGCGGGAGGGGGATGTAGTCCGTGAATATGCTGCTGGAGCGGCTCGCCGGTGTCGCGGCCCGAAGGCACTGGATCTTCATCATCGTGTGGGTGATCATTCTCGGCGGGCTGCTGGCCGCCAAGAATGCGTTCGGCGGCGAGTACGTGAACAACTACACGATCTCGGGCAGCGATTCCGCGGCCGGTCTTAACGTGCTGAACAAGACGTTCCCGCAGCAGGGCGGGTACGGCGGGCAGATCGTCTTCCACGCCAAGAGCGGGAAGGTCTCGGCGCAAGAGTCGGCGGTCAACCAGTCGGTCAGCAATGTCTCCAAGCTGCCGGACGTCATCAAGGCGGTCAGCCCTTTCGCTTCGTCCAACACCGGCGCGGTATCCAAGGACGGCACGATCGCGTACGCCAGCGTCGGCTGGAACGTGAACCCGGACTCGCTGGACACCTCCTACCTGGACAAGCTCAACAATGCGGTGGCCCCCGCCACGAAGGCCGGCCTTCAGGTTGAGTACGGCGCGGGCGCGGGGGAGATCGGCCAGTCCACCAGCGACACCAAGTCCGAGGTGATCGGGCTGGCCTGCGCACTAGTGCTGCTGCTGATCATGTTCTGGTCGCTGATGGCAGCCGCGATCCCGCTGGTGTCGGCCATCTTCAGCGTGCTGTCCGGGCTCGCGCTGCTCGCGCTGCTCGCGAGGGTGGTCACGTTCCCGACCACCGCCCCCACCATCGCCACGCTGCTCGGGCTCGGCGTCGCGGTGGACTACGGGCTGTTCATGGTGGCCAGGCACCGGGAGCAGCTGGACAGCGGGATGGGCGTCGTGTCCTCGGTGCGGCGGGCCGCGGGAACCTCCGGGGCCGCGATCGTCGTGGCGGGCAGCACGGTCGCGGTCTCGGTGCTGGGCCTGTACATCTCCGGAGTCGGCTTCGTCGGCGCGCTCGGCCTGGCCGCGGCGCTCGTCGTCGTGGTCACCATGATCTCGGCGCTGACCCTGGTACCCGCCTTCATGGGGCTGGTCAGGGAGGGCGTGCGGGCCCTGTTTGCCCGGGTCCGTGCCCACAAGGAGGGGCTGACCGTGCAGCAGCAGGCGGCGGCCACCGCCGCGGCCACGCACGAGCAGCACGAGCACAGCGCGTTCGCCCGGTGGGGGCGGATGGTCAGCGCCCATCCCTGGCCGTGGGGGGTGGCGAGCGTGGTGGCGCTCCTGGTGCTGGCGATCCCGCTGTTCTCCATCACGCTGGGCCAGCCGGACAACGGGACGAACCCCACGTCGCAGAGCAACCGGCAGGCGTACGACCTGATATCCCAGGGCTTCGGGGTCGGCGTGAACGGGCCGCTGACCGTCGTCGTCAAGCTGCCGAACCAGTCGAGCTCCGCGAACAGCTCGCTGCTGAGCACCATGCAGTCGGACATCTCCAAGACCGCCGACGTCGCGTCGGTCACCCCGGCGACCATCAACTCGTCCGGCACCACCGCGGTGTTCAACGTCATCCCGACCACCCGGCCGCAGGCCACGCAGACCACTGCCCTGGTGAACACGCTTCGCGATGACGTGCTGCCCAAGGAGCACGCGACCAGCTATGTCACCGGCACCACGGCGGGGGCCGTCGACTTCACCAGCCAGATCACCAGCCGGCTGGCGTGGCTGATCATCGCCGTGGTCGCGATCTCGTTCCTGCTGCTGACCACCGCGTTCCGGTCGGTGGTGATCGCGACCAAGGCCGCGATCCTCAACATCCTGTCGATCGGCGCCGCCTACGGCGTCATCGTCGCGATCTTCGAGTGGGGCTGGGCGAAGAGCGTGATCGGCCTGCAGTTAACGCTGCCCATTCCCGCCTACGTGCCGATGCTCGTGTTCTGCATCGTGTTCGGCCTGTCCATGGACTACGAGGTCTTCCTGCTATCCAGGGTGCACGAGGCCTGGCTTGACACCCGGGACGCGCACCGCGCCGTCGCGATCGGGATCGGCGCGACGGCCCGGGTCATCACGACCGCGGCCGCGATCATGATCGTCGTGTTCACCAGCTTCGTGCTGAACCCGAATCCGACCGTGAAGATGCTCGCCATCGGGATGGCGTTCGCGGTGCTCATCGACGCGTCGCTGGTCCGGATGTGCCTGGTGCCCTCGATCATGTCGCTGCTCGGCTCGCACGCCTGGTGGCTGCCGCGCTGGCTAGAGCCGGTGGTGCCGAAGATCCAGCTCGAGGGAAGCGTGCCCGAGCCGGTGGCGGGCCAGCCCATCGTCCGGTAGACACGCCGACGGCCTCTTGCGCGGCCGCAAGCATCACTGGGGGTGCTGCACGTTAACCATCAGGTCGCAGGCCGGATCGCCCACCGCCGCCTGCCTGAGGTCGGCCACCGGCTGGACCTCCACTCGTAGCGTGGAGGCTCCGATGTGGCAGGATCGGCGTCCGTGGTGAGCGATGGCCAGCGGTGGAACCACAGCATCCACTACCACCGGTTGATCTTGCAGGCTGTTCCGCCGGGATGCCAGCGGGTACTGGACGTCGGATGCGGAGAGGGCACGCTGACTCGACAGCTGGCCCGCCTGGTCCCGCACGTCGTTGGCATCGACCAGGACGCAGCGAGTCTCGACCTGGCCCACCGCCAGGATCCGGACGGCAAGATCTTCCTCATCCGCGGCGACTTCCTTACCCTGCCCTTTCGCACCCGCCGCGTTTAACATGATCACTTCCGTCGCGGCGCTGCACCACATGGACGCCCGCGCCGCACTCGACCAGATGAACCAGCTCCTGGCGCCGGGCGGCACGATCGCCATCGTCGGACTGGCCCGGTCCCGGCTGCCCGCGGACCTGCCCTGGGAGGCCGCCGCGGTCATCACACATCGTGGCTATAAGCTGACCAGAACCTACTGGGAGCAGCCCTCGCCCACTCTGTGGCCGCCGCCGCACAGCTACGCCGAAGTGCATGCCCTGGCCGGGCAGGCGCTGCCAGGCGTCCGGTACCGGCGGCACCCGCTGTGGCGCTACTCACTGATCTGGACCAAGCCGTAACCAGCCGCGGCAGCGAGCAGCAATTCCGCCGACCGGGCTAGGGTCGGTGACCGTGACGGGTCACGATGCTCGTTGCTGGGCGAACCGGTCGCATCCGCTGGGTGTGCAGTACCGGACCGACGCCAATCTCGCAGCCCGTCAGTCGATCTATGCGTATCAGCAGCCGCCGATCGACCTGCCCAAAGTAGCGCTGAACCTGGCCATCCTGTGCGGTGATGAAACCGTCGCCGACATCGGCTGCGGCAACGGCGCGTACCTGGCCGAACTCGCCCGGCGCGGTCATACGGGCAGAACGCTGGGCGTGGACCTGTCCGTCGGGATGCTGCGATCGGCCCGGGCGCGGGCGCCCGGCGTAGCCCTGGTCGCGGGCGACGCGGCGGCGCTACCGCTGGCCGATGGCGGCTGCGCAGTGGCGCTGGCGATGCACATGCTCTACCACGTGCCAAGCCCGCAGGCCGCGGTGCGGGAACTGCGCCGCGTAACCCGGGAAGGTGGGCGGGTCCTGGTCGGCCTGAACGGCGCCGATCACCTGCGGGAGCCGCGGGACCTGATGTCGGCGGCGCTCGCCGACATCGGCCCGGCCGACATGCAGTCAGCACGTTCCGAGCAGCTGGGCCTCGACCGGGGGCAGGAACTGCTGTCCAAGGTCTTCCCAACCGTGGTCCGGCATGACTTCACCTCCGAACTCCTGGTGCCGGGAAGCGAGCCGATCGCCGAGTACGTCCGGAGCACGTTCCTGGCCCAAAGCCTGCCCGAGCCGCAACGGCTGCTCGCAGCGGTGACCAGCCGCCTGAGGACCGAACCAGGCAACGCCTTAAGAGTGCGGGCGCACAGTGGCTGCCTGGTCTGCGAGTGACCCCTGGGGGCCAACATGGGCGCCATCCGGCGAACGACTGCCCGCCCCAGGCGGACGAACCTGGCCAGCCGCCTGGTGGTCGTGCCAGCTAGCGGACCGATCCGGACGAGGCTGAACGCGATGCAGGTATCTACGGAACGGATGTAGATGTCACGGGCGAGGGCCTGATAGAAAGCTCACCATGGAGGCCGGGCAGCTTCCCGTTGACGAGCAGGTGACACAGTTCCGGACGGCGCTGCGCCGTAACCGCACGCTCATCGGAGGTGCTCGCCCGGGCGGGGGCGCTGGACTTGCCCGGCTGGTATCTGACCGCCGGGTGCCTGTACCAGACAGTCTGGAACGTCGTCACCGGACAACCGCCCGAAGCAGGCATCCTCGACTACGACCTCGCCTATTTCGACGCCTCCGACCTGTCCTGGGCCGCGGAGGATGCGATCATCCAGGCGGGCAGCCAGGGTCTTCGCTGACTTGCCTGCGCCGGTCCAGATCCGCAACCAGGCCAGGGTGCACCTGTGGTACGAGCAGAAGTTCGGCGTCCCTTGCCCCCCGCATCACATCCACTGAGGCGGCGATCGACGCGTTCGAGGCAACCACCGCCTGCCTCGGCGTCCGCCTTCAATCCGGCGGCCGGTGGCGCGTCTACGCCCCGCACGGGCTGGCTGACGTGTTCAACCTCGTGGTCGCGGCCCAACCCTGTGCTCGCCCCTCGGTACGTCTACCAGGCCAAGACCAGCCCGATGGCGCCAGCAATGGCCGGGCCTCACCGTCCTGCCGTGGCCGGTATGACCCGCAGCGCGGGACATACGCGGGATGAAACGTGATCGCCGCGCCTGTGTACGGCAATCGTCGCAGGTCACAGGCCTGGACCGAGCTGAACGTGTACGCACGGAAAACCGCCGGCTCGTCGAAAGCTTCAGTCCGGCGCGGCGCCGCGCCAGCGCTACCAAGGGCTGATCTGTAAACGGATTTGTAAACCCAACGCGCCGAGACGCGACGAGACAGGGACGCAGCGCGACCAGGCCCAGCCAGGTCCAGCACCAACTACTTCCTCTACCGCTGACGACTTCCTTACGTGCCCTTTCGCACCCGCCGCGTTTAACATGATCACTTCCGTCGCGGGTGCTGCACCATATGGACGCCCGCGCCGCGCTCGACCAGATGAACCAGCTCCTGGCGCCGGGCGGCACGATCGCCATCGTCGGACTGGCCCTGTCCCGGCTGCCCGCAAATATGCCCTGGGCAGCCGCCGCGTCGTGTCACACACATCGTAGCTATAAGCTCGACCAGAACCTACTGGGAGCAGCCCTCGCCCACTCTGTGGCCACCGCCGCACAGCTACGCCATAGTGCATGCCCTGGCCGGGCAGGCGCGCTGCCAGGCGTCCGGTACCGGCGGCACCCGCTGTGGCGCTACTCACTGATCTGGACCAAGCCGTAACCAGCCGCGGCAGCGAGCAGCAATTCCGCCGACCGGGCTAGGGTCGGTGACCCGCGACGCACTGGAGAATCGCACGACCTGCCTCGGTTGCCGGGCGCACACCGGTCGCATCTGCTGGGTGTGCAGTACCGGACCTACGCCAATCTCGTAGCCCGTCAGTCGATCTATGCGTATCAGCAGCCGCCGATCGACCTGCCCAAACTAGCGCTGGACCTGGCCATCCTGTGCGGTGATGAAACCGTCGCCGACATCGGCTGCGGCAACGCCGTACCTGCCGAACTCGCCCGGCGCCATGGCATACGGGCAGGACGCTGGGCGCGGACCTGACCGTCGGGATGCTGCGATCGGCCCGGGCGCGAACGCCCGTAGCCCTGGTCGCGGGCGACCGTCGAAGCTACCGCCGGCCGCATGGCGCCGCGCAGTGCGCTACCAATGCTCATGCTCTAACACGTGCCAAGCCCGCAGGCCGCGGTGCGGGAACTGCGCCGCATCACCCCGGGAAGGTGGGCGGGCTCTGGTCGGCCTGAACGGCGCCGATCACCTGCAGGAGCAGCGGGACCAGACTGTCCGCGGCCCACACCGACTTCGGCGGCCGTGGCGTCTACTTCAAAGACCCGGCTGGCCGTAACCTCGAAGTGCTCAGCCAGCACACCAACGCAGGATAACGGAGTGTCCAGGTCCGAGATGGAGTCCGATCACAAGCAGGCGCCTGCCGCGGATGAGGCCCCGGCGGCGATCGCTGCCGCCCTGGTCGGGCGTGGCGTCGCTCGGATTCCGGGCCGTTGGCCTGATCGCTCGGCCGCTTGGCGCGAGGCGCTGCGGATCTCGGCACGTGCACGCGATCTCGATCCGCTCTGCACTGGCCTTCCGGAGCTGGAGGTCGTCGGCGAGTTCACTGCCCCTCCGCCGGGTGCCGCCCAGCGCGACTTCCAGGCGCTGCACATCGACTACGGCATCCCGAGGCTGGGTGGGCCGCCCGTGGCGGTGTCACGGTTCACCGCCCTGTACCTGGACGGAGATCGGGCCGGGGCGGGCGCGGCGACCCGGATGGTTCCGCTCCGCCCGCTGCTGCGCCAGCGTCTGTGGCCGGCCCATGAGGTAATCGCCGAGCGGCTGTGCCGCGGTACCGACGACGACTCCCTGGTCGAGGGCATCCTGGCCAGGGTCATCGAGTCGGCCGATCAGAGCTGGGATCTTCCGGACCGGGACGCCGGCGGTTTCCTATGCGGGATGGAGTTCGCCACCCTGGACGAGGAACGCCGCTACTTCGCCAGCCACGGCCTGCACCTGGCCGCGGCCGAGGAGGAGATCGTGCTGTCCAGCGGCGAGCTTCTGCTGTTCGACAACCTGGCCACCGCGCACGGCCGCCGGGGCCGCCGCGAGCCCGGCGAGCTGCACCAGCTGTGCATTGGGTTCCGGTCGCTCGACCTCACCGGCCAGGCCACGCTGCTGGGCCGTGTCCTCGCCGCTTTCGACGGCCACGAAGAGTGAGTGCGGGATGCCGCCGCGGCTGAATCCGGGCCGTTACCGGCTTCCCGCCGTCTTCAGGCCATCTCCGGTCACGGTCAACCTGCCTGCGATCAAGCACGTCGAGGATGCTGAGCGCGAGCTCCGGCGGCACGCTCAGGCCGATGGCAACCGGTGCTGGGGCTACTTCCCAACGCTGACCGGACGGCCCGGCATCCACGTTGACCTACCCGCGTGCCGGGACTTCGCCAGCGCCATGCCCGAAGTCGTCGGCGCTGACGCGAACTACCAGTTCAACTTCATCCGGCTCTCGCTCGCACGCCAGAGCTCGCAGCCGGCCTACCACCTCGATTCTGACGCGGCGACCGCCCTCACCGGTGATACGGCCACGCTGGACCAGCGCGAGGTAGGCCGCATTCTGCTGAACCTCAGCGCGCATGAAGAGCGGAGCCTGCACTACCTCGACCTCGACGTGTCGACCACAGCGCTCACCCATGAGGGGTCCTACGTGCGGGCCGCCGACGGGGCGGTGGCCCGGTACGCGGTGCGCGCAGTGATCCCACCAAGGTCAGGCCGGACCGTCCACGGCATCAACTTCGTAGCTAACCAGGTCCTGCACTCAGGCGTCGACGGGCCGGGCGGGCACTTCGTGGCGGCATACGGTTACGATCGTGAGGCCTCGAGCCCATCCTCAGCGCCGCGATAGGTAACGGCTGGACAGGAGCCTGCCGGGCCGGCCTGCGTATGCCGCAGGATCAGCTGACGAGAATAATCGTAAACATTCACTTCCGCGCGCTGCGTAGCGGAGCGCGACGATGCCGTTGCCCGGGGGCCTTGGATTCGAGGAGCTTAAGCGGCACCTGGGTTTCAGTCGATCAGCGCGCCTGCGCTGATGTTGACGGTGGCTGCGGTCATTGCCCGCGCGTGATCGGAGGCCACGAATGCGGCAGCGTTGCCGACATCGGCCAGCGTGGCCGGGTGCCCCAGCAGCGACGCAGCGGCGATCGAGTCGGTGATTGCCTGGTGGCCGGGGAGTCCCTGAGGAATCGATTCCGGGATCCCGCCGGTGCGGATCGTGACCACACGCACGCCGTGTGGTCCCAGTTCGGAGGCGAGCTGGCGGCGCATCGCCTCGATCGCGTGAAAGATCGTCTGCAAGGCGCCGAGGTGGTATCCGCGCGGCGGGTGGCCCTCGCCGCCGAAGGCGAGGATCACGCCCGAGCGCTGCCGCATCATGTGACGGGCGGCGGCGCGCCAGGTGAGGAAGGTGGTGCGCACGGCGGTCTGGACCGGCGCCAGGTAGTCCTCCAGGCGCATCTCCGCCATCGGCGTGCCCTGCGCGACCCCATGGGAGATCAGGTTGAACGAGACGTCGATCGCGCCTGCCGTTGCCGCCACATCGTCGGCATGCTGATCGATGGCGTGTTCATCGAGTGCGTCGAGCTGTGCGACCTGCGCGGTTCCGCCGGCCGCGCGGATTCGTTCCGCGACTGCCTCGAGCTTCTGGGCGGTTCGTCCGGCGAGGAACACCTGCGCTCCCTCGCGGGCGAACGTCTCGGCGATCGCGCCTCCGATCGCGCCTCCGCCTCCGTAGATCACCGCGTTCTTTCCCTCGAGCAGCACCACTACCTCCTGATCGTCTTGCCGGATTCTCCACCCGCCAGGCCGGCCAGCGGCTGACGGTGTGGTCGCTGGTATAGACCGTCACCGGCCAGAAAGCTCATCATGGCCCGGCCGGCCAATATTTCTGGGCCTGCCCAGCGTGCCGGCTTGATCGCGTCCAGGATGTGCTGATCATGGTGGCGTGTGACCGGGCTGCCGCCGCCTGCCCCCGGGTGCGCGTCCTGCGCTGAGCGGGACCAGGTGATCGCGGAACTCGGCCGGGCGGTGGAGGAACTGCGGGCCGAGGTCGGCTCACCAGCGACGAGGTCACCCAGGACCGGCTGGGCATCCGCAGCTACACCGACGCCGCCCGAAAGCACGGCCAGAACGTCATAACCGTCCTGCGCGCCGCCATGACCGGAATGCCGTGGCGGCCGCCCATCTCGGCAACCGCCTGATCGCAACCGGAGCGCGCCACCGAGCGCGACCAGGGGTGAATGTTTACGAATAATCCTTCCCTTTCCCTCGCGGCATGCACCGCTTGAGCTGCGCGTACGCCATCCTGCGCCGTCCGCTCGGCCGCCCCGGTCACTTTGCCGGTGTATTGAGCGTGCCACTTCCCAGAATGACCCTCTTTCATTCTGCGATTCATTTTTCACGCCTGACGGAGCGCTTTCCCTGTAAATTGCCCCTCTGGGAATGGCGCGGATATGCGATAATGGGGGCTGATTTGGTGCGGAGTGTGCGGTGCGGTGTCCGTGGTGGCGGGTGGCGCTTGTCCGCGGTTACGATCTGGAATAGCCGCATCGTCAGGGGCTCCGCCACTGCCATCGCAGGAGGTCACGGTGAATATCACTCTTCCCCAGCTGAAGGTCGGCGACCGGGACAAGCCGCAGGACCGGATGGTGGTCCGGCTGCAGGGCCTGGTCACTGCGCTTGGCAGCCGGGTCGCGCTGGATGGCATCTTCGGCCCGGAAACGGAGGCCGCGGTCAAGGCCCAGCAGCATGATTTCGGGCTGCCCCAGAGTGGCGTGGTTGACGACGACACCTGGACCAAGCTGATCGAGGGCTAGAGGGGCAGGAGGGGCGGCGGCGGCAGCAGGCCCCGCAGCTCCTCCTCGATTCCCGCGCGGTGCGGGTGCTTGAGCCGCGCCCGTTCGTCACGCCTTGCCGGGCTATCGTGCTAGCGTCTGCCGGGAGTCGTGCTGCCCGGGCTGCGGTCGGCTGGTCACGTAAGGCGGCAGCGCGCGGCGTGGTGACGCGGCGGGTTCTGCGCTACGGCCCCCGTGAGGGGCTGCGGTGCGGGGGTACCGTTGGTGGCGCGCATCCGTCCGGGGATGACGGTGGGCCAGATTCCGGGCCCGGGTTCCATCCTGGCGGACCAGCCCGCCAGCCCGTCTCCGGCCGTCAACCTTGTCCGCCGGGACCGAAGGCTGATCACGCACCGTGAGGGTGTGATCAGCCCGCGGCTGCCTGCTCTCGGGCTACCCGGCTTAGGGCTGGGGCTGGGCAGGAATTAAGGCATTTGCACGATTCGGCGCCAGGGGCCTTACGGCGATGCTCGAGGTACGACCGGAGAGGCGGTCGGTGAGAAGAGAGGAGCATGGCAATGACCGCGATTGCGAGGATCGCGCGGCGCGTGGCCAGCGTGGTGGACGAAATGAACTACGCGCAGCGCAGGACCATGGAACTGTTCCTGGGCCTCGACGAAAACCGGCGCTAGGCAAGGGGCAACTCCCCGGCCAGGTGCCGGGCGCGGCCTCGCGGACGCCCCGCCCTGGCCGGGGGTCTTCCGGACCCTTCACGCGAAACCGGCGGCGCACCAGGTGAGGGGAACGCTGCTTCTACCG
Organism: uncultured Actinomycetes bacterium; assembly: GCA_963795575.1. Classification (GTDB taxonomy): domain Bacteria; phylum Actinomycetota; class Actinomycetes; order Streptosporangiales; family Streptosporangiaceae; genus PALSA-505. The sequence continues at coordinate 120,764 of CAWCII010000004.1, read as the reverse complement.
GATCCGGCGGGACCTTGCCTGCCCGCCGGGCAGGCAACGGCACGGGCCGCGATTCCCCGGCCGGGGCGGGCATGCGAACCTGGGAGAACTGGGCCACGGGAAGCCGCCGCAATCCCGGCATCAGCAGGCCGTCTGCTGCTAGAGGGCGGGTGATGGCCGGCGGGCCTCGGTGTCGGCGATGACCCTGTCGTCGGCAGGTCCAGCCGCGTGAATCTGTCCCCAGAGCAACAGGAGCCTTCGTGACCGAAGCCCACGCAGATATGACCGGGCAGGATCAGCGCCGCCGCGGCCAGCGGGCCAGGGATGGCGGCGGGGAACTTGGTCAGCGGGACAAGTGGTGGACGCTGGCCGGGGTGTGCCTGGGCACGTTCATGCTGCTGCTGGATATCACGATCGTGAATGTCGCCCTGCCCGATATCCAGAAGGCGCTGCACTCGAGCTTCTCCGACCTGCAGTGGATCGTTGACGCCTACGCGCTGACGCTGGCGGCGTTCCTGCTGACCGCAGGCAGCCTGGCGGACATGTACGGCCGCCGCGTGCTGTGGCTGACCGGCCTGATGGTGTTCACCGGCGCGTCGGTGCTGTGCGGCTTTGCGGTCAGCACGCTGATGCTGCAGCTCTCCCGGGCGTTGCAGGGTGTCGGCGGGGCGATCATGTTCGCGGTATCGCTGGCGCTGCTGGCTGACGCCTTCCGCGGCAAGGACCGCGGCATCGCTTTCGGGGCCTGGGGAGCGGTGACCGGCCTGGCGGTGGCGGTCGGCCCGCTGCTCGGCGGCGTGCTGACCTCGGGCCTTTCCTGGCGGTGGATCTTCTTCGTCAACGTGCCGGTTGGGATCGCTGCCGTTGTGATCTCGGTGATGAAGGTGGCGGAGTCACGCGCGCCGCAGGCCAGCGGGCCGGACTGGCCCGGCTTCGCGCTCTTCACGGTGGCGCTGTCCAGCCTGGTCTACGCGCTGATCGAGTCGAACCAGCGGTCCTTCACCAACGGCCTCGTGCTGGGCTGTTTCGCCGCGGCGGCAGTGCTGCTAGTTGCTTTCGTCATCGCAGAGCGGCACAGGGCGCACCCGATGTTCGATCTGACGCTGTTCAGGCTGCCAACCTTCAGCGGCGGATCGGTCGCGGCGTTCGGGCTCAGCGCGTCGATCTTCTCGATGATTCTCTACCTCGTGCTGTACCTGCAGGACATTCTCGGCTACTCGCCGCTGGCCACCGGCGTGCGGGTGATGTTCCTGTCCGGTGGCATCCTGGTGACCGCCACGGTGGCCGGCAGGCTTTCCTCGCGGGTGCCGGTCCGGCTGCTGATCGGGCCCGGCCTGATCATGGTCGGCGCGGGACTGCTGCTCATGCGCGGCCTCGACGCGGCCTCGTCCTGGACCCACCTCGTCCCCGGGATGATCGTGAGCGGTCTCGGAATCGGCCTGGTAAACCCGCCGTTGGCCTCCACCGCTGTCGGCGTGGTGCCCCCGCAGCAGGCCGGCATGGCCTCGGGCATCAGCTCCACCTTCCGCCAGGTCGGGATCGCCACCGGCATCGCCTTGCTGGGCACGCTGTTCTCAAACAACGTTCGCGACCAGGTGCTGGCCCGGGTGGCCGCGGTGCCCGGGCTGGCCCATAGCGGCCCGCAGATCGCCACCGCAGTCCAGTCCGGGCAGATCGCCCACGTAATCGGCAAGCTACCCGGGCACGCCAGGCAGGCGGTGGGAGTAATCACCCGGGCAGCCTTCACCACCGGCCTAAACGGCATCCTGCTGGTTGCGGCAATCATCGCGCTGGTGTCGGGCGTGGTCTCCCTGGCCGCCATCCGCAGCAAGGACTTCGCCCAGCAGCAGGGGGCCGGCTCCGCAGGCCGCACAGCCGCAGGGCAAAAGGCGACCCAGCCAGAGCAGGCATAAGCGTTTCCCGTGGGCGCGCCGGCACAGTGACATCGACTCGCAGCCGGCCTACGCCCTGGCGCCCTGGCCGGATGGCATCCCCGGTGGCGCGCTCCTCAGGATAACTGGGGCGTGGTTGCGCCTTCGTCGGTTGCCGGTCCCGGATCTCACGGGCGGGGGCGCAGGCGGAATGCGATGAATCCGCCGGGCTCGCGGGCCGGCCGCCTGGAGGTCCCGCGGCTCGATCGGATACGAACGGGACCCATCTGGCTTGCGTCTCCGGCCGCCGGCTAGCCCTGGCCGGCTGCCGCGAACCGGACCGGCATGTGCTTGATGCCGTTGACGAAATTGGACCGGAGCCTGCTGACCTGGCCGTCGAGCGCGATGGCGGGCATCCGCTCGGCCAGGGCCTTCAGCAGCACCCGCAGCTCGAGCGTGGCCAGGTGCCTGCCGAGGCAGTAGTGCGGGCCGCCGCCGCTGAAGCCGACATGGGGGTTCGGGTCGCGCCCGATGTCGAACTCCTGCGCCGCGGCGAAGACGTCCTCGTCCCGGTTGGCTGAGGTGAGGAAGGCCACCACCTTGTCTCCCTCGGCGATTCGCTGGCCGCTCAGCTCGGTATCGCGGATCGCAGTGCGGCGGACCAGGTTCGCCGGGCTGACCCAGCGGACAATTTCCTCCGCCGCCGAGGCCGCCAGAGCCGGATCGGCGACCAGCCGCTGCCATTGCCCGGGGTGGTCGAAGAAGGCCAGCATGCCACCGGACGCTGCGTTGCGGGTGGTCTCGTTGCCCGCGACCGTCAGCAGCAGGAAGAAGAAATTGAACTCCAGCGTGGTCAGCTCCTGGCCCGCGTCGTCGGGCTGCAGCAGCCGGGTCACGATGTCGTCGCGCGGCTGCTTCCTGCGGCGCTCGGCCAGCTCGCCCGCGTAGGCGTACATCTCCGCCACGGCCTGCATCTGGTCGGCGGGCGAGGCCACCATCTCCGGGTCATCGAAGCCGACCACGCGGTTGGACAACTTGAAGATCCGGCCCCTGTCCTCGACGGGCGACCCGACCAGCTCGCAGATCACCTGCGTCGGCAGCGGCGCAGCGATCTCCGTGACGAAATCCGCCTCGCTGTAACCGGTGATGTCATCGAGCAGGCCGCTGCATATCTGGGTGATGTGCTCTTCCAGCCGGCCGATGATCCGCGGCGTGAATCCCCGGTTGACGAAGGCACGCTGCCGGGTGTGCTGCGGCGGGTCCATGTTGATCATCATCAGCCGCATCCGCTCGACCGCCAGGTCTGGCCACTCCTTGAACACCGCGGTGCGGCGGGCCGAGGAGAAGATCTCGGGGTGCCGGGTGACCTGCGCGACATCCTCGTGCCTGGTGACCGCCCAGAACCCAGGCCAGCCGGCACCGCCGCCGTCGGCGTGCCAGAACACCGGCGCGTGCTCGCGCAGCCAGGCGAACTGCTCGTGCGGGGCGCCGCTGAGCTGGTAGATATCGGGGTCAACAAGGCTGATCTCCGGTTCTGCCGCCATCGCCTGCCACCACCCTTCCAGCGCGATGATAAGCATGACGATACGGCCCATCCCGGCCGCCAGGCGGCGGCTGGCGGACGTGCGCCGCCGAGAATTGGCCGCTGGGCCCGGCAACGGCTCCGGGCACCGGGCCGCCAGCTACCCGCGGGCGGGGGACATCTAGGGCGGGAGCTGGATGCTGATCCTGACGGGCTGGCCCGGACGGCTCCGGCCCAGCGGCAGCGGGCGCGCGACTGGCAGGACCGGGACGGTCAGCAGATTCTCGGCCCGCTGCAGGATTTCCTTGAAATTGGCCTGGAGCTGCGACAGTGTGGCCAGGTCCTGGCCGACTAGCACCCCCTGGTAGGCGGCCTCTACCGTCAGCCAGGTATTGACCAGGTTGACCTGCTGCTTGCAGGTCACGTCGGCGACGGCGGTCGCGGTTCACCGGGCTGGACATCACCGTGCACTCCTCCGACCGCAGAGGACCCCCCGGGCGGCTGTCCCGGCAGGGGCCGCCGGTGCTGCGCTGGGCGGTGCTATGAGCCGGCAAAACCCACGCCCGCGCCGCCGCCCCCGACCACGCCTACTACGCCGCGGTCGCCGACCGCAAGAACACCAAGCGCGCCGCCCTGTCCGAGGCCCGCAAGATCGTCCGGCAGGCCTGCCACATCCTGACCGAGCTCGGCGACGACGCGCTCACCGCCGCCTGAAGCCCGCCCGGTTCCGGTGACCACGCACCGCGGCATCCCGGGCCCGGGCGGGGAACGCAGCCACACTCACCGGATGGGGACCACCGCGGCCAGCTCCCGACGAGCCGCTGTCAGCCGCTGCCGGCCTGTGCGCGCGCACCAATGGGCCAGGCGGCCGGCCTGATTAGACTGAGCGGCCGCATCCCCCCAGGCGGGGACACCCAATCAATCATCTTGTCGCCGGGGCAGCGACCCGCGCCCCGCGGACCCAGGTAAGGCTGGCTGCCCCAACCCCTCGGCCCCGGCCGCAGCGGCTGGTCACCCGGACAGAAAGGAAGCACCCCACCGGCTAACACCCCGCACCAACCCCAGGCCCTCCCTGCCCCGCCGCCGGGCATGATCCGCTCCCGGGCGGCCGCATCAAGGACGCCCTCCAGGCGCCGGCTACGCCGGCCGGGCTCCCCCCGGTCCCTGACCCGCCCACCCGGTCGCAGAACACGGCAGCTATCAGGGGCAGGGAGCAGATCAGGCTACGCCCCAAGACCAAGGCAACCCGCGCCGCACCAGCCACGCCGGACCACTTGCATCGCCGGCCGATACAGGTAGGGCGGATATTTGCGCAACCAGCTGCCGCTGTTCGAGATCGATCCATCGACGCCCGCCAGACCGGGCCGGGTGGCATGATTATTCATGATCGTCCGGGCACGGGGGATGCGCGCTATGCCGCGAAGCGGGCCGACGGCCGGTTGCTTGTCGGAGCCGGAGCCTAAGCTCTTGTCTATCCGGATCGTCGCACGCCAGGAGGCACCGTGGATCAGGCACCCAGGCTGGCGTTGTCGGGTGTGGTCCTTGACTCGCCCGATGCGGGCGCGCTTGCGGATTTCTATCGCAGGCTGCTGGGCTGGGAGGTGGAGCAGGATGAGCCCGGCTGGGTGAAGCTGCGTTCCCCCGGTGGTGGCGCTGGTCTTTCTTTCCAGACCGAGCCGCAGTACGTACAGCCTGTGTGGCCTGCCGGAGCGGCCGATCAGCAGATGCAGGTGCACCTTGATATTGCCGTCCAGGACTTGGCGGCAGCAGGCGAGCACGCGGTCGCCGCCGGGGCAGTCTTGGCCGGGTATCAGCCCCAGGATGACGTCCGCGTCTACATTGACCCCGCAGGCCACCCATTCTGCCTTTTCCTGCCTGAGTGAGGCGGCAGGCCGATCTTGGTCGATCGGAACACACAAGTTGGCGCACTGTCGTGGCGCGGTTCGCCTGGCTGTCGGCCATCCGCAGCCGACGAACGCAATGCCCGTGCCTGGCGGCAGGGTTATGGTACAGAGACGGCTATGGATCCGAGGGACCTGAAGGGGGAGGCAGCCGTGAGTGAGCACCCTAATGTCGAGCTGACACGTCGAGGCTACGAAGCGTTCGCCAGGGGAGACATGGCTGCGCTCTCCGGGTTAATCGCCGACGATGTGACCTGGCACGTGGCTGGCGCCGGGCCGCTCAGCGGCGACTACCACGGCCGGGACGAGGTCTTCGGTTTCTTCGGCAGGCTGGCCGAGGAGACGGGTGGCACGTTCCGGCTGGATGTCCATGATGTGCTCGCCAACGATGAGCATGCTGTTGCTCTGTGCACGCTGTCGGCCTCGCGCGGGGATAAGTCCATCGAGGTTCCGGTGGCTAATGTGAGCCATCTGCGCGATGGCAAGGTCACCGAGTTCTGGGACGCAACGGCCGACCCGCAGGCTGGCATCGACTTCTGGTCCTGAGCGACAGCCAGGTTGCGCACGTACACCAGTCCCGCCTGGTGCAGGCCGGGCAGCTGGTCTTAGACCTGGGCTGTTTCCGTGTCGGGGCCGCGATGCCGGACGGCTCCGTCCTTCATGACGAAAACGGCGTCCTCTAGCAGGCGTATGTCCTGCAGCGGGTTGCCGTTCACGGCGATGACGTCGGCGAGGTATCCGGGCTCGATACGGCCGACCCGGTCGTCCCAGCGGATCAGTTCGGCTGCATGGATGGTGGCAGACTGGATCGCGCCGAGCGGGCTCTGGCCGCAGCGGACTTGGCAGGCGAACTGGCGGGCGCCCAGGCCGTGCGGGTAGATGCCGCTGTCGGTACCGAAGGCGATGCGCACGCCGGCCGCCAGGCACCTGGTGAATCCTTCTCGCTGCGCGAGGGTCGTCTGGTCGTTCTTGCGGAGCACGTCGGCACGCCAGCCCTGTTCGCGGCCGGTCTCAGCGATGTAGTCACCGTTGTAGACATCGGCGACCAGGAACGTCCCGGCAGCGGCCATCATCTGGATCGACTCATCGTCCATGAGCGAGCCGTGCTCGATGGAGCGCACGCCGCCGCGTGCCCGCTCCGCCGGGGACTGCTCCTGCACGCCGACCACCAGCCGCAAGACCCCGGTGAATGGCAGCAGTGGCACACCGCCACGCGCAAGGCGATCCGCGGAGTGATTGTTGTCAGGTTGCGGCGAGCGCTCTGCCTGGAGCCGGGGCGGTGGCGGCGGCGGCCGCGGGGAAGCTGATTTGGACGTCGAGGCCTCCGCACGAGCCGGGATGGACGGCAATGGTGGCGTAGTGGGCCTTGGCGATGGCCGCGACGATGGACAGCCCCAGGCCGAGGCCTTCGCCGTCGGCGGGACGGTGGGCGGATAGGCGCTGGAAGGGCTGGAGCAGGCGGCTTGCCTGGTCGGCGGGAATGACGGGACCGGTGTTGGTGATCGTGACCGTGGGGCGGCCGCCGCCGGCTGCGACCTGGATGTCGATGCTCCCGCCGGGGATGTTGTGGCGGATCGCGTTGTCGATCAGGTTGGCGGCGAGGCGCTGGAGGAGGCGGGTGTCGCCGAGGACGGGCGCGGTGGTGATCGCGGCGCTGATGGCCAGCCCGCGGCGAGCGGCGTCCGGCTCGCGGCCGCGCAGGATATTCCTGGTGATGGCGGCGAGGTCGACCAGCTCGCGGTGGTCCAGGCCGCGCTGGCTGCGGGCCAGGGTGAGCAGTGCCTCGATCAGCTGTTCCTGCTGATCGCCTGCTGCGAGCACGTCTTCGCAGGTGGTCCGGAAGCCGGCCAGTGTGGGGCGGGGGTCGGTGAGCGTCACCTGCAGCAGGGTCCGGGTCAGCGTCAGCGGGGTGCGCAGCTCGTGGGAGGCGTTGGCGACGAACTGGCGCTGGGCGTCGAAGGCGGCCTGCAGCCGGGCGAGCAGGCCATCGATGGTGTCGGCGAGGTCCTTCAGCTCGTCGCCGGGGCCGGTCACTGCTAGCCGCTGGCCCAGGTTGTCTTCGGAGATCTGCCGGGTGGCGGCGGTCATCGCCCGCAGCGGGCGCAGCACCCGGCCGGCGACGGCCCAGCCCAGTACGACCGACACCACGGTCATGGCGCCCAGTGCGGCCGCCGAGGAGGCCAGCAGCTGGTTCACCGCGGCGGCATGCTGGCGGGCTGCCTCGGCCCGCCGCACTGGTGCCTCGATCTGGAGGATGCGGGCCGGGCTCGTGCCGCGCTCGATGCCGATGCTCCCTGCCCGCGCACCGGCCGGGGGCCAGCCGCGGGCCAGGACGACGGTGATGGTGATGGCCAGCAGCCCGGCGCCGGACAAGAGAAACAGTCCGCCGTACAGGGCGGTCAGCCGCAGTCGCACGGTGCGCCGGGGCAGGCGGGCCGCCAGGCTGGCGGGACGAAGGTAAAGGCGCATCGGGGCTCCCTAGATCCGGTAGCCGGCCTGGGCCACGGTGGTGATGACCGGCGGGTCGCCCAGCTTGGCCCGCAGCCTGCTGATCGTCATCTTGACGGTGTTGGTGAACGGGTTGGCCGCCTCGTCCCAGACCCGTTCCAGCAGCTCCTCGGCCGGCACCACGCTGCCCCGGGCGGCCAGCAGCAGTTCCAGCACCGCCAGCTCCTTCGGGCTGAGGTCGAGCCGCCGCCCGCCCCGGGTGGCGACACGGCGGGCGGAGTCCAGGCTCAGGTCACCGCACACCAGGACGGGGGGCAGCGCCGGGCGGGACCGGCGGGCCAGCGCCCGGATCCGGGCCACCAGCTCGGCGATGTTGAACGGCTTGGGCAGGTAGTCATCGGCGCCCAGGCCCAGGCCCTCCACCCGGTCTTCGATGGTGGCTGACGCGGTCAGCATCAGCACCCGCTGCCGCCGTCCCTCGGCGGCCAGCCTCCGGCAGACGTCGTCGCCGTGCCGGCCGGGCAGGTCACGGTCCAGCACGATCACGTCGTAGCGGCTGACGGCTGTCTTGGCGAGCGCGTCGTCGCCGTCGAAGGCGACGTCGGCGGCCATCCCTCGCGGCGCAGCACGGCCGCGATCGCCAGCGCGAGCTTCGCGTGGTCCTCGACCACCAGCACCCTCATCGTCGTCTCCCAGCTGCACGCCCGTCCGGGCTCGGTCCATGGCGCGCGCAGGTGTGGCTATTCCCCAGCATGCCCGGCCGGGGGTAACAGCGGCGTAACAGCGTTACGCCCGTGTTATGGCCGCTGCCGTAGAACTAGCTCGCGCAGGCAGTCCCGGCAAGCTAAGGACAACGTCATGTGGCACAGCACCATCCACACCGCGGTCGCTGCGGGCCCCGCGCGGCCGAGCCGACAAGGCGTTGACGGCAAGACCAGCAGCAGCCAGCGCCGTCGGCGGCGGGCCGGGCGTCGCCGGACGGGCGTCCTGCCTGGCCGCGGTCGCCTGCGGCGGTGCGGCGGCGGCCAACAGGGCAGTTGACGGCTCGCCAGACGGCGTACCAGCGGGAGCTTGCCTACGCGCAGTGCATGCGCGCCCACGGCCTGCCAGGCTTCCCCGACCCGCAGAGCGACGGGCACCTTCACTTCAGACAGTGCAGATGCCGGCGACTTCCACGGTCCCCGGTTCCTGCCTGCTGACAAGGCCTGCGCGCACCTGGAGGGCCCCGGGATGACTCCGGCGCAAGCAGCAGCGGTATCACCAGCCAGGCCCTGAAGTTCGCTGCGTGCATGCGCGCGCACGGGATAACCAACTTCCAGTACGCCCCGCCGAGCAACGGCCATTCGGGAGGCCTGGGAGCACCAGGGCGCCAGCCCGAATTCGCCCGCAGTGGCTGGCCGCGCAGCGGGCCTGCCGCAAGCTCATGCCCGGGCTTGGGGGTGGCGGGTCGTGAGCGGCACTGTTTCTGCGCGGCCAGGCGGCCTCGGCGGGCAGGCCGCGGGCCGGCGCTGGCGGGGAGCTGGCGGCCGGAGCGCCAGGTGGGCGTCGGCGCTGGGTGGCGGCCGTGGCCGCGGTTGTCGTGGTGCTGGCGCGTGGCGGCGGCGTGGGTAGCCGGGGTGTTCAGCTCGGCCGGGCTCGTCGAAGGGGGTGCGGCGGCGCGTATCCCACGTCGACGGCGATGGTGCGGCGGGAGTCGCTGGCCTCGCAGACGCAGCGTGAACGCGACGCTGGGGTATGCGGGCTCGTACACGGTGGCGGCCAAGGGCGGGGGGACGCTGACCTGGCTGCCGCCCGCCGGGCCGGGTGATCCGCGAGGGCCAGGCGCTGTACCGGACGGATAACGCGGTCCCGGTGGTCTTGCTGTACGGGACGGTGCCGGCGTGGCGGTCGCTGTCGGCAGAAGATGACCGGGCAGGACGTGACCCAGCTCAACCGCGACCTGGTGGCGCTCGGCTACGCCGACAGCGAGTACATCGCCGAGCCTCGGGCTGGGACTACTTCTCCTGGGAGACCCGGTACGCGCTGGAGCAGCTGCAGCACGCGCTGGGGATCGCCAAGCCTGACCGGACGCTGGCGCTGGGGTCGGCGGTGTTCGAGCCGGGCGCGCTCCGGGTGGCGACGGTGAGCGCGTCGCTGGGCGATGCGGCGGCGGGGGCGGTCGTTCACCGCGACCTCGGCCCGGCGGGTGGTCGACGATCAGCCTGGACGCCTCCCAGCAGTCGGAGGTGCAGGCAAGGGCGACCCGGTGGGCGTCACCCTGCCGGACGGGACGAGCACGCCCGGGGTGATCTTCTCGGTGGGGAAGGTGGCGACCGGGTCGGGCAGCTCGGCGGCGATCCCGGTGCTGGTGCGGCTGGACCCGCACCCGCAGGCGGCCGGGGCGCTGGACCAGGCGCCGGTGACGGTGGAGATCACGACCGGGAGCGTGCGCCGATGCGCTGGTGGTGCCGGTGGCCGCGTTGCAGGCGCCGGCTCGGGGGGCGGGTACGCGGTGGAGGTGGCCGGCGCCAACGGCACGCCATCACCTGGTGGACGTGACACCGGGGCTGTTCGATGACGCGGCCGGGGTGGTGCAGGTGACCGGTTCGGGGCTGGCGGCCGGGCAGCGCGTGACGGTGCCGGGCCTTGAGCGCCGCGCACGGGCATCACGCTGGCCGCCGCAGGGCCGGGCGGGGCGCGGGCCGGGCCTGGTGCTGGAACTCGATCAGGCGCAGCAAGACCTACCCGGGGTCGCCGCCGGTGCGCGCGCTGGCCGGGGTCGATCTGGCCGTGGCGCGCCGGCGAGCTGGTGGCGGTGGCGGGGCCGTCGGGGTCGGGGAAGAGCACGCTGCTGCACCTGGCCGGGACCCTGGACCGGCCGACCGCCGGGACAGTGCGAGTGGCCGGGCTGGACGTGGCCGGACTGGCCGACCGGCAGCTGGCCGGGCTGCGAGCGGGGCGGATCGGGTTCGTGTTCCAGCAGTTCTTCCTGGCCGAGCAGCAGACCGCGCTGGGCAACGTGGCCGACGGGCTGCTGTATGCCGGGTACGGCCGCCGGGCGGCGGGAGCTGGCCGCCGGCGCGCTGGCGCGGGTGGGGCTGGGCAGCCGGCTGTCGGCCCGGCCGACCCAGCTGTCCGGCGGAGAGCGGCAGCGGGTGGCGATCGCCCGGGCGGTGGCCGGCAGCCGGCGATGGTGCTGGCCGACGAGCCCACCGGCAACCTCGACTCCGCCACCGGGCAGGCCATCTTGGACCTGCTCGAGGAGCTCAACCAGGCCGGCACCACGATCATCGTGGTCACCCACGACCAGGCCATCGCCGGCCGGATGGACCGGCAGGTCGCCATGCTGGACGGGCGGATCATCTCCGACACCGGCCGGGCCGGCACCGGCCCCGCCCCGGGACCCGCGCGATGAGGCCGGGGAACGGCTGGCCGGCCTGCCGCCCATCCCGCCAGGAAGGTCCCTCCTCATGACCCCCGCCGCTGCCGCGGCCGGGCCGGAAGGAGCATCGTGATGACTGCCGTGACCACTCCGGCGGGGTCCCGGGCCCGGCCCGGCTGCGGCCGGCCGACCTGGCCCGGCTGGCCGCCGTCGGCGTGCGGACCCGCAAGCTGCGCGCGTGCCTGTCGGCTCTGGGGATCGCGATCGGGGTGGCCGCGATCGTGGCGGTGCTGGGGTTGTCGGCCTCGTCGGCGGCGGGCCTGAACACCGAGATCGCCGAGCTGGGCACGAACCTGCTGACGGTGACCAACGGGCAGAATCTCACCGGGGGGACCGCGGAGCTGCCGAAGGCGGCGCCGGCGATGATCGGCGCGCTGGCCGGCGTCACCGCGGTGCAGGACACCGGGGCGGTCAGCAACGTGAACGCCTACGCCTCGCCGCTGATCCCGGCCGTGGACACCAATGCGCTGAGCGTGCAGGCGGCCAGCCTGGGCCTGCCCGCCGCGGTCGGCACCTCGGCGCCCGCGGCCGGTACCTGAACGCGGCCACCGCCCGCGAGCCGGTGGCGGTGCTGGGCGCGGCCGCCGCGCAGCGGCTGGGCATCGACCGGGTCTGGCCGGGCGAGCGGATCTGGGTCGGGGGCATGTGGTTCTACCTGGCCGGGATCCTGAGGCCGGCCGCCCTGGCCCCCGAGATCGACTCCTCGGTGCTGGCCGGCTACCCGGCCGCGGAAAAGTACCTCGGGTTTGACGGGCACCCCTCCACCGTGTACGTGCGCGCCCAGAACAGCCAGGTGCGGGCCGTGGACAACCTGCTGGCCGCGCAGGCCAACCCGGAAAACCCCGACTATGTCGACGTCTCCCAGCCGTCGGCCGCGCTGACCGCGCAGGCCGCGGCCAAGGGCGCGTTCGACACCCTGTTCCTCGGCCTGGGCGCGGTGGCGCTGCTGGTCGGCGCGGTCGGGGTGGCCAACATCATGGTCATCTCCGTGCTGGAACGCCGCAGCGAGATCGGGCTGCGCCGGGCGCTGGGCGCCACCAAGGGCCACATCCGGGTCCAGTTCCTGTCCGAGGCCATCCTGCTCGCCCTGGCCGGCGGGACCGCCGGGGTCGCCGCCGGCGCGGCCGCCACCGGCATCTACGCCCACGCCAAGGGCTGGGCCACCGTCATCCCGCCCCAGGCCTGGGCCGGCGGTATCGGCGCCGCCCTGCTCATCGGCGCCCTCGCCGGGCTGTTCCCCGCCATTAAAGCCGCCCGCATGTCACCCACCCAGGCCCTTTGACCCTGTGACCCCGCCACCCGCCGCAGCACGCCCCGGCCACCGGACCGCGCCCGCCGCCAGAATCACACGGGCCAAGTTCGGCGCTCAACTCCTGGGAACGACACAGCCCGGCACCGGGCAGCCGTGATTGCGGGCGCTCGCAGATCGCCCAGATCCGCCCCATTACTGGATACCGCCGTCACGCCCACCAGATCGCTCCGAACGGCGGCTCCGGCCCGCCACCGAGCTGATGTTCACCATTCGGCGACCCGGCGCGGGCCATCCAGGGCGGCGCGTCGCAGATGGGGCAGCGCGGCATGAGCGCAATACAACAGGCCGAGCACGTTGAGTTCCACCATCTGCTGCCACTCGGCCAGCGGCGCCTCGGCCGCCGGGCCGAACAGCATGACCCCGGCGTTGTTGACCAGCGTGTCCAGCCGGCCCAGCTCCGTCGCCGTGCGCTCCATCGCGGCCGCGGCCTGTTCCTGGTTCGTGACGTCGCACTCCAGCACCAGCGCGATGCCGCCCTGGCTCCTGGTCCCCGCGGCCAGTTCCTCCAGCCGGTCCCGCCGCCGCGCGGCCAGCGCCACCGTCGCCCCTCGGTCGGCCAGCACGGCTGTCGTGGCCGCACCGATGCCGCTCGACGCCCCGGTCACCAGGGCGACCGTACCCACCAGTACCGGCTTCACCCGACGCTCACCACCCCTTACCCGTTAAGCCCGCGCCCACTTCGATACCACAGCTACCAGCCCCGGCGACCAGTCCGCGCGACCATGCCGACAGCGGCCACGTGAACACGCGCACATGCCGCGGACCGAGCGTTCTCTGCCGCCGAGTTGGCGTGCCGCTGCGCCACGGTGTCCCATCCAGTCGCCGAGCGGGCGTCTCGCGCATGGTCAACGAGTTCGGCATCGCAAGAAAGTGGCCGCCGCGATCGAGGAAGCCTTCAGAGGGAGGGAGACCGTGATGCCCGTGATCGTTGTCACCCGGCTCCGGCTGAAAGACCCGGCGCTGCTGGATTTCTCCTGAAGCGTGGCTGCCATGGTTATGTCCGTCTCGGTGTCGTCCGGGGCTTTCGGGTGGATCACGCACGCCCGGCTAGCGCGCAGGCCGGGCAGGGCAGTCGCGTGTTAGAGCAGCTGCGTCATGGTAGCCGTGATACCGGGCCGGGCGGCCGGTATGAACCGGTGACCGGGCCGCCTGAGAGAATGATCGCCTGGCGGCGCTACCGGGGGTGACCATGGACCGGCAGGCTGGCAGCCTGCTCTCGGTGAACGTGGGCCTGCCGCGCGATGTGAGCTGGCAGGGCCGTACCGTGCGCACTGCGGTGTGGAAGCGGCCGGCCGACGGCCCGCGGCTGGCCCGGCGGCTGAACGTCGATGGCGACGGCCAGGGTGACCTGGCCGGCCACGGCGGCGAGCAGCGCGCCGTGTTCGTGTACCAGATCGAGGCGTACCGGTACTGGCAGCAGCAGCTAGGGCGGGACGACTTCGAGTTCGGCCAGTTCGGCGAGAACTTCACCGTGCGCGGGCTGGCCGACGACGAGGTCTGCATCGGCGATCGGTACCAGATCGGCGAGGCGCTCTTCGAGGTGACGCAGCCGAGGGTAACCTGCTTCCGGGTCGGCATCCGGATGAATGACGCCCGGATCCCGGCGCTGCTGGTCTCGCATCACCGGCCCGGCTTTTACTTCCGGGTGCTGCGCGAGGGCGCGGTCCGGGCGGGAGACGAGATCGTACGGGTGGCCCGCGGCCCGCAGGCCATGACCGTGGCCGAGATCGACGCGCTGCTGTACCTGCCCGGCCACCCGGCGCAGCAGGTGCGCAGGGCGCTGACGATCCCGGCGCTGTCGGAGGGCTGGAAGGCGTCGTTCCGCGAGCTGGCCAGCCAGCCGGACGGCGGCCAGGGCGCGGGCAACGCCGGGCTGGCCGCCGCGAGCCCGCCGCCCGCCTGGCCGGGGTTCCGCCCGCTGGCGGTGACGGCGATCGAGCCGGAGAGCCGGTCGGTGATCTCGCTGCGGCTGGCCGACCCGGCCGGGACGGCGCTGCCGGCCGCCAGCCCCGGTCAGTTCCTGACCGTCCGGCTGCAGCCGCAGCCGGACCAGCCGCCGCTGCTGCGCAGCTACTCGATGTCCGGACCGCCGGATGCCGGGTCCTACCGGATCAGCGTGAAGCGCGAGCAGCACGGCGCGGCCAGCCAGTTCGTGCACGACCACGTGCGGCCCGGTGACCAGCTCGCGGTCGCCGCGCCGCGCGGCACCTTCATCCTGCAGCCGGGCGCGGCACCGGTGCTGCTGATCAGCGCGGGCGTCGGCGCCACGCCGGTGCTGGCGATGCTGCATGCGCTGGCCGACGCGGGGTCCGGCCGCGAGGTGTGGTGGCTGCACGGCGCGCGCAGCCGGGCCGAGGAACCGTTCGCGGCCGAGGCGAGGTCACTGCTGGCCAAGCTGCCGCGGGCGCGCCTGCACGTCTGCTACAGCCGGCCGGGCGCTGACGACGTGCTCGGCCGCGACTACCAGTCGGCAGGCCGGCTGTCGGCGGCAGTGCTGGCAGAGCTGGACCTGCCGCGCGAGGCGCAGGCCTATATCTGCGGCCCGGCCGGATTCATGACCGACGTGGCGGCCGCGCTGGCCAAGCTCGGTCTCGGCGGCGGCCAGATCATGACCGAGATCTTCGGCGCGCGGCCGGCGCTGACGCCCGGCATCGCGGCGGCGGCCGCGGTGCCGCCGCACCAGCCGGCCGGGTCGCCGGGCACCGGCCCGGAGGTCGCGTTCGCGCGCAGCGGCCTGACCGCCCGCTGGGACCAGCGCTACGCGAGCCTGCTGGAGCTTGCCGAAGCCTGCGACGTGCCGGTGCGCTGGTCCTGCCGTACCGGCGTGTGCCATACCTGCGAGTCCGGCCTGGTGTCAGGGGAGGTCGGCTACGCGCCTGACCCGGTCAACGATCCGGCCGACGGTGACGTGCTGATCTGCTGCTCGCAGCCGCGCGGCGACGTCGCGCTCGACCTGTGAGAACGGGCCGGCCAGGCGCGTACCGGGCCAGGCCTCCGAACGCCGGAATTGCCGCAGTGACGAGCAGGCACGCAGCACAGGCGAAAATGATCAGTGCGTAACTGCTGCCTCGTTGCCGCGCTTAAAGGGCGGCGGCGGCGCGGCTGTCGGCCGGCGCCGGCCGGGCGCTGACATCCAAGCCAGGATGAGCCAGATCACTCCTTGCCCGCGAGCTCGCGAAGCGGGCCGTGGAGCCGGTCCTGGTCCGCCGGATGGCCGCCGCGTTGCGCCTGGATCTTTGCGCGGCCGCGAACCGCTCGCCGGATTGCGGATAGTCCAGGACCGCGTCGGCGGCGTAGATCTCATGCTCGGCACGTGTGTCCCCGCGCTCGGATGCAGCCCAATGGTCCTCGATCCTTGCCCGAGTCTCAGCGTCACGGTTAATTTCACCCTCCTCGCCTTAGCCCGAACAGCGGCAGGACACTGGCTAGAGCGCCAGCATCCCAGTCATCCTGCCCGAAGCCGGCGGGCATGCAATCCCGCGTGCCAATGAGCACCCCACAGATTCTTCGGACGGGTGCGCGTCCCGCTCGGCGCCGTCGCGTCGATCCGGGTAAGCCGAGTCGAGCCAGATCCTGCGGGAGAACGGCACACGGTATGCCGAGGTTGATGCCAACGTGAGCGGAGGTGACCTCGGTGCGTCGGCCGCGGCCGTGCGAGCTGAGCTTGCCAAGATCAAGATGCGCCCGGCTATCACTACGTGTTGCCGGGAGAGGCGGCGGAACGGGCGGCTCCGCGGCGCCTGATCGGCTACGGCCTGGCGGCGGCCCTAGTGATCCTGATCCTTCTCCAGATTGCGTTCGCCAGCTGGCGGCTGGCAGCCCTGCTGTTCCTGACGCTGCCGATGGCGATCGTGATCCTGGGCGGGCTGGCGACCTCGACGCTGCTGAACCTTTCACCTGCCGGCCCTCTATCTTCGCCTCGGGTGCGGCCGCGGCGGAACCGAAGCCAGCCGCGGCCAGGCCATGCCCGGCGGCGGCATCCCGGCCATGGCCGACGGCCCAGCCGTGCCAGACCAGTAGAGGATGGTCCGGCCAGGCCAGCGCATCCGGCGACTGACATGCCAGCACTGCTGGTCCGCATGTGACTGGGCTCGCGTCTCGGAAGGCAAGATCAGCTGACATGGGCCCGTGACTTACGGTTGACGGCCGCGGCCCTGGTGGCGGCTGCTGATTCCTGCCAGCGCGCCGGCGTGCCGACCGCCGGTTACAGGTCCTTCTGTATAGGTTTCTGCCATGGCGACGGGG
This sequence comes from uncultured Actinomycetes bacterium, assembly GCA_963795575.1. GTDB lineage: Bacteria > Actinomycetota > Actinomycetes > Streptosporangiales > Streptosporangiaceae > PALSA-505. The sequence goes on along the minus strand of CAWCII010000004.1, from coordinate 104,065 downwards.
GGTTATCGGCTGACCGTCGTTTTGGCCTTCGTGCTCGTCGCGGGCACTACGGCGGCCGGCTGGCATGGGAGCCGGCCGCCGGGTAGCGCGGCGTCCCGGGTGGGGCCGCCACCCCGCGCCGGGCAGGCGACCGGACGGGCGGCAGCGATCGAGGCGCCGTCAAGCCCGCGCGCGACGCCGGACCCCGCGGCCGCCCGGAGCCCGGCTCTCAGTCCCAGGGCCCGCAGTTCCTGCCCGGCCGCGGCATCCGCCTGCGTGGACCTCAGCGACCATCTCACCTGGCTGCAGTTCCACGGCCGTATCAGCTACGGCCCGGTGCCCATGGAGCCGGGACCGCCCGGTGCGCGGCACGCGACCCCGCGCGGCACCTTCCATGTCCAGTGGAAGGCCGGCGCGAACTACATCAGCACCGAGTACGACGAGCCGATGCCGTACGCCGTCTTCTTCGCCGCCGGCGGTATCGCCTTCCACGGCGGCAGCCTCATCACGCCCTCGCACGGCTGCGTCCACCTGGACATCGGCAGTGCCCGGTACTACCACGACCACCTGCCGGTCGGGGCCGAGGTCGTGGTCTTCTGAGCCCGCACGCCCAGCCCTGCCCGCGCCGGCCCCGGGAGACTCGTCCGATGCTCCGATCGGGCTCCCCCGAAGGCCGCAGCATTTGCTCGTGCATAGAGCAGCCGGCCCGTAGGTATGTGCGCTCAGATCATCCCGCCGTGGCCCTGGGCACAGGTTAGGCTGGCATCGGTCGATGGCAGTCTTCGGCAAGCGATCACTCCTATGGCTGCCGCCCAGCTGACGCCATGGCGCCGCGGCGGCAGGTTGACGACAGGGCTTGGTGAGACCCGTGGGGTATAGCAGACAGTGGGTGGTTGACACTCTGCGTCGCCTGGGTTACATGCGGGCGGCTGACGAAGCGCTGCGTGTCCTGCCCGATCAGATTGACCTCAGGCAGCTTGAGGAATTCGGCGACCAGCATGGCATTTCTCGCGGCGAGCTGATCGACCGGATGGGGGGCAGCCCGTAAGCAGGCGAACCCGTCGGGACCGCCGCCGCGGATCGTCCTGCTGCCGTCCAAGCACCGGCTTGCCGAGCTCAGGAACGCCGCCGCCACCATCACCACCCCGCGCCGCCGCCACCGCTACCGCCCCGGCGCCTGCCGCCCCCGCCCCGCAGTCGGCGTTCGAAGCGATTCCGGTGGCCCTGTGCAGCTGTTCGCCGGTAGTGACCCCGGTTCCCGGATCGGCGGCCACGCCGGACCGCTGACAGTTACTGCGGGCCAGCTTTCCCGGCCGGGCGTCTCGTGGGTGACTTGGGGGCACGCACGCGGGCTCCGCTAGGATCGGGCCGGACCGAGCGCCGGAAGCCCGATCGTCGAGGTGGACCGGCAGGTTGACCTTCCCGTGGGCCGGATGCCGGGTAGGCCCGCGCGCGGGCACAAGGGACTATCCTCCCTTGATGAGCACTACCACGCCGCCCGCCACGGATCTGCGCCTTGTCGTCGGCTATGACGGATCTCCTCCGGCCAGCAGGGCACTTGACGCCGCGGTCAGGCTGCTGCAAGGCCGGACGGGCCGCATCGACGTGGTCTATGTGGCTCATATGCCCAGCATGGCCGCGCTGTCACCCGGTGCCGTCGCCGAGCTGGAAACAGACTTCGACGACGTGGAACGGGAGCTTCGCACCGCGGCCGGCGAGCAGCTGGGCGGCCGCGGGGCGGGCTGGGGCTTCGAGCGGCGCCAGGGCTTGATCGCAGAAGAACTCATCTCGGCAGCCAAAGACATCAGCGCTGCCCAACCCCACGCCACCGTAGCGATCGTGGTCGGGAGTTCGTCCCACGTCACGCACCGAGTGGTCGGTTCGGTCGCCGTCGGCCTGGCCCGCCACTCACCAGTGCCGCTCGTAGTCGTGCCCTAGAGCTCGCCGCTTCCTGACCGTGTCTGCGCCCGCCAGCTAATTTGAGCGTCCCTGCCGGGCCTGGGCACGTCGGATCGTGCATGGCAGCGCGTCCTCGCGGCCGTTCCGCCGTTGCCGCCTGCCCGGCTGGGTCGAGGTCTGGATTGTAGACCGCCAGGCTCCATCCCCGGCAGCCACCAGCTTGCCGGGCAGCCGAGGTGAGCCCGGTGAGCGCCGCGCAGAACAGGAACTCAGGCGTCGCGAGGCTCGGCTGCGACGTAGAGGGCCAGGAGAGGGGCAGCCCGATTCACCTTAGCGGTGGCGGGACGGGCTCGAAGGCGAAGCGGTAGCCGCCGCCCGCTGCGATTCACCTGCTGCGCGTGTCCTCCTGACCGGCCCGGTCCGGCGGGCTGCCCTGCTCGTCAGCCAGGCCCGCACCGCGCTCGTCCAGCGGGGCGCCGATGTCCCAGGCCGACCCCTCGACGGCGGGCAGGCCGCCGATGATCGGAGCGACCGAGCCGTCCTCGCCGGCAGCCTCGCCTGTTTCGGTGAGGTACCCGGGATCTCCGGCGGGCTGGGAAGTGTCCGGCTCTTGCGGGCGCGACAGGGCCGGCTCCTCCTCGGGCGGCGTTGATCCGGTCGGATCGTCGTCGGTCATGTTGGCCATCTCCTTGGGCGAGCACATTCACGTCCGGCGCAGAAGCGCTGACCTAGCCTGCCCCGCAGGGACAGGACGGCACCCAGCTCCGGCCGGCCTGGCGTCAACTCGGGCTACCCCCGCGGCGCGGCTCCTAACTGAGCCGTGGGCGGCGCTCCAGCCCGCGGCGTCGTGATCAGCCCCGACAGGCGGCAGCGCTATATCGCCTTATGCTCAGGTGTGGGTGGGCCGGCAGGACGTGCGGAGCCGCGCAGCCAGGGCCAAGACGACCAGGCCAGCAAGGCCAGTAACGAGCTGTCCGGCAAGGTTGACACCGACGACCCCCAGCACGCCGGGATGCTGCCGAAGTACGGCATCGATCTCCAGACCGCCGCGGCACCGCTGCCGTCCGGCAGCCGCCGGCAGGTTTGGCTTCGCCGGCTGCGGGAAGTGCGGCAAAGGCACATGGGGCGGAAGCGGCGGATCTGCCCTATTGGCTGGGAGAGTCAGATCCCACCTGTCGGTCTTGACAGCTAGGGGAGGAACCGCCTGTATGTCGGCGTCGGGACGAGTGCTGTCATCATCCTCAACGTGCTTCTCGTCCTGTTCCCGCGGAGGGCCTGACCTTCTCAACGCGCATGCCGTCGGCCCGCCACGCGTCGCGGACGCTGTCTGCGGCGGCTTTGCTGTGTCGGCTCTGTACGTCACCGACGGCAGCGCTCATGTTGCCATGACGATCATGGCAGTTGCTGCCCGTGCCGGCGGCCACCTTATCGAGGGTGGCCGGAACTAGGATCAGCTGACAGACCGAGGAGGACCACCGATGGCCACCACGACCGTCGCCGACTACCTGCTCAACCGACTGCGTGATTGGGGAGTCGACAAAGTCTTCGGCTTTCCCGGAGACGGAATCAATGGCATTCTCGCCGCCTGGGGCCGCGCCGAGAACAATCCGAAATTCATCCAGGCCCGGCACGAGGAGATGAGCGCGTTCGAGGCCGTCGGCTATGCGAAATTCACCGGCCGCTTCGGCGTCTGCATGGCCACTTCGGGTCCTGGCGCCATCCACCTGCTAAACGGCCTCTACGACGCCAAGCTCGACCACGTTCCGGTGGTCGCGGTCGTCGGGCAGACCAACCGGTCGGCGATGGGCGGCTCGTACCAGCAGGAAGTCGACCTGCTGACCCTGTTCAAGGACGTCGCCAGCGAGTACGTGCAGATGGTGACCGTCCCCGAGCAGCTGCCCAACGTGCTGGACCGGGCTATCCGCGTCGCGCTCGCCGAGCGGGCGCCGACGGCGGTCATCATTCCCTCCGACGTGCAGGAACTGGAGTACTCGGCGCCGACGCACGCGTTCAAGATGGTCCCATCCAGCATCGGGCTTGACTGGCCGACGTCTACTCCTGACGACGCCGCGATCGGCCGGGCGGCGGAGATCCTCAACGCCGGGCAGAAGGTGGCCATCCTGGCCGGCTCGGGCGCTCGCGGCGCCCGCAGGGAAGTTCACGAAGTCGCCGAACTGCTCGGCGCCGGTGTCGCGAAGCCGCTGCTGGGCAAGGACGTGCTCGCCGATGACCTGCCTTACGTCACCGGCTCGATCGGGCTGCTCGGCACCCGGCCCAGCTACGAGATGATGATGGCCTGCGACACCCTGCTCACCGTCGGCTCCAGCTTTCCCTATACCCAGTTCCTGCCAGAGTTCGACCAGGCCCGCGCGGTGCAGATCGACGTCGACGGCAAGTACATCGGGATGCGCTACCCCTACGAGGTCAATCTCGTCGGCGACGCCGCCGCCACGCTGCGCGCGCTCATCCCGCACCTGAAGCGCAAGCAGGACCGGGCCTGGCGCGAGGACATCGAGAAGAACGTGGCCCGCTGGTGGGAGGTGATGGACGCCGAGGCGCTGGTGGAGGCCGATCCGATCAACCCGATGCGGCTGTTCCACGAGCTCTCGTCCCGGCTGCCGGGCAACGTGATCGTTACCGCTGACTCCGGCTCGTCGGCGAACTGGTATGCCCGGCACCTGCGGTTCCGCGGCGACATGCGCGGCTCGCTGTCGGGCAATCTTGCCACCATGGGGCCAGGAGTGCCGTACGGGATCGGCGCGAAGTTCGGCAATCCGGACAGTCCCGTCGTCGTCTTCGCTGGTGACGGGGCGATGCAGATGAACGGGCTAGCCGAACTGATCACCATCAAGCACTACTGGCAGGAGTGGGCCGACCCGCGGCTGGTCATCGCGGTCCTGCACAACGACGACCTCAACCAGGTGACCTGGGAAATGCGCGCGATGGAGGGCGCGCCGAAGTTCACCGAGTCCCAGACGCTGCCCAGCATCGACTATGCAGGGTTCGCCGCGAGCCTGGGCCTGCAGGGGATCGCCGTGGACAAGCCCGGCGACATCGGCCCGGCGTGGGACCGGGCGCTGGCGGCGGACCGTCCGACGCTGCTGGACGTACGCTGCGACCCGAACGTACCGCCGATCCCGCCGCACGCAACGCTGGACCAGGTGAAGGATGCCGGGCGGGCGATACTCAAGGGCGACCAGGACCGCTGGGGCATCGTCAAGGAAGGCGTGAAGACAAAGATCCAGGAGTTCCTTCCGCACAAGGAGGACTGAGCCCCGGCACCGCTGCCGCCCTGTCGCCCGCACGCCACCGGTTGCGGCCGTCTGCGCCGAGACGTCCGCCGTGGGGCGGGGCAGCATCCTTGGCTTCGTCCAGCAGGCCAGCCCGCTGGGGTATCTCACCAGCCGGGCCGTTCTCATCGAATGGGAAACCTTATCCGCTGGTTCAGTTCGAGACCGACGGCCCCCAGTCCGCGTTCCTCTGCAACATCCAAACTGGCCAGAACTGCACCGTGCCGATGCTGGCCGCCAAGTTCTACCCGTACTGGACGCTGACCAGCAAGCAACCGCTGAGCCACGGCTTGTTCCCGGGCGGCACCTGCGTGTGGAACTTCGGCAACACCATCCGCAACATCACCACCAACGATTTCGGCAAGGACGCGGAATACGGCGTCCGCGATCCCCTGTGGTACGGCGGCACCTTCATCACGCCGAAACCGATACCCAACCCCGAGGTCACCAAGGGCTGCCCGGCGGTAAGCCTCAAGGGATGATCTCCGGCCGCCAGGCCGACTGGTACGTGTCGGGCCCCGCCGTGACAACGCGGCGGGGCCCGACACCTTGCTATGGCCAGCCATCAGACAAGACCCGGATCACAATCAGCGTGCTTTCAGCTTTCTTCCAGGTATCTGAGCCATCCTCAACCAGACCAGAACGATCGGGGATAGCGCGACCACGACGGCGCGCAGGCAGTCCTCCGGGCAAGTGCCCAGAGAGCAGGTTAATGAAGACCGCCATCACGCCCACGAAAGGGCCAGCGGAGGACCGGCCGCGGAGTATCCGGTCGCTCACCGATGCGGTCCTGTCTCACCTGGACGAGCGTGACTTCCTGGCCGAGCTGCCAGGCCAGTTCCCCGCAGGGCGTCCTGACGTGGATGCCATCGGACTTGATCGAACCCCTTCCGGCCGCGATGTGGTTGCCGGCCAGCCAGCCCGTGCCGGCATCGTCCTGCTCATGCACCGGCGCCAACCGACTGGTCCACGGACATCAACACGGCCACCGGGAGAGAATGCAAATGCCTGACGTCAGCCATCCAGTCAGGGTAATCAGGGACGCGTCCGTGGTGGCGGCGCCCGAGGAGATCGATATCACCACCGCGTACGGACTGCGGGCAGCTCTCGCATCGGCCGCACGCGGGCAGGCGACGGTGGTCGTCTACATGACCCGGACGCACTCCTGCGATACCGCCGGGCTTCACGTCCTGGTGCGCGCGCACAAGCGGGTACTGGCCAAAGGCGGTGATCTGCGGCTGGTGATCTCCAGCCCTGATCTCCGCCAAGTCTTCGCGATCACCGGCATCGACCGCGTGATCAGCCAATTCGCCAGCCTGGAAGAGGCTCTTGCGCAAGCACCGGCCGGCGCGCACCAGCCACCGCGGCCGAGCGACGCGGCATGACGAGCGTCGGGGAAGCAGGAGGTTGATCATGGGCCCGCTGCCAGGTAACTGCCGAGTCAGCGCGCTCGAATGTCCATGGCGGGGGCTGCCACGCGGGCTCGGCCAGCCCGCAGTACCAGGCGCTGTCAGGGTCAACCGCTCGTGACCCGGCCGCCGCGGCGGCACCATGCCGCCGCCTCTACCCAGCATCCCGTCTCCCACCCGTGCCGGGGGAGCACCGGTGAGGCATCCGACGCTCAGATCGGTCTTCCGGCCCGCGGCCGTCACTCTCATCCGCCGCCATGTGCGGCCCCGCTCGTGGCGGCCCATCCCGGCTCATCATCCGCCGCTGGCTCGGGACCGGAACGGCGGTACCTTCCGGGCGACGGGCGCGAGGACTTCAAGGTGCAGGTGTCAGCAGGCGGTACCTTCCGGGCGACGGGCTCGAGGACTTCAAGGTGTTCAGATAGCTGCCCGGCCTGGACGAGTTTGCGGCTTGGCCGATGGAGCCAGAGCGCGAGTGGCGGCGATGAGGGTGGCGAGGTGGGGTGTGGACTCCGGCGCGGTGGTGTCCCAGCCGGGCCCGGCGGTGTAGACGGCGCGCCCGGGATGCTGCAGGGCGTGCAGGGTGACGATGCTGGCGGTGGCCGGGGCACGGGCCCACAAGAGCGCGGCGCGGGGACGGAGCCGGCCGAGCGCATGGCTGAGATCGGCGGGTGGCAGGTCGGTTAGCACGACAGCCGGGGTGGCATGCTCGGCGAGCGCCGCGGCCAGTGCGGCCAGCGGCAGTGTGTGCCGTTCCGCGGGTCCGGCGAGCAGCAGGACCGGGCGGCCTGCCGGCGGGACGGCGAGGGAGTGGTGGGCGTGGGACCGCAGCACAGCCTGGGCGGTGTCGCTGAGCAGGTGCTCGCGGTCCACGTCGCAATGGTGGTCGCGCCAGCGTTCACCGAGGTCTATCAGTAGGGGCGCCAGCATCTGATCCCAGGTCTCGACGGTTCCGAGGCGGAGCAGGGCGGCGTTCAGGATCGCGGTGATGAGGGCGGCGTCCATGGCGTCGGCCGCCTCGCGGAGCCGGGTCGCGAGCTCGCCCGTGCGCGGAGCCACGGCACCGGGGGCGATCAGGGTGGCGGCCCGGGCGGCGGGCATGCCGTGGCGAATGAGCTCTTGCATGGCGGCCAGCCGGGACAGATCGGCCGTGGAGTACCGGCGGTGCGCGCCGGGGGCACGCTGGGGCCTGGTGAGGCCATAACGGCGTTCCCAGCTGCGCAAGGTGGACGCGGCGACGCCCAGCCGCTGCGCGGCGGTCCCGATGCCCACCAGTAGTTCGTCCGGCACGCGTCCGATCATCCTCCATATCGCTGCGAGCGGTCAGTGGCTGGCTGCCTGGTCCGGCCGCACGCCGGGGGAGTGGCGGCGGACAGCCACCGCAGATCCCCCGCACTGTATGCGCTCCGGGGCAGGGGCGTATCGTCGTATCTGTGCGCAATTTCTCTGCACAAATTGATGGGGCGGCCTCGGGGAGGCCGCAGCCGGTCCACGGTCAGGCCGGCCGGCTGCCGGCGAGTAGAGCCAGGAAGCTGTCCGGGCAGATGTTGACGAAGCTGAGGCGGCAGAGCCGCCTGGTCGCCGACGGTGACTTCGATGAGCCGGTGGGCCCGAGTTTCTGGGAGCGCGGATGAGCGCGCAGGGTGAGCAGGGTGTGCCGGCTGCGGCCGGGCCGGTGGCCGGGCTGGGCGGGTGGCTGGATGACAGGTTCCGCGGGGCCCGCGGGGTGCGCACCTTCCTGAAGAAGATCTTCCCTGATCACTGGACCTTCCTGCTGGGCGAGATCGCGCTGTATTCGTTCATCATCTTGCTGCTGTCCGGCACGTTCCTGACCTTGTTCTTCAAGCCGAGCATGACCGAGGTGGTGTATCACGGCAGCTATACCAGGCTGGACGGGGTGCGGATGAGCGAGGCTTACGCCTCCACCCTGAACATCAGCTTCGACGTGCGCGGCGGCCTGCTGATGCGCCAGATCCACCACTGGGCCGCGGATCTGTTCATGGCCGCGATCTTCGCGCACATGCTGCGGATCTTCTTCACCGGCGCCTACCGCAAGCCGCGCGACGTCAACTGGCTGATCGGCATCGTGATGCTGACGCTGGGCATGCTGGAGGGGCTGTTCGGCTACTCGCTGCCCGATGACCTGCTGTCTGGGACCGGGCTGCGCATCCTGGAGGGGGTGATCCTGTCCCTCCCGCTGGTCGGGACGTACCTGTCGTTTTTCCTGTTCGGCGGGCAGTTCCCGGGCCATGACATCGTCCCGCGGCTGTACATCATCCACGTGCTGCTGATCCCGGGGCTGCTGCTGGCGCTGATCTCGGCGCACCTGTTCATCATGTTCCACCAGAAGCACACCCAGATGCCGGGCGAGCGGCACACCGAGCGCAACGTGGTCGGCGCGCCGATGTACCCGTACTTCATGGCCAAGACCGGCGCGTTCTTCTTCTTCGTGTTCGGCCTGACCGCGCTGCTGTCCACGGTGGCCCAGATCAACCCGATCTGGCTGTACGGCCCGTACACGCCGGCCTCCATCTCGGCCGGCTCGCAGCCCGACTTCTACATGGGCTTCCTGGAGGGCACGCTGCGGATCTTCCCCAGCTGGACCTGGGACCTGGCCGGCCACACGGTGGCCTGGAACGTGCTCATCCCGGCCCTGGTGCCGCTCGGGGCGGTGTTCACCGGGGCCGCGCTGTGGCCGTTCATCGAACGCTGGGCCACCGGGGACCAGGCCGAGCACAACGTCAACGACCGGCCGCGCAACGCGCCCACCCGGACCGCGGTCGGGATGGCCGCGGTCACCTTCTACGGCATCATGCTGCTGGAGGGCGCGAACGACCTGATCGCCGACCACCTGGACATCCCGCTGTATGAGACCACCGAGATCGCCCGCTACGCCGTCTTCCTCGGCCCCGCCGCGGCCTACTTCGTGACCAAGCGGATCTGCCTGGGACTGCAGCGCAAGGACGCCGAGCTGCTGGCGCACGGCCTGGAAACCGGGATCATCCGGCAGCTGCCGGACGGCGAGTTCACCGAGGAGCACCGGCCGGTCTCGGCGGACCGGCGGGCCATCCTGCTGGCCAAGAAGGAGCCGGTGCCGCTGCCCGCGGCCGGGTCGGCCGACGACAACGGCGTACCCGCCCCGGCCAGCCGCGGCATCGCCGGCCGGCTCCGCACCGCCGCGAACCGGGTGATCTCCGAAAGCGTCCCGCTGACCGCCGGCAACGGCCACCGCAACGGCCACCACCCCGACCCCGGCCACGACGGCCACGACGGCCAGCCCGCCCAGCCCGCCGCCGTCGCCGCCCCCGGCGAAAACCCGGCCGGCCCCCAGCCCGCCAGCCCGCCACCGGACGACACCGGCTCCTGACCGAGCCCTGGCGCCGCCCGCGGGACACTGATAATCGTGGAGTCAGCTGATCACTTCCGCGGCACACGCTTCTATAGCGACCGTGCGAGGATAACTCAGCCCGTCGCACAAACTCCGGCCAAGGCTCCAGCACCGCAAGATTTTGGGCTCCTCGGGAGCAAAGGTGCCAAATATGGGGGTCGAGTAAGCCATCTCGCCGTTTTGCGACAGGCTGAATTATGTCTTGACGATGTCTCCCGGACTCGCCGACGAGACTATAAAGCACACATTCGGCCTGGTCTCGGACCGAAGCGGCCAGCGTGGATACCTGCGGCCGTGCGGGACTTGATGCCGCCCCAGTCACCGCGAGGCGGTGCTGGGTCAGCCCAGCCGCGAGCGAAGCAATCCCTTGCCGAGCTCGGCGCCCTTGCGGCTATCGGCCTGCGCCTTGCGGAAGAAATCAGCCAGCTCGCTGTCATCCGACTGGACAGCATCCTGGATATAGTTTTCCAGGCGGACGACATTACTGAGGCACGCCTCGAGGTACCAGATCAAGTTGTAGTCCTTGTCAGGAGTCCCGGTCACGGTAGCGGCGTCGTCGGCCTTCATCACACGCACTTCCTTTCATCCCCAGCTAAATTTAACAATGCCTGGCTACCCGCGATCGCCGGAAGCATCTCAAGCCCGGGAGGTGAGCTGCGATTACCGGCGCCGCGCGCTAGGATCCGCCGCTCAGGTCTGCCGGGTCGTCCGGCGCACCGTGGCGGGCGCTGCGACCTGCACTCTGTGACCTGGTCATCCCGATATCCTCCTACTTGTCGTGCGCCCCGCAGCCGGGAGTCCGCGGTAGCTTGCCGAGCGGCCAGCGCCCAGTTGCGGAACGGGACACCAGCGAATCGCCGTTGGGATCAGTCCGCGTGTCGCATGCCTAACCGAAGCTCCCCCGAGCCGGCAGGTTGACGCGTTGGCCCGGCTGGTAGCGCCTTTGATCACGGAATTCGCGTGTCTACGTAGTCATGAGCCGAGGCCGTTTTACCTGGTCAACGCCTATGCCGGTTCGTTCCCAGGGAACTACGGCCTGGCTGGTCACTGGCGGCTGTCGGCCACGGTGTCGCGGGCTGTCTGGGCCTGATCCCGGACGTCGCGCGCCGAGCTGGCGGCCTCGTCTTTGACCGCAGTGGCGGCGTCGGCCGCTGTGGCCTTGACCGATTCGGCTGCCTGCTGGGCGGAGTCCTTGAGGCCGGCCGCCGTTTCCCTGGCCGCGCCGGTGACCACTGGCATGGCGGCTTCCTTGACCTTGACCGCGGCTTGCTCCTCCGCGCTGCTGGCGGGCAGCAGCGAGCCCACGAGCCAGCCGACGCCGACGGCGATCAGGCCGACGGCCAGCGGGTTACCGGTAGCCTGGCGGCGCAGCTGATCTTGAGCTGCCGACGCCTTGTCTCCCGCAGCCGAACTCATGCCGGAGGCGGACTGCGCCGCTCCCATGATCCTGTCCTTGGCTCCCGACGCGGCCGAGCGGGCGCGGGCGGCTTGCCGCCTGGCCTGGTGCGCCGGATTGACCGTGTCGGCCAGCACATTGACGTCCTGGCTGAGGTTGCTGCGCGTTTCCTCGATCTCCTGGCGGATCTGATCCGGATCGGTGCTCATGGCCTGCCCTCGTTTCCTTTCACTGCGTCAGGAATCTCCTTCACCGTCTGTACGGTCTGCGGCGTGCCGGACACCGCGGTTATCTCCCGGCGGCCTGCCAGGCCCAGAACCGCGGCGATGATCAGCCAGATGGCCCCTACGACCAGCGCCGACCAGCCGTGACCGATGCTGTCTCCGATGCCCCACCAGGCCGCGACCGAGACGAACAGCAAGACGAAATGACCGCTTACCCCCGCCCCGGCCAGCATCCCCGCGCCCTTGCCCGCCCGGACGGCGGACTGGCGCAGTTCGGCCTTGGCCAGGTCAACCTCCTGGCGCATCAGCGTGCTCAGATCCGCGGCCACCTCGGAGAACGCCGCGCCGATCGATGGCTCCGCATCAGGCCCGGGCGCGGAGAACGCCCCGCCGACCGATGGCCGCGCGTCAGGCGTCGGCGCGGCCGGCCCTGGGCTGGTCACGGCAGCTCCCTGCGGTCGGCCTGGTCGTCTGCGAAGACGGCACCGTCGTCGTATACCGCACCGGGGTCCGCGGCCGTAACGTCGCCGGCGTCCACATCCAGCAAGCCGCTGGACGGCGCAGAAGCACCACCAGTGATCCCGGCCTCCGTGCCGGCCGGGTAAGCAGCCTCGGCCGGGTAAGCAGCCTCGGCCGGGTAGGCAGCCTCGGCCGGGTAAGCAGCGCTCGGCCGGGTAAGCAGCCTCGGCCGGCGGCTGTGCCCGCAGGTCGCTGACCTCGGGTACAGGGCTGGCCGACCTCGGCGCGGCCGGTGTCGGACCGTTATCGCTGGCGGCCTTGATGCCGCGGGTGAGCGCCGGCGACCAGGCCCACCCCGGCCGCCAGGGCCAGAAAGACTGCCGGCCTGCGACGGGCGAACGACTGTACCTCGTCCACCACCTGCTCGGGCCGGCGGTCACCCAGCCACTGCCCGGCCTCGCGAGCCCGCGCCGCCGCCTGACGGGCCAGATCGACGGCCATGCCGCCCTGATCAGAACTCTCGGCCATCGAGCTCAGCTGGTCACCCAGCGAATGCAGCTCGGCCGCCAGCCGCTGCTGGCCCCGGCCCGCTTGCTGCCCCAGCTGGTCTTGCGCCTGGTCCAGCAGGTTCCTGCCCTGGCTGCCGACCTCCCCTGCCACGACAGAAGCCTGCTCGCGGGCCGCCTCGGCCGCGTGCTTTCCTGCCTGCACGCCACTGTGGCTCAGCTCAGCCGCCTGATCCTTGGCCACGTCAGCGGTGCCCTCCTCCTGCGGGGGCAACGATCCGCCCTGCCGTCGCGGCGACGTGGGCGTAGGGGGATACTCCTGCGTCATCTAGGCCATCTCCTCTCCGATAGTCAAAATTTGGCTGGCCCTGACGGCGAACTGCCCTTTTACCGCGCCTGGCCAGCCAGCATCATCTGCGGTGGGCTCCTTGCCGAACCCCGTACAGCAAGGGGCCCCGGTGGCGCTTGCTAGGCAGCGCACCCGGAACGTCTCAGCGCTGGCTGACCTGGTCACTGTCGGCGCTGGGTCCATGGATCGCCGTCATGCTGTGTCCGGAGCCGAACATGCCCGAGGCGACGACGACCCAGAGCGGGAGGCCGGTCTGCGCGTCGAGGTAGGCTCGGCCGCCTTTGCTGCCTTCTCTCTCGACCGCTGCATAGCCGGGGAACTGCTGAGCGTCCTGCGGGGTGGTCATGGCTCATTCCTCTGCTAACGGGTGTCCGGAGCTGGTGGCCGCGGGTAAGTCCGGGCAGGCCATCCGATGCCGGAAGCTGACGGCCCGGGGTCTGCTGCCCCATGACTTGCGCGGTAAACCTGCGCTGCCCACTGGCTTACACAGCAAACGTACAACGGAAGCTTATCAGGGAAGCTTACGCCGTCAGGCTGTCGGGCGAACTGACCTCCGGACACGGGCCGCCGCTTCGCATGCGAAACAGGACTGCCATGACGCGGATGCGGCCACCATGGTGGTGGTCACCGCTAACAGCGTCAAGCGGGCTCGGGAGCTGATCCATCGGCCATGAACCGGTCGATACGGTAAAGCATGTTCATCAGGCCTGATTCGAATTCCTCTTCCCATAGATCCAAGGCCAGTCCTCCGGCCAGGCGGTGCACGGTCGGAAATTGCCTGGCGTCGATCTCGTCCGCGGGATCGATCAGCTCGCGCGGGCTGTCAGCGGCCCCGACCGCCTCTCGCTGACCGGGGGAGCGGGCTGGGCTCAGCCCCCCCGGGACCGGATCGGCGGCCGCGTTGATGGCAGGGTCGCCCTCGTTCGGCGCGGTGTCGGTGCTGGCGAAGGAACCATCCCCCGGCTTGGGGTCTCGCAGTGTCATGGCGCTGGTTTCCAGCAGCAGGTAGCCGAGCAGGAAGCCATTGAACGTGCGGTAGGTGAACAGTATCTGCTCGTCGCTGAACCCCTCGCCGGCCAGCCCGGTCAGCATCGCCTCGACCCAGCGCAGTGACCTGAGCGGCGGATTCACCCACGGCGCTGAAGGCGGCCGCGTGGCTACGAGCGGAAAGGCGTGCGGATGCGCCCGGGCGTAGCGGCGCACGCCGTGCGCCATGCCCGTCAGGTAAGGCCGCCACCCGTCCACCGGATGCGGCTGGACCTCAGGATCGTCGGCGAGCTCGTTGACGATCCTCTCCACTACCGCATCGAACAGTTCATCGCGGTCCCGCACATATCTGTACAGCGACATCGAGCGCACCCCCAGCCGCGATGACACCGCACGCATCGTGGCCGCACCGATGCCCTGCTCGTCCACCAGTTCCAGGGTGGTCGTGACGATCCGGTCTAGTGACAGGCCGCGTCCCGGCCGGCCACGACCGCCACGAGCGCCTGGTACTGGTCTCACTCCGAACATCACCCTGAGTCACCTTGGGACGACTGCTGAGATGCCAGCGGCCATCCGGCCGAGCCGCCGCTGGCGCCATGATGCGCTGTGATCATCTTAACGTTCCCACGTCGCACTGACCGGCCCCTGGGCGCTTGACCGGAGTGGCCCTGGGTAGTCGCACTCGCTCACCCGCAGGACCGGGGATCACCCCAGGCGAGCCGAAGGAGTCGTTATGGGCCAGCCAGAGCAGCAGCAGGAGCCGCCCGGGACAGAGCGGCAGATGAATCCGGTTCCCGACCACGGGGAGGAAAGCTACCGGGGCTCGGGCCGGCTGGCCGGGAAGGCGGCCGTGATCACCGGGGCGGACAGCGGCATCGGCAAGGCGGTGGCGATCGCTTTCGCCCGCGAGGGCGCTGACGTCCTCATTTCCTACCTGAACGAGCACGACGATGCCAAGGACACCAAGCACTGGGTCGAGGAAGCCGGCCGCAGGGCGGTGCTCGTTCCTGGAGATCTCGCCCATCCCGCCCACTGCCGGGCCGTCATCGCCAAGGCTGTCGAGGAGTTCAGCCGAGTCGACATTCTGGTCAGCAACGCCGCGTTCCAGATGACCCACGAGGAACTGGGCGAGATCAGCGACGAGGAGTGGGACTACACCCTGGCTCTTAACCTGTCAGCGATGTTCCACCTGTGCAAGGCCGCCATCCCGCACATGCGGCCGGGGTCATCGATCATCGGCACCTCGTCGGTCAACTCGGACAACCCGACGCCGCAGTTGCTGCCCTACGATGTCACCAAGGCCGGGATCGCGAACTTCATGGCGGGACTGGCCGGACTGCTGGGTGGCAAGGGCATCCGGGCCAACAGCGTGGCCCCGGGCCCGATCTGGACCCCTCTCATCCCGTCCACCATGCCGGCCGGGCATGTCGGCAGCTTCGGCCAGCAGGTGCCGCTGAGCCGCGCCGGGCAGCCCGCCGAGGTCGCTCCCGCCTTCGTCCTGCTGGCCTCGGACGAGGCCAGCTACATCTCCGGGGCGCGGCTCGCCGTCACCGGGGGAAAGCCGGTTCTATGAGGATTAGCCGCGACATCATCCGCGACCGTGACCGCGCATCCCCGCCGGGCAGCGTTCACCGGCCCCGTGACGACCGGGCGGATCCTCGGGATCGGGCAAGCCGGGTCGGTCACTGTTGCCGGCGGCGTCGTGGCGCTGTGGCTGGGCGTCGGCCTGGCTGATCGCGCCGGGCGACAGGATGCACTCTGGCCGGGCCTCAGGATGCGGTACGTTATCCCGCCTCACTG
Source organism: uncultured Actinomycetes bacterium (assembly GCA_963795575.1). Taxonomy (GTDB): domain Bacteria; phylum Actinomycetota; class Actinomycetes; order Streptosporangiales; family Streptosporangiaceae; genus PALSA-505. The sequence continues at coordinate 88,379 of CAWCII010000004.1, read as the reverse complement.
CGGGTGGTCGTCGTGCCGGGTGGCGTCGGATGCGGCCTGGGTGGCGGCGTGGGCGCCGAAGCCGACTCCGATCGCCTGGTCGTCGCGGCGCTGTTCGGCGTGGACGAGATCGGCCAGCACCCGCTGGTCGGCGGCGGTGGGCTCGCCGCCCAGGGGCAGTGCCCGCGGATAGAGCGAGCGGGCCAGCACCGGGTTCAGTTCGGCGGCGTACATGGTGAGCTTGGCCAGCAGCAGCAGGAAGGCGACGATGCCGATGACCGTGCCGAACGCTCCGTAGGTCGCCGAGGCGTTCTTGAGCTGGTGGGTCAGCAGCCCGGTGCCGACGGTGATCAGCGCGGTGAACCCGACCGCGGCGAGGATCGCCCCGGGAAGCAGGCCGCGCGGGCCCACCGTTTTGGCGGTCAGCAGGGCGAAGCTGGCGAAGTACAGCCCGGTATTGATCACTACCAGGCCGGCCAGGATGGGCACCCGGATGGCGTAGCTGGCGGTGCCGCCGGTGGCGTAGCCGGTGACGAAGGCGTTGATGACGAACGCGGCGCCGATCGTGAACAGGCCGGCCAGGCTGCGTCCGAGCCGGGGCAGGAAGCCGGTGCGCTCGGTCTGGGGGATGTTCCACACCGTGGCCATCGCCTGCTGCGCGGTCTGGGTCACGCCCTGCGCGCCGTAGAGCAGGCCGACCAGTCCGATGACCAGGCCCAGTCCGCTGCCATGCAACGCACCATGGCTGGCCGGGTTGAAGCTCGAGCCCACCACCGGGAACTGGTGCAGCGTGCGGATGATGCCGGAGCCGATTGACTGCGCGCCGATGAACCCGAACACCGTGACCACCACGAGCAGCAGCGGGAAGATGGCGGTGAACCCGTACCAGGCCAGCGCCACGACCAGCAGGTTGGCGTTATCGTTGCTGAACTTCTTCACCACCCCGTAGGGCACGCCGGCCCATCGGGCCCGCCGCTGCCAGCGATCCAGCGCGGCCATCACCTTCCGCAACGCCGTGACCGGGTTCACGAGGCGGTCTCGGTAGCTCTGCTGGTCGCGGGCTTCGCGGCATCCGGCGTTACGGTGGCGGCGGGGGTGGCGCGCTCGATGGGGGCCCACCCGGTGTCGGCGGCCCGCTCGGCCCGCTCAGCCTGGCCGCCGCCGCGCAGCCCGAACAGCCGCTTGGCGATCAGCAGGTACAACACGATGGCCACGTTGATCACTAGCGCCAGCACCTTCAGGGCCGAGACGCTCTTGGTCAGCTCGTAGATCTCATACGGCACGAAGACGGCGGTCGCGATGAAGGTCAGGTACTCCGCCCATCGGCGGCCCAGCCACAACCCCACCGCCTCCACGCCTTCCAGCAGCGCATAGGCGGCGATCGCCGCACCGACCAGGTACAGGTTGGTGATGCTGACGGCAAACAGCCGGCGCAGCTCCTGCACGACACTGCTGCTGGTGTTGACCGGGCCGCCCATCCCGCCCTGCAGGTCCTTGAGGACGCGGGTGAACTCCGCGTTCAGCACCGCCTTGTTGCTGGCGAACAACAACACCGCCGCCGCCAGCGCCGACAAGACCAGGAAGTGGATCAGCCGGTCGATGGCGATCAGCCGCAGCACGTACCGGTCGCGCAGCGGACGACCGCGCAGCGGCAGGCTGACCTCATCCCGGTCCGGCGGGTACCGCACGGAGGGCTGGCCGGGCGGGCTGAGCGCCACCCACGAGTCACACCGCAGGCACCGGTACCAGCGCAGCCCGCCGGCCTCGCGGGCGAACAGACCGTCTACCGGGCGCAGCTCGGCCGCGTCGGTGCCCAGCAGCTCATGGCCGTGTAGCCCGCAACCGATCAGTTCATACCGCAACTTCGGGCGATATCGGTGCGGTCTCTCGGTTCCCGGCGGCGCAACCAGTGCACTGGCCGGGTTTTCCGTACTCATGAATGCTGACTACCCGCCGCCGCGCGAGCTAACAGACAGCAGAGCGCCCTTATCAAAGGGTCATCGGGGAGGGGCGCTGGTCCTGGCCGGTCGTTCGTTGAACCGGCGCGCCGCAGCCTGGCCAAGGCCGGTCAGCCATCCGAACAGGGTCTTGTCCAGCACCGGGTGCAGCCGCTGCCCGGGTACCGGCTTGCTGCCCGGCCCGGCCGGCGACGGCAGCAGCAGTCTCTGGGTGCGGTTGAGGATGCCGCTAGTCAGTCCCGGGGCGAGCGCAGGAACCCTGGCGGCCAGCTGCCCGGCAGGCGTCAGGATGATTTCCGGCCGCCGTGCGCGCACCGCCGCCACGATCTGACTGGCCGCCCGTTCTGCGTCCATCGACACCAGGGGCAGCGAGGCAGCCAGGGAGAACCAGGTGAACTCCGCCTCACGGCGCCCGGTAAACAGGGCCTGTACGTGCGAGCCGGTGCGCATGAGACCAGGAACCACGGTGGTGACGGTCACCGGCCCCGGGCCGAGTTCAGCCCGCAGGCCTTCAGAAAACCCGACGGCCGCGAACTTGGCCGTGCTGTAGGCGAGCAGATGAGGGACGCTGACCTTGCCGCCGATGGAGGTGATGTTCACGACCCTGCCGTGCCCCTGGGAGCGCATTACCGGAAGCGCGGTTAGCGTCAGGCGGACCATGCCCAGGGTCATCGTGTCCAGGGCGTTCTGGTACGCGCTGATCTCCGTGTTCTGGACCGGGCCGACCTGGATGATCCCGGCGTTGTTCACCAGGATGTCGAGCCTGCCGTACCGCTCCAGGGCAGTGTCCAGCAGAAGCTGCGGCGCATCCTCGTCGCGGATATCGCACCCGACGGCCACGACCTCGGCGCCAGCGGACCGGAGGTCGCCGGCCGCCCGGCCGAGTTCAGCCTCATCCCTGGCCGCGATGATCAGCCGGCATGAGTGCCGGGCGAGTTCGCGCGCCAGCAGCAGGCCCAGTCCGCGCGAGGCCCCGGTGACCATCGCGACCTCGCCGCCTATGTCATCGACTCGCCGCCCGGCCCGGGTCCGGCCCGTCGCCGTTGCCGTCATCCTCACTCGCATCCCGGTCCGTCCTCCCCGAGGCCGGCCAGACGGTAATGGCGGGCGTGGTTCCCGCCCTCCCGGCTGGCATGATTCCCGGCCCGGAGCGGCGCGGCCAGGGAGGCGGAAACGCCCCGTGGCGGCCGTTCTGATGCCGACGTGGTCGCCTTGGTCGCCCGTCTGCAGGCCGGGTCAGTCGTCGGCTATCGGCTCCTGCGGATTGACGCCGGTGGAGTCGCGCGCGGTGGAAGTGCCGGTGGGCCGCTGCGACTCGCCCTGCGGCGGCCCGCTGGCCCGTCCCGGCTCCTTGCCCTCCTGCTCGATGACGTCCTCGCCCCGGCTGGTCGTGCTCTCGCCGACACGTCCGCCGGTCAGGTCGGGTCCCTGGACTGCCGCACCGGTCGCCTCGTCCTGGGTGTCGTTACCTTCGAACGCCTTCTTGTGGCCGGCTATGGCCTGGTCCTTGGCCTCCCCGGTGCCGGGCGCGTCGGGTGCCCAGCCGTGCTGGCCTTCATCGGTCGTGCCCGGCTCGAAGCTCGCGCCCGTGGTTTCTGAGTCTGCCATGTACCCACTCCTTTCAGCGGTCCAGGGACGGGCCTGGGCTGATCACTTCTTGAACGCGTCCTTGACCTTCTCGGCCGCCTGCTTCAGGTCGCCTTTCGACTCGTCTGCGCGGCCCTCGGCCTCCAGGCCGGGGTCGTCGGCGGCCCGGCCGGCCTCCTTCTTGATCTTGCCTTTGACCTCGGTCACCTTGTTGGCGGCCTGGTTCTCACTGCTCATGACGGAATCCCCTCGTTGAAGTCGCGCTAACTGCCCGCTGGACCGGAAACCAAACATCCGAGCGCGCCAGCCACCGAAGCAAGCTGGTCGAGCCGGATTCCGCCGCCGGGATACACCGACCGCCGGAATGGGCCGGGTTAGGCTACCGGCCATGGCCGCCGACTCCCCGACAATCTTGGCTACCTCGGGCGGGGTCCGCCGCGGGACGCGCTCGGAGCTCGTCTTCGGCCCGCTGGTGCTGCATGCCATCGAGCTGGCCGGGGTGACCGGCCGGGCGCCGCGGCTGTGTCATGTCGGCACCGCTGACGGCGACCAGCGTTTCTTCCAGGCCTGGCTGAGCGCGGCGGGGGAGGCAGCAAGCATCGAGGTCTCGCACCTGAGCCTGTTCCCGATGCCGAGCGTCGATGACATGACCGGGCTGCTGCTGGCCCGGGATGTCATCTGGGTCAGCGGCGGCAGCGTGGCGAACCTGCTCGCGCTATGGCGGCTGCACGGCCTGGATCACAGCCTGCGCCAGGCTTGGGAGGCGGGCGTGGTACTGGCCGGAGTGTCTGCGGGCTCGGTGTGCTGGCACGTCGGCGGGACCACCGACTCCTTCGGCCCCCGGCTGCGGCCGGTGACCAACGGCCTGGGCTTCCTGCCCTGTTCCAACGGCGCTCACTACGATTCCGAGCCGCAGCGCCGGCCGGCCTATCAGCGCCTGGTCGCTGACGGGACGCTGCCCGGCGGATATGCCACCGACGACGGCGTCGGCCTGCTCTACCGCGGCACCCAGATGACCGGCGCGCTGACCGAAATCCGGGGCAAGAGCGCCTATCAGGTCACCCGGGACGGCGACGAGGCTCGCGAGGAACGGATCGAGCCACAGGTACTGCCTGACGCCAGGTGACCCACGCGCTGAGATCACAGCGACCCGTGGCTCACCCGGGACCGGTCCGCGGTGATTACCGTCCGCACCGCGGTGGTGACCTGGACGTGCTGGTTTCCGCCGGCCGGAGCGATCAACGCCACGCCGAGGGGTCGATGCGGGACCGGGGACCGTTTCGGCCGCTCCGGGCGGGGCAGCAGGGCGTGTCATGCGGGTGATCTCTCGGCTGGAGCAGGCCGGCATACTGGACAAGGCGGTCGTCCCCGGGCAGCGGATAGCCAGGCTGCTTCGCCCGGGGCGGTTGCGTGATGGCCTGCATGGCGTATGGCTGGGGCATCCGCTGCACCCGGTGCTGGTGCAGGCCCCGGTGGGGGCGTGGTTGTCGGCAAGCGTCCTGGACCTGACTCTTGACAACCAGAGGGCAGTACGCCGGCTGACCGCGTTCGGCCTGATCGCGGCGGTTCCCGCGGCGATGGCTGGCACGGCGGACTGGTCCGAGCAGCATGAGCAGCAGATGCGGGTCGGGGTGGTGCACGCGTTGGCCAACAGCGTTGCGGTCGCCGGTTATGGCGCATCTCTCGCCTGCCGCGGCGCCCGGACGGGCCGGCTGCTGCGGCTTGGCGGGCTGGCCGCCCTGGCCGCCGGCGGCATGCTGGGCGGCCATCTGTCCTTTCGCCTGGCCGGCGGCGCGAACCACGCGGAGGCTGTTCCGCACCTGGTGCAGCCCGGCTGGCATCGCCTGATGACCGAGGATGAGCTGCCGGAGGGCAGGCCGGTGCGCCGGATGCTCGGCGAGGTACCGGTGGTCGCGATCCGGCTGGACGACCGGGTCCATGTCCTGGCCGACCGGTGCAGCCACATGTCCGGGTCCCTGGCCGAAGGCGACCTGGCCGGCGGCCGCCTTGCCTGTCCTTGGCACGGCAGTGTTTTCAGCATTTGCGATGGGTCGGTGGTCCGGGGCCCGGCTACGGCGCCGCAGCCCGTGTTCGAGACCAGGTCCGTCGGCGGTGCCATCGAGGTACTGCTGCCCGGAGCGGGCTGACGAAGCGGCGCACCCGCGGCCAGGCTCGGCGGCGCGGCCAGCGGGCTGACCGCGAACGCGGGGCGGCTACGGTTGGCGCCTCCCGCTGCGGCATAGCCCGGTCCTGCCCGGGCGGCCCGGTGCGGCTGGGGGTTTGCGCATTCATGCCGGGGGCAGCAGTGGTGCCCTGAAGGGGAGCGGTGATGACAGCGGCGGTTGCGCGCGGGCGGGCGGCCAGGGCGGCCGATGGTTAGCAGGCGGCCCGATGGCCCGGACGGCATCGGGGACATGGCGGGCACGGCGTTTGCCGCCGCGGTGGAGTCGGGCAGGCTTGATCTGCCGTTGCCCGGGCACGGGCGGACCGGGGAGAGATGGGCCGCGCTCGCGGAGCTCGCCGAGGAGGATTCTGTCCCTGGCGCGGCTCGCCGAGGGTCACGCGGATGCCGTCGCGATACTGGCCGAGCTCGGCGCCGGGCCGCCGCCTGCCGGCACCCGCTGGGGCGTGTGGGCCGCTCAGCCGCCTGGTCCCCGGCTGACCGCCGGCCAGGCCCGCGGCGGCTGGCATCTTGACGGCACCAAGCAATACTGCTCCGGCGCGCGCTGGTGCACGGACGCACTGGTCACCGCGGCGGCGCCGGACGGGAACCGGCTGTTCGCGGTCAGCACCGAGATGCTCACCCCGGTACCCGGGACGTGGCCGGCTACCGGCATGGCCGGCAGCGACACGCTGGATGTCCGGTTCGCCGGGGTGCGGGCGGTAGCCGCCGGACCGCCAGGCGGCTACACCGACAGGCCCGGTTTCGCGCACGGCGGCGCGGGCGTCGCGGCCTGCTGGTACGGCGGCGCGCGCGCGGTCGGCCGGACGCTGCTGACCGCGGCCGCCGATCGCGATGTCGGGCCGCACGCCCTGGCTCACCTGGGTGCCGTCAACATCGCTCTCTGCCGGGCCCGGGCCGCGCTCGAGGATGCCGCAGCGGAGATCGACGCCGACCCCGAGGATCTGAAAGGCGGGGCTCGCGGGCGCGCCCTGCGGGTACGCGCGCTGGTCGAGACGGCCGCCACGGAGGTGATCGGCCACGTCGGGCGGGCGCTGGGGGCCGGGCCGCTCTGCCACGACGAGGCGCACTCGCGCAGAGTCGCCGACCTGACTGTCTACCTGCGGCAGCACCACGCCGAGCGTGACCTGGCCGAACTGGGGGCGCTCGTCGCCGAGCGCGGAACGAGCTGGTGAGCCTGCTCATGCCCAACCGGATTGACGCCCCGGGCACGGCCGAGGCGGCCTGGCTCGCATGGCCGCCGTTGCAGCGTTTCCCGGTGGCCGACAGCACCAGCTGGCGCAGCGCTGTGGTGGTGGCCGCGCATCCTGATGACGAGGTCCTGGGGGCGGGCGGGACGATGGCGCTGCTGGCCCGGGCCGGAGCGCGGCTCCGGCTGATCGCTGTCACCGACGGCGAGGCGTCCCATCCCGGGACCGGCGATCAGGCTGCGCTGGCACGGCGCCGGATCGCGGAATCGGCGGCGGCCCTGAAGATCCTCGGCGCGCAGAGCGCTGAAGTCGTCCGGCTCAGGCTGCCCGATACCGGCCTGGCCGACCGGGAGGACGAGCTCACCGGCATACTGCGCCGCCTGTGCGCGGGATTCGAGGTGTGCCTGGCGCCGTGGGAAGCGGACGCGCACGCCGACCACGAGGCGGCAGGCCGTGCCGCGCGGCGCGCGGCTCAGCATGTCATGCGTTACCCCGTCTGGATGTGGCACTGGGCGGCACCCGGCGACAAGCAGGTGCCCTGGGACCGCTGCCTGCAGATCCCGCTGCCGCCGGACATCGCGGCCAGCAAGCATGCGGCCATCCAGGCCTTCACCAGCCAGCTCACCGATAGGGGGTCGTTCGGTGCGGTGCTGCCCGCTGGCATGGCGGCGCATTTCACCCGGGCGCAGGAGGTGCTCTTCCGGTGACGTTCCGGGCCACCGTCAAGCCCAGCTACTTCGACGCCATGTACCACGCGGCGGCCGACCCCTGGGGATTCGAGAGCCGCTGGTACGAACGGCGGAAATATGCCATCAGCATCGCGCTGCTGCCGCGCGAGCGCTACGACCGTGCCTTCGAGCCGGGCTGCTCCATCGGCGTGCTCACCGGCATGCTTGCCCAGCGGTGCGCCGCTCTGTTGTCATGTGACGGTGCTCCGGCCGCAGTAGGCGCTGCCCGGGCCAGGACCAGGCACCTGCCCGGCGTCCGGGTCGAGCGCCGGCTGCTCCCGGATGACTGGCCGCCCGGCGAGTTTGACCTGATCGTCTTCTCTGAGTTCCTGTATTACTTCGGCGACGGAGACCTTGAGAAGGTCCTTGACCTCGGCGAGGCCGCGCTCAGCCCCGGCGGGACGATGCTCGCCGTCCACTGGCGGCACCCGGTACCGGAATACCCGCGTGATGGCGACGATGTCCACCGGGCGCTCGCGGCGCGCGCCGGCCTGGCCCGGCTCGTCAGCCATCAGGAGCCTGATTTCACGGCCGAGATATACATCCGGACCGACGGAACGCCGATGTCGGTGGCCCAGGCGACGGGCCTGGCGTGATCAGGGCCGTCGGGGTAGTCGTGCCAGCGCATGACGAGGAGGCGCTGCTGCCTGCCTGCCTGGCCGCACTGCAGCGGGCCGCCCGCCTCATCCCCACGCCGGTCCGCCTGCTTGTCGTGGCCGACGCCTGCACCGACCAGACCGCCCGCCGGGCCCGCGAAGCCGGGGCAGCCGTGATCGAGATCTGCTCCCGCAGCGTCGGCGCGGCACGCTCCGCCGGCATGCGCGCCGTACTGCGCCACATGCGGGAACGCGACCCGGCAGACCTCTGGCTGGCGACTACCGACGCCGACACCCTGGTGCCGCCCGGCTGGCTGGAGCGCCAGGTCAGCTACGCCAACCGGGGCTGGGATGCCATCCTCGGCACGGTCACGGTCACCGACTGGGCTGGCTGGCCGCCCCAGGCGGCAGCGGCATTCGCAGCGCATTACAGCCATGACGACGGACCACACCCGCACGTACACGGGGCCAACTTCGGGATCCGGGCATCGGCCTACCTGGCCGCGGGCGGCTTCCAGTCACTTCGCACCGCCGAGGATCACGCCCTGCTGAGCGAGCTGCGCGCCGTCGGCAGCGCAACCATGCGGGCCACCGACATCACCGTGCAGACGTCAGCCCGCCGGCAGGCCCGGGCGCCGGGCGGCTTCAGCCACCTGCTCAGCACCCTCACGACCCCGTCCGACCCCAGCCGCGATGCGGCTGTGGGCCCAGGACGGGCAAAAGCGGATGCCCGCTTCGGCGGCATACGGGCTCCGTGACGGTCGAGCAGGGCGGGCAACAGCTGATGTCCTCGCCGTCATGCTCCCGCTAGTGACCCTGCTCCGGCGGCTCGACGGGCGCGTCCCGGCGGGGCGCGCCGCTGCGCGGGCCGCCCTCGTGCACGCCACCGGTGACCGGCCGGTTTTCCTGCATCCGCGAGGGTTTCGGGTGCTTGAAGAAGGGGCGCCGGTTGGCTAGGACCACGATGCCCATGAACAGCGCCAGCGCCACGACGATAGCGCCCGCCATGATGAAAGCCAAGCCCACAGACACATGCATGCACCTCCTCGTGCCCTGCTACCCAGCGGCAGGAGTTCATGCCGCCGGGGCGCTAGGCCCCGGCCGGAACCACGAGGACCGGGCAGGGCGCGTGGCGCAGGACGTGCTGGCTGACGGTGCCGAGCAGCCGGGCCACCGCGCCGTCGCCTCGCGCGGCCAGCACCACCAGCTGGGCGTCGGCGCCCTGGGCGGCCTCGACCAGGCCGCGCCCTGGCAGCCCCTCGACGGCGCGCAGTTCCACGTCGGCCTGCTGGCCGCCGAGCGCGTCGCGGACCACCTGGCGCAGTGTCGTCTCGGTGAGCTCGCGCTGCTCGGCCGGCGTACCCCGGGTGGAGACCGGCCGCACGGCCGGGGCGCCGAGGGCGGTCTCCCCGCCGTAGGCCATGACCGCGAGCAGCGGCACGCCGCGGTACCGCGCCTCCTGCCAGGCGAGCCGGATCGCGTCATGCGAACCCGGCGAACCGTCAACCCCGACCACAACGGTCATCCTGAAACCTCCGACTTCCTCAGCTGTTCTCGATTGTTCTCGCCGGCACGCTCGGCGCCGAGGGTCCGGGCAAGCGCGAGGCCGGTCAGCCTTCCGGCACCGGGTACCGCAGCAGCGCGCCGATGCCCGCCCGGGGCGGCTGTTCGCCCTCGGGCACGAAGTGCAGCTCCGCGCCGGTGCCGGCCACGGCCCGGACGATGGCGGCGTCGGCGCGGTCTTCGCCGGCTGGCTCGGTCCCGTGGTCGCGCAGCCTGGCCTCGGAGGCGGCGAGATCGGTCGGCTCCGGGCCGATCCATGCGCGGGCCGGCGATGAGGGATCGTCGGCGACGAGCACGTCGGAAGCCTGCCCGTCACTCAGCGCCGACATGGTCTCGGCCAGGCCCTCGATGGCGAGCCCGCGGCCCAGCTGGCTGCGGAAGCTCTCCAGCCGGCGCCGGGTTTCCTCGTCGGTGCGGTCCCGGACCGCCTGGTCGGCCGCCTCGGCCAGCAGGTCAGAATCGGCGGAGACCTCCTTGTCCACGGCGACGGCGAGGTCGCGCAGCGACGTCCCGAGGTGGTCGAGCAGCAGGGCCCGGGCCCGGACGTCGCCGGCGATCACGATCAGCTCGGCCCCGGCCTGCGCGGCGGCCGCGGTGACCGCCTCGGCCAGCTGCTTGGCGTTCTCCTGCCAGGCCTCTTCCGCGGAGCGCTGGTAGCGGGCCTGCGACCAGCCGCCGACCGAGGTCTTGTGCACCGGCCAGCCGACGCCCTCGATGCGCTCGGCGCTGATGTCGTCGGGCGAGCGCACCACCAGCACCTCGCCGCCGGACCGGTCTGCATGCACCCGCAACTGCGTGACCTGCGGCGGATACTGGGCCAGCAGCGGCATCAGGTGCGGCAGCCGCGCGCAGCGGCTGATCTCGCGCCGGGGCGGATGCGGCAGCCGGGCGGTGAACACCACGGCACCCGAGCGCGCGAACGCGGCCAGCCCCGGCTCGGGCCCGGCCTGGCCGGTCACGACCTCCTCCAGGGCCTCCAGCGTGGCATCACCGGCTCCCTCGCCGGCCAGCCGCTCCCGGGCGGCCCGCCAGCGCAGCGCGACCATCTCGGCCGCGTCCTCGGATGCCCGGGATGTGTCCAGGTAGACCGAGGCGTAGCTGCCCTCGCCCGCGTACAGCGGGCGCAGGAACTCCAGGCGCATCGTGACCCCCGGTTGCATTGATCGCGTCCGGTTGCGTTGACCGCGTCCGGCTACCCGGGTCGGCCCGGCGTAATCACGGCCAGCGCGCTCGCCGAGACGGAGAGCACGAGCGGCAGCGGGTAGCAGACCATGCTGGCGGTGCCAGGGATGGCCGCCGCACGTGTGGGCCAGCGCGATCCGGGCAGGGGCAACGCGAGCCGCCGCGGCGATGCGGCCAGGCGGCGAAGAGAGGAGTCGTGATGATCGCGACCATTAACCCCGCTACCGGGGAGATGGTGAAGACCTATGACGAGATGAGCGAGGCGGATGTCGAGAGCCGCCTGGCCGCCGCCGCGGCGGCGCACGCGAGTTACCGCCGGACCGGGTTCGATGACCGGGCCGGGTGGATGCGGCGGGCGGCCGGGATCCTGGATGACGAGCAGGACCAGGTTGCGGCGATGATGACCACCGAGATGGGCAAGACGCTGGCCGCGGCCCGGCAGGAGGTCGCCAAGTGCGCCGCCGCATGCCGGTATTACGCCGACCATGGCGCCGGGTTCCTGGCCGACGAAACCGCCGACGCGGAGGCTGTGGGGGCCGCGCGGGCCTACGTCAGCTACCAGCCGCTCGGCCCGGTGCTGGCGATCATGCCGTGGAATTTCCCGCTCTGGCAGGCCATGAGGTTTGCCGCCCCCGCCTTGATGGCCGGCAATGTCGGGCTGCTCAAGCACGCTTCCAACGTGCCGCAGACGGCGCTGTTCATGCAGGACCTGTTTGCCCGGGCCGGCTTCCCGGAGGGGACCTTCCAGACCCTGCTGGTCGGCTCGGCCCGGGTCGAGTCGATCTTGCGCGATGACCGGGTGATGGCGGCCACGCTCACCGGGTCGGAGCCCGCCGGACGCTCGGTGGCGGCCATCGCCGGCAGCCAGATCAAGAAGGTCGTGCTCGAACTGGGCGGCAGCGACCCGTTCATCGTCCTGCCGTCGGCCGACCTGCCCGCCGCGGCCCGGGTGGCCGCCGTCGCGCGCTGCCTCAACAACGGCCAGTCCTGCATCGCGGCCAAGCGCTTCATCGTGCACGACGCGGTCTATGACGAGTTCGAGCGGCTGTTCGTGGCGGAGATGTCCGGCAAGACGGTCGGGGACCCGATGCTCGACCGCACCGACGTGGGACCGCTGGCCTCCGAGCAGCAGCGCGACGACGTCGAAAAGCTCGTCACCGACGCGGTGGCCAAGGATGCCCGGGTGCTCTGCGGCGGCGCCGCACCCGATCGCCCCGGCTTCTACTTCCCGCCGACCGTGCTCGCCGGCATCACTGCGCAGATGCGCGTGCACCACGAGGAGGTGTTCGGCCCGGTGGCCACCCTCTACCGGGCGGACGGCATCGAGGCGGCGATCAAGCTGGCCAACGGCACGTCGTTCGGGCTCGGCGCGAACGCCTGGACCAGCGACGAGGGGGAACGGGACCGGCTGATCCGGGATCTCGCGGCCGGGATGGTCTTCATCAACGGCAACGTGACCTCCTACCCGCAGCTGCCGTTCGGCGGCGTCAAGAATTCAGGTCACGGCCGGGAGCTGTCGGTGCAGGGCATCCGGGAGTTCTGCAACGTCAAGACGGTATGGATCGGCGATCCTGGCCGCAGCTGACCTCGCCGGGCCGGTCCCGCTACGCCCCCCGCTCGCACTCAGGTTTTCCCGAACTCTGCCCGCAGCTGCTGGCAGAAGGCTGGCAGGTCGTCCGGCTTGCGGCTGGTGACCAGAACGTTGGGTCCGGACGTGCAGACCTGCACTTCGGCGTCGACCCAGTTTCCGCCTGCGTTGCGGATGTCGGTCTGCAGGCTGGGCCATGAGGTGAGCGTCCGCCCGCGCACCAGGTCCGCTTCCACCAGGGTCCACGGGCCGTGGCAGATAACCGCGGCCGGCTTGCCGGCGGTGAACATCGCCCGGACGAACTCCACCGCCGCCGGCACGGTACGCAGCTGGTCCGGGTTGGCCACGCCGCCGGGCAGCACCAGCGCATCGTAGTCACCGGGGTCAGCGTCAGCGATGGCCCGGTCCACCGGGAACGTGCCGGCCTTGTCCAGGTGATTGAACGCCTGGGCCTGCCCGGGGTCGGGCGCGAGGAGTTCGGGAGTTCCGCCGGCGTCCTTGACCGCCTCCCAGGGCTGGGTGAGCTCGACCTGCTCCATGCCCTCGTTAGCCACCATGAACGCGATCCGGCGCCCTTCAAGCTCGTTCGCCATGAATGCTCCTCTTTTCCTTCCGAAACTGACGTTGTCGTCGGTGCGGACCGGACGGCGGCCCGGCTCCATCCGGTGACCTGCTGCCCCGCGGTGTTCTATTCATTCGGCCTGCCCCAGCCGGCCCGCGGTCTCCGCTGGGCTCGCCCTCCAGGCCGCGTGCCAGTCATCCCGCTGGCCCCGCAGCCCCATGAGCCACTCCCTTCGGCCGTCCGGCGGGAGCGCTCAGCCCAAGCAGCGCAGCCGCTCGTCGCCGTAAGACATGGCGACGAACGCGAGGATGGCGGCCCTCTACCGTCAAGGCGGCGCCCTAACCGCCGGCTCGGCGGGTGAATTGCTGCCCGCCGCGACAGATGCCGTCGGGCCGGCGAGGATGTGAGCCCGGAGGCAGCAGGTATCCCCTGATCATCCGCGGGCTTGGCCGCCGGCCCGGACGACCGGCGTTTGCCCCTTCCTGCCGGGGGTAGCCCGGCGTCCGGGCTATTTCGTGGCGGCTTGTCTCCAGGCTGGAGGAGCGGGGATGGCGAAGATGGCGATCGAGCGGCTCGGACGCTGAGAGGCCTCGGATGGCTGGCATCTCCCTCCCGGATCCCGTCTTCCGCCGTCCCGGAGCGCCGCCAGTCGACGTCGGCGCTCTTCAGCGCGACCTGCGGCGGCGGGTGGACGGCGAGGTGCGCTTCGACGCGGGCAGCCGCGGCGCCTACAGCACGGACGCGTCGAACTACCGCCAGGTGCCGATCGGCGTCGTGGTACCGCGCACCGTGGACGCCGCGGCGGCGGCGGTCGCGGTGTGCCGCGCGCACCGCGCGCCGGTGGTTTCCCGCGGCGGCGGGACCAGTCTGGCCGGCCAGGCGTGCAACACGGCGGTGGTCATCGACTGGTCCAAATACTGCCACCGCGTCGTCTCGGTCGACCCCGAGGCGCAGAGCTGCGTCGTCGAGCCCGGCATCGTCCTGGACGAGCTCAACGCCGCGCTGGCACCGCACAAGCTGATGTTCGGCCCGCGGCCCGCCACGCATGATCACTGCACCCTCGGCGGCATGATCGGCAACAACTCGTGCGGGGCGACGGCGCAGGCCTACGGCAAGACCGTAGACAACGTTGTCCGGCTCGAGGTGCTCAGCTATGACGGCGAACGGTTCTGGACCGGTCCGGCCAGCGACGACCAGTACGCTGCGATCGTCGCGGCCGGAGGGCGACGCGGCGAGATTTACCGGGCGTTGCGGCAGCTGTCGCAGGCCCGTGCCGACGTGATCCGGCAGCGTTACCCGCAGATCCCGCGGCGGGTCTCCGGATACAACCTGGACTCGCTGCTTCCCGAGAGCGGCTTCAATGTCGCCCGGGCCCTGGTCGGCAGCGAGAGCACCCTGGTCACGATCCTGCATGCCGAACTGCGCCTGGTCCCGGCGCCCGCGGCCCGGACCCTGGTCGTGCTCGGCTACCCGGACATCGCCAGCGCGGCCGACGCCGCGCCGCGCATCGCGACGCACCACCCCGAGCAGCTGGAGGGCGTCGACAACCGGCTCATCAGCTTCGAGCGTGACCGGCGGATGAACCCCCAGGCGCTCCGTCTGCTGCCGGACGGCAACGGATGGCTTATGGTGATCTTCTCGGGAGACTCCCAAGGACGAAGCCGACGCCAAGGCGCAGGCCCTGATCGGCGACCTGCGCGGCACCGAGCACGAGCCGGCCGTCAAGTTCTATGACACCCCGGAAGAGGAGCGCGAGCTCGCCGACGTCCGCGAGGTGGCCCTCGGCGCCACCGCCCGGGTACCGGACATGCCCGACACCTGGGAAGGGTGGGAGGATTCCGCGGTCCCGCCGGACCGGCTCGGTGACTATCTGCGGGACCTGCAGAAGCTCTACGACGAGTTCGGCTACTCCGGCTCGGCCCTGTACGGCCATTTCGGACAGGGCTGCGTGCACACCAGGATCCCCTTCGACCTGGTCACCGCCGACGGCATCGCAGCGTTCCGGCGGTTCATCGGCCGCGCGGCCGACCTGGTGGTGTCCTACGGCGGATCGTTCTCCGGCGAGCACGGCGACGGGCAGTCCCGCGGTGAGCTGCTGCCCAAGATGTTCGGCGAGGAGATCGTCCAGGCTTTCGGGCAGCTCAAGGCGATCTTCGACCCGGAAAACCGGATGAACCCCGGCAAGGTGATCGCCCCGTACCGGATCGACGAGAACCTCAGGCTCGGAACCGCCTGGGCCCCGCGGGATTACGACACGTTCTTCAAATACCCCGACGACGATGGCCGCTTCGAGCGCGCCGTGATGCGGTGCGTGGGCGTAGGCAAGTGCCGGCACAGCCACGGCGGGGTGATGTGCCCGTCCTACATGGTCACCCGCGAAGAAGAGCACTCCACCCGAGGCCGGAGCCGGCTGCTGTTCGAAATGCTGGAGGGGCACGCAGACTCGCCGGTCACCGCCGGCTGGCGGTCCGCCGAAGTCCGGGACGCTCTCGACCTGTGCCTGGCCTGCAAGGGCTGCAAGCGGGACTGCCCCGCCGAGGTTGACATGGCCACGATGAAGGCCGAGTTCCTGGCCCATCACTACCAGCGGCGGCTGCGTCCGCGCGCACACTATTCGATGGGCTGGCTGCCTGCCCTCGCGCAGGTCGCCTCGCGGGCACCCCGGCTGGTCAACGCGCTCAGCCAGGCACCCCTGCTGCGCGACGCCGTCACCGCGGCGGGCGGCATCGACCGGCGCCGCCGGGTGCCGCTGTTCGCCCCCCAGACACTGCAAGCCTGGTATTCCGGCCGCGGCCCCCAGCCGGGGGAAGCGCGGCGAGGTCGTCTTGTGGCCGGACACCTTCACCAACCACCTCACCCCCTCGATCGGGATGGCGGCCGTCGAGGTGCTGGAAGCGGCGGGCTGGCGGGTCATCATGCCCGCCCAGCCGCTGTGCTGCGGCCTGACCTGGATCTCCACCGGCCAGCTGGCCACCGCCCGGCGAGTGCTGCAACGGACCCTGGACAGCCTCGCCCCCCACCTTCAGCGCGGAACGAAGATCGTCGGGCTGGAGCCGAGCTGCACGGCGGTATTCCGATCCGACGCACGCGAGCTGATGCCCGGCAACCGCGATGTCGAGCGGCTGCGAGACCAGGCCGTCACGCTGGCCGAACTGCTGCGCCATCACACCGACGGCTGGCAGCCACCCCAGATAGGCGGGCAGGCGATCGCCCAGACCCACTGCCACCAGCACGCCATCATGGGATACGACGCAGACAGGGCGCTGCTGAGTGCCGCCGGCGATCGATGCCGACGTCCTGGACGCCGGATGCTGCGGTCTGGCGGGCAACTTCGGTTTCGAAGCCGGACACTATGACGTGTCGATGGCCTGCGGCGAGCGGGCCCTGCTCCCGGCCGTACGCGACGCATCGCCGGACTGCCTGGTGCTGGCCGACGGGTTCAGCTGCCGTACCCAGATCGAGCAGGGCGGCACCGGCCGGACACCGGTGCACCTGGCCGAAATGCTGGCCGCCGGACTGCGCGGCCAGCCGGTGCGGCCGTCCCGGCCCGCGCCGCCGGCCGCCGCCGACTACGCCCGGCTGGCCGGGACGGCCGCGGTCGGCTCCGGCGCCATCACCGCGGCACTCCTCGCCCGCCGGCGAAAGAGCTGACCCCGGATACCGGGCGCGCTCGCCGTGCGCCCGGGCGGCGGCAATGACGTGGCCGCGTCGCACCTCATCGGCAGTCCGGATCCCGCTCCGCGAATGCCGGGACTGTGATCCAGGTCACCTGCCCGGCCTTCGTCACCGACAACGAAACCGGCGAGGTCTCCTCCGGCCACGGCAGGATTCTCTCTTCGACCACCTCACCTGTCCTGAGGAGTTCCGGCCGGTCAGGAAGGAAGAGGGTGCCGAAGGGCACTGCGGGCCGATGGCGCCCGTCGTGTCCTGGGACGCCGCGTTCAAACTGGCTGGACGCACTGCTGCCGAACGGGCCGGAAGGCCTTCCGGCAGGCGGTAAATGCCGAACCGAGTGAACCGCTGGCGGTCGTGCTGCGAATCCCCCCCACTGGGCAGGCTACGAGGCGTGCCCGCGAGATCACTGGAGGGTATCAGTGGCTGAACAGACACGAGGCCGGATGACTGCCGCACGGCGGGCCGGGATAGCGCTGGTGGGCGTGCTCGGCGTGGGACTGGCTGTGGCGTCGGGAACGGCGTTCGCGTCGTCCGGCTCGTCATCAGCGGGCATGAGCATGGCCGGCATGTCACCGAGCGCCAAGGGCCCGGTCGGTACCACGAAGGGCTGGTATGACGGCAAGACGGTGACGTTCAAGTACACCCACGAGTTCTTCTGCAAGACCCCGCCTGCCAGCGGGGCGTCCACGAAGTGCGAGGGCGGAACCAACTACACGCAGACCCCGTCCACCAGCTTCGACCCGCTGTATGTGGTGGTGCCGCTCGGCTTCACCCCGCCGAAGTCAACCCTGCAGTGCCCGGTCCCGGGCAAGTGCATCGACCACCCGAGCACGATCGACCTGTCCGCGGTGCTGGGCAGCGGTACCTCCGACGTGCTGCTGCCCGCGCACAGCCACGTGGTCGCCACCGCTAACGGCGGCAAGCCCGAGTGGTGGAACGTGTACATCGTCGGCGTCAAGTCGCTGTGGGCGTGGAACAGGATCGTGGCTACCAGGAACGACCGCGAGGTCCAGTACCTGCAGAAGGTCCACAGCGCCCTGGTCACCGGCAACATCGGCTCCAACCTGTTCCTCTACTTCTCCGTGCGGTGAGGCTCCTGGCCGCGCCGTCGGGGTCCCGCTCATGACCCGTTGGGGGGGATGAGCGGGGCGGGCCGGTCCTGGCCGCGGCCGTTTCGGCGGCCAGGACCGGCATCCGCCGCCCGGAGTACCCGTCCGGAACGTTCGGCTTGATCGGGCTTTACACCACAGAGGACTCGACATGACCAGCATGACCACCCGCGCCGCGGCCGGCCCGCGCTCTGCGCGGCTACCCAACTGGCGCGTGATCGCCGGGCTGGCCGCCGCCGCGGGCGGCGCCGCCGTCGTGACCGGCGCGTTCCTGCCCTGGGTGGAGACCTTCGCCGGGCTCATCGACATCCCTGGCGTCCGGGGCAGCAACGGCCGCGTCCTGGCGGCCGCGGGCCTGCTCATCGCGGCAGCCGGAGTCTGTCACCTCATCCGCGGCCGCTCGTGGTCGCGGTGGCTGGCCGGCGCTCGGCGGCTTCGCTGCGCTCGGCTTCTCCGGCTACCTGCTCATCCAGCTGGCCGCGACCATGAAGGTGCTCGGCGGCGATTCGATGGTGCTGGCCCGCGGCGGGCCCGGCCTGTGGGTGTGTTCGGCCGGGTCGCTGGTCGCATTCGGCACCCTGTTCCTGCCCTCGCCGGCCGCGCCCTCGTCACCGGCGGGGCCGCCTGGCCCGGCCTGTCGCCCGCCCTGCGGGCCCGGGCCGGGGCGGCCCGGCTGGCCGTCATGAGCCGGACCGCCGACCTGGAATCGGCCGGCGCCCGGCGCGGGCTGCAGATCGCCCTGGGCCTGGTGTGGCTGGCCGACGCCGTCCTGCAATTCCAGCCGTCCATGTTCGGCCGGGCCTTCGCCACCGGCATGCTCGCGCCCGCGTCCGCGGGCAACCCGGCCGTGCTGGCCAGCCCCGCCCTGTGGGCCAGCCGGCTGATCACGCACGGCGAGCCGGCCTGGAACACCGCCTTCGCCGTCATCCAGCTCGCCATCGCCGCGGGCCTGCTGTGGCGGCCCGCGGTCAGGGCCGCGCTGGCCGGATCCATCGCCTGGTCGCTGGCCGTGTGGTGGCTCGGCGAAGGGCTGGGCGGCGTGCTGACCGGGACGGCCACGCCGGTCACCGGGGCGCCCGGCGCGGTCATCCTGTATGCGCTGATCGCCGTCCTGGCCTGGCCCGCCCGGCCGGGTGCTGCCAGCTCACACGGGTCCGGCTACCGGAGCATCGCCGCCGGAAGCCCGCTCGGCCGCCGCTGGAGCACGGCGGCATGGCTGGTGCTGTGGGGCAGCTCGGCCTACCTCATCCTGCAGCCCGCCGTCCGCGCGCCGCGCCGCCTGCACGACACCATCGCGGCCGGCGCGGCAGGCGAGCCCGGCTGGCTGGCCGCCCTCGACCGTGCCGCCGCCGCGGCAGCCGGGTCGCGCGGCATCCTCATCTCCGTCCTGCTGGCCGCCGTCTTCGTCTTCATCGCGGCGGGGATACTGCTCCCCGCAACCGTCCGGCCGGCCCTGATCCTGGCCGTCACGGCCGGGGCGGCCTTCTGGGTGATCGGCGAGAATTTCGGCCAGATCCTCGCCGGCATGGCCACCGACCCCAACACCGGGCCGCCGCTCATCCTGCTCGCCGCCGCCTACTGGCCGCTGCGGCCGAAGGCATCCCCCCGCCAGGCCCAGGCGGCGTAGGCTCATGGCGCGGCCGGGCCTTTCTGGCCGGCAGGCGAGGCCGCGGGCAGGAGAGGATGACCAATGGGCCGGGTGGACGTCGGCGGCGTCGGTACCGAATACGAGGTCACCGGGGAGGGGCGTCCGGTCGTGCTGCTGCACGGCTTTCCCGATTCCGGCCGGCTCTGGCGGCACCAGGTCCCGGCGCTCGCCGCAGCCGGATTCCAGGTCATCGTCCCGGATCTGCGCGGCTACGGGCGTTCCGGCAAGCCCGAGGCGGTCGAGGCCTACTCGCTGCTGCGCGTGGCGGGAGACGTGACGGCGATCCTGGCCGACCTGGAGATCGGCACGGCGCACGTGGTCGGGCACGACTGGGGCGCGGCCCTGGCCTGGGCGCTCGCTTCCCTCATGCCCGGCAGCGTCAACCACCTGGTGGCGCTGTCGGTCGGCCACCCGGCCACCTTCCGCCGCACGATGGAGCAGCGGCAGAAGTCCTGGTACATGCTGCTGTTCCAGTTCCCCGGCGTCGCCGAGCGCTGGCTGACCGAGGACAACTGGGCCAATTTCCGGAACTGGGCCGCGCATCCCGACGCCGACCAGGTGATCGCCGACCTGGAGGCGAACGGCTCGCTCACCCCGGCCCTCAACTGGTACCGGGCCAACGTCCCGGCCGAATCCTGGGTCGGGCCGCCGCTGCAGCTCCCGCCGGTGCAGGCACCCGCCATGGGCGTGTGGAGCACGGCGGACATCGCCCTCACCGAGACGCAGATGACCGACTCCGCGAAGAGCATGGCGGGCCGGTGGCGGTACGAGCGCCTGGACGGCCCGGGCCACTGGATGCAGCTGGACGCCCCGAACGAGGTCAGCGCCCTGCTTCTCGACTTCCTGCCCCGATGAGCTCCGGGTTCCTCCGGCCTGACGCCCGCTAGAGTTTCGAGCTGATGGCCGGCGGGATCTTCCGCCGCAGCCCGGAACCGTCGTTCGCCGGTGAGCGGGGGAGCGCCCGGACGACGGCGGGCAGCTGCCGGCGGGAAGCCGGAAGCGCCGCGCGCCCGCGGTGCTGGCGCTCGAGCAGACCCCGGGCGCTCGCGGCCGCGAGCTCGGCGACCGCGGGAGCGACCGCGTCGAAGGCGGTCGCCAGCGCGCGCTGCCAGAGTGCGGAACGGCGCCGCGGCGCGGCTGCTGGCGACCAGGTCACGGTCACCGATTCCCACCAGCCCGCGCTGCGGATGGCACCCGCCCGCTGTTCCCGCTGCCACTGCCCGCGGGAGTACTGCACTCGCTGCTCCAGACAGCGTCCCCCGTGTGCCCGGAGGTCATATCTAACGCCTCGCATAACCACATTGTGCATCCGCTGTCCAGGCCCCCCTGCGGCGCACTGCCCGCCAGCGCCGGCCACCTACGGCACGCTGCCCGCCGGGGAGGGGCCCGGCCAGCAGTAAAGCACGCACCCGGGGGAGTTGAAATCCGGCGTCATCGTCTTTCCCTCGATTACCGGCACTCGCATGAGAATGGCAAACTGAGAGGGATCTCTGATGTGCTCGGCCAGATAGTTCTCATTCGAGTTCCGCAGCCGGGCGTCGGTGAGACTGCGCGCCGCACCCAGGACGCCACGGCTGTGCACGCCGTTGCATATGGTGAGCGTGCGGTTCGAGTTCAGCGGGTTCGGAGTTCGCGCCAGCAGGCCGACGTCCTCGCGGAGGCACCTGCGGGCACTGTCCCGCCATTTCGGCAGGAAGCTGTGCTCTTCCGCGCCTCCGTTTACGACGAATATCTCTCCGGGATCCAGGGCAGGATCACTGACCTGGCGGACCGGCAGCATGGTCATCTCGGACAGGATCTCGGTTATCTCGTTCCACGCGATCCGGCCGAGCAGGACCACATGGCCCGACAGGTCGTCCGGGACCACTCGCGTCCAGGCCCGGAAGAAAACATCCGTAGCCGGATTCTCGGCCCGGAGATGACCGTAAAGTTCGATCAGCGCATCCAGGTCAGCAAAGGACTGCAGTTCGGTGAAGTCAGGCAGAACGGGGTCGGCCAGCGCGCCCGCCTGCTCGGCGGGAAGCTGCGCGCACACCACGTTCACCGGGCCCGCGTCGGGAAAGTGCCACGACCTGCGCACCCTTGCTTGCGCCTTGAACACAGGTTTTCCGGCCTTCTCCCGCAGGGCCAGGAGTTCTTCCTCCAGTACCTTGCAGGCAGCCAGTTCCTCATCGCTGAAACGCTCGGCCGGCAGCAGGCGCGGAACGTCCTCCTGGATCGACCTGCGGGTGGCGAAGAAGCGCGCGTAGGCCCGAGCTGGGCTGGCGGCGGCATCTTCGGCGCAACCTGGCTCTCCCAGGTCCACACCGTGGCCGGGGCCAGCGGTTCGTCCTGTGCCAGGGCCCTGGCCAGCGCGGCCTGCGTCAACTGAAGACCAGGCCAGCGCTGCTCCCGGAGCTCGCGCAGGCGCCTGGCGAGCTGCAGGAGCTCAGGCGAATCGGAAGCCATTGTGTTCCCCCCTACGTCAGACTGTCCTCCCCAGCAGAGCGAGCGCCGCCTTAGCCGCCGCAGCGATCGTCTCCGGCCGGACCCGATCCGGATCGGATCCGGATCACTGCCGGGAAGGCAGGCGCCGACAACACGGGCCTTCGTGTCGCCGGTCAGCTCAGCGTTACCCAAGGCGAAATTTTCCACGATCGATGTGCCTGCGCATGCTTACCCGCAAAACCCACACCGGTCTGGGCGCCTTTGTCCGGTAATGTCGAGCTGCCGAACGCTTCATCTCATCAAAAGGAATGTATAGCCCCGGTAAAATAACGGCTTTCCGTACGCTGCCGATGCGCGGCTTGCGCTTGTCCGGGCGGGCGCCCGCCGCGAGACGCGGCGAGCAGCCAGCCCTCCGGGACGGACGGCCAGGTACGGTCAGCCTGCGCACATGACCGCTCATGGCCCGCAATAGTCGGCCTCTCCCGGATTAGAGTGAGCTAGGGTATTGGGCGGTAGAGCTGGTAAGGCTCTCTTGAATTACAGATAACCCAGCTAAGCAATCTGCAAAGCACGAACTATTACCGGGGATTGATACGAGAAATTTACCTTGCAGGCTAGGCAAATGCCCCTGGTTCGGGTTATGTTTTCGCCGCTAG
Source organism: uncultured Actinomycetes bacterium (assembly GCA_963795575.1). Lineage (GTDB taxonomy): Bacteria > Actinomycetota > Actinomycetes > Streptosporangiales > Streptosporangiaceae > PALSA-505. The sequence goes on along the minus strand of CAWCII010000004.1, from coordinate 65,749 downwards.
AGTTCGGGGGGCGCGGGCAGGGATTGCCCGGGACTCACCATCCTCTGCGCCCGGGACCAACGGGGCTCCGGATCCTTTCCCCGCGTAGAAGGGACACGCATGCGTATTCGTCCGCGTTTGATGCTCGCCGTCACAGGGGCGGTAAGCCTGGTCATCCCGCTCATGGGGCTGTCAGCGGCCCAGGCGGCGACGGCCAGGCAGAGCAGTCTTCCCAAGTACCCAGTCTGCATCGTGACCTCCACTCCGCAGGTGGTGGAGTCGGGCCTCGGCGCGACCACGTCCAGCATTGCCGACGTCATCCAGGTCGAGTGCAAGCCGAAGTTCAGTGAGCAGACGGTGGAGATAAGCTCGCCGCAGCTCAACGGCCTTTGCCGCGGCACGCTGTCGTGGTACTCGGACCTGGGCACCCCGGCCACCACGGGCACGGGGGAGACCTTCGACGTGACCCTCGACGATGACGGCAACGCCACGGCGGTGGTGTGGGGCGGGCCGTCCTGCGCAGCCGGGAGAGCGCTGATCACCGCCGACCTGACCGTGGCGCCGTACACCACGGCCAAGACCCACCTGGTCATCGAGGCGCCGCAGAGCACCCCGACCGGCATCACCGCGCAGCCGTCGAGCCAGGTCGAGGACGCCACCTACTCAGGCGTGGACACGGTCTTCCAGGTCGAGTTCCCCTCGGTGTACTCAGAGGACACGGTGGAGCTCAGTTCGCCGCAGCTCTATGACCACTGCCACGGCAACATCACCTGGGTCGGGCCGGACGAGACTATCCTCGGCACCGGCGTGAAGTCGGTGGACGTCACTCTGGACGACAACGGCAACGCGTTCGCGGTCGCGCTCGCAGGCCCGTCCTGCGCCACCGGCAAGAGCCAGGTGACCGCCGACCTGCTGGCCCCCGGCTACACGACGCTGAGCACTAACTTCAAGATCCTGTCACCCCGGGTGACCGTCCCCTAGCCCAAGCATCGCGACCCCGGACACCGCGCCGCGGAGGGTGCCTGCCGCACCCTCCGCGGCGCGCGTCCCCGGCGGGACCGCGGTGCGGGAGGTGTTAAACGGCACTGCGCCGAGGCTCGGGGGGAAGGCTCGGCGCAGCGCCAATGGAAGCCTCTACCCCCCGATGCCGCGGCTAATCTCGCCGCCGAGCACAAAGACATCTGCCGGCCACGGCGACGATAAGCACCGTACGAGGCCTGTGACGAGGATTGGTGCAGGATCCTGAGTCAGTTGGTGCGCGGCGGCCGGAGTCCGGTGCGGGGTGGGCGGCTGGTGGTGCGATAGCGGCCGTCGAGGTTGAGGGCGGGGTGCCCGAGCGTGGTGAGCCGGGCGACGTCGGCCGGGTCGATCGGGTATCGGTTCGCGGCGAGGTGGTCGAGGGCGGCCTGGATGTACACGGTCTGCCACAGGACGATCACGTTGATCATGATGCCGAGGCTGTCGGGCTGGTTTTCCTGCCCGCCTCGCTGACGGGGTACCAGTTGTGCTCGCGATCTGCCGGATGCCTGCTCACCCCGCCGGGCGCAGGCCCTGCCCCCCAGCACGTCAGCCCGCCCTGATGCCATCCACCTCAGGAACCGTCATGGGCGGCACCCCGGCGGCGCTCAGCCTGCTAACGCCCATGACGGCTCCGTTGCGGGTCAAGCCCGTACGCGGGGCACCGGGAGCGCGTGCGACCCGCACGGCTAGCCCAGGGCCAGGGTGCCATGGTCGTGGACGATGTCAATGGCTGTGCCCTGCTGAGAGCAGCCCTGCGGGGTGCGGGTGGCGTAGAAGGCGCCGTGGAAGGTGAATGCTCCGCTGCCTGCGATCCCGGCGAATCTGCCTGTCCCGTTGGAGATGGCCGAGATCCCGGCGCCGTGGAAGGTGGCGATGCACGTCACGGGGTTAACGGGCGTGCCGCCGCCGCTGGTGTTCTGCAGGGTAAGCGTGAAGGTGCCGCCGGGCAGTTGCACCTTGTCCACGCCGCCGTTGGTGCCGCCGCTTATCGGCACCGCTGTTCCGGCTGCGTCGAGCGTTCCGCGGGCGATGAAGAGCTGCGGCGCATTCCCTGCCACGATCACCGTGAATTCTTCGGGTCCTTGCACCGTCTGAGCGGATGCCGGGACTGGAATGCCCGCTGTCAGCGCTGCGGCGATAGCCGCTGTTCCCAGCCCGGCGGCCCAGGTCTTAGCCTTCATGATATCTCCCTTGGTAGTGATCTGGTTAGAGAGCCAAAGCGGTGAAAGCTGTCCGGCACGCCCTGCGGGCGTTGCGTTCTGTCACCAGAGCCCGGGAACGAGGCGGCGGGTACGGCTGGCGTATGCCCGGTATTCCGGGCCGAGGGCGTCGGCGAGCTCCGCCTCTTCGAGGTGGATGCGGACGAGGACCGCGAGCAGCGGGATGAACACCAGGGCGAGGATGCTCAGCCAGCTGTCGAGGGCGATGCCGGCGCCGAGGAAGGCAACCAGGCCGCCGGTGTAGCTGGGGTGCCGGAGCAGCCGGTAGGGGCCCGAGGTGACGACCCGGTGGCCATCCTGGATGACGACGACGAACTTGAACAGGCGGCCGAGGGTCAGGATCGCCCAGGTCCGCAGCGCCACGCCCGCGGCCAGCACGACCAGCCCCGCCGCCACTGGCTCCCAGCCGCCGCCGAGGACCGCCGAGTGCACGTGCGCGCCGCGGAACCCGAGGTTGAGGCCGGCCGCGACCGCGGCGATAACCAGCCCGAACGTCCAGTCGAAGGCGGTCCTCCCGCCCATGTTGCGCAGCCGGAGCACGACCTCGATGGCGGCCCAGCCGATCAGCATGGCCTGCAGTAGCTGATGGGCAGTGCCGGGATGGATGGCGAGCGGGTTCATGGCGTTCTCCCTGGGTGAGCTGTATTGGCTTCCTTATCTGAAAGCCTGCGCCGCAACGCCCGCCTGGTCGTCATCCGCCAGTGCCGACCTGGGATCATCTGAAGGTATGACCCGCGTCCGGGCAGGCTCGACGCTCGTGTCCGGTCAGCCCCGGCCCGGCTCCACTAGACCGCGCTCGTAGGCCAGCACGACGAGCTGGACCCGGTCCCGCACCCCGAGCTTCATGAGTATCCGCCCGACGTGCGTCTTGACGGTGGGCTCGCTGAGGTACAGCTCGTGGCGTATCTCGGCGTTGGACAAGCCGCGCACGACCAGCCCCATGACCTCGCGTTCCCGGTCGGTGAGCAGGTCAAGCCCGGCGGGAGGCGTCATGTTGGTGATCTGCGGGCGGCTCGCGAAGCGGTCCAGCAGCCGCCTGGTCACTGAGGGGGCCAGCAGCGCGTCGCCCGCGGTGACCACGCGGATGCCCGCGATGATGTCGGCCGGCGACGCGTCCTTGAGCAGGAACCCGCTGGCACCGGCAGACAGCGCGCCGACGACGTACTCGTCCAGGTCGAAGGTGGTCAGCACGATTACCTTGGGGCCGCCCGCTGACCCGGCGGATCCGCAGATGCGTCGGGTGGCCTCGACGCCGTCCATCCGCGGCATGCGGATGTCCATGAGGACGACGTCAGGGCTGAGCCGCGCGGCCAGTTCGACCGCCTCGGCGCCGTCGGCCGCCTCGCCGACCACCTGCAGGTCGGGCTGGGCGTCGACCATCATCTGCAGGCCGTGGCGCAGCAGCGCCTGATCGTCGGCGAGCAGCACCCGCGACGCGGTCATGCCAGGCCGCCGAGGGGAAGGCGCGCGGCCACCCGGTAGCCGCCGTGCGGGCTGGGCCCGGCTTCCAGTTCACCGCCGAACAGCATCACCCGCTCGCGCATGCCGACCAGTCCTTTTCCGCCGCTATCGGCGCGTACTGGCGGCGGAACGGCGGCGCCTGCGACCGGGCCGTCGTCGCTGACCTCCACATCCAGGTGGTCCTGTGACCAGGACAGCCGGACCGTGGCATGCCCCGCACCGGAGTGTTTCAGCGAGTTGGTAAGTGCCTCCTGGACGATCCGGTAAGCCGACAGCTCGACCCCGGCCGGGGCCTCCCGCCGGGTTCCCTCTGTCTCCAGGTCGACATTCAGCCCGGCACTGGCGAGCCTGGCCAGCAGGGCGGGAATGTCGCCGACGGTCGGCTGCGGCGCGAGCGCGGCAGCTTCGCCGTCGTCCCGCAGCACGCCGACAAGACGGCGCATCTCCGCGAACGCCTGGCGGCCGGTCTGCTCGATGGTGGCCAGCACCGCCTTGGCGTCCGCCTCTGCCAGGACAGGTACGCTGCCGGCGCCGCCGGCCTGCATTACGATCACCCCGAGGGCCTGGGACACCACGTCGTGCAGCTCGCGGGCGATGCGCGTGCGCTCGTCGGCGACGGCCTGCCGGGCCCGCAGCTCTCGCTGGCGCTCGGCCTCGACCAGCCCAGATCGCACCGCGTCGCCGCGGATCCAGACCGCGGCGGTGACACCGAGGAAGATCAGCGCCGTCTGCGCGGTGTTGCTGCCTCTGGCGGGCAGGGCCAGGTAGACGACGATTACCGCGACCCAGACCGCCAGCGGCCAGTAGGTGTTCCGGCGGCGCCGGTGAACGGCATAGGAATAGACGGCCCAGTAACAGGCCAACCACGCCAGACCCGACGGGTAACCGGCGGTGTCGTAGCCGAGCAGCGCCGTTCCGCTGATCACCAGCACCAAGCCCGGGCGCTGACGCCGCCACAGCAGCGGCACCACGATGACCAGCGTCAGCAGGACCCCGCCGGCATCCGGTGCCCGGTAGTGTGCGGTCTTCGACCAGCTCACCAGCCACAGGCCCGCCAGGGACACGGCCGCCAGCACGGCAGTGAGCACCCGGTCGGCAGCAACCGGGTGCTCACGAGCCAGAGCTAGCACACCACGATGCGGCCGTTCTGCCGCCTCAGCTGCGCCGGGCGGCTGGGAGGTGGTGCATCCTGCCAGCCTGGCATGTCCTGTCCTGGTGGCCGAAATCTCCCGTGCTGCCGTGCGTCATGCCGTCGTGCGGCCGGTCTTGCCGGTGGCGGCCCGGCGTCCGCGCACCAGCCACAACAGCGCGCCGGCGTCCAGGATCGCGATCGGCAGGACATCGTTGATGTCATGGATTCCCATCGCGGCGTGCGGATGAGTGATGCTGAACACCGCTGAGAACAGGCCGAAGGCCAGCGCGATGACCGCCGCGACCGACACGCCGCGCCGCCGGCCGGCACTGCCAGTGCCGGCACCAGGAAGACCATCAGGGCGACCAGCGGGAGGATGTGGATCCCCAGCGCGGTGACCCCCATCATCGCGGGATGAAAAGGCCGCGCCTCCAGCCCGGCGTTCCACCCGATCCCGGTCACCATCAGCAGGCCGGCTACCACGCCGCTGCTTCCCAGCCAGCCGGTTGTGCCTGCGTGAGTGCCGGCGGGGACGGTGGTGGTGGGCGTCTGCTGCGGGCCGCGCGTGGTCGTGGTAGTCATGACGTTCTCCCTGCCTGACGTGGATGGCTTGCATGCCCTAAGTCTCCGCCGCAGCAAGCCCTCCAGTCGTCGTCCGCCAGTCGCCTCCGCAAGTGATGCTTTGGTATAACCCAGCGGCTCCCCAGCCATCCCCGCCCAAGCAGCGACCATGCGGTTGACAGCCCGACCGGGGGGATGTGTACCCGTCGCGGCCGGAAAGCCGCTCGTGGGCGTCGCCGGACTGCCCATCGACCGTGGTAGGAGTGGGCACGCCGGCGGACGGCCTGCCGATCGGCGCGCAGATCCCGGCCTCTACCTCGGCGATCAGACCTGCCTCCAGGCAGCCGCACAACTGGAGCGCCTGCTCGGCGGCTACCACCCCCGCCGCAGGTGAACTGAGCGACGAAACCCGGCCCACGACGAGGACCGAGGCCGACGAACCCCCCATGGTCCCGGGCAGGCCCTGTGCCGATTGGCGGTCCGTTATCGGTTGCTGCCGGAGGCGGTGGGTGCCGGTGTGGCCACGCGGGCGGTGAGCAGCGTGGCCTGACGGCTGGTGCGCAGCTGCGCCTCGGCCTGGCCGTCCGGCACGGTGCACAAGAACAGGGTGCGACCGTCCAGACCGCCGAGCGCGCAGGCGACGCATCGTGCGCCGGGGGTGGCGATGCGCTCGGTGATCTGGCCGCCCTCGCGGACCCGGAACACCTCGCAGCCGAACGGGTTAGCGACCCACGCCGCGCCGTCGGCGTCCAGGGTGATGCCGTCGGGCCAGACCTGAACCTGGGTCAGCGCCTCGGGCAGGCTGGCCGCGGTGGCCGGGCTCGCCGAAGCTGGCCCAGGTCCGTCGGCCAGAGAGCATGCCATCGGGGGCCAGCGTGAAGGCGGTCAGCCGCTGGCCGGCGCTCTGGCCACGATCAGGGTCTGTCCGTCCGGGGTGATCGCCTGGCCGTTGGGCAGCAGCAGAATCCCCCGCGGCCCGCCGCACCGTCCCGTCCGGGGCGACGCAGACCAGCCCCCCGCTGGCCAGGCCGAACACGCCGACATAGACCTGCCCCTGCGCATCGACGCTGAGCTCGTTCGGTACCGCTGGCCCGATCGCGGCCAGATCGCCGGCCTCGGCCAGCCCGGCGGCCTCCTGGCGCAGCAGCCGCCACTCGCGCAGCACGACCAGCAGCCGCCCGTCGGGCAGCCAGCCCAGACCGGCCGGGGTACCCGGCACGTTCACGGCCCTCTGGATGCTGCCGTCAGCGGCGAAGGCCAGCACCCGGCCGCCGTACATGTCAGCCACCCACAACTGCCCGTCGTGCCAGCGCGGCACCTCCAGGAACGAGAACCCCCCCGCGACGTCCGCAGCCGCGCCTCAGCCATCACCTCACCCTACGGCCATCGGCCCAGACGCACCCGCCATCTTGCCGGTGTCGATCCAGCTGGTCGTGGCGGTAGTCGCGGGGGCTGCGCCGCGGGCGGCTTTGAAGGCCCGGCTGAAGTGCGCCGGGTCGGCGAGCCGGCGCCGCGCGGGTCGTGAGCTTGACCTCGCGTGCTCACCGCTTCGGCGACATCGACTTCGACGACCCTCTCCGGGGCTATGCCGCGTAACCGGTGGCCTTCGCCACCACCAACCGCACGATCACGCGGACCGCGCCGGGCCGGTCCTCGCCGGGGTCCTTGCCGTCGTACTTCCAGGACAGCTCGGTGTCGAAACGGCGGCCGATGTCCGGCGACATCGAAACCCGGCCGCGCAGCTCGACGTAATTCTCCGGGTCCGACGAGTCGATGACGGTGACGCTGACCCGCGCATCGCGGACCATGTTGCGGTGCTTGACGCGCCCTTCCACCGTCGAGAACAGCAGGTCGTCGCCGTCCCGGCCGACCCACATGACGGAGGTCTGCGGGCTGCCGTCCGGATTCAGGGTGGCCAGGACCGCGTAATTCCGCCCGTCGATCAGCCTGAGCGCCGTCTCGCTGAGCGGGATACCCATGCCGGAACGGTAGCAGCGCCGTCCCGCCTTCACGGTCGCTCCGGCGCGCGACCATCGGTTGCGTGAAGGGCACCCCGGGCGATCTCCGGCGAGGAACGGCCGGACATCCCGGTGGCCTTGCGAGGTTCGGCGGGCGGAGCGTGCGAACATACTGCCATGTCAGCCCCAGAATGGATGGTCGCGGGCGGCTTTGCTGGCTGGGCGGCGGCCCGTCTGGCCGGGACTGATCGCTGGCGGCGCGCGGAGGAGTGGGCGGTGCCCCTGCTCTCCTTCACCCCGCAGGCCGCGGCGGGCGCATGGGCCAGCGCGCTGCTGATGCGTGACCGGGGTGCCCGCGTCACGGCCGCGCTGGCCGCGACGGCGCTGACCGCGGTGACGGTTCCCAGGGCGGTGCCGCGCCGCCAGCCGCCCGCCGAGGGCCCCGTGCTGCGCCTGCTGACCGCCAACCTGCGGATGGGCCGGGCGGCCGCAGGCCCGCTGGTGGAGTTCGCCCGCCGGACCGGTGCCGACGTGCTGCTGGTCCAGGAGCTCACCGACGAGGCGGCCACCCGGCTGGCCCAGGCCGGGCTCACCGCCCTGCTTCCCCATCACCTCACCCAGACCGTGGCGGCCGGCGCGGGCGGCAGCGGCATCTATGCCCGTCACCCCCTGGGTAACGGCCTGGCCGTGGCGCCCGCCTCCATAGCCCAGCCCGTCCGCCCGGCTGCAGCTTCCGTCCGGACAGTCCGTGCAGCTGGTGTCCGTCCATTGCCGTCCGCCGAAGCCGCCGTGGCCAAGGGGCGCGGTGGCCAGCTGGCGCGACGCCCTGTCGATGCTGCCGCCGCCGGGCGACATCCCGGTGATCCTGGCCGGGGATTTCAACGCCACGCTCGACCATGCGCAGCTGCGCAGGCTGTTGCGGCTGGGCCACCGGGACGCCGCCCGCCAGGCGGGTAACGGGCTGGTGCCGACCTGGCGGCCTGCCGGGCCGGGCGGCCGGCCCTGCTGACGATCGATCACGTCCTCGTCGACCCGCGGTGCGCGGTCTGCGCGACCTCCGTCCACCGGCTGCCGGGCACCGACCACCGCGTCCTCTACGCCCAGCTCCGCCTGCCCGCCGACGCAGGTCGGCTGCCTCCGGTGTCCTGACGGTGGGCCGCCGTGTGCGGCGCGGCATAATCAGCAGCACGCCGATCCTGCCGGGCGCACGGCGGGAGCATCCCGGATATCTTCACGCGTGCGTAAATATCTATTGACAATATAGGAAATAGCCCGCAGCATAACGGGATGGCCCTGACACCCGCCGGCGATCGCGTGTCCCGCACGCGGGCCCGGGCGGGGCCAGCGCGACGCCCGGTCCCGTCTTCGCCCCGGCGCCGGCCGCGCGCAAGCACCTTTCCGGCAGCCCCCGCCGTGCCTGTCCGCCCCGCCGTCCGCAGCGCCACCGCCGGCCGCCGGTGGCAGCGCCGCCGCATGAACGAGGTCTGCCTTGTCTGAGAATGCACTCGCCCGGCCGCTCGATCCTGCCGCCCCCGTCTCACCAGCCCGTCCCCGGCGGATCCGGCACAGCCCGGCCTGGTGACCCGCGTCCTGATCATCGTGCAGAATCTTCCCGGTGCCGTTCGACCGCCGGGTGTGGCTGGAGTGCCAGGCCCTGGCGTCGGCGGGCTACCGGGTCGCGGTGGTGTGCCCCAAGGGCGGGCGATCCGGCGTACGCGGTGGTCGACGGGGTCGAGCTGTACAAGTACCGGCCGTACGCATCCGGCGGCAGCAAGATCGGGTTCGTCGCCGAGTACGTCTACTCCTTCCTCGCCACGGCGTGGCTGACGCTGAAGGCGCGGCGGACGGGGCGGTTCGCGGCGCTCCAGGCGTGCAATCCGCCGGACATCTTCTGGCCGATCGCGCTGCTGCTGCGGGCCATCGGACGGCACCAGGTTCGTCTTCGATCACCATGACCTGAGCCCTGAGCTGTATCAGTCCCGGTTCCCGAAGGTCCCGCGCTGCCGTACCGGGTGCTGCGGGCCCTGGAGCGCAGGACCCACCGCGACCGCGGACCACGTGATCTCCACCAACGACTCCTACCGGCAGATCGCGCTCACCCGCAGCGGCAAGGCCGCCGCCGACGTCACCGTGGTGCGCACCGGCCCGGACCCGCAGCGCCTGCAGCGCGGCCGGGCCTGACCCCGCGCTGCGCCGGGGCCGCGCGCTACCTCGCCGCCTACATCGGCGTCATGGGACCGCAGGACGGCGTGGACATCGTGGTCCGGGCCGCCGACATGGTGGTCCACCAGCTGGGCCGCGACGATATCGCGTTCACGCTGATCGGATCGGGTGACTGCTTTGACGAGCTGGTCGCCCTGCGCGACGAGCTGGGGCTGGCAGGGGCACGTGGAGTTCACCGGCCGGGCGCCCGACGAGCTGGTCGCCCAGATTCTGTCCACCGCCGACGTGGGGCTGTCGCCCGACCCCAAGAACCCGCTCAACGACCTGTCCACCATGAACAAGACGATGGAGTACATGGCCTTCGAGCTGCCCGTGGTCGCCTTCGACCTGCGCGAGACCCGGGTCTCGGCGGCGACGCCGGCGTGTACGCGACGCCCAACGACGTGACCGAGTACGCCGCGGCGATCGTGGCGCTGATGGACGACGAACTCCGCCGCGCCCGGCTGGGCAAGCTCGGCCGCGCCCGGGTCGAGCAGGAACTGGCCTGGAGCCACCACCGGCCCGTCTACCTGGGCGTGTACCAGAGCGTGCTCGGCCGCAGCCGGGCCCTAGCCGAGGCCGGCGGCTGACCGCGGAACCCCGGCTGGCCATCGGGCAGCGGTTCGGCTCGGGTATGCGCCGTCTGCGCGGGTACGGCCCGGGAGTGATGCCTGTTACGGCCGGGGAAGGCGGGGTAAGACGATCATCAGATGATCGTTAGATGGCGGCCGTCCGGACGGGCCGGACGCGGCCGCTGCGGAGGAGAGGACACGAGCGATGACGCCAGCAAGCGGGCACGTTGTCTTCGTTCATGGCCTGTGGCTGCACGCGACCTCGTGGGGTCCGTGGATGGAGTTCTTCGGCGAGGCCGGCTACACGCCACTGGCGCCGGGCTGGCCGGGCACCTCGGACACCGTCGAGGAAACCCGGCGCCAGCCCGGGCTGGTCGCCGGGAAGGGCATCGACGATGTCGTCGAGCACTACGCCCAGGTCATCGCCGGGCTGGATGCCCGGCCGGTGGTCATCGGGCATTCCTTCGGCGGGCTGATCGCGCAGCGGCTGCTGGGGCAGGATCTGGCCGTCGCGGCGGTGGCGATCGACCCGGCGCCGATCAAGGGGGTGCTCTACCTGCCCCCGTCGGCCCTCCGGGTTGCCTCGATCGCGCTGCGCAAGCCGGCCAACCGCAACCTGGCCGTGGCGCTGACCGCTGACCAGTTCCGCTATGGCTTCGGCAACGCCCTGCCCGCGGCCGAGTCGGCTGAGCTGTATGACCGCTGGGCGGTTCCGTCTCCCGGCAAGCCCCTGTTCGAGGACGCGCTGGCGAACTTCTCGTCCCACTCGCCCGCGAGAGTCAACACCGGCAACAAGACCCGGGGCCCGCTGCTGATCACGGCCGGCGGCCGGGATCACACCGTCCCGGCGGCCGTCAGCACGGCGACCCGCAGGCTCTACCACAAGTCACCCGCGGTCACCGACCTCAAGGAATTCCCTGACCGCGGTCACTCGCTCACGATTGATCACGGCTGGCGCGAGGTGGCCCAGGAGGTCCTGCGCTGGCTCCAGCACGCCCGCACCAGCGCGGCGGCCGCCTGACGGCACCGCAGCCGGGGAAGGCGCGCAGGCCTCCTGGCCGCCGTCCCGGCACCCGGTCATGCCCCCGCCGTCTGGCGGCGAGCCCGCCGCCGTGCTGCCGCGCCATCGCGGCTCCGATTACCCGCGTGATCACCCCCGCGGGATGGCGTAACCGGAGCCGCCGGCAGGTGACAATGTCGGCCATGGACAAGTCTGTGATCTGCGGGGGCCGGCATCGGCGGCGGCCGTGACGGCGCAGGGTGATCCCGAGAGCACCTGGTCGCAGCGGTGGCTGGCCCGGCTGAGCTTCGTGCTCGCGGGCCTGGCGGTCGTCGTCGTGGTGGTGGTCGCCGAGCTGCGCAGCATCGCGATGCTGGCGCTGGGCGTCGTCGCCGCCGTGATCAGCCTGGCCGCCGCGTACGTCTTCCTGTCCCGGCGCGGGCTGCTGCGGTGGCTGGCGCTGGTGGCTTTCGCCGCCGCGCCGGCCGCGGTGATCGCGGCGTACGCGTTCACCGGCCTGCTGTGGGTGGCGCTCGTATCCGCCGCGGCCTGGCTGGCCGCGAGCCTGGCCGCCCGGGGGCGCTGGCGGGCGGCCGGGCGGACTTGCGGATGCCCGAACGGCCTGCGGCGCCGCCGCCCGCCCGTGCGTACCTGATCATGAATCCGAAGTCAGGCGGCGGGAAGGTGGGGAAGTTCGACCTGGTGCGCAGAGCCAGGGAGCTGGGCGCCGAGGTGTTCCTGATGAGCGGGCCGGGACCCGTCGACGTGGCCGAGGTGGCCCGGCAGGCGGTGGACCAGGGGGCGGACCTGCTGGGCGTGGCCGGCGGCGACGGCACGCAGGCCCTGGCGGCCGGAGTCGCCGCCGCGCACGACCTCCCGTTCATGGTGATCACCGCGGGCACGCGCAACCATTTCGCTCTCGACCTGGGACTGGACCGGCAGAACCCGGCGGCGTGCCTGGCCGCGCTGACCGATGGCGTCGAGCTGCGGGTCGACCTGGGGACGATCGGCAGCCAGGTGTTCGTGAACAACGCCTCGTTCGGCGCGTACGCCGAGGTGGTGGAGACCCCGGCCTACCGCGGCGACAAGGTGGGCACCACCCTGAACCTGCTTCCGGACCTGCTGCAGGGCCACCGGGGGGCCCGGCTGGAGGCGCGGGCCGACGGCGTGGTGATCACCGGGCCGCAGGCGCTGCTGGTGGCCAACAACCCTTACGGGACCGGGGACATCGCGGGCCTGAGCCGCCGGTTCCGGCTGGACGGCGGCCTGCTCGGCGTGGTCGGGGTCACCGTGGGCAGCGCGCGGCAGGCGGTCGGCCTGCTCCGCGGTACCCGGGGCGACGGGCTGCGCGTGCTGACCGCGAAGGAGATCGAGGTCACCGCCGACGCCCCCCGGATCCCGGTCGGCATCGACGGCGAGGCGGTGTTGATGCCCACCCCGGTGCGGTGCGCGATCAGGCCGGGCGCGCTGCGGGTGTGGGTGCCGCGGGACCGCCCCGGCGCCGTCCCGCCCCAGCCCCCGTTCAGCTGGACCCGGCTGCGCCAGCTCGCGGCACCCGGCTGGCCGGGCCGTCGCGGCGCCGCCGAGGGCGTCCCGGCGGACACCGGGACCGGCCGTGGCTGACGGTGACCGCCGCGGGCGTGCGGAGGCAGCGGCATGAAAGCCGGCTACCTGCGGGTGACCGGGCTGGCCGAGGCGGTCCGGCGGGCCGGAGAACTGCCGGCCCGGACGATGATCATCGATATTGAGCCGCTGGTGGCGCCCTGGGACACCAGCCGGGAGGCCCTTGACCGGGGGATCGCGCGGGTGCTCGACGAGGTGGCCGGGGTGCCGGGCGTGCAGGTGGTGTGCTTTGCCACCAATTCGGCCCGCCGCCCGTCGGAGCTGCCCGGCCGGGCAGGCCAGCGGGTGGTGTACGTGGCGTCGGCGGGCAAGCCGGCCCGGACCGCGGCGTACCGGGATTTCCCCCGGCCCGGGGTGGTGATCGGCGATCAGGTCGCCACGGACGGGATTCTGGCGCGGCGGCTGGGCTACACGTTCGTGTTCGTCGACCACGCCCTTCCGGACGTCCCGGCCGGGCCGCGGCTGATGGCCGCTCTCGGGCGGCTGGCGCGGCCTCTGCTCTTCACCCGGCCTGACTGACCGCGGCCTCGGCCGGGCCGCCGCCGGCGGCGGGCGACCAGCACGCGGTCGCCCGGGCGGTCTGCGAGGCGGGATGTTCGCTAGGGTGAGGTGACTGTCCGGCCCGGAGCGAGGGAGCGTGGCATGACCACACAGGCCGCCTTTTCGCCGGAGGAATGGAAGCTGGTGCTCGAAGGTCCTTCGACCGCCGGCATGATCGTGATCACGGCCGCGCGCGGGGGCATGTTCCGCGAGACGGTCGCGATGTCGAAGGCGTACGCCGAGGCGCGCGCCCAGCACGGCGCGAGTGAGCTTCTCGACGAGATCGTCGAGGCCAAGCCCGCTATGGACCACACCCGGTATCACTCGCCCGAGGAGCTGCGGCAGAACGGGCTGGACCATCTGCGCGCCGCGGTCGCCCTGCTGGAGGCCAAGGCGACGGCCGGGGAGCTCGATGGCTACCGGCGTTTCGTCCTGGCTCTGGCCAACAAGGTCGCGGCCGCGCACCGCGAACAGGGGCAGAGCGTGAGCCCCGCGGAGACAGAGGCGATCCAGGAGATCACGTCGGCCGTCGGCACCGCTTCCTGAGCCGATCACGGCTGCCGCCGGAAGGCCGCCCGCACTCGCGTCGTCCCGAACGGGTCAGTGCCGTCGCGCACTCAGCCGAGGCCCGAAACACCCGGCCGGCCCGTCCCGGCGCCGGCTGCCGGTCGGCCAGCCTGGCTCAGGTGACCCTTCATACGGCGCATCCGGACCGTGCCACTGAGCTATTTGGCGATCATGTCTCTGGGCTGCGGGTTTGCTGTCGGTGACCAGCATGGCCACATGATCCGGCGGTCGGACGTCGTCACTGGTCAGAAGCGTGAGGCGGACTTTCAACTCACCAAGATCGACTTGGCTGAGCGGACTGCCTCCAGACACCGCTCGGGGGCGGCCGTGGCGGCCGCCCCCGAGCGAAGCCAGGCTCTTACGTGGCCCGGCAGGGATTCTTGATACCTCTGCTGTTGAAGTTGTTGAATAGCTTGATCGTCTTGAACCCCTTCGCCGGGAAGACGGTCTTCAGCAGCGGGCCGAATTCAGCCTTGGAGCTACCGCCGAAGTCGTTGACGGTACCCGGGATGAACTTGCCGCCCTCCTGCCAGGTGCACGTTCCGTTCCGCTTCGTGGTCGAGAAGAACGGGTAGAATTTCGCGCCCCTCGGCGGGTTCACGCAGTGCGCGCCGGTAGTGGGGTTGCAGAACGGCGGGCTGGACTGCGCGCCCTTGACCTCGATCGCCGGCAGGTCGGTCTCGAACTCGATGGCCGAGTAGTTCTTCCCGGCCGTGGCGGGCTGGTGAACAGCACCGGGGACGGGTGCAGGGCCTTGTCCGCGGCGACCTTCCGGCTCGTGCCCGGCCAGTCCGGCCGGTACGACTGCCCGTCGAAGTCCTCGTCCGCGGCGAAGCATCCGTCGATGTGCACCACGGTCGAGTCGCTGCCCGGCACGCACTCGACGTCATCCGCGTCCGGGCCGCCCGGGTCCTGGCTGCCGGTCTTGGTGCAGTCGCCGGTCCTTGTTGATCTTCAGGCAGTTCTCGAAGTGGCCGATCTCGTCGGACATGGCCACGTTGTAGGTGTGCGCGGTCCACACGTTCCCGCGCACGCTCGCGGTCGAGTACGCGGGGTGGAACGCGTACGGCGCCTCCTTGCAGGTCTTCGAGTGCGGCGTGTACAGGATGTGGCCGAACCCGTTGGCGACCGACGCGGTCATCGAGCCGCTCTTGCCCGTGGTGATGTCGGTGAGGTTGACCCGGAACCCGGCCCGCGTGTCGTGCATGTGCATGCGGATCCGGTCGCCCGGGCCTCATCAGCAGGTCCTTGGCTCAGGTTGGGGTTGACCGACTTGAAGATCGGATGGGTGTCCGTCCCGCTGCCCAGCGGGTTCGCCGGGCCCTGGGACTTCCCGCTCTTGGTGATGTAGGCCCAGTTGATCGGCTCGATACCGCCGAGGAGGTAGTTATTGCAGGCGGCGGTGTTGGCCACGCCGGTGTTCAGGTTGTTCACGAAGCTGTCGATGGTCATCGCCGCGCAGTACACGTGGGCGGCGCAGCCGAACCCCTCGAACTGCGGAACATACCCCGGCCCGTAGAACTGCAGCTCCATGAACGCGGTGCCGGGATGCCTGCCGAGGTACTTCGGTGACTTGGGATTGGTGCTCACGAGGTTGTTGCGGTCCGAGTCCGGCTTGCAGGTCCGGGTGAACTCGGGCGCGGACTGGGTGTCGCACATCGTGAGGCCGAACCAGAACGTGGGGCGCAGCTCGAAGTTCCAGGTGGTGCCGCCCTTGCCGGTCGCGTTCGGCTGCTTCTTCGGGTCCCTGGGCAGGGTGATCGTGTAGGTCATGTTGTTGCCCGAGCCCGGGCGGCTGGACTTGAACAGGAGCGACGGCTCGTCGTGGCCGACGTACTCGCCCGGCGGGTGGCGGTAGACGTTGACGCACATCGACTTGTAGCTCTGGCAGAAGGCCTGGCGGTAGGAGTTAGTGGCGGCCCTGGCGGGGCCCGTGCCCGAGTGGGCGCTGCTCGCGGCGCTCGCAGGTAGCGTGGCCGCCGCGAGGATGAGGAAGCTGGAGAAGCTGATAGTCGCTAAGGCGTATCGCTTCAATCGTCTGTCCTTTCGTGCTCGGCGAAGCTCTCTGACAGCCATCGCGATCTTCTCCCAGCACGCGGCGGATGGCAACGAACGGGCCGGAGTTGCCGTTCTGCCGGGCCGGCCGCGGGCGTTCGGGGTGCGATGAGCCGCGGCTGAGGCGGCCCGGTGCGCACTGTCGCGGCAGGAGGGCCCCGGCGAGCAGCGAAGCGGGGTTCCCCGCCACCGCGCCGGCGGTGGCCGAGGGACGCGCCCGCAGAATCTGCGTTCGTCATGTTCATCACGGTCTTATCCGGGAAGGGAAGGCAACCGAGCGGCGAAGCGGAAGTGACAGCAAGGGAGCGTGCCATGGCCCAGCCCACGGATGCCGGCAACGTTCTGACGACCCTCGACGACCGGAAGCCCACGGCCTTCTACTGGCAGCTCACCCTGCTGGCTACCCTGGGCGGCTTCCTCTTCGGCTATGACACCTCCAACATCGGTTCCGCGCTGAACTTCGTCCCCTACGGGCTGCACGGCCTGGCGCTGGGCTATCTGGTGTCGGGCGCCTCGCTGGGCGCCGCCGCGGGTGCCATCCTGGCCGGCCCGACGTCCGACTTCTTCGGCCGCAAGAAGCTGCTGATCGTTGACGCGGGCATCTACGCTTGTGGTGCGATCTTGTCCGCCGTGACCCCGGACGCCGCCGTGCTGCTCGTGGCGCGCACGCTGATCGGCGTGGCCATCGGCGCCGACTCCGCGATCGCGACCGCGTACATCGCCGAGTACGCGCCGAAGGACCGGCGCGGGTCGCTGACCATGCTGCAGCAGTGGATGATCACGGTCGGCATTCTCGTCTCCTACATCGTCGCGCTGATCATCTTCAGCGCCTTCCCGGGCAGCGCGGCCTCGGTCGGCTGGCGGCTCGTGCTCGGCCTGGGCGCCGTTCCCGCCCTGGTCGGCCTGGCGCT
Source organism: uncultured Actinomycetes bacterium (assembly GCA_963795575.1). Taxonomy (GTDB): domain Bacteria; phylum Actinomycetota; class Actinomycetes; order Streptosporangiales; family Streptosporangiaceae; genus PALSA-505. The sequence continues at coordinate 48,948 of CAWCII010000004.1, read as the reverse complement.
GCGCACCCAGATGCCGGAGTCGCCCCGGTGGCTGCTGCGGCACGGCCGCTATGACGACGTGCGCAAGGCCATGGCGACGCTCGGCGCCGGCGACGTCAGCGAGGACGACGTCCGCCGCGCCGCGGAGGTCATCGAGCGGGTGGAGGGACGCGCGCAGCGGCGCCGGGCCTGGACTCCCGGCGTGCGCCGGGCCCTGGTCGTGGTGTGCGTGTTCTTCATCTTCCAGCAGATCACCGGCATCAACGTGCCGCTGTACTACGGGCCGCACCTGCTCGGGCCGATCTTCGCCGGGGCGCATGCCTCCCTGGTCGCCACGACGGTCGCGGGCGTGGAGGTCACGGCCATCATGACGAGCGTCAACGTGGCCGCGACCTACCTCGGCTTCCGCTGGATCGACAAGTTCGGCCGCCGGAAGCTGTCCATGGGCGGGTACACCGGGATGATCGTCTTTGCCCTCGTGACCGCGCTGGGCCTGGCCGCCCTGTCCGGCACGGCGCGGCTGGTCGTCATCATGATCGGCCTGGACTTCTTCATCGCCTCGTTCGCGGTCGGGGTCGGCGGGACCGGCTGGACGCTGCAGGGCGAGGTGTTCCCCACCGCGGTCCGCGGCCAGGCGGCCTCCTTCGCCGCGATGATCGACTGGCTGGCCAACTTCGCCCTGATCGAGGTGTTCCCGGTGACCCAGAACGCCATCAGCCTGGGCGGGGTCATGGTCGTGTTCGCCGGCCTGTGCGCCCTGGCCATCGCGTTCATCTTCTGGTTCCTGCCCGAGACCAAGGGCCTGCCGGTCGAGGAGATCGTCCGGGTCTTCGAGCGGCAGCAGAAGCAGCCGCTCAAGCCCGCCGTCGCCGAGCAGTAACCGGACGCGCAGATCCGCGTCCCGCTGATCAGGATCTGGGCTTGGCCGCGTCCTTGCCGTGTGCGGGGCGGGGCGCGCCGCCGGTGCCCTGGCCGGCGGCGGCCAGGCCGAGCAGCGCGGCCAGCGGGACGGCCAGTGCGATGAAGTCGGAGGAGCTCAGGCTGCCCAGGGCATCCAGGGCAGCGGCGAATCCCACGACCAGGACCGCGATGGCCAGCAGTCCCCAGGCGTGCAGGAACAGCCGCGGCGTAACGGCCGGGGCGGGCGGGGCCAGATCTGGCACGGCGGTGACGGACTTGGTGGCGCGGCGTTCCAGCAGGCCCTCGCGCGCCCGCGCGATGACGGTCAGGTCGCCGGGCTGGTCGGCGATCACCAGCAGCTCGTCCGGGTGGGTCGGGTCGGGAGACTGCGACACCGAGCCTCCGCCGACCGCCCAGGACACCAGCGTGGTGCTGCTGGCGGGCCGCAGGCGGTAGCGGGCCTGCTCGCCGGCGATCACGGTCCCGGGGCCGTCGATGAGGACCGGCGGCGAGGTCCGGCCGTTGCCCGCCTTGGCCGTCTCCTCGGCGGGGACGGGCTGGTCATGGTGCGCCTCGGCTGCGGCCGGCTCGGTGGTCACGGTGAACTGGTGGCGGGCCAGCTGTCCGGCCAGCCGGATCTGGCGCACGTGCACGTTCCAGGCCATGGCCACCACCAGGGCGGCGAGCGCGGCGGCCCCCAGGCCCAGGAAGACGGCGACCGCGGGGTGACTGGGGCTGGCGGTCACGGCTGCGAGCATGTCGGCTCCCGTACGAGACGGTGCCACCTGCTCCGGCGGCCGCTGTCGCAGCTACCGGAAGAGGCGGGCTGGGCTGAGCATCTATCCTGTACTACGATTGTATTCAAACATATAACCGAACGATAGGGAAGCCGGCGCCCGGCTCGCGCGCACGGTCACGGGCCCGGGCTCCCGGGCCGGGGCCAGCAGAGTTCGCATGGTTCGCAAATCCGGCGATTCGCCGTGACTGGGACTGCGGCCACCAGTACGATCATGCTGTTCGGATCAGCAGCGGGCTGCCGCGTCTCGGTACCCCTGCGGTTGACGGCGCCCGCGCGCCAAGGAGATGCCATGCCGCTTGCCTCGAGTTCGTACTCCTACCCGCTATTAGGAGCATTCTGGACGATCTTCGAGATCTTCCTGTGGGTGATCTGGTTCTGGATCCTGATCACGGTGTTCATCGACATCTTCCGCAGCCACGACCTGTCCGGCGGGGGCAAGGCCCTGTGGTTCATCTTCGTCCTGTTCATCCCGCTGATCGGCGTCCTGGCCTACCTGATCGTCCGCGGCGGCTCGATGCACGAGCGGTCGGTGCACCAGGCGCACCAGCAGGAAAAGGAGTTCCGCAGCTACGTCCAGCAGGCGGCCGGCGAGGGAAGTTCGGCCGAACAGCTGGCCAAGCTCGCTGAGCTGCGCGACCGGGGCGTCCTCACGCCCGAGGAGTTCGAGCGCGAGAAGGCCAAGATCCTGACCTGATCGCCCGGATGCGGTGACCGCGCGGCGCTGTCGTCGGTGCGCGGGCTTCCTCATCAACGGCGACGGGTGCTTAATGAGGTGGTGACCCGCAAACAGGAGGCTGGCCGCGCGATGCCGTCGGCCGGCACCGATGCCGGTGCCCATCCGGTGCCGGGCCAGGGTGCGCGGCGGCTGTCGCCGGAGGATTCTGAGCATCCTCGCGCTGGAAAACGAGACCGTGGCGGGGCACACGTGCAAGGTGATCGTGCTGCGCGGTCCAGTTGACCTGGGTTCGCTGCGGTCCTCGATCGGCGGCCGGCTGGCTCGGGCGCCCGAGCTGTGCATGCGCCTGGGCGAGATAAACGGTGAGCCGTGCTGGCTGCCGGACCCGCAGGTGGACGTGAGTGCCCACGTCGTGGATTCAGAACGGGCCGGGGTAGCCGGAGATGCGGGGTTCCGGGCCGTGGTCGCGGGGATCTTCGAACAGCGCCTGGACCGCTCGCGACCGTTGTGGCGGATCGATGTGGTACCGCGGCTGGCCGGGGGCGACAGTGCCTTGATCTGGCGTATCCACCATGCCCTGGCGGATGGCTCGACCGTCATGCGGATGGCTAGCGCGGTGCTGTGGGATCAGGAGCCGGGCCCGGCCGCCGGCCGCGCCGCTCTCGCCGCCGGCCGCGAGCGCCGGGATCCGCGGACCCGGCCGCGCATCAGCGGCTCGCCGGACTGCTCGCCGCCGCGCGGGAGGCGCCGCGGCCGTGGCTGCGATCACCCTTTGACGGGCACGTAGATGCCCGGCGGGCGGTGGGTTTTGCCACCGTCGGGCTAGGCGGCCTGCACCAGGCGGCGGTCGCCACCGACGGCGCTACCGTCAATGACGCGGTGCTGACCGTGGTAGCAGGCGGCCTGCGGCGCTGGCTCGAGGCTCGTCATGGTCACCTCGGTGCCGTCCGGGTGAAAGTGCCGGTGAGCCTGCACGGCCTGGCGCTCACGCCGGGCGATGACGGTGCCGAGCCGGGCAACCGTGATTCTTTCTTCTGCCTCGACCTGCCGCTGGGATCAGCCGACCCGGTCGAACGCCTGGCCGCCATCCGCCGGGCCACCAGGGCCCGCAAGCAGGGGCACGACGCCCGGCAGCTTGACGCGCTCATGCGCGAGCTTGCCCGCGCTCCGCAGCTGCGGCGGTTCGCCGAGCGGGTCCTTGCCCACCCCCGCTCATTCGCGCTGAACGTCTCCAACGTTCCTGGTCCCCGCCTGCCCGTGCGTGTGCTGGGGGTGCCGGTGCGCACGATGCACTCGCTGGCCGAGATTCGCGAGCACCACGCGCTTCGCGTGGCGGTGCTATCACTCGCCGACACGCTGAATTTCGGGCTGGTCGCGGACCCTACGCTGCTGCCCGACGTCGATCGTCTCGCCAGCGACATGCAAGCCGAAGCCGCCGCGCTGACCGCATGCCCCCCGCCCGCCGGGCAAACGCCGTCCCCCGGTCGCTGACATGGCCATCCGGCCCTGCGCCGGGCAGCCTCGTCTCTCGTGCTTCAGCCGGCCCGGCTGCGGCCCGGCCGGCTCACCACAGATCGCCGCCGGTCAGCACGTACAGGAAGGGCACGAGCGGGATGAGACCGAAGATCCCCCAGGCCAGCTTCCCGCCCCGCCCCAGGTCGGGCCGGTCGGCAGCCAGGTCGATCCACATCAGCACCACAGCGAGCGGATGCAGGAAGCAGAGCAGAATCTCCAACAGCTTCTTCATCGTCTCAATCTACCCAGCCCGGCGGAACCCCGCCCCGGCCGCCCGGCCCGGCTGATGCCCGGCCGGGGCGGGCGGGCGGTCGCGCTGGCCGGCTGATGGCCCGCCTGGACGCCGCCCGACTCGATGATCAGGATCGCGGGCGGTTCACCAGGCGGTGACGAACTAGCCGGGGGATGGGGCGAGGAGAGCAGCGAGGTCGGCCGCCGAGCGGTAGTGAACGGCCTTCCATCCGCACTGGCGGGCCGCGTCCACGTTGTCGGCACTGTCGTCAGCGAAACTGATCAGCCCGGGCGGGATGGCAAGCAGCCCGGCGACCTCGTGGTAGACGGCGGGATCGGGCTTGCTGGCGGCCAGCCGGTAGCAGAAGAACGAGTACTCGAACGGCTCGAACGCCTCCGGGTACAACCGGGTGAGGACCTGTTCTTCCAGCGGTCCGTTGTTGGTGAACACCGCCCGGCGCCCCGGTCGGCCGGCGAGCAGCCCGAGCACGTCCGGGTCCGGGCGGAACGCGCTGCACCAGGCTGCGTCCAGCGCCTCGTCAGAGCCGGCATAGCCGGTCCGGTGCCGGATCCCGGCCCGTACCGCGGCCGCATCGGGATAACGTCCGGCGTCGCAGTCCGCGCTGAACCCGGACTGCCACAACAGCGCGTTGACCTGCCCGGCGGTCAGCCCCAGGCAGGTACCGAGCACACCCAGCCGGTGCTCATGATCGAACTCGAACAGCACCCCGGCGAGATCGAGCAGCAGCACCGGCTCTTCATCGCCCATCCCTGCTACCTGCCCGGCCTGGGGGACAGCATGCGGGCCCGGCACCTGGTCACCGCTCCGGTGCTACGCTGCGTTCTGCTGGCCCGGGGCGCTCCACGGCGGCCAGAGCAGTCCGGACGAGGCCTGATCGGGCATGGAGCTATCTCAACCGGTGCTGAGGAGGATTCCGTGCGCGGGAGGCGCGCTAGGGGGCGGTGCGCCTGGCCGGTCTCAGGGTCCCGGCCGTGGGCAACCTTGCCTGCTGTGCCGGGGCCGCCAGCGCCGAGAGCAGCCGCCGGGTGATCGCGGCCGCGGGCAGGCTGTTCTCCGCGCTCCGCGAGGACCAGCGCCTTGTCGTTACGGTGATCGATACGAACGGGTCAGCAGGCTGCGATGACTTGATGCGGTTCCCGGCGCAGACGGCGCGGGAATGACCGGCCGATGGCCGCGCCGCCGGGTGACTCGCAAGTCGCCGGCCATCGCCCGGGGGAGGGCGGCCGCAGCCGGGACGGGGTCGCTTCGCAGCGTGGTGAAGCCGCCAGACGGGAAGCCGGTTGCCAAGCCGGCGGAGATGAGGGGCGGCGGGGCCTTCACCGGCGGGCGGCAGGTGATCTCCTTGCGCCTGGAGCACCTGAGCGAGCTGTTCGAGCTGCCCGAGACCGACCTGTTCAAGCCAGGGCCGCGACAACTACTACCTGGCCGGGATGGACTTCGCGATCAGCGAATTGCGCGGGCGGCCCTACTCCCGCCGTCCTGTGCGCCTGGAGATCAGCGTGCCCGCGGCTGAGCTGGTGACGGGCGTGGACCAGGAGGTGGCTCGCGCCGTCCGGAGCTACTGTCAGGTGCGGATCCACTACAACTGTTCAGAACGGCGGGGCGCGCTGGGTGACGCTGTGGCCTCTCTCAAGGTCGGGCTTCCGGTTGCTGCCGTAGGGATAGTCCTGGCCACTGTCTTCCCGATCGCCATCATCGGCGATGTGCTTGGCGCGGTGCTGGCCTGGGTTGGGTTGTGGTATCCCCTCGATCAGCTGTTGTTCTACCCGTGGGAGTGCACGCGGGAGAACCGGCCACTGCGGCTGCTGGCGTTCGCGGAGGTGGCGCTCCTGCCCCGTGGCTCTGCAGAAGTCGAAGGTCAACCGCCGCCCTCGGCGCAGGCCTGACCCCGCCCGGGCGCGGAGGACGTTGGGCGCGGGCTCGCCGGGGTCCTTCGGCCGGCCGCAGCCTTACCGGGACGCCGCCAGTAGCTCGATCGAGGCCTGCACGGCTTTGAGCTGGGCACTGATGCGGGCCATGTCGCCCTTACTCGCGCTCTGCTCGTCCTGCTTGAGCGTGAGCACCAGCTGTCCATTCGGTTCCATCAGGCCGGTAGCGACCTCCTTGATGTCGTCGCCGTTTTGCAGCCGTATGGCGCGGTCAACGTCGGTTGGCCGCAATGACAGCCGTCTGGCCGCGCCGGGAAGGAAGCGCCCGTCTTCGATGATGGTCGTTGGCTTGCCTTCAAGTATGCGTGCAGCCCGGGCGCTTACGGCTATCCACCGGTTGAGCACCGCGTTGACCGCGACCAGGGTGGCCGCCCCGATTATTCCTCCCAGCAGACTGGTGTCATTGCCGATAATGGCGTTCTGGACGACGTTGGACAGCAGGAACAAGACGACAAAGTCGAATATGTTAAGGGTGGCCAGGTCACGCTTCCCGGCAAGCCGGAACAAGATCAGGATCGTCGCGTACACCAGGACGGTACGCAGGACCTTCTCCAGAATCGGGATCTGGACAGCAAACATGGAATGCCACACGTGAACCACTCCTCATCTAGCCGACGGAGCCAGACGTCATTATGCCGGCAGAGACCGGCCGCCGGGTCCGCCTCTACCTGCTCCGGCCGCGTCTAACCTCGGCGGCCAGCCCGAGGGGGCATGCGCTTGTGGCGCGCTGGCGGGATTGACGGTGCGGTGGGGATGGTCATGCATCCTGACCAGCTGACCGTGTCCCTGCAGACCGCGCGCGAGCTGGTGGTTGCGCAGTTCCTCTGGTGGGTGGGGCTTCCGGTCAGGGAGGTTGCCTCGCAGGGACAGTGAACGCCTTGTTCCGCATCGGTGACCGGCGGGTGGCCCGGTTTCCTCTGCGACCCGGGGATGCCGGGTCCGTCCGGCGGTTGCTCCGGGCGGAGGCGGAGGGTGAGGGGCTGGCGAGCCAGATGGTGAGGCATCATGGGCAGGTGACCGACCGCGCGGCGGTGAGCCGGTGGCTGGCAGGCTATGAGGCCGCCTGGCGAGCCCCTGGCACCGAAGGCCTGGCCGCCCTGTTCACCAGCGATGCCTCCTACCTCCAATCGCCCTACGCACAGCCGGTCACCGGCCTGGACGCGATCAGGCAGATGTGGGAGGAGGAAAGACAAGGCCCTGATGAGGTCTTCACCTTGGCGACTGACATCGTCGCCGTCGACGGCCCGACGGCGGTGGTCCGGGCCGAGGTCTGCTACGGCGATCCGCCCCGCCAGGAGTACCGCGACCTATGGATCATCCGGCTGTGCGACGACGGCCGCTGCAGCGGGTTCGAGGAGTGGCCGTACTGGCCTGACCGGCCGCACGCTGCCCCCGGCGACCCGTGCTAGGCGGCCCTCGCCGAGTCAGCACGTACTCACCTCCTGGCCATACCGCGCGCTAGCAGCGCACATGACCTCCACCCGGGACCGGCACGCCGGGGGGCGGCGGCGGAACGCTGGGTTGTGACCGGATCGTGTGGTGTCCGCTCCGGGCCGGGCTGGAATATGCCTGGTCCCAGCCTTGCTACGCAAGAGCAGTCGTGGCGGCGAAGCGGGAGCTGGGCGAGCTCGCCCGAGTTCCGGAGAGGAGCATCTGGTGCGAGCGCTGCTGTACAGGTCGTACGGGGGTCCTGAGATCCTGGAATGGGCGGACGCGCCGGCTCCGCACCCGGACCAGGGGCGGATCCGGATCGCGGTGCGGGCCGCGAGCGTGAATCCGATCGACTGGAAGCTGCTGTCTGGTGCCATGCGGGGAAGTCAGGCCCTGGATGGCGCCGGGTACCTCGGTGCGGATGCTTCTGGCGTCGTGGATGAGGTCGGTGACGGGGTATCCGGCGTCTCGGTCGGTGACGAGGTCTTCGGCCTCGGTCAGGGAACCCAGGCGGAGTACGCGATTCTCAATGCGTGGGCGGTCAAGCCATCGTCGGTTGACTGGGCGGTGGCCGCCGCGGCGGGCGTCGCCGGTGAGACGAGCGAACGGTGCCTTCGCCTGCTTGGCGTCAAGGCCGGTGACACGGTCTTCATCGACGGCGGAGCAGGGGGGGTCGGCGCGGTCGCGGTGCAGCTGGCGGTGGCCCGGGGAGTGCGCGTGGTCGCCTCGGCTGGTGCAGGCAATCAGGACTATCTGCGGGAGATCGGCGCGATCGCGGTGCGGTACGGCGACGGCGTGGCCGCGCGCGTGCGGGAGGCGGCCGGCGGCGAGGTGGATGGGGTCTTCGACGTGGCCGGCAAGACCCCGGTCGGGGAACTTCTCGGTCTCGTGCCGGAGCCGTCGCAGGTCCTCAGCATCGCCAACTTCGCCGCCGCGGAGGCCGGCGCCCGGGTGACCGGGGGCGGCGCGGACAGCCTGGCGGAAGCCCTGGCGGAGGTCGCAGGCCTGCTGGCGCAGGGCAAGCTGACGATCAAGGTGCAGACGTTCCCGGTTGTCCGGGCCGATGAGGCGTACCGCATCAGCGAGGGTGGTCACGTCCGCGGGAAGCTCGTTCTGCTCCCGTGACGCCTTGACGGCCGGCGCGGCCCAGGGTACCGCCAGCACGGTGACCCGCTCGATGCAGTCAGTTGCTGCCGGGCCACCCGGGCCCGGCCGGCCATGGCCGCACTCGCCGCCGCGGGATACACCGGGCTGGCCCGCAACACCGGTGCCTGGCCGCCGCGGGGCTGATCTGCCCTGGTGAGGCTATGCGGCGAGGGCGGCGTAGCGGCCGTTGCCGGCGATGAGGCTGGTGTGAGTGCCCGCTTCGGCGATGCGACCGTGGGCCAGGACGATGATCTGGCCGGCGCTGCGCACGGTGGAGAGCCGGTGAGCGATGGTGATCGTGGTGCGGCCCTGGGCGAGAGTGTCGAATGCCTGCTGGACGGCGCGCTCGGTCTCGGTGTCCAGGGCGCTGGTGGCCTCGTCGAGGACGAGCACGCGCGGGTCGCGCAGCAGGGTCCGGGCGATGGCGAGGCGTTGCTTCTCGCCGCCGGAGAAACGGTGCCCCCGGGAGCCGACCATGGTGTCGTAGCCGTCGGGCAGTCCGGCGATCAGGCCGTGGATCTGGGCCGCCCGGGCCGCGTCCTCGATCTCGGCGTCGGTGGCCCCGGGCCTGGCGTAGCGCAGGTTCTCCCTGACCGTGGTGTGCAGGAGGTAGGTTTCCTGGCTGACCACGCCCACGATCGCGGCGAGGTCGGTGAGTCTCATGTCGCGGATGTCGATGCCGTCGATGCGGACGGTGCCGCTGCTGGGGTCGTAGAGCCTGGCGATCAGCGAGGCGAGCGTGGTCTTGCCCGACCCGGTCTCGCCGACCAGGGCCAGCGTGCTGCCGGCCGGGATGTCAAGGTCGACGCCGGAGAGGGCGGCACGGCCGGCTCCGGGGTAGGCGAAGCTGACGTCCTCGAGGCGGACGTGCCCGGTGACCTGGGCGGGGTCGATATCGACCGGGTGGGCGGGGTCGCCGACTTCGACGGGCAGGTCGAGGTACTCGAAGATCCTGGCGAACAGGGCCAGTGAGCTGATCACCGAGACACTGGTGTTGAGCAGTCCGGTCACCGGCCGGAACAGGTTGTTCTGCAGGGTGGTGAAGGCGATCAGGGTGCCGATGCTGGTGGCGCCGGCGGTGACCGGCAGGCCGGCGGCGAGGTAGATGACCGCGGGGATCGCGGCGAAGATGATGCTCAGCGAGGCCATCCGCCAGCGCCCGGCCAGCTGGGAGCGCAGCTCCAGGTCGATCAGGCGGGCCGAGGAGGCCGTGAAGCGCCGGATCAGGGACGGGCCGGCGCCCATCGTCTTGGCCAGCTGGACGCCGTTCACCGACAGCCCTTCCTCGATGGTGACGTTGAGGTCGGCCAGCTCGCGCTGCTGCTCGGTGGTGATGGCCCGGCGCATCCGGGCGACCTTCCGGGTCAGGTAGATGGCCGGCGGCATGACGACCAGGGAGATGAGGGAGAGCCGCCAGGACAGGGCGGCCATCGCGACCGCGGTGGCGACCGCGGTGGTGAGGTTGGAGGCGATGGAGGTCGCGGTCGAGGTGACGACCGATTCCATGCCGCCGATGTCGTTGGTGATGCGGGACTGGACCTCGCCGGTGCGGGTGCGGGTGAAGAAGGCGACCGACTGGCGCTGCAGGTGACTGAACACGCTGGTGCGCAGCTGGTGCATGACCTGCTGGCCGACCTTGGTGCTGATCCAGGTCTGGATCACGCCGAAGGCTGAGGTGACGGCGGCCACGGCGATCATGCCGGTGACCAGCCAGGCCAGCAGCTGCAGGTTCCTGGCGGGCAGGGCGGTGTCGATGACCGCGCGGAGCAGGAACGGGGAGGCCAGCCCCACGATGGAGGAAGCGGCGATGATGGCCGTGACGATCGCCAGCTGCCAGCGGTAGGGGGTGAACAGCCGCCCGATGCGGCGCAGGGATACCTCACGTGCCTGCGCCTTCTCGGCGGCCGTGACCGTGCGGAGGCCGCCAGCGCGGCCCGTGGTGCTGTCTCGGTTCGTGTGCGGTGATGCCAAAAGCTGCTCGATTCTGCCGGGGCGGGCCCGCGCCGGGCGCGCGAGCCAGGGGAGAATGTCATTAATGTTGTTACCTCAATATGAGGTACTAACAGTAAATGCTGGTATCCTATTCCGGTGGCCCAAGACCGCGACGCGAGGGGCCCGGGCGATGCGGCCGGTGACGAGGCGCTGTCCGAAGCCTTCTGGTCCGTCGCCCGCCAGCTGCGCGAGGTGTCCCGGCAGATCCTGGCCCCCTGGGAGATCACTCCTGCTCACCTGCGGGCCCTGCGGGTGGTCCGGCGGCACGGGACGGTTCGCCCGTCCGAGCTGGCGGACCACCTGCATATCACGCCCCGCTCCGCCACCGAGGTCGTCGACGCGCTCGAATCCCGCGGCCTGGCCCGGCGGCGGCCCGACCCCGGTGACCGGCGGGCCACCCTGGTCGAGCTGACCGAGCCCGGCGCCAGCGTCCTGGACTCCATCCGCGCCGCCCGCGGCACCGAGGCCGAACGGGCCTTCGGCCGGCTGAAGCCAGGCAGACCGCGCTCATCTCGCCCGCATCCTCCGCAAGCTCCAGGACTGACCGGCCAGGCCGCTAGCCATCGCGAGCCGCGTGAACATCGCGATGATCTGCATCCTGCGCCGCGGGTCCGGTGGCGGATCGCGCCTTAGTGCGAGGGCGCGAGCCCCCATCCAGCGGCCAGCTCGGTAACCCAGGCAGTGGCGGCGGCCGGGTCCGCCGGCGGGGCGGCGACCAGGACCAGCTCGGTCAGGCCGGCCCTGGCCAGCTCGGTCATCAGGCCGGGATCCCCGTCGGTCAGGGCGACGGCCACAGTCAGCTCGCTCAGGCTGCGGCCGCGCTGCTGGCAGTGCCCGGCCAGCGCGGCGATCCGCTCCGCGGCCGCGGCCGCGGTGAGGTTGAAGCCGTACCAGCCGTCGCCGAACGCCGCGACCCGGCCGAGCGCCGCGTCGCTGTTACCGCCCACGATGACCGGGATCCGCCGGCCGCGTACCGGCTTGGGATTGACCCGGACCGCCTCGAAGCTGATGAACTCGCCGCCGAAGGAGGCGACGTCATCGGACCAGAGCCTGCGCATCGCGGCTACGTACTCGGCCGCGCGCCGGCCGCGCCGGGCGAACGGGACGCCGAGCGCGGCGAACTCCTCCGCCGACCAGCCGATGCCGATGCCCAGCGTGAACCGGCCGCCGGACAGCACATCCAGCGTCGCGGCCTGCTTGGCCGCCAGCACCGGGTTGTGCTCGGGCAGCAGCAGCACGCCGGTGGCCAGGGTGATCCGGCTGGTCACCGCGGCGGCAAAGCTCAGCGCGAGCAGCGGATCCAGCCAGTCCTCCCCGGCCGCGACGGCAATCCGGCCGTCCGCCGAGTAGGGGTACCGGGACGCCGGCCGGTCCACGAGCACGACATGCTCGCCGGACCACAGGGTGGCGAAGCCGGCGGCCTCGGCCGCCACCGCCACCGCCCGGATAACCTCGGGGCGGGCGCCGGTCCCGATGCCCAGAGCGTGCAGCCCCACCCGCATCTCTGTCGGCTCCCGGGAGGCGCTGCGGGCCGGCCTGTATCGCATCGCTGGTCAGGCGGTCTTGCGGGCACCAGGGCCGGGCACCGGGGTGACCTCACGGGCGGATTCCAGGATGTGCCCGGCCTCGCAGGACAGCTGCAGGTGCACCGGCTCCGCGCAGTCACGGTGCCGCAGCAGGACCTGCGGGCCCGGCGGGCCGACCGCGTGCCGGTCGCCCCACTCCATCAGCGCGACCAGCACCGGATACAGGTCCAGGCCCTTGCCGGTGAGCCGGTACTCGTGCCGGCTGCGCTGTCCGCTGTCCCGATAGGGAACCTTGCGCAGCAGGCCTTCGGCCACCAGGCGGGCGAGCCGGTCGCTGAGCACCTGCCGGGGCATCCCGGTGCGGCGCCGCATGTCATCGAACCGGCGCACGCCGTTGAACGCCTCCCGCAGCACGAGGAACGTCGCCCGCTCTCCGATGATTGCCACCGCCGAGCCGATCGCGCAGTTGGCCGCGTCGTACTCCAGGATCCAGGGTCGTGCCATGCAGACATGCTAAATCCAGTTGACAGACTCAGCAATCCGGGACACGCTGAGTCTGTGAACCGAACCCAGATCACCGGGGCTCTCGGCCCGGCCGCCGAGATCCGGCGGGTGCAGTCCTCGGACCTGGCCGCGCTGGGCGACTTCTTCGCCGGTCTTTCCTCGGCCACCCGCTACCTGAGATTCTTCGCCCCGATCACGCCGACCCGCGCCATGCTGCGCCGCCTGTGCGGGGGAGCCGGCACCGCTGACGCCGTGGTCGCTACGGCCGGCGGGGTCATCATCGGGCATGCCATGGCGGCGGACCGGGATAGGGCCGGATCCCGCGGCGGCCCGGCGACCGACATCGGCGTGGTCGTGGCCGACGGGTGGCAGGGCCGGGGCGTCGGGTCCGCGCTCACGCGCGCGCTGATTACCCGGGCGCAGGCGCGCGGGGTGACCTCCCTGGCCATGGATGTGCTGCACGGCAACCACCGGGTGCTCGCCATGATCGCCCGGCACTGGACGGTGGCGCGGACGGAGCAGGCCGCGGACTGCGTCACCCTTCACGTCCGGCTTCCGGAGCAGCAGCGGGAGCGTCCTTTGGCCGCGCCCGGCCATCACCAGGCCCGGCACCGCCCGCCGGGGCCGGCGGCCGCAGCCCGGCCGGCGGCGCGGCTGCCGGCGGCATGACCGCGCACCGCCGCCGGCGCCTTACCCGGGCGAGGTCAGTCGTCGAGCGTCTTCAGCTCCCGGCGCATCCGCGGGGGAGCCGAGCAAGAGCCGGCGGCCGCGCGGCATGATCGGCCGGATCCGTGGTAGCTAAGCCGCATGGTGACATTCATCATCGTTCTGATCGTTGTTGGCCTCATCGCCGGGCTGCTCGCCCGGCTTCTTGTCCCGGGCCGGGACCCGATGGGAATCCTGGGGACGATCGTGCTGGGCATTGTCGGCTCGTTCGTCGGCGGATTCATCTGGAACCTGGTCGAATACCACCGGGTGGCACCTCACCGGTTCCACCCGGCCGGCATCCTCGGCTCGGTGGTCGGCGCGATCGTGGTCCTGCTCCTGCTCCGCGTCACCGGGCTGGAAAGGGGCCGCCGTCGCGTCTACCGCTAGCGCGAAGCTCGTCGGCGGCTTCATCCGGCCCTGAAGCGCAGCGACGGCCAGGCGCGCCCGCCGGACAGCGATACGCCGCCCAGGCCCGTACTGGGGATCGAGGCGTTCACCGGCAACCTCGTCGACGTCCTGCTCGTCATCCTCCAGGCACCCCCCGCGCCAACAGCGGCCGTGCTGCGGCTGGCCGCTGAGATCAGCGCTGGTCCCCGGACTGCTGGTCGGCGGCCCACGCGGCGATCTGGGCCCGGGAGCTGAAGCCCAGCTTGGCCAGGATGTTCGCCACGTGCCGGGCCGCGGTGGCCGGGCTGATGACCAGCTCATCGGCGATGGCCTTGTTGCTGAGGCCGCCGGCCACCAGCGCGGCGACCTCGCGCTCCCGGACGGTCAGCGTGCCGGGCGGCGGCGCGGCCGCCCGGTAGCCCCCGGCCGCGGTCACCGCGGTCGCGTCGCGGTGGCCGGCGGCTTCCTCGCGCTGCGGCCCGGCCAGGGCCAGCGTGATCGCCGCCTCGCCGGGCAGCGCCAGTCCCTGCGACCACAGCCGCGCGATGGCTGGCTCCCCGAGGCGGCGCGCCGAGGCCAGGTACCGCTCGACGCGCGCGCCGGCCAGGGCCGGCAGGCCGGCCGCCTGCCGCAGCGCGGTCGCCGCGGCGACCAGCCGCACGACCTGCTCCGGCCGGCCCTCCCGCACGGCCAGGGCCGCGAACGCCTCCAGCCCGCGCGCCACCCCGATGCGCGAGCCGGTGGACCGGCTGAGCTGGATGCTCTCCGCCAGGTGCTGCCGGGCCAGCCCGGCCTTGTCCAGGTCGATCGCCACCCGGCCCAGGCCGGCCAGGCAGCGGGCGATCTCCGGCCGGGCGTCGATGTCCCGCAGGATGGGCAGCGCTTCGGAGTACCGGGAGTGCGCGTCGCCGGGATCGCCGCGCAGCCGGGCCAGATCGCCGAGCCCGAGCAGCGCCCGGGAGGCCCCCCATTGCTGGTCGATGCGGCGCATGACGGCGATCGAGGCCTCCGCCAGCTGCTGCGCCTCCCGCAGCCTGCTGCGCAGTCCCGCGATCGCCGCCTGGGTGCCCAGCGCGTAACCCTCGTTCCATCCGTCCCCGGCGGCCTGGGCGATCGACAGCGCCTCGCCGGCCCGGGACGCCGCCTCCTCCATCCGCCCCGTGTGCAGGGCGATCTCGGCCAGCAGGTTGAGCGCGACCGCCGTCCAGAACCCGTCGGCGGCGGCCTGGCACAGCGTCAGGCCCTGGCCGGCCCAGGACTCGGCCGCGGCCGGATCGCTGGACAGGGCGAGCTGCGCGCGCGCCAGCAGGGCAGCGCCGCGGACCCGGGCCGGCCCCGCGGGCGCGCGTACGGTCAGGAAGGAATCCAGCCATTCGCCGCCCTCAGCGAACGTGCCGCGCGCGATCCAGCACGGGCTGACCGCGGTGCAGATCCGCAGTCCCGCCTCCGCGTCGGCGTCCGCGCGGCACTGGCTCAGCACCTGCCACACGTTGCCGGCGTCGGCGTCGTACCGGCGGAACACGCCCACCCGTGCCGACCAGGGGGCCCGGACCTGGGCCATCCCGATGGCCCGGTTCTGCTCCGTCGTGGCCAGCGTGTAGTCGCGCAGCCTGGCCCGGAAGGTTGCCACCTCACCCGCGTCCGCCAGGCGCGCGGCCGCGTAGTCGCGGATGGTGTCGAGCAGCCGGTAGCGAGCCTGGCCGAGGACCTCGGGCTCCAGCACCACCAGCGACTTGTCCACCAGCGCGGTAATCAGGTCGAGTATGTCCCCGGCCGGGATGTCGTCATCGGAGCACACCTGCTCGGCCATCTCCAGCGACCAGCCGCAAAACACCGACAGCCGCCGCAGCAGCACCTGCTCGGTGCGGGTGAGCAGCTCATGGCTCCAGTCGATCGTGGCCCGCAGGGTGCGGTGGCGAGCCGGAGCGGTCCGGTCGCCGATGGTGAGCAGCGCGAACCGGTCGGCCAGGCGGGCGGCGATCTGCTCGACGGACAGCGCGCGGACCCGGGCGGCCGCCAGCTCGATCGCCAGCGGGACGCCGTCCAGCGCGCGGCACAGGGCCGCGACGGCCGCGGCGTTGTCCGGGCCGATGGCGAATCCGGGCAGCGACGCCGCCGCCCGGTCGGCGAACAGGCGCATCGCCTCGTAGCGCTGCGCCTCCTCGGCGGTGGCCGGCGCGCTGGCCGGCGCGACGGACAGTGGCGGCACCTGCCACACTCGCTCGGCCGCGACGCGCAGCGGCTCACGGCTGGTGGCTATCAGGCGCAGCCCCGGCGCGCTGGCCAGCAGGCGCTGGCAGATCCGGGCGCAGACATCGATGAGGTGCTCGCAGTTGTCGAGCGCCAGCAGCAGCCGACGGGGCCGGAGCGCGTCCGCGAGCGTGTCCAGCAGCGGTCGCCACGGCTCTTCGCTGACGCCGATGACCGACGCCACGCGCGAGACCACGAGGTCGGGCTGCCGCAGGTCGCCCAGCTCGACGAACCAGGCGCCATCGGGAAACCTGTCCGCCGCCGCGGCCAGGATCCGCAGGGCCAGCCGGGTCTTCCCGATCCCGCCGGCCCCGCACAGGGTGAGCGCGCCGGTCACGCCCGCCAGCTGGAGCAGCTCGGTGAGCTCGCGCTCCCGGCCGACGAAGCTGTTCGGCTCCTGGGGCAGATTGCTCAGAATCTCCAACCTCACTCCCCGGCAGGCTGATTCCGCGCGGCCTGACGTGTCACTGCCGGGAAGGGCCGTGTCACTGCCAGGGAGGAGGTGACAGCCTTCGGACCAGGATTGCTCCGCTACCAGGGTAGGGCCAGCGGGGGAGATTCGCCCGTGATCGTTTCCGGTTTCGCGGCCGCCGGCGGCACCGCCCTGGCCGGGGTGGCCAGCGGCGGGACGGGGCCTGAGGCGGTCCATGCCATCCGGGGCAATCGATTCATCCGTGGCGGGTGGTGTCGCCCGGGGCCGTGGCTGCTGTGATGGCAGGCAGGAGTCACACCTTGGAGTGGACCGATGGCCGCGACCAGCATGCCCGCGTACCGGGCATGATCATAAGCCGGCGGAGCCCTGACGGCGCCGGGCCTGCGCCGGTAGCGGGCGCCGTGTCGCTGCCGGGCCGGGCGGTGACGCCGCTGACCGCGGTGACCAAGCGGATGCTGGTGGCCGTCGGGCTGCTCGCGGTATCGACAGTGATCGTCTACCTCGGCCGGGCCGGTTACCGGGACTCCGCCCACCCGGGACAGCCGCTGTCGCTGCTCAGCAGCATCTACTACGCGACCGTGACGTTGTCGACGACCGGCTTCGGCGACATCGTCCCGGTCTCGAACGCGGCCCGGCTGGAGAACACGGTGCTGATCACCCCGATCCGGGTGATCTTCCTTATCGTGCTGGTGGGCACCACCCTGGAGGTGCTGGCCGAGCGGACTCGCACGGGCTGGCGGATCAATCGGTGGAGGTCACGGGTGGCTGGTCAGACAGTTGTCATCGGTTACGGGACGAAGGGCCGCAGCGTGATCAGGACGCTCAGCCAGTCCGGGTTGCCGCCCAGCTCGATCGCGGTGGTGGATGCGTCCGCCGAGGCGGTGGCCGACGCCAATGCGGCCGGGCTGGTCGCGGTCGGCGGAGACGGAACGAGGCAGAGCGTGCTGCGCCGGGCGGAGATCGGCCATGCCGCCCAGATCGTCATCGCCGTGAACCGGGACGACACCGCCGTGCTGATCGCGCTCACCGCCCGGCAGCTGAACCCGTCGGCGAAGATCGTGGCGGCCGTCCGGGAGGAGGAGAACCGGGAACTGCTGCGGCAGAGCGGCGCCGACCACGTCGTGGTGTCCTCCGATACCGCCGGCCAGATGCTCGCGATCTCCACCGTCCGGCCGGCCGCGGGCATGGTGATCTCCGACCTGCTGGATCGCGGCCGCGGCCTGGACCTGGTCGAGCGGCCGGCGGCCGAGTCGGAGCTGGGCGGCCCGGCGCGCGGCGCGGCCGGGACCGTCATCGCGGTCGTCCGGGGGGACGACGTCCTGGCTCCCGAAGATCCGAGGGTTGGCGGGCTGGCCACCGGGGACCGGCTGATCCTGGTCAGCTCGCGGGACCGGCCCGCGGACGGGTCGTCAGGCACGGCCGGGTTGCCTGGCCAGGACCTTCCGGGATGACGCATGCCTATTTCCTTCAACGGCGTCCTGATCATCGCCGCCGTGGCCGTGCTGGTCCCGGTGGTACTCGGCCTGCTGCCTGCGCTGCCGGTGCCCGGCGCGGTGCTGGAAGTGATCGCCGGGATCGTGATCGGGCCGTCGGTGCTCGGCTGGGTGCAGATCGACGCGCCGATCGCGGTGCTCAGCACTCTCGGCCTGGGGATGCTGCTGTTCCTGGCTGGCCTGGAGATCGACGTCGAGCGCCTGCGCGGGGAACTCGGCCGGCTGGCCGGCGCGGCGTTCGCCGTGTCGGCCGTGCTCGGTGTCGGCTGCGGCTTCGCGCTGAGCGCGGTGGGCACCACCAGTCGCCCGATCTTCCTGGCGATCGTGCTGATGTCAACGTCGGCCGGCCTGCTGCTGCCGCTGCTCAAGGACGCGAAGGAGGAGGGGACGCGGTTCGGCCAGCTGGTGATGGCGGCGGGCGCGCTGGCCGAGGTGGCCACGATCATCCTGCTGTCGCTGCTGTTCTCCGCGACATCGAGGTCCGAGGCCGACCGGCTGGCCTCGCTGGGCATATTCCTCGTGCTGCTGGTGACGCTCGGCCTGGCCCTGAGCCAGGTGCGCCAGCTGGCCGGACTGGAGCGGCTGCTGAACCGGCTGGAAGACCGCAGCGCCCAGCTGCGGGTGCGGGCCGCGCTGACCCTGGCCCTGGCCTTCGGCGTGCTAGCCTACCGGTTCGGCTTCGCCTCGATCCTGGGCGCGTTCGCCGCCGGGCTGCTGGTGCGCATGATCGACCTGACCGGCCATGCCCCGCACCCGCAGTTCCAGATCAAGCTGCAGGGCATCGGCTTCGGCTTCCTGATCCCCATCTTCTTCATCGCCACCGGAGTCCGCTTTGACCTGAACGCGCTGACCAGTAACGCCACCGCGATCACCGAGGTACCGCTGTTCCTCGCCGCGCTGCTGGTCGTGCGCGGCCTGCCGGCGCTGCTGTACCGGCGCTTCATCGGCTTGCGCCGCTCGGCCGTGGCCGGCCTCATGCAGGCGACCTCCCTGACCTTCGTGATCGTGGCCACCCAGATCGGGCTCGCGGCCGCGCTGATCTCGCCGACCACTAGCGCCGCGCTGCTGGCCGCCGGGCTGCTGTCCGCGGCCCTGTTCCCGGCCGCGGCGCTGCGGCTGCTGGTCCCGTCCGGGCCGGCCCCCGAGCCGGTCCGGCTCGAGGACACCGGCTGACCGTGCCGTACCGGCCACACCGCCCGGCCGCGCCGCCCGACCGCAGCGCTACCCCGGGGAACGTACGCAGCGCGATCGCGGTTCACGACAGCGGGAGCCGCAGCGCAGCCTGGGCCCGGCCGGGTGGCCAGATCACCCGCCGGGTCCCGTCCTGCCACTGCACGGTCAGCACCTGGTGGCCCGCCTGCTCGCCGGTGCGCGGGTCGAGCCGGAACGAGCCGAACATCGTGGTGCAGTCCAGCGCGCGGGCGGCGGCGAGCAGCGCGGCGTCATCGGCGCTCCCGGCCTCTTCCAGGCACCGGGTCGCGATCACGCCGGCCGCGAGCGCCTGGGCGGCGGGGTAGGGCGGGTCATCTCCGGTGCGGCGGCGGTAGGCGGCGGTGAACTCCGCGGCGGTCGGCCCCGCGTCGGGTTCCGGGGCCGCCTCGGCCAGCCACTGCGCGGGGCCGAGCAGTCCCTCGCGGCGGCCGCTGAGACCGGCCAGCACCTCCTCGACGCCGGCCGCCACGAACCCGGCCGCCCGCCACCGGCCCGGCAGCAGCCGCCGGGCCGCGGCGATTTCCTCCGCGAACCGCCCGGCCACGAGCAGCATGCCGGCCGCCCGGACATCGGCGGGCCGGGCATCGGCCGGCGGCTGGCCTCGATGACCCGCAGTCCCAGCCGGGCCGCCTCGGTCACCGCGCCCCCGGCGACGGCCCGGCCGAACCCGGTGTCGCCGGCCAGCACGCACACCGTGCGAAGGTCCGGATCCGCGTGCCGCACGACCCGCAGGGCGCCGTGGAAATAGGTGTTTGCCGGGGCCAGCACCGGCACCACGCGGCCCGCGGCCAGCCGCCGCGCGCCGCCGTGGTTCCAGATGAGCCGGGACGTGGCCCGGGCGACCGCCGCCATCGGGCCGCTGCCGTACGGGCCGAACAGCAGGTCCGGCGCCGTCTGCTCGCAGCGCGCCAGCGCGGCGGCGGGATCGGGGTGCGCGTCGAACGCGGTGAGCTGTACCGGCGGCGAGGCCCGGCGATCGTGCCAGCCGGCCCACAGCTCCAGCGCGGCCAGCCCGGCCCGCCCGTACCCGCCGAGCGGACCGGACAGCGGCGTCACCAGGCCTGCCCGCAGCATCGGCATGACCTCCGGATGTCCGCACTCAGCCGCCGGGCCGGCGGCGCCCGGCCACGGCGATGATGTCGTCGGACCAGGTCCGCAGCGGCCGCACCGGACGTCTATATCCCGGTCTGGGCGACCAGCCGCCCCGAGTCGATGGCGGCGGTGAACGCCTCGTAGTCCCGCTCGTTCTGGTCGGCGTAGGCGGCCGAGAAGCTGGCAATCGCCCGGTCGAAGGCGTCCCCCTTGCCGAGGTAGGCGGCGATGGCGATCCGGTCGCCCCACCGGGCGTGCGCCCGGGCCAGGGTCGCCCCGCAGATGCGCGAGTACAGCCTGGCTCCGGGCACGAGCATGGTGTCGGTGTTCGGGCTGCCCTTCCAGTCGTGGAACTGCCGGACGTAGTAATCGCGGGTGACGCCGTCCAGTCCCTTGATGGCCTGCCAGCCGAGGAAGATGTCGGTTGCCGCCTGCATCAGCCGCTGTCCCGCGACCACGCGCTCGCCGTGGTGCGGGTAGGCGCTGCGGTCCAGGAACCGTTCGAGCACGGAGGCTTGCGCCTCCTTGACTTGCAGGAACAGGGGGTCGTTGTGGTCGCGGCCCAGCATCAGCATGATGTAGCACCGGGTTCCCACGCTGCCCACGCCGACCATCTTGTACGCCGCGTGCACGTACCGGAACTCCTCGATGGGGTGATGCTGGCGCCCGAGGGTGCGGCGGTACGAGCTGAGCAGCTTCTTGACCAGCGGAGCCGGGTCCTGCCATTCCGACCCGGGCTCGACGATGTCCTCGATCGGCACGATGACCGGCGGGTCGGCCACGATCCTCAGCTCGCCGCCGACCTCACCGGCCCGCTTCGCGAACACCCGCGTGCTGTCCCGCGTCCTCGCCTTGGCCACCATCTCGCGGGCGGCCCGGCCCTCGCCCTTGCCGACCCGCTTGACCCGGACCTCCTTGCGGACCAGGTCGAGCAGCACCCCGGCCTCCAGGTGGTCGTACCACGCATCCAGGGTGCTCATCCCGGCGGCCCGGCGCATGCGGCCCCGGTACTCCCGCACTCCGGCCATGACGATGGCGCGGCGGTCGGCGGGACCGAAGCCGCGATCGCGTCCCATGATCTCGAAACTGGCCGCGAGGCGCTTGACGTCCCACTCCCACGGGCCCGGCAGGGTCTCGTCGAAATCGTTGATGTCGAACAGCATCTGCCGCTCGGGCGTGCCGAACAGGCCGAAGTTCGACAGGTGCGCGTCACCGCACAACTGCACGGTGACCCCGGACTGCGGGGTCAGCGCCAGGTCGGCCGCCATGATCAGCGCGGCGCCCCGGTAGAAGGTGAACGGCGAGACGAGCATCCGCCCGTACCTGATGGGCACGAGGCGGCCGACCCTGCTCGCCGACTGCTCTTCCAGCAGCGCGATCGGATCCGGGCGGTCCGGTGCAGGCTGCCAGCGTCCGTGGCCGGACCGGGGTGCCTGCTGGCGAGCCGACCGGCCCCGGGCCACCCGCTGATCCACGCTCAGGTGCGCGCGCCGCCACCCGGACGCGAACGTCGAGGCCGCCGCCTGCGTGGTTCCGGGCCGCGAGGTCTGGCCCGGGTGCGAACGCTTGTCCATGCTGCCGCCTACAGGTACTCTCGGTTGCGCATCCAGACCAGGGTGGCCCAGCCCCAGATGGGTGGCAGGTACGACGTGAACAGCCGCTGGATGAAGACCGCGGCGGTGGCGTCGGCCTCCGAGACGCCGGCCGCGGTCAGGCCGAGGATCATGCCCGCTTCCACTACCCCCATCCCGCCGGGCGACGGGGAGATGCCGCCGATCATCGCGGCCAGCACGATGACCACGATCAAGACGGGAAGCCGGAGATGATCGTCGAAGGCCCGCAGCGAAACCGACAGGGCCATGGCCACGAGCAGATCCCGGCCGAACGCGCCGCCCAGCAGCAGCACCAGCTTGCGCGGAGTGCTGGCCACCGCCTTTAGGTTGCCCCAGATGTCACGCAGCCTGGGGCGCATCTTCTCGGCCGCCAGCCTGCGCAGCCTCGGCACGGCCAGGGCCACGCCGAGCAGCAGGGCGACCGCCACCACGACGGCCAGGATGATCCACACCAGCTTCGAATTCCCCCCGGACTCGGGGGTGAGGTCGAGGTTGAGGGATCCCCAGGCGAAGGGCAGCGAGACAGCGAACAGCACCCCGGTCGAGATCCAGCTGGCGGTGGCCATGATGGCGCCCGAGCTCAGCGCCACCGACGTGTCGTAGCCCTGCTGTTGGTAGAACCTCACCCGGGTGGCGAACACGGCCGCCGTCCCGCCGGCCAGCGCGCTGAAGGCCTTGGCCACCTCAACCGCGACCGTCCGGCCGAACGGCAGCGGACCGGACACGCTGCCGATGCCTTCCACCGCCGACGACACGTAGGCCAGCTGGGCCAGGACGAACGCCATGACGACCCAGAGCCAGTCGGCGCCGATCACGGTGTCGAAAGACTGGGAGACGTCGATGAGCACTCCGACCAGGGCCCAGCCGCCGATCAGCGTGCCGATGATCATGATCAGAGTCGGCCAGCTCACCCGGCGGGGCTCGGCCAGCTTCGGCACCTCGATCGACTTTGCCGCCGCCGCGCGCTGGCGGACGTCCTCTAGCAGCCCGCGCTTGCCCCGCAGGCTCCGGATGAGCGCGGAGTCGAGCCCGGCCTTGCGCAGATGCTGGAGGGCGCCTGCCAGCGCCTCGGCTGGCAGGCACCTGGCCGCGCAGTCAGCGGCTCGCTCGGCGCCGACGGCCGCGGCCGTCGCGGCCATGGCGCCGGCCAGGTCGCGATTGAGCTGATCCGGGGAGGCGTTCGATATCGCGTTGCGGAAATCGGCCAGCATGGCGGTGTTTGCTGCCCGGTCGACCAGTATCGCGTCACCGCTGATGGCGCCGTGCGCGATGCGCGCCCGCCGGAGAGTCAGCAGCTGACGGTAGAGGTCGTCCAGCGTGGCATCGCCGATGGCGCCGGCGCCGGCGTCGGACAGCGTGGTGGCGGCCGGCACGCGGTAGACGAGCAGCGCGTCGTTCGACGGTCCCGCGGTCCCGGCCTCGATGACCTCCGGCACGGTGACCCCGGCCTGGCCGGCCCGCATGGTGAGGTAGGCCTCGTGCTCGACCTGCTGAAGCCGGGTCAGCGTGAGGCTCGGCCCGGAGTCCCGGTAGAGCAGGAACCGGCCGGCCTTGGTCAGCAGCTTGGCGTCGGCGGCATCCCGGCCGTAGACGGAGATGCCGATGCGCTGGCCGGGCACGCCGTCCCCGTCTATCCCGGCGGCCTGGTACTTCGCCACCCCCCAGACCTGCCGCGCCGCCGGCCGCACGTGGCCGGTCGTGATGCCCAGCTCGTCGAGGAGCGCCCGCACATCGTCGGCGGAGGGCAGCCCGAGCGGTGACCCGAAGATGAGCCGGACGACCGCCGTCGCCCCCCAGCCGATGGCCAGGCTGCCGAGCACGTTCAGCGGCAGCCCGTGGCCGCCGACCGCCGTGGCCAGGGCCACCAAGGCGATGAAGACCTCGATGAGGCGCTGCAGGCTCCGGGACAGGTAAGGCAGCGCCGCCGTGGCGACCGCCATGAACAGTGCGATCTGCAGGACGGGGAAGCGCACGGCGTAGCCGCTGATGACGATGCCGCTCGGCCGTCCGCCGTGGCTGCCGAGAAAGAGGGTGAGGATCCCGCTCACCGCGGCCGCCCCGGCCGCACTCAGCGCGATGTCGCGCGCGACCACCCAGCGGCGCGCGATCACCGGCAGCAGCAGCAGGACGATCGTGACGCCGAACGAGCCAAGATCGTAGACCACCGTCACCAGCCAGGTGATGCTCCGCGGCGGCGGGTGGATGAGCTGGACGATGGCCCGGTCGATGCGGGAGTCGTAGCGGATGACGAGCAGGCAGCAGACGAGGGCGAGAACGGCGGCCGCCAGCCGGGCGCCATCGCTTCCGCGCCGGCGCCGCTGGCCGTCGCCGGCCGGAGCGAACATGACCGAACGCCAGCCGCGGAGCAGATGCGGCTCCCGGAGCGCGTCCGCACTCGTTACCGGGGCTTCAGCCATGCTGTCGCCTGCCCTTCGCCGGCTGATGATCAGGATACCGGCGGGCCCCGCGGCCGTCCGTGACCGTTGAGCCAGCGCCCGCGGCGCCCTGCCAGGTGGCCGTCACCCTTCCGGCCTGGCGGCGGCCGATCCGCCGGATGGTTTCCTAGAAGCCGTCGGCGACGGGTATGACCCGCTCGGCGAGTATCTCCAGCGGGGTGATCTTCCAGACTTCGGGCACCCCCCCGTGGACGTGCGAGATACCGAGCGCGGCCAGCTCGCGGAGCCGCCCGAGCAGCGCGTCCACGTTCTCGCCGTCCGGTCCCGGCTCGATCGAAAACATCACGGTCTTCTCGATCTCGTCATAGTCGCGGCCGACAGCCTCGCAGTGGCCGCGCAGCACCTCGAGCTTGTGCTCCAGCTCGGGGCCGGCGAACAGGTTGCAGGCCTGCGCGTACTGCGCGACCAGCCGGAGCGTCCTCTTCTCTCCGCCGCCGCCGATGAGGATCGGGGGATGCGGGCGGCTCAGCGGCTGCGGCGAGTTGAGCGTGCGCTCGAGCTGGTAGTGCTGGCCGGAGTAAGGAGCATCGTCGTCGCTCCACATCTGCAGGCAGATCTGCAGCGCCTCTTCCAGCCGCTCGAACCGCTCGGCGGTCGGCGGGAACGGCAGCCCGAGACCGCGGGCCTCCGGCTCGTTCCAGGCCGCGCCGATGCCCAGCCAGGCCCGGCCGCCCGACAGCACGTCCAGCGTCGTGACCAGCTTGGCCAGCAATCCCGGCTCGCGGTAGACCACGGCCGTGACCCACGACACCAGCTCGATCCGCGACGTGCACGCGGCCAGGTAGCCCAGCGCGGTGTAGGCCTCGAGCATCTCCTGCTCGGGCGGCCCGATCGGGCCGATCTGCCAGACATGGTCCATCACGCTCAGCTTGGTGAACCCGGCCTCTTCGGCCGCGGCGGCGATCCGGGTCAGGTTCGGGCCGAGCTCCTGCGGCCCGTCTGGCCAGGTGAAATCCGCCACGTGCAGGCCAAGTTTCATAAGAGTTCCCTTCCGAGTCGACGAGGTACGGCAGCGTCAGTCTGCCAGGCACCAGGCAGGCGGGCCGCGGCGGAGGGCAAGATGCGTGACCCGGCTGACGGGCGGGGCCGTCTCGCCACGGCCAGGGCCGCTCGCCATGGCCCCGGTCGGCGCCGCTCGGCGATCTCTCGTCGGGACCGCTACGGCCAGGCCCGCTACGGGCCTGGCCTGGCCAGCGCGCGGCCTCGGCCTCGGCGGCTCACTCGGCCTGCGACGGAATGTCGGCCAGCGGGAAGCGGCGTTAGCGCGCCACCGCTATTTCTCTACCTTGCAGTGATCATCCAGCCCGGTCAGTTCCAGGACCCGGCGCACGGCCGGGCCCGGGCCGCGGATGACCGGCCGCCGGCCCGGCGGCAGGCACCGCCCGGTGCCGGCGATCAGGCGCGCGGCGGCACAGTCCAGGTAGTCGAGCCCGGTCAGGTTGAAGACCAGCCGCCGGGGGCTGCTCGCCAGGATCTGAGCCAGCCGCGCGGCCAGGAACGGGGTGGTGACGGGGTCCAGCTCGCCGCGGACGACAACGGTGGCCGTCCCGGCGATCATGCGGACGTCGACCACCAGGGATTCTGCGTGCGGATCGATGTCCGGCCTCATTTCCTTGCTGCCCGTGAGCACGGGGACTCTCCGGGGCGGACCCGGCCTGCCGCCGGTGGCCGGGACCGCCCGCGAGGTGGTCACCAGTAGTGTCGGCGGCCGCCGATGGCCCGGCCGGTGGCGCCGAGCAGGAGAAGGATGAGACCGATGAGCAGGACGACGATGCCGATCGTCCACACGATGGCGATCTTGAGCAGGAAACCGACGATGAGCAGGATAATGCCAAGGATGATCATGAAAAGCTCCTGTCCGGCAGTAGCGGATCTCGGCCGACTGCTGTCAGGAGGCGCCTGCGCGGAATGCCGCGACGGCGCGGGGACGAGCATCGACGTGACGGTGGGCCGCAGAAGTCTGGGCGGCGTCATGACGGCATTCCTATTATGCCTCAGTCTGGCCGGTGCGCAAGCCGTCACCCGGCGGGCCGGGAGGCAAAATCCTCACGCGGTATGCCGGCGAACCCTCACGCGGTATGCGCGGCGTCCGCGACGACCTCCGCGCAGACCGCACTGAGCTTGCGCCGCTCGGCGCGGGCCCGCGCCCGCAGCTGCTCGTACGCGGCCCGCGCCGGGATCCCCTGCTGTCCGATCAGCACCCCCTTGGCCTGCTCGATCACCTGCCGGGAGTTCAGCGCGCCCTGAAGCTGGACGGCCATCTCCGAGTGCTGCTCGCCCTGCATCATGCTGGCGATGAGCAGCGCGGCCAGGTCGGTGAACGCGAGCAGTGCCAGCTCGCCCTCGGCCGACCAGGGCCTCGCGCTCCTCCGACAGCACGGCCACCACGCCCACGGCGTCCTGGTTGTAGGGCAGCGGGCTGGCCAGCACCGCCCGGACCTTCCTGGCCACCGCGGCGTCGCTGAACTTGGGCCAGCGCCTGTCGTCGGCCAGGTCCTCGGCGCTGACCAGTTCCTTGGCCTCGTAGGCCTCGATGCAAGGGCCTTCCCGGTGCTGGATCTGCAGCTCCTCCAGGTGCGCGAACCTGTCGTCTGAGGCGGCCGACGCTGCGCAGGTGCTGCTCCTCGTCGGCCAGCATCAGGCCGGCCCCGTCCACGTCGAACATCGTGTGCGTGGTCTGCACGATCTCGCGGAGAGCATCCTGGATGCCCATCTCGCCGAAACGCAGCTTGCCCAGCCGCACCAGCGCCTCGTGCACGTCGTGCAGGGATACCTTCATCGACTCAGTCCTCACGTCCGCGGTCCCGGCCGCAGCGGACCGGGGCCTGGTCGCCGGCATGACTTCTGCCCGCCGCAGCTGGCTTCAGGGCCTGTCCGCAGGTCTGCTGCGGCGCGGACCGGCGCCCAGGCGACGACCGGCCGCGTTGACGCCCTACCCCGGCGGGAACGCTGCCGCGTTCCCGCCGGGGCCCTGGAGTCGTCGCCGACAGCCCCACTACCCGGCCCTCCTCTGCCTTGCCGGACGCCGCTCCGTCGCGCCGGAGGCGCGCCAGCAAGCAGCGTCACCAGGATCTACCGGACACGCCCTAGTGATCCTACGCAGCTACGCCGGAGGCGGTCCCAAGATAGCCTTCGGGCCTATGGTGGAGAGCCTCGACCCTCTGATGAGCGCGCCGCCTGCCTTCGGGGCGGAAGCGGCCCGGCGGATCCTGCGGGCCAGTTACGGTATGGAGGCGTCCCTCGCTCCGCTGGCGGGCGAGCGGGACCAGAACTTCCGAGCCGACACCACCGGCGGCCGGAGCTTCCTGCTCAAGATCTCCAACCCGGCGGACGCCAGGCCCGTGCTGGACATGCAGGCCGCGGCTCTGCGCCACATCGAGCAGGTGGATCCGGGCCTGCCGGTGATGCGCGCGCTGCCCGCCGTGGCGGGGGAGTCCTGGGTCGAAGTCACCGGGCCTGACGGCCGGACCTACCCGGTCCGGCTGTTCTCGTTCCTGCCCGGGCGGACGGCCGCGACGGCCGCGCTGAGCGCTCCGGCCGTCTGGTCCTTCGGCCGGGTCACCGCGCGCCTGGGCCGAGCGCTGCGCGGCTTCTTCCACCCCGCGGCCGACTACGAGATCCAGTGGGATCTCACCCGCGCGCCGAGGCTCCGCCCGCTGCTGCGCCACTTGCCCGGCGACGCGCGCCGGGCCCAGGTGAGCCGGGTGCTGGACCGGTTCGAGGCCCGGGTTGCCCCGGCGCTGCCCGCCCTGCGCGCCCAGGTCATCCACGCCGACATGAGCCTGGACAACGTGCTGTTCGACGAGCAGGTCCAGGCGGTCAGCGGGATCGTGGACTTCGGCGACATGACTCATGCGCCGCTGGTCTGCGACCTGGCGGTCGCCGTCGCCGACGTGTTGCACGGCCGCGACGACGCTGTTGAGGCCGCCGAAGTGATGATCGGCGGCTACGCCTCGGTCACGCCGCTGGAGGACGAGGAGGCCGGACTGCTCGCCGACCTGGTGGCGACGCGGCTGGCCACGGAGATCACGGTCACGGCGTGGCGGCGCGGGCTGTACCCGGACAACGCCGCGTACAGCGCGAGCGGTGAGCCGGGGGCCAGGGCGTTCCTGGATGCCATCGAGGCCGCCGGGATCGACGCGGTCGCGCGGCAGTTCCGCGACGCCGGCCGCGGGCTGCCCTACCGCCGGGGCGCCACCGATGACCTGCTCGAGCGCCGACGGCGGGTGCTGCCCCGCTCGCCGCTGTTCTACTCCCGCCCGCTGCACCTGGTCCGCGGTGAAGGGGTATGGCTTTTCGCCCCGGACGGCCGGCGCTACCTCGACTGCTACAACAACGTGCCGGCCGTCGGTCACAGTCACCCTCGCGTCGCGCGGGCGGTGACCGGGCAGCAGCGGCTGCTGGCGACGCACAGCCGCTACCTGCACGAGGCGATCGTCACCCTGGCCGAACGGCTGCGCGCCAGCCTGCCGCCCGGGCTCGACGCCGTCCTGCTGGTGAACTCGGGCAGCGAGGCCAACGACCTGGCCTGGCGGATCGCCCGGGCGGCTACCGGGCGTGCGGGCGCGGTCGTGACCGCCTGCGCCTACCACGGGCTGACCGAGGCCACCCATGCCCTCTCCCCGGAGGAGTGGGCCGACGGTGAGCGGCCCGCCCACGTGGCCACCGTTCCCGCGCCCGACGGGTACCGGGGCGCCTACCGGCGGGAAGAGGAGGGGTGGGCCGAGCGGTACGCCGCCCACATCGACGACGCGGCGCAGGCGCTCGGCGGCCGCGGCCTGGCCGCCATGTACGCCGACCCGGCCTTCACCTCCGACGGCATCCTCGCGCCTGCGCCCGGCTACCTGCGCGAGGCGGCCCGGCGGGTCCGGGCGGCCGGCGGGCTGCTGATCGCCGACGAGGTACAGGCCGGCCACGGCCGGACCGGGGCGTACCTGTGGAGCTTCCAGGCCGCCGGGATCGACCCCGACATGGTGGTGATGGGCAAGCCGATGGGCAACGGCTTCCCGGTCGCCGCCCTGGTGGTCCGGTCCGGCCTGCTGGACGCCGTTCCCGGGGAAGTCGAGCTGTTCAGCACGTTCGGCGGCAATCCGGTGGCCTGCGCGGCCGCGCTGGCCGTCCTCGACGTCATCGAGGACGAAGGCCTGACGGGAAACGCCGCATCCGTCGGCTCTTACCTCCGCCGGGGCGTGGCGGCGCTCGCGGAGCGGCACGCCGTCATCGGGGACGTCCGGGGCGCGGGCCTGCTGACCGGCATCGAACTCGTTGACCAGCGGGACAGCCGCGCGCCCGCCACCGGGCGCACCCAAGCGGTGGCCGAGGCCATGCGCGACCGCGGCATCCTGCTCGGCACGACCGGCCCGGCCGGGAACGTGCTCAAGATCCGCCCCCCGCTGGTGTTCGCCCGCGAGCACGCCGACCTGCTGCTGCACACCCTCGGCGACGTGCTCGCTGGCACCGCCTAGGTGTTCTGTCCTGGGCCCAGGTGTTCTGTCCTGAGAGCTTGGTGACGCAGCTGGCGGGTGGATGGCCGCCGAGGCAGCGGAGCCGGCGTCGGCCCGGCCCGGTACCCGAAGATGCACCGGTCAGGAATAGGCTCGGGCGGTACGCGCACTCTGCGACCCAACCGGGACTGACCTGGGCTGATACTCACTATGGTCCGGCCCGGGCCGCCTCCGGGCCGCCAGCCTTGGCCCGAGCCGCCGCGTCGATCACCGAGCGCATGCGCTCGGCGGCGTCCCGGCACCAGGTGCGCGTAGATCCGGAGTGTGAATGCCCGATCGTGGTGGCCGAGGTAGGCGGCCAGCGCCCGGATGTTGACGCCGTCGCAGAGCAAGGCGGATGCGAAGTAGGGCCGCAGCGCATGGAAGCCGTTCTCCCGCGACCCGCGCAGAGAGTGGCTCGCGGTGCCGGCCGGCGGTCTCGGAGCCCTGCCTGAGGGTCTTCGCCGGGTGCCGGACAGGCTCTGGTCGCCATGAGGGCTGGGCACGCCGGAGGAGGCTGTGCGCCGGCTGGGGCGCCCGGTCTTGCGCGGTGCGGCCGGGCGGCCGCCGGCGCGGGCGGAGGATGCGCCGGGGGTGCGGGCCGGCGGTCAGGGCGAGGCTGCGAATGCCGGGCCGGGCGGGTCACCCTGCCAGCTGCGCAAGAATGCGGCGGCGCGCTCACAGGCCCCGGCGAGCGGCCCGCGCGGGTGGCTGAGCGCCTCGAAAGTGAGTGCCTCGATCGTGTCCCCGACATCCGCGAGCACTTGTCCTGGTGTGGCGTCAGGAGCTGACCGGTAGCCGATGACCGCGCCCGCGTTGCACACGAAGTCGGGCAGTGCCGCGATGCCCCGGCGGTGCAGGATCTCTGCTCCTTCCCTGGTGTAGGGGACGTTGGCGGCGGGCGCGACCACCTGAACGGCGGACGGAAGCGACTCGGCCACCCGGCGGCTGATCACGCCCGGCCGGGCGCCGGGGATAACCACATCGGCGTCTACCGCCGTGAACAACTGGCCAGCCGGCCCGGCCGGCCGCCCGTACCGCAGAACGCAGTCATCGCCGTGCGCGCGGCGCAGGGCGAGCAGCCGCTCGACGTCGAGCCCGGAGGGGTCCGCCACGCATCCGGCGACCGTGGAGACGGCCACCACCCGGCCGCCGCGGCTGGTCACCTCACGGGCTGTGCCGCCGCCCGCCTTGCCGAATCCCTCGATGGCCACCGACCGGCCCTCCCAGCCGCCGCCCGGCCCGGCGCGCAGCGCGGTCTCCGCGGCCACCGCGACGCCGTACCCGGTCAGCAGATCCTCAAACGGCACCCCGGCCACGACGGCGCCCAGGGCCGCCGGCGCGGCCCGGCGCTCGCGCAGCACGTGAAATCCTCCTCGAAGGTGCCCATGTCCGGGCCGGTGAGAAACCGGCCCGCGTCGGCCAGCGGGCGGATCTCCGCGCAGTAGCGGGCCATCTGCCCGGCCCTGGCGACGCGGTCAGCGGGCTCTCCCACCACGCCCGCCTTCGCGCCGCCGACCCGGTCGCCGAGCGCCGCGAACTTGTAGGTCATGGCCCGGGCCAGCAACGCCACCTCGGCGATCGTGACGTCCGGCGCCAGCCGCGTTCCGCCAGCGCACATCGCCGCGCCCGGAAGGTCGAGCACGACAAACCCGCGAACCGAGCCCAGGGTGATGACCTCCGGCCGGCCAGGACCACGCCCGGCACCTGGCTGACCTGCCATGAGCACTCCCGATCGTCCGGCCACGGCATTGATACCAGACAAGTCTGCCGCAGCCAGCGCCACGCCAGCCGACCAGACCCAACAGCCAAGCACCTGCGCAGCCGCCTCGACACCACCGCAGGCACCCACCGGAAATCAGGCTGGCTATCCGGGCGGCACGCGGCCCCGTGCGGATGGCGGGGGGCCTGGGTTAGTGATCGGTTGTCCCGCATCGCCGTGCCACAGATGGGGGCCCCTGGGCGTCAGCCGGCCATGTGGAAGAGTTCGAGCTGGATGTGGTCGGGATCCCGGAAGACGAGCACCGAGTATGGCATCGGCTTGTCGGTGTCGATGACGCCGGAGTGCTCGATGCCGAGTACGTCGAGCCAGCTTGCCCATGCGTCCAGGCCGGCCCGGTCAGCGACACCAAAGGAGATGTGATCCAGGCCGGTCCGGCTCTCGTGGAAGGGCTGGCCTGGGTTGGCTTCGTGGTGGTGCAGGCCGATCGCGATGCCGGAGCGGGGATCCATGAGGAGCACGGCGTAACCGCCGTCCTCGGCGCCGTAGTGGGGGAACGTGACCGGTACACGGTTCATCCCGAAGACCCGCTCGTACCACTGAGCGCTGGCCTCCACATCGGACACGGTCGGCGAGAAGTGATGGAAGCCGGTGACGGCCGGTGCCGCGGTGGTCTCGGTCACGGCAGGCTCCTTCCTCAGCTGCACACTTGGGGATGTAGCTGACGGCCATGCTCTCGCGCCTGACCGGCTCTGGCCAGCATCGAGATCCAGATCCGGGACTTCTGTGGATCGCGTCGCTGCCGTATTCACCGTGATGAACAGTTCTGTCTGCGGCATAGCGGAAGTCACTATGGCCCGACCAGTGCCAAACCAGGCACCTGTATTTTGTGTTCATGCTCGTGCTTTCGCCACGCGTCAGCGCCCATGCGCACGGCGCACCGTGACAGGCCGAGCCGGTTATCGCCTGGCTGGGGTGTGCATAGCTGGCACCGGATTCTCGCCGGTCTGCGGAGCGGAGCCTGGCTGGCGGGGCGAGCGTAGGTTAACGTCATGGACTTTGACGCCTTGCCCGCGCTTGAGCTCGCATTCCCCGGACCCGAGCGAGACAGCGGAGTCGCCGCCATACTCGCCGGCGAGAAGACTGCGCTGACCGGGCTGCTCCAGATCCTGGAGCGCGCTGGCGAGCCGGTGCCGCAGCCGGGCCAGCGATTCTCGGTCCTCGATTCGGCCGGTCGTCCGGCGGCGGTCATCGAGCTGACTGAGGTAGGCGTCATCCCGATGAACGCGGTTGACGACGAGTACGCCCGTGCCGAGGGCCGCGGCTACGCCGACGCCGCTGAATGGCGCACCGCACACCAGATATTCTTCCGCAGCGAAGGAGTAACCGAGTTCCTCGGCACCACACCAGCGATCAACGACGCCACGCTCGTGGTCACCGAACGATTCCGCCTGATCCACCCTCACGATGGCGACGATCACTGATCCGAGCGTCGTGGCGGCGCGACGAGAAGCTCACCGTTCAGACGACCTGCGGCAGAAGGGCCGGCCCATGGCCAGAAGAATCCGGCGCGAAGCGGTCGCGAGGTAGTGCTCGCGAGCAGAGGACTGTAAAGCTCGGTGGCTCGGGCAGCGGCGGAGCCCGGCTACCGGCTCGGCTGGCTGCCAGGATGGCGGCGTGGATGTATTGAGCAGCCGGATTCTGTTGCGCCCTGCTGACCTCGGCCGAAGCCGCCGTTTCTACCGCGACGTGCTGGGTTTGGCGATCTACCGGGAGTTCGGCGATCCGGCCGATCCCGGGGTGGTGTTCTTCCTTGGCGCAGGATTGCTGGAAGTGTCCGGGCGCTCGGCCGGGCCGCCGGGTGGCGCGGTGATGATCTGGCTCCAGGTGCGCGATGTCCGCGCTGAGCATGAGCGGCTGGCCGCCGCCGGCGTTCGTGTCCTGCGAGGGCCCGCGGCTGAACCGTGGGGTTTGACCGAGATGTGGATCGAGGACCCGGACGGCGTCCGGATCGTTCTGGTTGAGGTTCCCGCCGATCACCCACTCCGACGGGACCTGCGATCCGCGTCACCGTCAAGGTGACCACGGAAAGTCAGACAAACGCGGCAAATGCTGACGTTTCAGCACCCACATGATGGCCAGCTGGCGATCAGTGAGGTGACCACGTACCCGGGAGGGATGGTGGCACCATTGGCGCAGATAGTCAGCGCGGTAACGGTAATGGCGGTTGACTGGCTCACCGCAGCGGGTGCGGCTCGGCTGCCGGCGATGACTGCGGGTCTGCTGGTGACACTCGCTGCCGGCGCCCCCGTCCGCCCGGCAGCCTGCGCGGCGCTGGCGGCGAGCGGGCGGCGAGCGCGCCGATGATTTTCTTCATATCAGGTTCCCTTGATCAGGCCCCTCTATGTGAGAAGCAACAGACCGAGCGTGCGCCCGCGCGAAGCCTGACGTCAGGGGCCGGACGGCCCACTCAGCGCGCCAGGTGTGGGCCGAGCGGCCCACTTGATGGCCCGGCGGGTCGCATCAGGCCAGGCGGGGCCGCATCTTCTTCCGCCGGAATGCGGTAAGTCTCGGGCCAGGGAGGGCCGGGCTCTCAGGCGTGTGGGGCGACTGGGTCGATGCCGGCCTGAAGGGCGTAGCGGACCAGTTCTGTACGGCGGCGGGCGCCGGTCTTGTCCCGGATCCGCTCCAGGTGCGATCGCACCGTGTTGACCGACAGGTAGAGATGCCCGGCGATCTGGGCGTCACTCGCCCCGCCGGCCAGCAGCGCGATGATCTCCCGCTCCCGTTCTGACAGCAGGCCAGCACATTCGTCCGCCGTCGCCCGGCCAACGGTGATGGCCGCCGCATCCGCAGGATCGGGCCGGTTCGCCGCGGTGGCCAGCGCGACGGCATCGGCTTGGCTGAGGGTGCGGCCGTGCTGGTAGGCGGCATCGAACGCGGCCTCGCCCAGCGCGTCACGCAGCCGGACAAGGTCACTGGCGCGCATTTTCGATTCTTTCGCGTCGAAGACCTGTCCGGCCTCCTCGTATTGGTGGTCTGCCGCGCCATGCAAAGTGGCGGCGACAACGGGGGCGCCGTCCACGCCAGCGGCCAGCGCGAGGCCGAGCAATGCGCTGTGCACCCAGGTCATCTCGCTGGTGGCTCGCGCCTTGTCCAAGACGCCGACGAGCAGGCGGCGCGCACTGGCGGCATCCCCGTTCATGAGGTAGGCGAATCCCAGGTTCATCTCCGCGGCGGCGGACAGGTGCTGATAACCGTGGGCATCGGCGACTTTGAGCGCGTCCTGCAGGTAGGCCAGGGCAGCCGGGAACTCCCCGGCCACGATCTGGTCAACGCCAAGGTTTACCAGGGTGACGACGAGCGTGTAGTTGTCCCCGGATGCCCGCGCGAGAGAGAGGACCTCCTGGTAGTCAGCGATCGATGTGTCCAGCTCACCGGTCTCGGCTTTGAACACCGCACGATGACCGAGGGCGACGACGAGCTGGGTGGGGTCTCCGGCTGCCCTGGCCAGCGCGACGGCCTCGTCGGCCCTGGCCAGCGCGGTCGGCAGGTCACCCTGCAGGAAGCTGAACCAGTTGAGCGCGCGCGAGGGCGTCGGCGGCGAGGGCGTCATCGGCGAGGCCACGGGCGATCGTGATGGCCTCCTCCGCCATCGAGGGGATGGTCGGGCTGCGATCAAAGTGAGTGAGCAGCTTGCAGTTCGTGATCAGGGCACGGGCCAGGTAGCGAGTCGGCTGGCGGGCATCGGGGCGGCCGAGCAGGGCACCGAGCGCCTCGATGACCTCGCCACTGTGGCCGCGCGAGAAGACGAACGTACGCAGCCCGGCGGCCAGCCGCAGGCCGGGCTCGGCGCCGCCAGGATCGGCGATGCTGAACGCCAGCGCGGCACGGATGTTGTCGAACTCGGCCTCGAGCCGGTCCAGCCAGGCGGCCTCGTCGGGGCCGCGCAGGTGCATGGCGGCGGTCTCGACCAAGGCCAGGTAGTAATCGCGGTGCGCGACGCGGGTTTCGTCCAGTTCGGGGCGGGTCCGATGGGCGAGGTGTTCGGCGGCGTAGTGGCGGACGGTCTCCAGCAGCCGGTAGCGGGTCGAACCGCGGGTCTCGTCGGCTTGCACCAGGCTCTTGTTGACTAGGGCCGACAGATGCTCCAGCACCTGCCAGTCTGCGATGCCGCCTCGCGTGGCGACCGCTTCGGCGGCCGTCAGCGTCCAGCCCCCGGCGAACACTGAGAGCCGGTCCAGCACCAGCCGTTCGTCGGGGTTGAGCAGGGCATATGACCAGTCGATCAGCGCCCGGAGCGTCTGATGGCGGGGCAGCGCGGTCCGGCTCCCCCCGGTCAGCAGCCGCAGCCGCTGGTCGAGCCGGGAATTGATCTCCTGGACCGACAGCGAGCCCAGCCGGGCCGCGGCCAGCTCCAGGGCCAGTGGGATCCCGTCCAGCCGGGCGCAGACCGCGGCCACCGCGGCGGCGTTGCCCTCGTCGAGGGCGAAGCCCTGCCGGCGCATGGCGGCGTGCTCGGTGAACAGTTGCACCGACTCAAACCCAGCCAGCTGGCCGGGGTCGGCGAGACCGGCGGGCGGGACAGGCAGCGGGGGGACCCGGAAGACGTGCTCCCCGCTGATGCCCAATGGTTCCCTGCTGGTGACCAGCAGGCTCGCCTGCGGGCAGCACCGCAGCCAGATGTCGGCCAGCTTGGCCGCCGCGCCCAGCACGTGCTCGGCGTTGTCCAGGACCACTAGCAGGTACCGGTCGCCGACCGCGTCGGCCAGGGCGTCGAGTATGGGCCGGCCCGGCTCCTCGCGGACGCCCAGCACGGCGGCTACGGTGCCGGCTACCAGCTCGGGGTCGGCCACCGGCGCCAGCTCGGCCAGCCACACCCCGTCGCCGGTCCCGTCCAGCGCCTCGGCCGCCACCTGCAGCGCCAGCCGGGACTTGCCGATCCCGCCCGGCCCCGTGATCGTCACCAGCCGCGACCCGCCCGCCACCAGCGCCCGCAGTTCGGCCAGTTCGGCTGTCCGGCCAACGAAACTGGTCGGCTGCACCGGCAGGTTATGCCGCAGCGCCTGGTTATCCAGCGACAGCAACGGGCCGAAATTCTCAGCCAGTCCCGGCCCGGTCACCTGGAACACCCGCTCGGCCCAATCCAGGTCTTTCAGCCGGTGCTCGCCCAGATCTCGCAGCCCGATCCCGGCGGGCAGCAGGCCGGCCAGCAGCTCATACGCCGCCCCCGAAACCAGAACCTGACCGCCATGGGCGACCGCGAGCAGCCCGGCGACCCGGTTCGCCACCGGACCGACATAATCGCCATCGCGCTCCACGCCGGCTCCTGAGTGCAGTGCCATGCGCACCCGGATCGGCGCGCCGGGCGGCCACGACTCAGTACCCACAGCGCGCTGCACCGCCACCGCCGACGCCAGCGCGGCGGACGGGTCAGCGAACAGCACACGAAATGCCTCGCCCACCGTCTTGAACACCCGGCCACCCGCGGCCTCGACCTGTTCGCGGACCAGGCGGTTATGGCGGGCCGACGCCTCCGCCATCGCCTCCCGGTCGGCCTCCCACAGCCGGATGCCGCCCTCGACGTCGGTGAACAGCAACGTCACCGGACCTGAAGGAACCCCCACCCACCCATTGTGCATCCTCATCCCGCTCCCGGCCGGTGGCCAGTGTGCAGAGCGGAAAGGCCGACCTGGACGCCGCCTTCGCTGACAACCAGGAATCCCTCACCCAGCCACGACGCCAGCGCCCGCCTCCCGTACGACCTCCTCGACCAAGCGAACCGACGGCTGAAACGGCAGCCCCTTGACAGAGAGGAGCCGTTAGACCATCGAGAACGGGTCCGTTGGTGGCATCTCCAACGACGGCACCCTCACGGTCACCGACAGCACTGTGCGGGGGGATGCTGGCGGAATTGTCAACGGCACCCAATTCAGCTCGGTGGTCGCGAGCAGTTCTTAAGGGCAAAAGTATGCAACCGACAGACGTTGTCACAGCGGGTGAGGTGTACCGCTTCATGCTGATTCCGGGGGTGATCGCGTTGATCAGCCTCCTCATTCACAAGCCGTCCACCTACAAGCGGGCAGGCGTGCACCGGGCCCGCTGGATAGTGGTTGGCATCCTTGCTACCCTCACGGGGCTCGGCAGCCTGGTGTTTGCACTCGCCTATCTCGCGTGGCCCTACCGCAGGATCCTTGACCACGCCTACAGGAGTCCGATCCGGGCCGCCGCCGGTTACGTTGCTCAGGGGTTCGGGGCCGGTCGCCCGGTCTCCAGCGGAAGGTACGAAGGTGCTGGCAGACTCGATGTCCGGGGTACATGTCCCACCTGCGGAGGCAACGGACAAGTTCGCTGCACTGGCTGCAACGGCGGATATCTCTGGAATCCCGGCACCGGCACATCTGATAGGCTCCACCTCGCCTGTACCAGAGGTTGGGTCAGATGTACCAACAGCGCCTACCATTAGTCCGCGCCATCGCGGCCTCATCTCGCAAGTTCCAGGTGGGTCGCAGGAGATCGCTGAGGTCAGCGCAAGGCGCGTTCGGGCTCCAACAGCTCAGCAAGGGGCCTCGAGAGGCTCTCGGCGGATGCTCCCGCTGGCTGGATTCCTGGCCGGCTATGGCGGCTTGACCCGCGAAGCCTACGAGCTAGATCTGCGCCAGTACACGAGCTGGTGCCAGCAGCACCACCTCCGCCTCTTCCAAGTCCGCCGCGCCGACATCGAGTGCTTCGCCCGCGACCTGGAAGACAAAGGCCGGGCGCGTGCCACCATCACCCGCCGCCTATGCACCATTGCCGGGTTCTACAAGTACGCGGTCGAAGAGGAGCTGCTGGAGCATTCGCCGGCGGCGCATGTGCGCCTGCCGCGGCTGGACTATGAGTCGCACGCCACCGGGCTGGACCGCAATGAGCTCGGCGCACTGCTGGTCACCGCCGGGCTTGGCTCAGCGGGTGACCACGCGCTGATCTCGCTGCTGGCGCTCAACGGGCTGCGGGTCTCCGAAGCCACCGGCGAACATCGAAGCTCTGGGCGTCGAGCGCGGCCACCGGACATTGGTGATCACCCGCAAGGGCGGCAAGATTGTCACCATCCCGCTCGCACCGCGGACCGCCAGGGCGATCGACCTAGCCATCGGCGAACGCAACCAAGGACCGGTCTTCTTGTCCGGTGATGGCCGGCGGCTGGACCGACACGGCGCCGCCCGGATCGTGCGCCGGGCCGCCCACCGCGCCAGGATTACTAAACTAGTGGGACCGCACACGCTGCGGCACGCATTCATCACCGCAGCGCTGGATGCCGGGGTGCCGCTGCGTGACGTGCAGGAAGCTGCCTCGCACGCCGATCCCGCACCACCATAAGATACGACCGCGCGCGCGGCAGCTTGGACCGGCACGCCACCTACATCGTTGCCGCCTACGTCGCCGGAGCCGCGAGGTAACTCCCGGCCGAGCCAACACTCATCCGCCTGGGCCGGGGAGCCGGCCAGGTGGATGAGCGCAAGGCACTGAGTGAGATTCCAAGGCCGCTCGCTAAGCGCCGATATGCGCGGCCGCCTGGCCGCTGCGGCCGGTGCTGTTGCTGTGCCTGAACCGGTAGTTATGTGCATACTAGGCCGCCACCTGCGGGCAAAAGCTCTCCTCCCCAGATGGCGGGCCGAATCGATCTGTGGACATCCGGCTAGATACGGGCATACTCGTCGCTGATAGTGGGCTCTGACTGCGTCTGTCGGCGGAGACGCGCGAACAACGGCCGCCCAGGAGCGGATGCAACGTTCCTGGCGCGATCTTGAACCAGGTCAGCGGAGGCGCTAGGGGCTACCGCCGCGATTAATGATCGCGGAGGATATGGGGCTATGTAGGCACGTGCCAAGGGGCACCGGCGTCCTGAGGGGGGTTCCGGCGATGTCGGGGACAGTGAGACTAAGTGTCGGGATGACGGCCGTGGTCGTCGTGAGCGCGGTCATGCTGGCAGCAGCTGGTGCCAGCGCCGGAGCCTCGACGGCCGTGACGGGTACTCCCAACCCGAGCAAGACCGACAACGAGTTGTACGCGGTGAGCGCCAGCTCGGCGTCGGACGCCTGGGCCGCCGGATACTACGCCAGCGCTTCCGGCCCGTCAGCGACGCTGACGCTGCACTGGAACGGCGCCAAGTGGGTGAAGGTGACGAGCCCCAACCCCGATCCCAGCCAGTTCAACCAGCTATATGGGGTGAGCGACCAATCGTCCCGTAATGCCTGGGCGGTGGGCTACTACCTCGGCCCATCGAGCCCGTTCCCGGTCAAAGACATGATCTTGCACTGGGATGGCGTCAAGTGGGCGCAAGTGACCAGCCCCGACCCGAGTTCGACTACCAACATGCTGGCAGCAGTGAGCGCCGATTCGCCCACCGACGCGTGGGCCGTCGGCAACTGGGCCAACGGCAGCGTGACCGACACTCTGGCGCTGCACTGGAACGGCACCCGCTGGTCGAAGACCCCAACACCAAGCCCCAGCACGCCGATCAACGCCCTTACCGGCGTCGTGGCCCTCTCACCCGCGAACGCCTGGGCAGTGGGCTACTACTACAACGCCACCACCCAGCACTACGACACCCTGGCCCTGCACTGGAACGGCAAGGCCTGGAGCCAGGTCCCCAGCCCAAGCCCGGCCGCCGAGAACCACCTCTACGGGGTCAGCGCGAGCGGCCCAGACGATGTGTGGGCGGTGGGGGCGACCTGCGCCACGGTGAGCGCCCAGTGCGGCAGCTCCGGAGGCCACACCCTCATCCTGCACTGGAACGGCACCAAGTGGGCCATGGTCAAAAGCCCGGACCCCAGCACCAAGAACAACGTGCTGAAGTCTGTCGGCGCGGACGCGCGCACCGACGCCTGGGCCACCGGGTTCTACACCAACGACACCACGGGCGCCACGCAGACGCTGACCGTGCACTGGAACGGCACCAAGTGGGCCACGGTCAAGAGCCCGGACCCCAGCGCGAGCACCAACAACCTGTTCGGCGCATCCGCCCGGACCAGCACCGACGCGTGGGCCGTCGGTTTCTACATCAACAGCAAGACCAAGGCCACCGACACGCTGGCGCTCCACTGGAACGGCACCAAGTGGACGAAGAACTGAGTCCAGCAAGCAGAAGGCTGCTTACTTATCAAGACTCGGGAGAAGCCAACCATCTGACGCGCTGGCGCTGGCGCGTCGGCGCGACTTCATGCGCGGCGCCTGAGGGACCTGGCGGACGAATAGGCACCCGGTGAGTCCGTGTACTGGACTCGTCCGCTCTTTGCCGCGATGAGACTGCACACCGCACGCCGAACTGGAAATTCTGCGAGTTCAAGCACGGCCATCCCAGCGCGATCTTTGACGCGCCAGAGTCGGCGATCTGGCGTGATTGCGGGGAGATGACTGCACCGGCTTGGGTGGCTTCATGTGACCTTGCGTGATCACGTGGGCGGATCGACGGTGAGGTGAATCAATGTTGATGGGGCCTCGGCGGGCCCAGCCTCCCGGGTCTCAGCTCGATCCGGGAGGTGCCCGATGACCACCACGACCATGTCTGCTGCCCTCGTCCCCGCCGCGCCGGTGTTCACCAACACCGAGCGGCTGGCTCTAGCCGGGTTCCTGGCCGGGTACAGCGGCCTGGCCCGCCAGGCCTATGAGCTGGACCTGCGCCAGTACGCAAGCTGGTGCCACCAGCATCATCTGCGGCTGTTCCAGGCTCGCCGCGCCGACATCGAGTGTTTCGTCCGCGACCTGGAGGCCCGCGGGCGGGCCCGGGCGACCATCACCCGGCGGTTGTGCACCATCGCCGGGTTCTACCGGTACGCCCGTCGAAGAAGAACTCCTCGGTCACTCCCTGGCTGCCCATGTCCGCCGCCCGCGGCTGGACTATGAGTCACACGCCACCGGCCTGGACCGCAACGAACTCGGGGCGCTGCTGGTCGCCGCCGGGCTCGGGCCGCCGGGCGAGCATGCGCTGATCTCCTTGCTGGTGCTTAACGGGCTGCGCGTGTCTGAAGCCACCGGTGCCAGCATTGAGGCCCTGGGTGTGAAGCGGGGGCACCGGACTTTGGTGATCACCCGCAAGGGCGGCAAGATGGTCACCATCCCGCTCGCGCCCCGCACCGCGCGGGCGATCAACCTGGCCGTCGGCGAGCGCGTGGACGGGCCGATCTTCTGCGGCCCCGATGGGCAGCGGCTGGACCGGCACGGCGCCGCGCGGGCCGTGCGCCGGGTGGCGCGCCGCGCTGGTATCACCAAGCCGGTCGGGCCACTCTGCGGCATGCGTTCATCACCGCCGCCCTCGACGCCGGGGTCCCGCTCCGGGACGTGCAGGAAGCCGCCTCGCACGCCGATCCCAGGACCACCATGAGATATGACCGCGCCCGCGGCAGTCTGGACCGGCATGCGACCTACATCGTCGCCGCTTACCTTGCCGGAGCCGCCTGGTAAGCAACTGATCGCTCACAACCAGACTCCGCCTGGCCCGACCCCAGCGGCCAGGCGGAGCCCAGGCAGCAGGCGTACTGGGTGCGTAAACGGCCGTGATCCGAACTGCGATCACGAGCCGCCGTTAGCCTCGATTCCCGGTGCCGGAATTGAGTTGAGGCGCTGCGCGGATGTGTCTGCGTCTCGGGACTGTGCGCGTTTTGGCTGGGTGAGGAGCGCGTTCGCGCCGGGATGCGGCGCGGGGGTCATCCGGGCGTGATGGGTTCTTGTAGTTCGGTGACCCACTTGTCTTGGTCGTCGGGGCATTCGAGGTACAGTTCGCGGGCGTATCCGGTGGAGCGGTAGCCGTTGGTGTCTATCCACCGGGCCAGGGTCTGGTAGGTTGCCACGACGTTGTCCATGGATCCGCGGTGCACGATCGTGGCCGCCTGGCCGATCTCGGGTAGGTCGGTGATCTCGAAGTCGTGGCCGTTGCCGGGTTCGGCGTTGACCGGCAGGGTGGCGTGTACCAGCACCCCGTCACCGTCCGGGGTCTCCTGGTAGTAAGCGATCGCCGGGCCGACGGGGGCCAGGCCTGCCCGGCCGAGTCGGCTGCCGAGCTCCTGGTACAACGGCTGGATGACCGGGCCGATGGAGGCGGGCTCTAGGCTCGCCGCGGTCGCGGTGAGTTCCGCGACGCGGACCGCCGGGATCCGCTTGACCTGAATGTCGTCGGCTGGCATAGCGCCCTCCATCTCGATGAGCCGGAGCCTCGCCTCGATCTGCGCCAGCCGGGATGTGTCGGCAGCGATCTGGCTTTGCAGCTCGGCCTGGCGCAGCCGCAGCATCCCGCGGAGTTGCTCGGCGCTGACCTGCTGGTCCAGCATTGCGCGCACCTGTTCGAGGGTGAAGCCGAGGTCTTTCAGCGTGATGATGCGGTTAAGCCGTGCGAGCTGGCTGGCCTCGTAGAACCGGTAGCTGGTGGCTGGGTTGACCCGGGCCGGGCGGAGCAGCCCGGTCGCGTCGTAATGGCGCAGCATGCGGACCGACACCTGGCCGTGCCTGGCGAAGTCTCCGATGGTGAACATGACGCCTCCAACTCGACAGCCTCACACGGTGTCAGGGTCAAGCTGATGCCTGCAGACGCCTACATCGGCGGATTCCACCTCGACGCCCTCACCAGCGGCGTCCCACTCAACGTTGACCTCGACACCACGCTGACCGTCATCGCCGGCAACCTCTACCGGCTGCTCGCCCTCAAGCTGCCCCGCTACCAGACAGCCACCCCCGACAAGATCTGGCGGCACTTCCTCGACGCCACCGGCACCCTGCACATCACCAGCGATGCCGTCACCTGCGCACTGAACCTGCGCAGCCACCACCCAGCCCTGATCGACGCAGGGTTCGCCGACCTCGAAGTCCCCATCCCCTGGTGGGATGGCCGCATGCTGCGGTTCCGGTTCCCACCACGATGATCACCAGGCCCCGGAACCTCAACCCAATTACCTCACCGGGAATCGAGGTTAGGCGCATTCCGTCAAGTCCTTGCCCGTGGGCGTCACGGCGCGCCAGAGTGAATCATCTGCATTCCGTGCGACCGTCAGAAGAACCAATTGATGGCCGGTCAGGACGGCGCGCGGTGGTTCCGGCTGGTCGTCTGGTGGCGCCTGGCTACCGGGCCAGGGCGCCCATCGGGTCCCAGGCCGGCAGCACGATCGGCTCGGCATCCAGAGCGCTCTGCAGGTCGGCGGGAAGCGCGCTCTTGCGGGCGGCGATCTCGAAGACGTACTGGCCGAACCAGG
The DNA here is from genome assembly GCA_963795575.1 of uncultured Actinomycetes bacterium. Lineage (GTDB taxonomy): Bacteria > Actinomycetota > Actinomycetes > Streptosporangiales > Streptosporangiaceae > PALSA-505. Next base: position 5,231 of record CAWCII010000004.1, on the reverse strand, counting down.
AGTCGTTCATCGTGAAGAAGCCGTCCTTGCCGCGGTCGGAGCCCCAGCTGTTCTCCACGCGCCAGCGCCGGGTCGCCCCGTCCAGCACGTCGACCCCGGTGAAGAGCATCGCGTGCGTCATCGCGCTTTCGTGGTACGCGAGGCGGGCGGCCTTATCCAGGTCGAACGCGGTGTCGTAGACAGATGGCAGGTCGTAGAGCCCGGCGTCCCAGAACGCGTAATCGTTGCTCATCATCTGGCCGACGTCGCAGCCGAACCAGACCGGCTCGCCGCCCTGGATCGTGGCCGCGGCGACGTCCTTGATGACCTGCATGTCGACGTTGAGGTAGATGACCGGCGGGCCGCCGATGACGTTGCCGAGGTACTCGACGGTGAAGGTCCGGCCGATCGGGCTGGACGGCCGGGGGTCGTTGACCAGGCAGACGTACTCGCTGACCGGCAGGTCCACGTACTTGGCGGCGAACTCCTGCGGGGTGAGAACGCCGTCCCGGTGGAACTTCTTGTCCTTGTCCGTCCACTGCCAGTCGAAGCGCTCCGGCGGCGTACCCAGGTGGATGCACAGGATCCGGTAGATGACCTGCATGATCTCAGCCTTGGCCGCGCGGGCGGCCTCAAGACCCTCGGCCGTAGCGGCGCGGACAGTCCGCGCGCCCCGGCGAAGCTGATAGCGCAGGATCGAGTTCATCCGGGCCGTGTCCGACGAGCTCTGCGTCTCCGGCATGTAGCCCTTGGGGACCAGGCCGTGCTTGGCCACCAGGGCGGCGAACATGTTCCACTGGCCGCCGTCACTGGCCGCCGACTCCAGCAGGTAGGCGACCGTGCGGTCGTCGAGGTCGCGGTTCGCGGTCTCGATGATCGCCTCGAGGAAGTAATTGGCGCGCTCGAGCTTGTCCCAGAACATCACGTAGTTCTGCGAGAACTCGAACTCCTTGAGCCCGGTCTTGCGCATCACGCCGACGCGCAGCAGGTTCAGCCCGGCGAACAGCCAGCAGCGGCCGCTCCGCTCCTGGTTCGTGACCTTCCAGTCGTCCAGCGTCGTCGACACGGAGTGGTCGATGCTGCTGACGATCTCCCGGTTGATGGCGACGTCGTCGACGGTCACCCGGGTCACGGCATTCTGGGCGAGCCGGTAGACCGGGTTGGCCGAGAAATCCTTGCGCAGTCGTTCCAGATCACCGGCAGTGAGCGTTCCGTCCACCAAAGCATCCTCTCGCGTCATCGTCTCGGCCCCTTTCCAGGTTAGATGCCGACGCTGAGTTGCTCTGGCTTCGTCTCGACCCGAGATGCCCGCAGCCAAGCCGGTCCGCAGGCTGCCGTTCCCCGGCATAGGCAATGCACACCACGGCAAGCGCCGCTTCGCGGCCTGGCTCCAGCGTGATCACCGGCACCTGAACTCGTGCGATATCCGCCGAGCGGAGCGGCTATCTTCTGGTTGGTGCCAGCGTCCAAGCCGCGCGCGAGAGATCGTTATGAGCAGCAGGCGGATCGAGCACGCCGGACCGGTCTGTGCCCGAGCTTTCAGGCCGGTGTCCGGGCCGTCGCCGCGGGCGGCGGTGGCCCAGCGGTGGCTACGCGTCGCGGACGAGCTGATAGGTGAGGTAGGCGAGGTCGCCAGCGACAGTCTCGTTACCGATCAGGCGCAGCGGCTTCTTGGCGCTGGCCTCGCCGAACAGGCGCCGGCCGGTGCCGAGTACGACCGGGTAGATCATCAGTCGCAGCTCATCGATCATGTCATGCTCCATCAGCGTGTGCACGAGCTGGAAGCTAGCGGCGACGATGATGTCCCCGGCGAGCTGCTTCTTCAGCTTCGACACCTCGCCCACCACGCCGCCTCGCAGAACCGTCGTGTTATTCCAGGCCGGATCTCGAAGGGTGGAGGACACGACGTACTTGGCCTTGCTGTTCAGCCTGTCCGCCAGGGCGCCAGTGCGCGATGGCCACCGTGCGGCCAAGAACTCATAGCTGCGCCGGCCCAGCAGCATGGCCTCGGTGCCCAGCGCTTCCTCCAGCGTGACCCTGGCCGCCTCCTCGCGGCCCTGGTCGCCAATACGGCCGACCCAGCCGCCGTGCCTGAAGCCCTCGCTACCCGCCGGGTCCTCGATGACTCCATCCAGCGAGACGTTCTCGCTGATCACGATCTTCCCCATGTCGGTGCTCCCTGTTCGTGGCGTTGCCGGCTGCCACCGGCCAGGCTGCGAACCCTTACCCGCCCGCCTGGTCATGAGAACCAGCACGGCGTGGCTCATCTCGCGCTGTTCTGATCACCACATCACGCCAGCAGCCGGGCACAATGTCCGGCGGCTCCTGGGCACGGGTTCACCGCTGCTGGCGGGCAGTGCGACCACTTACACAACGTGTCCGGCACTCACAACGCCGCACGAAATAGCCGCCGATCTGCGCGCCAGCCGCAGTGTGCCCGGGATGCCTCGACGGCGCGCCGAATAGGGCGATCTGCGCGTCCCGTTCGGGTCGTCAACTGATACACCCATCGCCTGACCGGCTGCCTGTGCCGGTGCGCGGGACAGAATGACGGGGTGGATGTCGGTGTGGTGCTCAACGCGGTCAATGCCGAGCTGGGCAGCCGCTGGCAGGTTGAGCGCCGCCTGGCCGGGGGCTGGAACGAGGGCGCCTACCTGCTGAGCCGCCCCGGTGGGCCGAGAGCGGTGCTGAAATGGCGGGCGAGTGAGCCGGAGCGGCTGCTCGGTGCGCGGGAGCGGGTGGAGGTGGCCCGTGCCCGTGGCTGGCCTGCTCCGGCGTGGCTGGCAACCGGCCGGGCGCCGCGGGGCGGGGCCTGGGTGGTGCAGGAGTTCATCGACGGGCGGCCGCCGCCCCGCCTGGACGACGCGGTCGCGGAGCAAATGACCGCGATCCTGGACTTGCAGGCGGGGTTGTTTCCCGGCGCGGCCGGCGGATGGGGACAGTGGGTGGCCGGCGTGGTGTTCGAGGACTGGGACGGCCTGCGCGACCGGGTCAGGTCCGCTGTGCCCGGGGGGCGGCGGATCGTGGCGGCGGTGGATGACATCGCTGGGGCGTGCCCGTCCGGGTCGCTGTCGTGTCAGGACCTGGTGCATGGGAATTCAAACCGGCCAACACCATCGCCACCGCGGGCCGGCGGGGGGTCGACGTCGAAGGCCTCGGCGCCGGGCCGCGGGCCTACGACCTAGCCGAGGCGCTGCTGGTCGCCGCCGGGCACGGGCATGCCACCGAGTCCGCCGCGGCCCGGCTGTGGGCCTATGGTGCGGGGCTGGACTGGCGGGGGTTCACGATCTGCGCCGGGTCGGTCGGCTTGACGATGGCCGAATCCTTCGTCCGGCACGGCCGCGCCGGCGAGGCGGCCGCCGCGGTCCCGGGACTGGTGCGGGCCCTGGAGCAGGCCCTGGCCCTCGCCGGAGCATGACGATGGATCCTTGACCGCTGGCGGGGGCCGGTTAAGGAGTTGCCTCGGGGGTCCGGCGGCTCGCAGGATTCTGGGCGTGGGGCTTGACCGGGCCGCGATCGAAGGCCTGCGGGCGATGATCCTGGCCGTCGGCGTCCAGCAGCTGGCCGTCGGCGATCTGTGCGCCGACGAGGTTGCCGGGCTGGCCTGGTCGGGCAACCCGGCACACCTGCGCAGCGTCGCCGCCGCCCTGGAGCGGGCCGCCCAGGGCCTGGAGGACTACGTCGTGGTGCGGGCACCGGTCGGAGAGCCGGTTGCCAAGATGAGGATCGACTACACCAGCGAGAACGACACCGGCGTCTTCTCGCAGCTGGCCACCATGGGCCCGCTGCAGGGCCTGGGCATCGCCACGATGCTCATCGGCGTTGGCGAGCAGCGCGTCCGTGCCCGTGGCCTGGCCTTCGCCGCGCTCGGCGTCGAAGACAACAACCCCCGAGCACGCCGACTCTACGAGCGGCTCGGCTACCAGGCGTCCGGCCGCCAGCACGCATCATGGGAATACGAAGACGACAACGGCGTCCTCCGGCTGTACGAAACCACGCTCACGATCCTGCGCAAGCGCCTGTAACGCCAGGGCATTGGCCGCGCCGCGGGCCGCGGTCAACCCTGATCAGATGATCCTGCCCTTCCACCTCCCAGCCCGCCGATGACCGCCCACCGGCGTATCACCGTCCGTTACGTACCTCGATGTTGGTGAACTGCGCATCCCCGCCGCTGTGCGCGGCCGCGCAGCCAACATCAGCGTGGCAGACTTCCGCGCCGATTTGGGGATCGGTGCGCTGGTCCGCCGGTGCCTTGGGCCCGATCGATCATGGTGTTGATGTCGGCGCCCTCCGCTACGGTGCGGGTATCGGTGATCGGGCGGAGCGGGCGATGGCAGAGTATGTGGCCGAGTTTGAGGTGCTGGGGCCGTGGTCGCTGCAGACGAGCCGGGGTTTCTGGGAGGGCTTCACCCCTGCGGCCCTGGCGGGCCAGCTCGCCGGGCCCGGGCTGCGCGCGGTGTTCTGCGCCGAAGGCGACTGGCGCCGCGCCGAAGTCGAGGTGACCCAGGCCGGGATGGCGCACACATGGTGGTGACCGGTGACGGTGATCTTGAGGCGGCCGCCGCGCAGGCGTGCCGGTTCCTGGCGCTGGATGTTGACGCGAGGGGCTGGCCGGAGGTTGGCCGCCGGGACCCAGTGATCGCGGATGCGCAGGCGCGGCTGCCTGGGCTGCGCCCGTGCGGTTTCCACTCCCCCTATGAGGCCGCGGCGTGGTCGGTGCTGTCGCAAGGCTGCGCATCGTGCAGGCAGCCGGGCTGCGCGCCGAGCTGATCGCCCACCACGGGCGGGACGGCGCGTTTCCCCCGCCGCGCGACCTGCGCCTGCTCGACCCGGATTTGCCTGCCCGCAAGAGCGAGTACCTGCGAGCGGTCGCCGAGGCGGCGCTGGATGGGCTGCTGGACGGCGCGGCGTTGCGCGCCCTCGACCCCGCCCTAGCGGTCCAGCGCGTGGAGCAGGTCAAAGGGCTCGGCCCTTTCGCCGCCGAGCTGGTAGTGGTGCGCGGCGCGAACGCTCCCGACGCCCTGCCCCGGCACGAGCGCCCGCTGGACGCCGAGATCTCCGAGCGGTACGGCCCCGCACACGCTCGCCGAAATCTCCGAAGCGTGGCGGCCCTACCGCACCTGGGCCGCCGTTCATCTGCGTGGCTGCGCGAGCAGCGCACCGGCGAGATCGCCTGCCACTGAGCCCACCCGGCCCCCCCGACACGCTCATGAGTACGCCTTGAATCACGGAGCTGCGTAACCGCCGATATG
>CAWCII010000003.1:0-31612 GCA_963795575.1 uncultured Actinomycetes bacterium | reverse complement strand
CGGTCCAGGCCTGTGACCTGCGACGATTGCCGTACACAGGCGCGGCGATCACGTTTCATCCCGCGTATGTCCCGCGCTGCGGGTCATACCGGCCAGGGCAGGATGGTCAGTCCGGGCCACTGCCGCCGCCAGCGCGCGGTCTTGGCCCGGTAGACGTGCCGCGGCGCGAGCACCGGATTGGGTCGCCACCACCAGGTTGAACACGTCCGACCAGCCCGTGCGGGGCGTAGATCCGCCATCGCCCGTCCTGCTCCACCCGCACGCCGAGGCAGGCCGTGGTCGCCTCGAAGGTGTCGATGGCCGCCTCGGTGGACTCGTGCGGCGGGCACGGCACGCCGTACTTCTGCTCGTACCACAGGTGCACCCGCGCCTGGTTGCGGATCTGGACCGGGGCGGGCGAGCCGGCGAAGGTCTGCTGCCCGGCCTTGATCATCGACGTCCTCCGCCTGCCCAGGACAGGTCGGAGCCCATCGAAATAGGCGAGGTCATAGTCGAGGATGCCAGCTTCGGGCGGTTGGCCGGTCACGACGTTCCAGACTGTCTGGTACAGGCATCCCGCAATCAGGTACCAGTCCGGCAACTCCAGCGCCCCCGCCCCGGCGAGCACCTCCATCAGCGTGGGGTTACGGCCAGCGCCGTCTGGAACTGTGTCACCTGCTCGTCAACGGGAAGCTGCCCGGCCTCCATGGTGAGCTTTCTATCAGGCCCTCGCCCGTGACATCTACATCCGTTCCGTAGATTCCTGCATCGCGTTCAGCCTCGTCCGGATCGGTCCGCTAGCTGGCACGACCACCAGGCGGCTCGCCAGGTTCGTCCGCCTGGGGCGGGCAGCGTTCGCCGGATGGCTCCCATGTTGGCCCCCAGGGTGCGCGCAGACCAGGCACCCACTGTCGCCGCACTCTTAAGGCGTTGCCTGGCTCGGTCCTCAGGCGGCTGGTCACCGCTGCGAGCACGCGTTGCGGCTCGGCAGGCTTTGGGCCAGGGCATTATACGGACGTACTCGGCAGTCGGCTCGCTTCCCGGCACAGGAGTTCGGAGGTGAAGTAGTCCCGGACCACGGTTCGGGAAGACCTTGGACAGCAGTTCCTGCCCCCGGTCGAGGCCCAGCTGCTGGGAACGTGCTGACTCATGTCGACAGGGCCGATGTCGGAGCGCCGCCGACATCAGGTGCCGCGGCTCCCGCAGGTGGTCGGCGCCGTTCAGGCCGACCCGGACCGCCCACCTTCCCGGGTTACGCGGCGCGGTTCCCGCGCCGCGGCCTGCGGGCTTGGCACGTGGTCGAGCATGTGCATCGCCAGCGCCACTGCGCAGCCCCATCGGGCAGCGGAAGCGCCGCCGCGTCGCCGCGACGAGGGCTGCGCCGGGCGCCGCGCCCGGGCCAATCGCAGCATCCCGACGGACAGGTCCACGCCCAGCGTTCTTCCCGTATGACCGCGCCGGGCAACTTCAGCCAGGTACGCGCCCTTGCCGCAGCCGATGTCGGCGACAACTTCATCACCGCACAGGTCGGCCAGGTTCAGCGCTACTTTGACAGTGGATCGGCGGCTCCTGATACACATCGATCGACTGACAGGCTGCGAGACGGCGTCGGTCGTACTGCACGCCCAGCGGATGAGACAGGTTCGCCCAGCAACGACATCGTGACCCTCACGGTCACCAACCCTGCCCGGTCAGCGGAACGCTGCTCGCTGCCGCGGCTCGTTCGGCTTCGTCCAGATCGGAGTAGCGCCACAGCGGGTGCCGCCGGTACCGGACGCCTGGCGGCGCCTGCCGGCCCGGGCATGCCTTTCGGCGTAGCTATGCGGCAGCAGGCCGGGCGAGATTAGCGCGCGCTCCTCCCGGTAAGAAAGATTCTGGTCGACTTTATAGCCGCGGTGTGCTGATGACCTGGACGGCCTCCCCCGGCAGGTCCACGGGCCGCCGGAGCCGGACCGGTCCGACGATGGCGATTTCGTGCCGCCCAGCGCCACAAGCTGGTTCATCTCGTCGGGGTCCAGCACGAGCACGTCCATGTGGTCCCGCGCCCGCGACAGAAGTCGGTGATCCTGTTAAAGGTCCACCGGCATCCGAAAGGGGCGGGATTACGAAGTCGCCGCGGTAAGAAAAAAATCTTTTTATCCGCATAGTGCCGATTGCCTCATTTCAGAAAAACTCAATACGTGCTGGTCAATTGCGCAACGACGTCCGGGACCAGGCAGGCCAGCTCTAGAGTCAAACGTTTACCCTCTCCCGCATCAAGCATGCAGCCCCCGGCTGGCGTCCCGGCGGACAGCCTACAAGTCGGCGGCGTAGTGCTCGCCCCATCCCCACCGCTGACCATCGCTTCCGCCACAGACACCGATCTCCTTCCCCCCCGTCGAGCCTCCACACGTCGAGGAGAGGTTCCAGCCAGTCGCCAAAGCCTCAGGCAGGCGACAGTCAGCGAGTCCAGCCTGGGACCTGATGGGGACGGCGTCCAACGCCCCTATAATGCTCCCGGCCGCGGAAGAGGCCGCCGGCGTGTCTACTGGACGATGCGCTGACCCTCCGCCGGCTCGGGCACGGTTCCCTCGAGCTGGATCTTCGGCACCACGGGCTCTAGCCAGTGCGGCAGCCACCAGGCGTGCGAGCCGAGCAGCGACATGATGGAGGGCACTAGGCACATCCGGACCAGCGACGCGTCGATGAGCACCGCGAATGCCATCCCGATGGCGAGCATCTTCACGGTTGGATTGGGGTTCAGCACGAAGCTGGTGAACACGACGATCATGATCGCGGCTGCGGTCGTGATGACCCGGGCCGTCGCGCCGATCCCGATCGCGACGGCGCGGTGCGCGTCCCGGGTGTCGAGCCAGGCCTCGTGCACCCTGGAGAGCAGGAATACCTCGTAGTCCATGGACAGGCCGAACACGATGCAGAACACGAGCATCGGCACGTAGGCGGGGATGGGCAGCGTCGATTGCAGGCCGATCACGCTCTTCGCCCAGCCCCATTCGAAGATCGCGACGATGACGCCGTAGGCGGCGCCGATCGACAGGATGTTGAGGATCGCGGCCTTGGTCGCGATCACCACCGACCGGAACGCGGTGGTCAGCAGCAGGAACGAGATCGCGACCACGGCGATGATCAGCCACGCTAGCCGGCTGGTGATCTGGCTGGTGAAGTCGACGGCCCCGGCCGTGGTGCCGGTGACGTAGCTGGTCGCGTGCTGTTTGGGCAGCACGTCATCGCGAAGCGTGTTCACCAGGGCAGTGGTCTGGGTGGCCTGCGGCCGGGTGGCCGGGAGGACGTTGAACACCGCGGTGGTGCCGGAGGAGTTGATGGTCGCCGGGGTGACCGCCGCGACGTCGGCGGTCTTGGAGATGTCGGACTGCATGGTGCTGAGCAGTGAGCTGTTCGCCGAGCTCGATTGGTTCGGCAGCTTGACCACGACTGTCAGTGGCCCGTTCGCGCCGACCCCGAAGCCCTGGGATGTCAGGTCGTACGCCCGGCGGTTGCTCTGCGACGTGGGGTTTGTCCCGTTGTCTGGCTGGCCCAGCGTGATGGAGAACAGCGGGATCGCCAGCACGAGCAGCGCCGCCACGCTCGCCAGGCCCCACGGCCAGGGATGGGCGCTGACCATCCGCCCCCATCGGGCGAATGCGCTGTGCTCGTGCTGCTCGTGCGTGGCCGCGGCGGTGGCGGCCGCCTGCTGCTGCGCGGTCAGCCCCTCCTTGTGGGCACGGACCCGTGCGAACAGGGCCCGCACGCCCTCCCTGACCAGCCCCATGAAGGCGGGTACTAGGGTCAGTGCCGAGATCATGGTGACCACGACGACGAGCGCCGCGGCCAGGCCGAGCGCGCCGACGAAGCCGACTCCGGAGATGTACAGGCCCAGCACCGAGACCGCGACCGTGCTGCCGGCCACGACGATCGCGGCCCCGGAGGTTCCGGCGGCGCGCCGCACCGAGGCCAGGGCACCCATGCCGCTATCCAGTTGCTCGCGGTGCCTGGCCACCATGAACAGCCCGTAGTCCACCGCGACGCCGAGTCCGAGCAGGGTGGCGATGGTGGGGGCGGTGGTCGGAAACGTGACTACCCTCGCGAGCAGCGCGAGCAGCGCGAGCCCGGACAGCACGCTGAAGATGGCGGACACCAGCGGGATCGCGGCTGCCATCAGCGACCAGAACATAATCAGCAGCAGCACTAGTGCGCAGGCCAGCCCGATGACCTCGGACTTGGTGTCGCTGGTGGTCTGGCCGATCTCCCCAGCGCCCGCGCCGTACTCAACCTGAAGGCCGACCTTGGTGGCGGGGGCCACCGCGTTGTTGAGCTTGTTCAGGTAGGAGGTGTCCAGCGAGTTCGGGTTCACGTTCCAGCCGACACTGGCGTACGCGATCGTGCCGTCTTTGGATACGGCGCCGGTGTTGGACGAGGCGTACGGGCTGACCGCCTTGATGACGTCCGGCAGCTTGGAGACGTTGCTGACCGACTGGTTGACCGCCGACTCTTGCGCCGAGACCTGCCCGCTCTTGGCGTGGAAGACGATCTGCCCGCCGTACCCGCCCTGCTGCGGGAACGTCTTGTTCAGCAGGTTAAGACCGGCCGCGGAATCGCTGCCCGAGATCGTGTAGTTGTTCACGTACTCGCCGCCGAACGCATTCTTGGCGGCGAGCAGCCCGCCGAGGATGATCACCCACACGATGATGAAGATCCAGTGCCTTCGGGCCGCGACACCGGCCAGCCGCTCCAGCAGAATATTCACGGCTTCATCCCCCTCCCGCGCCACAGCCTACGCAGCGCATGGGAAGCCCCAACCCGATAATGACGGCGGCACCCCGCTCTCGCAGCACCCGTACGGTGAGGCCGCGTCACACCCGTGCCTCCCCGCTCTTAGGTGCATGAACGATGCGCATGGTGAGGGAGCCGGGCCTGGGCCGTTCTTGGGCGCCGCGCTAGTGCGTTCGGTGGTCAGGCCCCGCGCAGTTTCCTGAGGACCGCGGTCATTGACAGGCCTCGCCCTTCCAACGGAGGCCCACGACGGCACCCAGGTCGACCACGACGCAGACAGCGATCAGGTAGGTCAGGAGGGCGAAGATGGTCCCGATCGGCCCGACCTTCCTGGCGTCAGATACCACGGTGCCGGAGAAGAAGAGCCAGAAGCCGCTCCATGCCCACATACCACACGCCCGTGGCGCAGGCGGGCGGGAACCACTTCCGCCAGGGATCATCCCCGCCAGCAGGACCCCGCATCGTGAACCACCGAAAGCCTCGTCAACCAGGCCCGGCCAGCGACCCCCAGCAGCGCCCGCCCGCCGGAGCGGCGAAGCCCCGGTACTACCCAGCCGGTCAGCAGCGAGGCGCCAATCGATACGGCCAGCCAGGCCAGCAGGATGAGGATGCCTTTCATCCCCCGGTGAGGCAAATCGAAGGCCCGCTCATCAATCTCTTGAAGGGCGGAGGCCGCCGCAATTCCGCCCGGCGCGGAGGGCACCATCGACATTGTTCCGACGACGGAGCTGGCCGTCCCCGCCGAAGAGGCGAACAGATGACCGACCTCCGCCGCGGCCTGGCTCTTCAGGCCGGTGTACCGGGCCAGCGTCTTCCCCGCCGGCCGCCCGGCCGGCGCACTTCAACGATGAGGAACGGGAAGAAGCGCGACGGCGGGTCGCGGCGACAGCGTGCCCCGGTTGATGAAATCCATCGATTCCAGCCGGCGCCACAGGTCTTCAGCCAAGGACCCGGCAACTTCTCCTTGCCCCCCTCGCTGCCCGGCCGGACCCGCCGGACGCCCGGCCGATCACCGACCTTCATGCCTGCCCACCTTGCTCGCGACAGGATGGCCTGTTCCGCCGGCGGCTTATCCGTCAGCCACGGCCCTCGGCAGTTCGCTCTGCTCCTGAGCCGTTTGTCGTCTTGTCCCAGGCTGGCACGCCCGCGTCCTCCCCGACACTGATCATCCCGATCGGTGATCAGGTCGACCCCTCTCGCGCGGCCCGGCACGCGCCCGAGGGCCCTCCAGTTTCATCGACCGTCGCCCGGCGGCGGCGGCCTGTCAAGACCAGAACTCCTGATATAGGTTGCCCGGGCCCGGCGTCCGGGGCCTGGCCCGGCGCGGGGAGCGCGCCCTTAAAGCCATTATGTGAGTAAGTCCTCAGAGAGCGGCTTCGAGCCGTATGCAGAGCGGGTCCTCGCAGAGCGGCTTCCTTATTCCTTGTTCTCCGCCCTGTCCGATGCCTTCTGCCCATGAAGCTGACCCAGGTCTTTCTGGAGCCGGGTCGCCGTTTTGGTTCGAGTCCACCCGTTCTGGGCGCTCCCGGCTCCGCCGCTCCGCGCCCCCCGAGGCGCGCCTTCGCTTGCTGCCTCGCCATGGTGCACGCGCAGGCCGACGTACGGGTAGATCTGACACAGATCACTCGTCAGCAGACACCGGTCTCTCTTACGTTTCTCGACGGTGCCTCGAACATCGCCGCCGCGCGGCCTCACGTCAGCTGAGGCTCTATACCATCTTGTGCACCAGGTCAACATCGCTTCCGGGTCACAGCGGCGAATATCCGCTACAAGCTCGAATACACGCCCGGCTCCCCCATTTCGCCGCTCCGCCGCCGATATCAGCAAGCACTCGGCTTCGGTACGTGCCCTTGGTGAGAGAGGCCCGAAGCAGCTAGCGGCTTTCTCTCCTCTCACCGCAAAGGTAGAACGTTTCGCCTGCCTGCTCGGCACGATATTGCCTTGGGCTTAGCCGTCGACGATACCACGCCGACCACCTGGCCATCATATAGAAAGCCGCCGCGCTCGTCGCCGCCGTGTTCCTGCACGGCACCTTGAACTCTCCCATTCCACAACCGCAGCCGCCGACGCGAGCCGCTACACCAACCGTCATTGCTCGTGCGCACCAATGCCGCCGACCGTCGCCCGGACGTATCAGCCCCGCGAAGACGACGACGTTGAGGCCCGGTAAACCTTGCTGTCCGTCCTTCCCTGCCATCTTCCAGTCGGCTCGAGCAGCGTCTAATTTCTCCCGGCGGAAGCACCGAGATGTTCATCTTTTAAGTGCCTCCCTGCGACCGTCCCTGCCCTGCAGTAGGGCAAATATGGACATGCTCGGCTACGAAGATATTGAGCCGTCATGATCAGTACTTCCCTTCTCGGGGATACCGCCCGGCGATCGGGTTCCGCTGGTTAAGGAACAGCCCACTTCGCTTTGCGCTGTCCAGACAGCCAGCTATTATCTCGTAACACGACAGATAAACTCGGCCCGGCGGTCTTAGTGCCCACCTAAACCTGGCCCCGGCGGGTCTTCGTGCCCGACCTGACCTGGGCCCCGCAGGTCTTCGTTCGTGCCCTGCGGGCCGCTGCCGGGCGCCCATCGTCCGGTCTCGTCCGTGCCGGGCACAGGCTCGCCGGCTTTCTGCGGCGCTGGCGATGGCCTGCGCGGAGGCGGCGGCGGTAGCCAGGTCTCGCGGATAGGTCCGCAGCGCGAACAGCGCGAGCAGGCCGCGACCACCAGCAGACCAGGAACACGAGGAACGTGTGCGCCAGCGCGCCCGCGCCCGCCGGGCTCAACGTCTACCGGACCCGCCCCCGGCCGCTACTGCCCGGCGCTGGCGCAGGGACACGGCACCGCCGAACACGTACTGCGACATGTAACCGAACAGCGTCGGGCGCGGCGGCCTCGGCCACGGTACGCAGCGCCGTCCGGACGCCCTCAGCGCGGCCCCAGAGCTGGGCGGGCATGATGTCCAGCCGGGCTGCGTCTATCGGCGGCTGGGGCGCGCCGAGCAGGAACGCCCCGGCGATCAGCAGTGGCAGCGCGACGGCCACAGAGGTGGTCGCGAACCCCGGCCCGAGGAACGCCGGTAGGATCAGCAGGCAGATCAGCGGTACCGCGTCCGGGCCCGGATGTGGCCGCGGCGCAGCAGCCGGTCAGCGAAGCGCCCGCCCGGCATACCCCCCGGCCAGCACGCCCGCACCCATGGCGAGATCAGCAATGTCGCCTCCGGCTTGCCGACCCGGTACCGGGAGATGGCGAAGTCAGTGGCGAAGGAGTCCATGCCGTAGAAGTAGAAGTAGCCGAGCGCGGACGCGACGATGAGCACCACGTTGGTACGCACCCGCAGCACGTAGCGGATTGCCCACCAGGCCGGCCGCCGGACGGATCGCCCCGCAACACCAGCTCGGGGCTGCGGCCGGACCTGCTCGCGCCGTGCCGCCTGGACCGCGAGGTTCTCCCGCGGCGGCTCGCCGGCTCCGGTCCACCGGAGCGTTCCCGGAGGTGTCGTCGAGGGCTGCGCGCCCGACTGCAGCTGGCTCTGGCCGCCGCGGGAGGCTCGGACAGCCGCCACACGATCCAGGCCAGCGCCAGGCTGGGAACGACCAGCCACCAGAAGGCGAGACGCCACGGCTGGACGCTGGAGATCTCGCCAGAAATCAGATAGCCGACCCCGTTGCCGAGGATGTCCCCGCCCACGATCAGCCCGTAACCCGGCCGCGTTCCCTGGCCGGGAAGAAGTCACCGGTCAGCGAGGCCACCGCGGGCGCCGCGGCCGCGGTCAGCACGCCCAGGGCCACCCGGCGGCCAACAGCCACAGGTACGACGGCGCGGCGCCGGAGAACAGGACGGCCACCGCCCACGCGCAGGATGCTGAACGTCAGCAGCCGCACCCGGTTGATGCGGTCGACAGGACCCCATCGGGATCGTGCACACGGCACCGGCCAGGGACACGACCGACAGCAGGATGCCGACCTGGGTGTTGCCGAGTGGAAGGCGTGTTCCAGGTTGTTCTCGGTGGAGCTGACCGTCCCGGTGTCCGCCCCAGCCAGGCGCGAGCACCGCCGCCAGGGTCAGCACCACCCGCGCCCTGGCCAGCCGCCGGCCGCCTCCACCACCAGGTCGCGCACGTACCTCGCTGCCCCGGCCGGCGGCCGACCGGACTGGTCACTGCCCGTCTCCCGCCCGGGCGCTGCGCTCCGGCCGTCCCGGCGGTCCCCCGGCGGCCGGGCCGGGCTGTGCTCGTCCAGCAGCGGCGACCGGGCCAGCGGCGCACGCCGGCCGCCATCGCGCCCAGGCTGACCACGTCAAGGAAGAGGAACAGGCCGCCCCTGACCCGCTCGCCGAAGGCCAGTACGCCCCACAGGATCGAGATGATCGGGTCGGACAGCGTCAGGCCGGGCTGCGCGGCGACCAGCCGGCCGGCGTTCAGCGCCGACTGCGCCAGAACATGCCCGGCCATGCCGGTCGCGATCATCGCGTACAGCGGCCAGCTGGTGAACAGTCCGCCGAAGCCGCCGGCCATGGTCTGCGTCATGCCCTTCCTGAGGGCAGCCGTCAGCCCGAACGCCGAGCCCGCCGCGACCCCGAGGACCGCGGCCTCTCCGGAGCCGCTGCCGGCCTGCCCCGGCGCCACCGGGCCAGATCGCGCCGCGCCCAGGCGACCAGGGCCGCGACCAGAGCCAGGCTGGCGCCGATGCCGGTGACCCAGACATTCCAGCCGAGCCGGACGTCCGGCCGGTGATGGCGCCAGCGCAGTACAGCAGGCCAGCCAGGCCCACTGCCATAGCCGCCGCCGGTCCAGCTCCCGCCAGCGCAGCGGCACGCGGAATGCCCGGGAGGCCAGCGCAGGGTCAGCGGCAGCTCGAGCACCAGGACCGGCTCCACCGTCGCCAGGCCGCCCGTCCCCAGCGCCGTGGCCTGCAGCAGGAATCCCGCGGTCAGCGCCCGATCCCGCCGAACCACACCGGCTTGCGAGCAGATCACGGATCAGCTTCCAGCTCAGGTTGTCCGCCCGCGGAGCATCCCGGTTGGCCTTGCGCTGCAGCACCGAGGATGCCGCGTTCGCGCGCGCGCCAGCACGGCAAGCAGGTAGGTCAGCACAAGCGGCTCACTCCGGGCAGACCTCGGCAGCATGATCTCTTCTTCTACGGCGAACTGCCCGCCCCCCGTCAGTCTCATTCACAATTGGGGCAATTTTTCTGGTGACACGAGATAAAATCGCATCGGCGGGCGGTCCTTACCTCATCCGCGTCTGGGCGATTCACGTAGCAGAGAGCGGGATGGCCGGGACAGCCGATTATCTTCTCGACCGGCTGGCGGAGCGGGGTGACCACCATCTGCGGTTCCCGGGACGGGATCAACGGGAACCTGGAGGTGCCCTTCCCCTGGCAGGAACGGTCGGTTCGTGCAGACCCGGCATGAGGGAGGTGCCACCGTTCATGGCCTGCGGTCACGCCAGGCTCGCCAGCGAAAACCGGGGTCTGCATCGCCACCTCGGGCCCGGGGGCAGGTCCACCTGCTGAACGGGCTGTCTTCGGCCAAGCTGGGCCACCAGCGGCTGGTCGCGATCGTCGGCCAGAACAGTTCCAGGTACACCGCGGCACAGGACAGGACTCTCGCGACCGCTCGCGGCCCGTCGCTGATAGCGTTTTGCCGAGTACAGCAGTTGCAAGTCGGTCAGAATTCCAGCCGGGACTACGTACGCTCACCTGGGCCGGCTGCATGATCTGGCAGCTGTGCTCGGCGCACTCGTGACGCACCGGGCCGCCCGGGCCCCAGCGCTCGCGAGTGCGATGTCCGCCAACGTTCAGAAAGTGCTCCCGTGAGGACGTCGCATCCTGGCTCCGCGGTTATTTATCGTGGCAGATGGAGATCTGTCGTACCCTATCACTTTTCATCATCATGTATTCTTTTCTCGAATCACGATATAAGGTAACGAGAGACGCCTGAGGCGATCGGTGAGACGTGGCTGCAGTCGGCCGCCAGAAAGAAGCCTGAAGAATGATGCACAAGACAAGCTGAGCCGGCAGCGTCTGAGGGAGCCCGCACGGGACAGCAGGCTGCAACGAAAGGCGTCCCCCTCTCTCTTTCAGCCCGCGTCCCCTTCGACGAACCACTTTCCTCGGCCACCGCAACATCCTGTCTTCCACGCTGGGATGGGCTCGCTGACCAGCGTCGGCAAGTCTTCGCGGGTCGCGCTTCGGGAAGAGGGCGTCGGCACCGTCAACAGCGGCACCAAGGTCGTCGTTCTTGCGCTTCCATCCTTCACTCGCCGGTCGAGCCGATCAGCACCGACGCCACGCCGCCCGGCTCGGCATGGAAGAACACAGCGGTCGCCGCCGCGCTCACGTCCACAGTCGATTGGCCTCCGCTCCTGGCAACAGGCCCGTACCTCGATCGCATGGACCCAGGCAACCGTATCGAGCAGCCACCGAGCCCGATCACCTGCTCCCGGTCCATCGCGGCTGACCACCGTAGAATGCCAGCGATGAACGCCCAGAGTCTCGGTCGATCGCCCATCACTGAGCAGCATCTGCGAGTGCGCAGAAGCACGAACCATCATCGCCGTGGCAGGTTTCCCTCCCAGCGCGTTGGCCAGGACGGTCCAGCGCGCGTCGCCACCGGTCCTTCCCGCCCCGCGTCGCCCTCCTCGCTCGCTGCCCTTTAGCCGCCCGCCGCCGCCGACTTTCCGCCCGTCGCCGTCCTCCGCAGTCCCCGGCTCGCGGCGCCGCCGTCCTCGCCGCCCCGAACGCCGACGCCCTGCTCATCCCCGGCCGAGCCCGCCATGAACGGCCGGACCTCGATGGTCTGAACCAGGACGACGGGTGCTTGGCCGCCCCGTCGATCGCCTCTCGAGTCGGCGCATTCGAGGACTTCGAAGCCCGCGATGAACTCCTTGGTCTCGGCGAACGGCCCGTCGGTCACCAGCGTCTCGCCGTTCCGCACCCGCACCGTGGCCGCGGTTCCGCGGGAGATCGAGCTGGCGGCGAGCAGCCGCACGCCGCGGCCATCCATTCCTCGACCCAGAGAGTGCAGTCGCGTTGCATGACCGCCACGTCCTCCGTGCCGAACCAGCCCCCATCACTGCTGTAGTCAGTGTCCCCGCAGGTGAAGAGCGAGTGCTTCATAGTGTCCTCCACTGCTCGATGACTCCCGCTCATCCTCGCGCCCACCAGGGCGTCTTCAGCAGCCGACATGCCCACCCATGCAGACCGCCCAGCCCGAGCCGCAGCCTGCTGAAGTCTGCCCCATTCCCATGTTTCCCCGCCGGCTTCTCGCCGGGGCAATTCCCCGGCGCACGCTGGGCCTCCAGTAGGTACGCCCGCCTCAGCTCCGGCGAGCGGCCAGACCAACTCCGGTGCCGAGGCCCACTACCGCCGCATCCCCGCGACATTAATGCCGGCCAACTGCTCAGGCCGCGGCCAGGGGGCCCAGCGTCCCAGCAGCCGCTCCAGGCGGGTGTTCCATCCGCTCGCGGCAGTGAAGCCGGGCGGCGGCAGCGCCGCCGCCCGCCCGGCCCGGGCCTGCCGGGCCAGCCGCGCCGCCGCCGCAGCGGCGTGCATCTCGTCCATCCGCAGGGCGGCGATGCTCTTCGTGATCTCCGGGTTCATGATGTCCTCCTCGCTGCGTGCCGGTCTTCTGTCCCTACGACGAACGGGATACGCCGGGATGGACAATCCGCGGAAAACCGGCCCTGGCCGGCGCCGGAGGGGCACAGCGTGTTGTCATTGCCCTGCAGCAGCCGGAGGGCACCCATATCACCCCCGGGCCGGCATAGCTACCGCCCACGATCCCAGACCCGGCCCGGGGCCACCGGCCGCTTTGCGGCCCGCCGGGGCTTGCGGAGTCCCGGGTCACCTACGCGGCGAGCCCCAGATCGAGGCGGCTGTCCATGTCGAGGCGGAACCGGCCGCCGGCCCGGTGGCATGCGACCGGGGTCACTGCGCACCCGGCAGTAGGCCCTGTTCCAGGTCAGGCCCTGTGCTGGGAAGAGGTTACCGGGCTGCAAGCTTCCTACGTGCGCCCCCGATCACCGGCGCGATCATCCCTACATCCGTGTCGAGTGGCAGCTCGTCGAGCTGAACGGTGCTCATGCCCTTGCGTAGTCCTGGATGTCCTGGTCGAATTCCGACACCAGCTCGCGGAGTGAGGGTGCGCCGGTCCTGCCGATGGCCTGCAGGATGTCCCCGGTGGTTACCTCCTGCTCGCCACGGTCGAGACATGACTCGCTCGAACAGCGCAGCTGCGACCGTCCTGCGGGCGGCGAACTCGATGTCCGCCGGGGTGACACAGTCGACGACTCCTCCACGATCACGGGCCATGTCCAGATCGCCATGCGAGCGATGCCGGGCAGGTAGCGGTCCCATATCGCCTCCCGCGCGGCCGGGTCCGGCAGGCCCGATGAGCGAGCCGCAGTCGAACCGCCGTGACCGTAGTGAGCGCAGCTGGTCCAGGGCACGTACCGAGTTCGTGGCGCAGGTGAGCAGGCGCTCATCCTGCTCCCGGAACTGGCGGGATAAGCTTGAGCATCTAGCGTTGGTGACGCCCTGGGCAGCCCGAGCATGCGGGCGCAGGCCGGAGCGCCGGCGATCTCCTCCGCGCTCGTCGATGAACAGCACGACCTCTTCCAGCTCGGCGACGCAGGGAGAACGCTTCCCGCAGGGCGGATGCCAAGCGTGCCGAGGGAGTCGCCCGCGCAGCCGTGACGGGTACAGCTCCAGCGCAACGGCCGAGCCCAGCCGCGCCGCGGCACCCTTGGCGAAGGTCGTCTTGCCGGTTCCCGGGGGGCCGAACAAGACGATGGCCCGGGGCGGCACCAGGCCGGAGCCGGTCGGCCAGCTGCGGCTGGGCCAGCGGCAGGATCGCCACTGCCGCTCGATCGCCTCTGTCTCCCGGACCATGCCGCCGAGCTGATTCCAGGGCCGCCCGCACCAGCGGCCGCCGAGCGCCACGATGTCCCGGAGCTGACCGCCGGACAGCCGGCTTCCCGCGTAATTCCCGGCCCGAAGCTCACGGCGGCGCGCGTCAGTACGCAGGGACGACGGTTGGCTATCGCATGCGCGATTGGCCGGGGATTCACGGGACAGATGATCGTACCGGCGCACCCCGGCTGACAGCAGCCGCCGCTGCCAGCTCGCCGCGCATGGCGCGGCCCGCTTGCCGGTGGCTTCCACGACAGCGGCACACGGCCGATCCGCATCACCGGACCCATGGAACCGGCCGGGAATGACCGCGGCAGCGCAGCTCGCACCGGCTGGTCGCCCGGCGGATCGGCCGGCGCCCGGGGGTCCCGTAATCGTCCCGCACGGCCTCGATCAGATCGGTGAGCAGGCAGCAGGCGAGTCCGCGTGCAGCTCGCGGGCCAGCAGCGAGGCGGTCAGGTCTTGTCCACCACCGCCTCGACAGCCGCGCAGCAGCCCGGTCGTCGTGCGTGCAGCACGACTGGCATCCGCCCCGGCGCCACCGCAGATCACGATCGTGCCCGCCGCCAGCAGCGTCCGGATGGCGGGCATGTCCAGCAGCTCGGCCGGCACGGCGAGGGCACGACCTGGCACCCCCGGGTTCCGTCCTGGCGGAACTCCCAGCCCCGGCTAGCCGCGAGCGCGCTGGCCTGCTGCTCGTCGTACGACGCAGGGACGACGGACTTGGACGGGTGGCCGAATGCGCAGATTGGCCGCGGATTCACCAGCGTCCGGCTGACCAGGCCGGCGACCCCGGTGAGCCCGGCACCGGCATCCTGCACCGCCTGCACGATCCAGTAGCCGATCATGCCCTGGGTCTGCGCCCAGCACGTCGAACGGGCAGGGCCGGGGAATCCGGCCAGCCGACTGAACCGCTGGCCCATGTGCTTTTCCATCCGCAGCTGCTCGCTGAGCTCGATCAGCCCGGGAATTCCCCGGCAGTGAGGCCGCCGCAGGCAGGGGCGTTGGTCCCCGATCATGGGTCCGAACGGCACGCGGCCGACCCTGGCGCGCAGGACCAATGACTCTGTGCGGGGAGGCGGGCCACTGGGTTGCATGGAGGAAGACGATCCGCGGTCCGAATACGGCGGGCGAGGACGCGACGCCCGGTCCGGGCCGCGGCGAGAACAGTGAGGCGGACGGCCATGGCCAGCAGGAAGATCGAGCGAGCGGCTCGTAGTGGCAGGTGTGGACGGATCAGCGCAGTCGGTGGCGGCGCTGCACTGGGCCGCCCGCTACGCAGCGGCCACCGGCGCGGCGGTCAGCATCCACTGCGTGACCGGCGCCTTCTGCCCGGTCACCGTGGTGCGGGGCAGCGAGGCCGACGCTGAGGCGATGCGATGACCATCGCCGAAGCGCCGGTGCCGCCTGCGCGGCGGCCGCCACGCTGGACCGACGCGGTCATCGCCGTGCACGCGCACCGGCTGCGCCGCAAGATCGCCGCCATGACGACGGCCATGAACGGGCTCGACGTCCTCGCGTTCGCCGGCGGCATCGGCGAACACCAGCCCGAAGTCCGGGCCGAAGTCCGGGCTGAGGCGGCCAGCGGGCTGGCGTTCCTCGGCGTGACCCTCGACCCGGACCGCACCGCGGGCGCTCCGGCCGACTGCGACATATCCGCACCCGGCGTCCCGGTGACCACCCTGGTCATCACGCCCGGGAAGACGCAGAGATCGCCCGGCAGTGCCGGGACCTGATGGCGGAGGAGGAGACATGAACACGCCGCCCCAGCACATACTCGGTTCCCATCCCTTCCTGCACGGCCTGCCCGATCCTCAAGTCGCCCGGCTCACACCGCACGCCCGGTCCGTCAAGGTCCCGGACCCGCACCGGCTGTTCGAGGAGGGCGGGACCGCCGACCGGTTCTGGCTGATCCAGGCCGGCCAGATCGCGCTGGACACCGTGGTTCCCGGTCGCGGCCGGGTGATCGTCGAGCAACTCAGCCGCGGCGATGTCGTCGGCCTGTCCTGGCTGTTCCCGCCGTTCCGGTGGGGCTTCGGCGCGATCACGACCCAGCCGCTGGCGGCGTTCGAGTTCGACGGCAAGGCCATCCGGGCCGAATGCAGCCAGGATCCGGAATTCGGCCGCGAGATGACCCAGCGGTTCCTGCGCGTCACGCTGCACCGGCTCCAGGCCACCCGCAACCGGCTGCTCGAGCTGAGCGCCCACCCCGAGTTGCTGCCCTGGCAGCTACAGCCCTGACCACGGGCGCCGTGGCTACCCCCGGGCCCGGAACTCCTTCGTCCACTGCGGGCCGACGCAGCTCCAGTCGGCCTCCCAGCCGACCAGCCGGCGCCGGTCAAGCAGCCACTTGCCGACGGATGCGACGACGGCCAGAACGGTCGCGAGCATGATGACTGTCCCTATGACCGCCATCGCCACGCGCACCACGGCCATCGGCCGGCGAGCGGCGGCCCGGCCCACCGGCCGGAGCTATCCAGCCGAATTCCGGCCCGGCTGCCGGCTGGCGTCCCCGCGGGCACCGCGATCACGCTGTGCCGTGCGTGCCCCCCGGGGGCGTCCACCGGGCCACGGTCCATGACCCGCTCGCGTCGTAGCTTCCCGGCTCAACCGGCGCCTTCTGCAGCAGCACGGCGGTGACCTCACGCCACGACCGCTGGTCTTGCTGCTGGCTCATCGACCACCGGTGGGCCCAGTGCCCGGCGAAGATGGCCACGATCGGCGCGGCGACCAGGAACGCGACCACCAGCACACGGTCCCGTAGCCGGCGATCCGGTCGGTTCGGCGGCGCAGTGAGTTGCCATCCAGGCCCAGCCGGGCCGCCAGCCACCGTCCCCGCTTCATCGCGCGCTCAGGCGGCCTGGGCGAGGTCCCCGCGGATGATCACCACGGGACAGCGCGCGTGACAGACGCAACGCTGACCCACCGAGCCGAGCAAGGCGCCGGAGAATCCGCCGTGGCCGCGGCTGCCCAGGACGAGCAGATCCGCGCGGCCGACGCGCTGAGCAGGACCTGCGCCGGGAACCCCTGGACCACCAGGCTCCGCACCGGGGAATCACCGCCCCGGCCGGCGACCTTGCTCATCGCTTCGTCCAGGGCCTGCTTCGCGATCTGCTCTATGTCCGAGCAGCCGGACATGGCCACGGGGGCAAAGCCGTAGCCGGTCATCGACACCGGGAGCCGCCAGGCGACGATGGCGTCAACGGTGCCACCGGTGAGCTCGGCCTGATAGACGGCCCAGCGGAGGGCCGCTAGTGACGGTGCAGACCCATCGACTCCTGCCACGATGCGGGGCGGCTTGTCGGTCTTGGTTGCGGACATTTCTGCCAGCCTCCTCTGTGCGGTGGCTCAGCGCAGCCGGCGCAAGAACGGGTCCTCCGGGTGCGCAGGCGCTATCCGGATGCGGGCATCCACGGCCTGGACTCCATCGGACCGGGCGATGATCGGGTTGAGATCCAGTTCGGCGAGCCCGGGAACGTCGTCAGCGAGCCGGGAAATCCGCAGCAGGACATCCGCGAGCGCGGTGGTGTCCACGGCCGGGCTGCCGCGGTGGCCGAGCAGCAGCGGGGCGGCGCGCACGCCACGGATCATGCGGTCGGCGTCGGCGTCGGTGACCGGCGTGAGCCGGGCGACGTGATCGC
This sequence comes from uncultured Actinomycetes bacterium, assembly GCA_963795575.1. GTDB lineage: Bacteria > Actinomycetota > Actinomycetes > Streptosporangiales > Streptosporangiaceae > PALSA-505. The sequence continues at coordinate 14,318 of CAWCII010000003.1, read as the reverse complement.
CGAGGACATCGGTGGCCACGCCGCCCAGGCCGAAGACCACCAGCGGGCCGAATACCGGTTCCTGCACCACACCGACCAGTACCTCGACGCCGCCGGCGAGCATCGGCTGCACGAGCACTCGGTCGAGCTTGGCCCCGAAGGTGGCAGCCAGTTCACCGTAGGCCGCGCGCACCTCCGTCTCGCCGTGCAGGTCGAGCTTGACCGCCCCGGCGTCGCTCTTGTGCACCAGCCCGGCCACCTCCGCCTTCAGCACCGCCGGGGCGCCGAACGCGGCGGCCGCCGCAATAGCTTCTGCGGCCCCGGTGGCCGACCGGGTCGGCACCAGCGGGATCCGGTAGCAGGACAGCAGCTCCCTGACGGCGGCGGCGGGCAGCCATCCCCCGTCCGGGCTGGTCATCAGGAAGGAGGAAACCAGCGCCCGGGCGTCATCGGGGCGCGTTCCCTCTAGCTCCGGAACGCAGCCCTGCTGCCGGCCGAGCCAGGCGCGATAGCCGGCAGCGTGGCCGAGCGCGCGGGCAGCGCCCTCCGGGTAGGCATAAGCGGGAATGACCCGGGGGTGTCCCGCCTCGTCCGTGGTCTGGCCGTCGGCCGCCACCGGCCCGTCGCCGGATGGCGGCAGCATCCGAACGGCCTCGGGCTGCTCGAGCAGCGCGACCGCCAGCGGCTTCGCTACCTGGGCGGCCCGCACGGCCTCGCTCAGGTCGGCGATGGCGGTGGGCACGGTGACCGCGAGCACCGCATCAACCCCGTCCGCGGCGGCGATCTGCTCCAGCGCGGACCTGAAGGCATCCACGCCCACCGCAGCGGTGGTGTCCACCGGGCCCGCGACCGCCGCGCCCGGCGGCAACAGAGCGGCGAGCCTGCGCTGGACGGGCCGGGACAGGGTCGCGACCTGCAGGCCGTGATCGCCGCAGGCGTCGGCGGCGAGCACGCCCGCTCCGCCGGCGTTCGAGATGACCGCGACCTGGTTGCCCGCCGGAAGCGGCTGGCTACCCAGCAGGGCGGCCGCCTCGGTCAGCTCGCCGAGGCTGTGCGTGGCGATGATGCCGGCCTGGGCGAACAGCGCCTCCTGGGTGACCAGCGGCGTGGCCGCGGCCGCGGTATGCGACGCGGCAGCCCGCTGGCCGGCCGCGGAGCGGCCGCTGATGACGGTCAGCACCGGCATCTGCTGCCCGACCCGGCGCGCCGTCCGGGCGAACTTGCGGGGGCTGCCGAACGACTCGACGTACAGCACCGCGAGCCTGGTCTGCCCGTCCTGCTCCCACCAGGTCAGCATGTCGTTGCTGGACACGTCGTACTTGTCGCCGACCGAGACGAACGAGGACACGCCGATACCGAGCCGGGACAGATGCTCGACCAGCGACACGCCCACCCCGCCGGACTGGACGACCACGCCCGCCGCGCCGGCTCGCGGGCGGTCCGCGTCGAAGGTCGCGTCCAGGCCGAGGCCGGGCACGGCGAGGCCGAAACAGTTCGGGCCGACCAGCCGCATGCCATGCCGGCGGCAGATGGCCAGTAGGTCCGCGCCCGCCGGGCCCAGGCCGGAGGTGATCACCACGAGCGACCGGACGCCGCGGCGCCCGCACTCGGCGGCCACCCCCGGGACGGCCGGCGCGGGTACTGCGATGACCGCCAGGTCCACGTGCTCGGGCAGGTCGGCGACCGAGGGCAGGCAGCGCAGGCCCTCCATGGACTGGCCGTGCGGGTTGACGGCGTAGACCGGCCCGGCGAAGCCGCCGGTCACGATGTTGTGCAGGATTTCCCGGCCCGGCGATCCCCGTGCCGGCTCGCGCCGATCACGGCGACTGAGCCGGGCCGCAGCAGGTGGACCAGGCTCGCCACGTCCGCGCGGCTCTCCCTGGCCGCTACGGATTCCAGGTAACTGTCGAGGCTGCGGTCGGCCTCGTCGCACGGCATTGGGAAGGTCAGCTGCACGTCGCCGTCAGCGAGCTTGCGCTGTACCGGCAGGCCGGCGTCGGCGAATACCTTCAGCATGGCGGTGTTCTCGGCTAGCGTCTCGGCCGTGAAGGCCTTGACCTGGTGCTGCCGGGCGATCGAGACGAGGTGCTCAAGCAGCAGGGTGGCGATGCCGCGGCGGTGCAGATGGTCGGGAACGGCGAATGCGATCTCGGCCGTGCCCGGCGTGCCGGCGGACTCGCAGCCGGCCACGCCGGCCAGTTCGTCATCAAGCCAGGCGAGCAGCGACACATGGTCTGGGCTGGGCTCGCGGCAGACCCGCTGCGCCTCGCGCTCGGCGTTGAGCGGGCTCAGGCTGAAGAAGCGCAGGTACGCGTTCTCCGGCGACAGCGCGGCGTGCATGTCCCGCACCGCGTCCTCATCCTGCGGCGTGGCCGGGCGGATCTCGATGGTGCTGCCGTCTATGAGCAGCGCGAACGTCGCGGCGGTCATGCCATCTCTCCTCGGCTGAGCCCGGTGCCCGCCGGATGCCCGGCCGGGATCACGCGGGCGTACTGATCGGGAAACACCATTGCGATGTGGCCATCGCTCAGCCACTTGATGATGTAGGGCGGCTGGCCGTCGGGCCGTGGCACATCGACGATCAAGCCGATCCTGTGGCCATCGTGCCCGACGAGCAGGCGGTCCCCTACCTGCGCACGCATCAGAACTCCCCTGCAGTCAGCATTGCGCGGGGACGCGTGTTATCCGCCGGCCGGGTGGGTGCCCGCTGGTCGGCGCAGATGTCCAGCGGACAAGCGACGCGGCCGAGGCAGTAGGGCACCGCGTCCCCGCCGAGGAGCTTGCCATGCGCAGGGTGGCACCGGCCGCCGATGACGAGCAGATCGGCACCCACGCTCCGCTTCACCAGGATCTCCGCCGGGTCGCCGCATTCCACCGTGTACCGGACCGGAACGCCGGCGCCCCCCGGGAACTCGCAGCGAATGGCCATGTCCAGCATCGCGAGCCCGGCTATCTGGGTGGCCGGGGTCGCATCTGACGGCATGACACGGACGAGCTCAACACAGGCACTACACAAGCGAGCCGCATACACGGCGCGGCGCAGCGCCAACAGCGAGTTCGGCGAGCCGTCCACGCCCGCCACCACCCGCCGCCGGGTGACCGCCTCAGGCTGGCTTCCCTTCATCTGTCTCATCTCCCGCCATCGCTCCAGACACTTCAAGGGTTGGCGATGGAGGTCGCTGTGTCAGGAGCACAGTGACCCGGATGAACGGGACCTTCGGCCTGAGAAGCCGGTCACGCCGGCCGGGAGGATGCCGGCATGACCTGCACGCTGCACGTGGCCTGGGACGACCAGCTGTCCAAATACGACTTCGGCCCCGGCCACCCGATGGCCCGCTGCGGCTCCAGCTGACCATGGAGCTCGCGGAAGCCTTCGGCCTGGCTCACCGGGGCGGGGTCCGCGTCGAGGTGCCGGCCGCAGCCGGTCGCGGTGGACTTCGAGACCGTCCGCGGCACCCAGTTCCTGCAGCCCTTGTTCGAGTTTTCCGGCGCCCGCACCGCAGAGCGCCCCCATGTACGGACGGGAGGGCACGCTATCCGGCCGTGTGGCTGGCCGGCCAGGTGTGGACGGGCCGCCGGCTGGCCGCGCAGCGCAGATAACGCTCGAGCATGACGGCGAGGGCGCGGGAGCGATCGCGGCCCTGCTCGGCGGCGGCGAGCGCGGCGCGCTGCCATTGTGCGCCGGTCTGGCCCGAAGCCGCTCGCGCGCGGATCACGTCGAGCAGCCGGCGGGCCTCGCCGGCGGCCACGCCCGCCTGCCGCAGGCCCTGCCCGGCCAGCGGGACCAGCTCGGGCACGAGTTCGGCCGCGGGCAGCGTCCGGGTTTGATCCCGGTGCCCGGATGGCCAGCTCAGCCGGGCCGAGAGGCCATGCTGAGCGGCCCGGTAGAGGTTGTGGTCCACGCGCTCGAACGGCAGTGCGTACGTCCACTCCTGGTCCTGCCCGGCCAGCCACAGGGACAGCCCGATCAGGAAGGCGGCGTTGGCCATCATGTCGATCACGGTGGGGCCGGCGGGCAGGGCCCGCATCTCGATCCGCAGATGCCCGCCCGCCGCGGGATCGTAGATGGCCCGGTTCCAGGGCCAGACGGTGCCCTGATGCAGCCGGAGCTCGTGCAGCGGCGGCGGATGCCAGCCAGGACCGCCGACTGGCGAGTCGAGGCCGCCAGCCGGCGGGTCCGGGCCGCCGAGCACCGGCAGCAGCGGCTGGTGCAGCCGGACGCTCTCGGTGAACAACTCCAGCGGCCCGCCGCGCAGCCAGCCCGTGCCAGCGCCGTCCGGGCTGTCCGGTGCGGGCCGCCAGGCCGCGGCGCCCGTCGACCGACTGCTTGAACAGGGCGATCCGTGTTTCTTCCCAGAGCCGGTGGCCGAGGAGTGTCGGCGAGTTGCCGGACACGGCCAGCACCGGCGCCGTGGCGAGCTGGACCGCGTTGTAGGTGCGGGTGAAGTCGGCGGGCACCACCCGCAGGTGAATCTGGAAGGAGCTGTTCGCCGCCTCCAGCCCGATATCGGCGCTGGCCAGCTCGAGCGGGTCCTGGCCCGAGATCCGGATCCGGAACGGATCCCGGCGGAGCCGCCGCAGGCCGCTGCTCAGCGCGCGGTAGCGGGCCGCGTCGGTCAGCATGCCGGGACCGAGATCGGCCAGGCCGAGCGTGGGCAGGATGCCGACGAGCGCGGGCCGGCCCGAGTAGTCGCTGGCCGCCCCGGACACGCGGTTGAGCAGCAGGTCCAGCTCGTCTTCGAGTACGGAGAACGGCCGGCCAGCCAGCAGGACCGGCGAGGCGTTGAGTTCCAGGTTGAACCGGTTCAGCTCGAGCGTGATCCGCCCGTCGGCCGCCGCAGCCCGGATGACCTGGTTACGCGGCAGCGGCCGGGCCGAGCCGTCGATCAGGAACAGCTCGGCCTCGGCACCCACCGTGACCGGGCCCATCCCGAAGCAAGGCCGTTCCAGCAGCCGGGCGAGCACGGACAGGCATTCCTCGAGCCGGTCCCGGAAGCGCGAGTAGTCGGAGTCGCAGAACTCTTCTTTCTCTACGCCTGTTCCCATGACCGGACCTCATCGCCGGGGGCGGCGGACGCCAGGATCCGCCGGCCGGTCAGCACCGCGGGCAGGATGCGGACGTAGCGGTGCCTGACGCACGGTGCCCACGGATGCAGCGGAAGCTCGCGCAGCCGAGCCAGCTCGGCCGGGCCGGTGACCTCGGTGACTTCCCCCCGGATCACCACGCTCCAGCCGGTGCGGGTCGCCGCATCCGACCCATCGATCTCGAACGCGACCCTGCGGCCACCGCTCGCGGCATCCAGCTTCGTTCCCTCGCCGGTACGGAAAACCACCGTGTGACGGTCGAGGACGAAGTTGACCGGCAGCACGATCGGCCCCCAGAGGTCGACCAGGGCTATCCGGCCCAGATGCTCGCGGGCCAGCAGCTCGAAGCACTCGCACCTGGTCGCTCCTGCCAGCGGACCTGACGGGCCGGGCCGTCACCCACGGCTGGCGCTCTGCGGTTCGGCGGCGCCGCCGAACAGGACATCGGCGGGCGGCCGACGGACGCTGACCGCGGTCTGGATGACCGTACCGAGCCGGAGCACCAACTGCGGGTACGCGCCGTCGCTCAACCGTGACCGGACGAGCTCACGCAGCCAGGCAAGCTCCAGCGGCTGGCTGTGCAGAGCCGCCGCGACCCCGCAAGTCGCGCAGGTGAGCAGCGCTCGCTGCAGGGCCTGCCCGGCCCGCACCCAGTCCGCCGGACCGTCCGCCAGGGTCGTCAGCAGGCAGGCGACCCCGGCCGACCGCGGCGCGGGTACCCCGCTGAACCCGGCTGTCCCCCATCCGTGGCCGTGGGCGAAGTCGCGGCCGGGGTAGTCCGGCCGAGGTGCGCTCGGGCCGGGCCGGGTAGGGGTGGGCGGCACCCCGTCGCGCCGCCCGCTTCCGGGCGGGGACACCCAGACGGCCAGTTCCCGGACGTACTCGCGGTCGAGCCGCTGCGCTCGCTCGGCCGTATCGACGACCGCGGCCAGTTCCGCCCGCCTGCCGTCGGCGACGACGCGGAGCATCGCGCCGTCTCGCTCCGCGCCGCCGCGCAGGACGGCCAGCAATCCCGGGGAAGGGGCAGCGGGTCGAACCCGCCCCGGTGCGTCCGCCGCTGCGGCACCTGGCAGAACAGCCGCAGTTCCCATTCGGCCGGGGCCGCCCGTCGCCGCCAGCTCAGCTCGGCGACCAGCAGCGGCTGTCGCGGATCGGGGAACAGCCGGAACTCTGGGACGCAGCCGAAGGCCCTCAATGCGAGCCTGGCCGTGAACAGCGCGGCACCGCAGCTGATCATCATCTCCCGGCCGGCCGGATCGGCAGCAGTCAGCCGCCTGCTGCTGTCGGCTCGCAGGCTGATCTGCTGCCCGCAGGCGCTGAACCACCACGGCTGAGTGTTGTGTGCCGAGGAAGCCCACACCGCCGGATAAGGCCACCGCCTGGCTCGTCGATCTCCCTCGGCGGTGCGGGCGGGCCCGGCCGGCCGACCTTCTGTCAGGGGCAGAGCGTCCATGCTTCCTCCCCGATCGCAGCTGACGTTACTGATGACGCCAGCCAATCCCCGGGCCGGGGGCGCCGCGCAGGGACGAAGGCCGCGGCAGCCGGGACCTTCGCCGGCCATCGGCGTGAGCAGGTGAACATGAGCCACACGACGAGGGCTGCGGCAGCCGGCTGATCGCGGTTACGGCGTGGTCGCCGGAGGGTGCGCCAGGGCGGCCGCCATGCCGGGTGCGGGCCCCAGCGGGCCGGTCCGCGCCTGGCCTGCGATTCCCTCGCTGTAGACATCGTCCGAAGCACGCAAGAACCAGCCGCCCAGTCCCGCCAGTCTGCCGCGGGCCTCCTCGAACCCGACCTCGATCGGCACCTCGTCGCGGACGAACACCTCATCAGCCAACTGGCCAGATGCTGGTCACGGTAAAGACGAAAGACCTCAGCGCCGGGACGTAAGTCCGTCGATGCCTGACGAACACGCTCGATGCGCGTCGTCGGGCAGCGGCGCGCCGAATCCGCCGGGCTGCGAGCTGCTATGCATGTCCCGTCTCACGCGACCTGGCGCATGTCTCGCTCTACCCGGGGGCCAATGTGACTGGTTAGCGCCCGCTAGATTGACTGGCGGTAGCCGAAGAACTCGTGGTCGGGGTTGTAACCTCCGTGGCCTCCGCCGACCTCGGAGAAGCGGGCGACGGACTCAATGCCGGCCAGCCATTTCACCTGCTTGAACCCGAGCTCGACTCGTTGCGCAGCCGAGCGGGGCCCCGTAGCCGTAGGACAGCGGCGCACCGTCCATATCGTAAGCCAGCATGGTGAGGCGGAAGCGCATCTGCTCGATTGGGTGCGCGTCGTAGTACAGGCCTCCGTCGGGGCCGTCGCCGAGGAGTAGAAGACCACCCAGCGGGCCTCCGGCTGGCCGACCAGGTCGAAGATGGTCACATGGATACGCCGCCCCATTTGGCGACGCCGGACCAGCCCTGAATGCAATAGTGCTGGGTGATCTGCTCGCGGCGGGGCAACGCGCGCAGCTCCTCCAGGCTGAGATCGACGGGGTTTTCCACCAGCCCCTGGACCTTAAAGCGCCAGCTCGAACCCGTATCGAACAGACGACGGTAGTCATCGCTGGTCGGAAAGGCCCCGTTGTGCCAGAAGTCGGGAGAGATGTCTGTCTCGCTATACTCGCCGGGGGTGGCATCAACATGCTCGAACAGCCGCTGGACCGGCCCCACCAGCGCGTAGCCGATCCGCTGTACTGCCCGGGGATGGCGGAGGGTGAACGGGGTCGCCGCCACCCACGTGATGACGAGGAGGGTGGTGATGCCGCAGAAGATCGCGAAGCCGATCCAGCTGGTATCGTTGCGATCGGCATAGATGTGGTTGAGGTTGCGCAGCAGCCCGGTGGTAAACACCAGGGTGACGTGGACGGCGATAAAAAAGAGAAACCAGACCAGCACCAGGAAGTGCAGGGAACGGGCGACCTGGATGGACGGGAGGCGGCTGACCCACTTGATCCGTTCAACAAGCGCGGGCGACATGCCCAGCCCGGTTATCAACGCCAGCGGCGCGGCGACGAACACGGTCACAAAATAGGCGAGCAGCTGGAGGCCGTTGTAGGCGGTCCACCCCCTTTCGGTCGGCCAATTCAGCGACAGGTACTGGATCGCGACCGAGCTGCGCGGGAAATACCTTCCATGTTGTGGGGATGATGCGGCGCCGCTGATCGGTTGTGAACAGCAGGACATAAAAGATCGCGCCGTTCGCCAGCCACAACACGTCAGTGCCCAGATGCCACCACGGGCCAGCCCGATGGAATGACGCAGCCCGGGCAGGCCGACCTGACCGGCAGGCCCACCGAATCCTGCTTGGCCGTCCAGAGCGGGTCCGCCGGCACAGGATTTTGAAACCGGAACCAGTCGCGTCCCGGCGTGCAGTTGCGCGTCCAGTAGAGGCGGGGATGGTCCGCCAGAATCTGGATGCCCGCCCGAATGATAAAGATCATGAAAAAGGCGTTGAGAAAGTGCTGTGCCTCAACCCACCACGGTAGTCCGGGATGCGTGCCCGGCGAGACGATCGTGCCGGGGTACTGGGCGATGAACCGCTGTACCGCGGGTATCTCTCGCAACCCCTGCCCGATCGCCACCGCGACCATCAGCATGACGAGGCCTATCGGTAATAGCCACAACAGGTTGAACCATCGGTCACGACCGATCCGTATGCGCGGCGCGACGCCGTAGGCGGCGGGGAGCGAGCCCGCCCACGTCTCGGGGTCGACGACACTCTCGCCCACTGACAGGCGTCTGCGGGTAGTCGACCACCGCGGCCGGGGTCGTGCCGACAGCGGCCGATGACCGCTGGCCTGCGGGCCCTGCTCGCTCCTGAGTCATGGTTCCGAAACGGCGCCGGGGTAGCTGGAGGTTCTCGCTACCGTAACTCTCCTGTCGCTGCCACAGGACGTTACCCGGCCACGGCCCGGGTAACCACCCGAAGGCGTGTTAGGCGACCGACCGGTCCAGATCGTCTACCGCCAAAGTGATGAAGCTGATCCTCGCTCGCATGCCATCTCCTGCCAAGGCCGGCCGACGCGTGACGACGACGCCCTGTGACCCTCGGCGGCCGCCAGGACCAATGGCCCGGGGGAAGAGGACAAAGGCCGCCTGGCCCGGCCCGGCTGCCGAGCGGATGCTGACCAGGGTAGCTGCAGGACGCCGTGAGCTGGCCGTCACCGGGTGGATGGCGAGCGGCCGAGAGGGAGAAGCGTGATGACTATGCGGGTGGGAATCAATGGCTTCGGGCGGATCGGCCGGGCGTTCGTGCGGCGGGCCCTGGAACGCGACGACCTGCAGGTCGTCGCGGTTAACGACGTGACGGACGCCCGGACCCTCGCGCACCTGCTGGAATTCGACTCCACGTACGGCTGCCTCGGTCATGCCGTGCAGCCGATGGTCAAAGTGCTGGACGACGCGTTCGGCCTGACCAGGGGGTTCTATGACCACGATCCACGCCTACACCGGCGACCAGATGCTGCTCGACGGGCCGCAAAGGATTCTGCGCCGGGCCCGCAGCGCGGCCGCCAGCATCGTGCCGACCAGCACCGGCGCCGCGCGGACGGCCGGCGTGGTCATCCCCGGGCTGGACGGGGAGCTGGACGGGATCGCGGTGCGGGTGCCGGTGGAGGACGGCTCGCTGACCGACCTGGCCGCGGTGCTGTCCCGCGAGGTGACCGTCGATGAGGTCAACAGCGCTTTCGCGGAAGCGGCCGGAGGACGGCTGGCCGAATACTCCGCTACGGCACCGACCACCGGTGGTGAGCCATGCCCACGGTCCGGTAGCGATCATCCCGTGCGACCGACCGGGAAGGCCTGGCCATGAAGACGATCAATGACCTCGAAGTCTCCGGCAGGCGGGTACTCGTGCGCGCCGACCTGAACGTGCCGCTGGACGGCGGCCGGATCACCGACGACGGCAAGATCGGGCTTGCCTGCCGACGCTGAACGCACTGCTCGGCCGCGGCGCCGCGGTCGTGGTCTGCTCGCACCTCGGCCGCCCCGGGCGGGCGGCCCGGCTCCGGCGTGTACGAGGTACCCCGCTACGCCGAGGGCACCAGGGCGGCGGCACCGCCGCTTCGCCGGTATCCCCTGGCTAACCGGCAGGCCGGCGAGCGGATGTTCCTGGCCGAGAAGACCGGGAAGAACTACGTATCACGCTGTTCGCCAAGGCGGCATGAAGCGGTGGACCCAGGCCGCGGCCTACGCCGCCCGGGTCTCCGAAGATCAAGATCATTCAGAACGCAGTTGGCGGGAGACCTACCCGCGGCGGGCCGGCGGGACGTTCGTCCCTGGCAGCGGGCTGCCGTGACCAGGAGACTTCGCCCATGACACCGGATATCCCCGTGCTGGAGGAGTTGCCGAGGGCGGAATGCCTGCGGCTGATCACCACCGTGCCGGTCGGCCGGATGGTGTACACGCGCCAGGCCATCCCTGCGGTGGAGCCGGTGAACTTCGCGGTCGATGAGGACACGATCGTGATCCGGACCGACCGCAGCGGCAAGCTCGCGGCGGCGACCCGCCGCCGCGCGGTGGTGGCGTTTCAGGCCGACGACCTGGACCCGGTCACCCGCTCCGGCTGGAGCGTCACCGTGGTGGGGCGCTGCGAAGAGGTGAACGACCCCGCGGAGGTCGCCCGACTGGGCAAGCTCGGCCTGCGGTCATGGGCCCCCGGTGTCCGGGATCATTTCATCCGGATCATGCCGGGGATGGTAACCGGCCGGAGGCTACGCCCGGCTGAGAGCTGAGCGGACCGGGCTCCGGCAGCGGCACTCGCCATTCCAGCACCGTCCCGGTTCCCGCTGTCTCATCGGCCGGGCCGGTGCGCAGCGTGCCGCCGAGCCGCTCGGCGCGGTCGGCCAGGTTGGTCAGGCCGCTGCGGCGGGCGCCGGGCGGGATCCCGGTGCCGTCGTCGGCGACCCGCAGGGTGAGGTCGCTGCCCACCTCGACGCTCACATCCACCCGGCTGGCCTGGGCGTGCCGCGCCGCGTTCGACAGCGCCTCCCGCAGCGCGGTGAGCACGTGCTCGGCCAGGCTCCCCGGCGACGTGCTCGTCGAGGCCGGCGCCCAACCGCACGGACGGGGCGAAGCCGAGCATCGGGCCCATCTCGTCGGCGGTGGCCACGATCCGGGCGCGCAGGCTCTCCGGCTCCTTCCACCTGGGACTGCAGCGCGTAGATGGTGGCCCGGATGTCCCTGATCGTGTCGTCCAGGGCGTTCGACCGCGCTCTCGGATCCGCCCGGGGGCTTCTGGCCGGGCGAGGATGGCGCATGGTCCCCTGCAACGACATCCCGGTCGCATACAGCCGCTGGATGACCTGATCATGCAGGTCGCGGGCGATCCGGTCCCGGTCCGCGAACAGCGACAGGCGCTCGGTGTCGCGGCGCCGCTCGGCGAGCTCGAGCGCCACCCCGGCCTGGGCGGCGAATGAGGCCACCACATCGGCGGCTGCCTGCGGGAACGGCAGCGCCCCGTGCCGCCGGCCGATGGTGAGCACGCCCCGCACGTTGCCGGGCGCGCCCAGCGGGAACACCACCGCCGGGCCGAGGTGGCCCATCGCGCCGCGGGCCGCCTCTGCGGTCCGGTCATCGGCCGCGAAGTCGGCGACCGCCTGCGGCTCACCGGTATCCATGACCCGCCCGGACAGTGACCGTCCCGCGGGCAGGACCAAGCCGAGCGCCGCCTCGGCTCCCTCGCCCTGGGCGTGCTCGATCACCAGTCGTTTCTTGTCTTGTTCGGGCAGGGCAAGCACGGCAAGGTCGGCGCTGGACAGCTCCAGCGCCTGCGTGGTGACGGCGGCGAGGACCTGGCCAGGGTCCGCGCCGGACAGCAGCCGGCTGGTGATCTCCCCGCTGGCGACCAGCCAGCGCTCGCGCTGCCGGGCGTATCCCGGTAGAGGCGGGCATTGTCGATCGCCACACCAGCGGCGACAGCGAGTGCTGACAGGCCGACTCGTCCTCGGCGTCGAACTGCCCGCCGCCGCGCTTCTCGGTCAGGTACAGGTTGCCGAAGACCACTCCGCGCACCCGGATCGGCACGCCGAGGAAGCTGTGCATCGGCGGGTGCCCCGCGGGGAAAGCCGGCCGACCCCGGGTGCTGCTTGATATCGGCCAGCCGCAGCGGCCCCGGATCGCGGACCAGCAGCCCGAGGAGGCCCTCCCCGCGCGGCCAGTGATCAATCTTGCCGATCTCGGCCTCGTTCAGCCCGACCGGCACGAACTCGGCCAGCGTCTTACCCTCGCCGATCACCCCCCAGCGCCCGTACCTCGGCGTCCGCCAGGCTCACCGCGGCCCCGACGATCCCGGCGCAGCATGCTCTCCAGGTTCGATCCAAGCCAGACGGCGACGACCGCCTCCAGCAGGCCGTTCATCCGGTCCTCTGGTCGCCAGCACCCCGCCTGCAGCCGCGCCTGCAGCTCGCCAGGCAGTTCCGTCGAGGCGCAGCTGCGGCAGCAAGCCCGGAGTTGTGCTGGCGCCGTGTTCCATCGGCTCATCCTTCCCGCACCGTCCGGGCCCCGCGCCTCCACGGTAATCCGCAGGCGTCGAGCGGCTGCCAGGGCAGGCGGCCAGGCCGAGGAGGAATGCCCGGCCAGGCCGACATCCGGGCTCCTGGGCTGAAGGTCCCGCGCGCTCAGGCAGATCGGCCCTTGGGCCGTCCGCGTGACGGCACGGGACGCTAGGAGCGGGAAGATGACGGCCCGGCCCGACCATGGCCGCCGCCGACGCCGCTACGTTCTGCGATCCGGCGAGTTCGGCCACCCCGCCGGGCAGGCCTGGTTCTTGGTCCCGGTGACCAGGGAACTTAGTCCCTGCCACGGAGGCGGGTGACCGGGCGAGGCTGGGCGGGTGGACGTGCGGAAATCGCTTATTCATCGCAACCGCGCTCACATGGCCGGTGCCGCATGCCGACCAGGATCATGCCAGGAGCGGAGTCGCTGGGCCCGCCTGACCCGCTGGAGCCGCTGCCGCGGCTGCTGCGGGATTCCTGCGCAGTTCACCGGGTGGCCTGTCCGGCCGGGAGGCGGCCCGGCGGCTGGAGGCGTACGGCCCGAACGAGCTTGTCCCGGCGGGGCGGGCGGCGCTGGCCGCGGCAAGCTGGCCCAGCAGTTCACTCACCCGCTGGCGCTGCTGCTGGCGGTGGCCGCGGTGCTGGCCTGGGCCAGCGGCACGCCGCGGCTGGGCGCCGCGATCGTCGTCGGTGATCGTGCTCAACGCGGCGTTCGCATTCGCCCAGGAGATGCAGGCCGAGCGGGCCGTGGAGGCGCTGGCGGCGTTCCTGCCCGACGCATGCCCGGGTGCTCCGGGACGGCCAGCGGCAGGAGACCGAGGCCCGGCCAGCTGGTGCCAGGCGATGTCCTGCTGGTCGAGGAGGGCGACCGGGTCTGCGGACGCGCGGCTGATGACCGGCACGGTCGAGGTGGACCTGTCCACGCTGACCGGCGAGTCGGCCCTGGTCGCCCGGTCCGCCGACGCGGCCGACGCCCGGGTGCCGCTGCTGCAGGCCGAAGATGTCGTGTTCAGCGGCACGACCTGCACCGGCGGCGAGGCCAGCGTTTCCTTCGCCGCCGCGACGACATGCTGCGTGGCGGCGCCCGGCTGGCCGTGCCGCGCCGCGTCCACGCCAGCAGAATGGTCCGTCTCATGGTCCCTCCTTGATGGGTCCGCCCCTCGCCGGGATGTGCTCCGGAACGAGGAGCGGACGGCTCCGCCTGACGGTCAGACGGCGTTCGACTTGGACGCGGGTGGCCAGCTTGGGGAAGCACCTCGGCTTCGGGGGCGGCGCGCCGCAGGTGCGCAGAAGCCCAGGACGGACAGGATCAGCAGCAGGCCCGCGCCGGCGAAGGCGGCGATCGCGGCGATCACCATGATCTGCGCCCATCTTCCAGAAGGCGTAGGCGTTCAGCAGCAGGCCGCGCAGCGTCTCACCGCGGAACACGGTCTGCACCTGCGCCGCCAGCGCTGCGTTCGTTCGGGTTGGCCAGCGATGCCTGCGCGCCAGCTGGGCGTAGGTCTTGCCGCCGCCGATCTCCTTGAGGTGGTTGGCGATGAAGTGGTCGGCGTAGACCTCGGCCTGGGCACCGGTGGTCATGCAGCTGGCCCGCGTACTGGTGCATGGCCGCGAACTCCGGCGGCCTTGATGGCCGGGCTGTTCTTGGCCGGGAAGTACGATCTTCTGGGCGGCGAGCTGGCTGTGCACCTCGTCCGAACGAGTGGCCCCAGGTCAGCAGGCCGCCGGCCACCAGCAGGACGATCAGGCCCCGGGCCAGCGCGTCGAACGT
>CAWCII010000002.1:0-113565 GCA_963795575.1 uncultured Actinomycetes bacterium | reverse complement strand
ACCTCATCCAGGGACATCCGCTGCAGCACGCCCGGCAGGCCCAGGCAGTGATCCCCGTGGAAATGCGTGATGCAGATGCGGTGGACATGGGTGGCGGTGACCCCGGCGAACAGCATCTGCCGCTGGGTTCCCTCACCCGGATCGAACAGCAGCCCCTCGGCGTCCCAGCGCAGCATGTACCCGTTGTGGTTACGGGTGCGGGTGGGCGCCTGACTGGCCGTGCCGAGGACCACCAGCTCGCGGTCGGACACGACACCCGGCCCGGCTCAGGCCAGCGGGCGCAGCGCGTCGGCCAGGTCGCCGAGCATGTCCGGCTTGGCCCGCAGCGGCAGGTTCATGATCACGAGGTCGGCGCCCGCCTCCGCGTAGGCGGCCGCCTGGTCCGCCACCGCCTGCATGTCCTGGCCGGGGTCCACGCGGACGTTGGTAGAGCAGGTGATCTCCGCGGGATCGCGGCCGGCCTCCGCGCAGCGGGTGAGCAGGATACCTTTGAGCTCGCGGTACTCGCCAGGGTTCACCATGATCGCGTTCCACTGCTGCGCCCAGCGCGCCACGGCGCGCAGCGTCCGCGTGGGCCCCCGGCCCCCGATCGTGATCGGCGGGTGCGGCCGCTGCACGGGCTTGGGCTCGCACCGGGCGTCGGTGAGCCTGACGTAGCGGCCGTGCAGCGTCGTGACGGGCTGGCTGAGCAGGCCGACGATGGCCTGCACGCCCTCGTCGAAGCGGTCGAAACGCTCCCGCATCGGCGGCAGCTCGATGCCGTAGGCGTCGCACTCCTACTGGTTCCACCCGGCCCCCAGGCCGAGTTCCAGCCGCCCGGCGGAGATGATGTCCACCGTCGCCGCCATGTTCGCGAGCACCGCCGGGTGCCGGTAGATCATCCCGGTCACCTGGCAGCCGATCCGGATCCGGGACGTGGCCTGCGCGAGCGCGGCCAGCATGGTCCAGCCTTCCAGGTTCGGCCCGGCCAGGTCGCCGGACAGCGGGTAGAAGTGATCCCAGTTCCACGCCGACTCGAA
This sequence comes from uncultured Actinomycetes bacterium, assembly GCA_963795575.1. GTDB lineage: Bacteria > Actinomycetota > Actinomycetes > Streptosporangiales > Streptosporangiaceae > PALSA-505. Next base: position 112,546 of record CAWCII010000002.1, on the reverse strand, counting down.
CAGGTCGATCTCGTCCGCCGCCACCCACACGTCCCGGATCTCCGCCCACGTCTGGTGCTCCGGCCTGGTCTTGATCCCGATGCGCATCTGATCCTCTTCCGGTTGCTCCCGACCCCTCGCGGCCGCAGCGCATATCATCTCATCCGGATTCCGGCCGCCGGCGGGCGTGGTGACCGCCCGGCACCGGCAGCTCGGCCTGGACGCCGGCCTGTTCGCCCGGGCGCTCCGCGATCGCGGAGATCCTGTCCGGGCGCGGCCCGCCGGCCGGGGCTGGCCGAACTGGCCCGGCGGTACGTCGGCGCGCACGGCCCGGCCGCGCCCGCCGACTTCGCCTACTGGTCGGGCCTGCCGCTGGCCGGCCCCGGACTCGAAGCCGAGGCCGCCGACCTGGGCCGCTTCCAGGACACCGTCGGCCGCCTGCACATCGCGTCCAGTTGACCGCTTACCCGGCCCCGGGAGCCCGCACACGCTTCGCTAGACCGGCCAAGCGCGTCAGTACTTCGGGCCCACGAACTCGTCAAGCCGGGCCACGGCATCGCGGCGGGCGACGGAGATCGTGGTTGGCTTGCTGAACCGCCACTCCACACCGAGCCGGTCCAGCGCCTCACCGCACAGCCGCAGGATGTCGGCGGAATGGTTGACGAACAGGTACCGCGGATACTCATACCACCGGTCACCGTCGGCCAGCGCCCGGCGAACCCGGTTGATGCCGCGGTAGCCATCGGAATGAAACAAGCCCCGGGCAAAATCACCCGCATGCTCGGCCACGATCACCTGCTGCCACGCCTCCAGCTCGATCTTCCGCTCATGTTTCCTGCCCGGCCCGTGCTGCGGAAAAAGGCACGGCCAATGCTTCGAAGTGCTCTTGATCTGCGTGACAGCCAATTCTTGCCACGCGAAATACGCGTGATGTTGGCATTACCGACACCATGGCATGCTCTGCTGCGACAATCAGGCCAGGCCAGTCGTCACAGCAAGAGATCGACAGCGCATAAACGCCCCGAGCGGCCGAGGGTGATGTGGCCATCTCCTAGATACAGCCCGAGCAGATAGGCGTATGCGGATGTGTCCAGTTCCCGGCCATCGCAGCGGGGACAGCGCGGAGGTCAGGAAGCGGACCCTGTGCACCCGGTTCTCCGGCTGCCGTACCGCCAGTGCCGGATGGCCCTAACCGAGACCCCGCAGATCAGCGCATTCTCGCGGTCGAGGATGCCGAGACCGGACAGGAGAAGGGCGAGGTCGACGGTATCCCGCGAATACATGTAACTATTGTGGGCAGCGGTGCCGACAATTCTGAGAGGCTCAAGTCGGGTGCCGGGAGCGGGATTCGAACCCGCAAGCCCTTCCGGGCAGACGCTTTTGAGGCGCCAGCGTTTGCCGTTTCGCCATCCCGGCTGTTCCCGAAGCCATGGCCAACGTCTAGTCGCCGGCAAGCATGGCAGGAAGGAGGAAGCAAACCTCAATCTACCTGATCAGGGTAGGCTCCTGGGGTGGCTAAGACCCCGTTCCGCGTCGTGATCGCCGAAGACGAGGCGCTGATCCGGCTCGACCTCAAGGAGATGCTCGAGGAAGAGGACTACGAGGTCGTCGGCGAGGCTGGCGACGGCGAGACGGCGGTCAAGCTGGCGGTCAGCCAGCGTCCCGACCTGGTCATCCTGGACGTCAAGATGCCGGTACTCGACGGCCTGTCCGCGGCCGAGCAGATCGCCGAGCAGCGGATCGCGCCCGTGGTCATCCTGACCGCGTTCTCCCAGCGCGACCTGGTCGAGCGGGCCCGGGACGCCGGCGCCATGGCCTACCTGGTCAAGCCGTTCACCAAGGCCGATCTCGTCCCGGCCATCGAGATGGCCGTCAGCCGGTTCCAGGAGGCCCGCGCGCTCGAGGACGAGGTGGCCACGCTGCGGGACCGGCTGGAGGTGCGCAAGCTTCTCGACCGCGCCAAAGGGCTGCTGCAGTCCCAGCATGGGCTCACCGAGCCGGAGGCGTTCCGCTGGATCCAGAAGACGTCGATGGACCGCAGGATCAGCATGCGCGAGGTCGCGCAGGCGGTGCTGGACCAGGCCATGACGGCAGGCACGGACGATGCCGCGTGGTCAGCCTGCCGACCCGGCGGCCGGCTAACCCTCCCGGCCAGGTCCTAGGACAGGCTCCACGTAATCGGGCAGAAATGAGCCCAGGGGGCCTTTGGTGCCATGTCGGCCTTCCCCGGTCGCACGTTCTCTACTCAGCCACCCCGGGCTCTTTAGATCTACCGTAGCGATGTACCGGCATCCGGTGCAAAGGTACGAGGATAACTGTCCGGTATGTGGCAAAGGTCTGCTGTATCCGCCTATGACCCCGGGACGGTGTCGCGGAACAGGCACGTCAGCCGGGAGGTGCACACCCGGCGCCCGTCCTCGCCGGTGATGACGACCTCGTAGGTGGCCAGCGTCCGGCCGCCGTGCACCCGGGTGGCCACGCCGGTCACCGTCCCCTCCCGGGCGCCGCTGTGGTGCGTCGCGCCGATCTCGATGCCGATCGTGGCCCGGTCCGGGCCCGCGTGCAGGGCGGCGCCGAGGGACCCGAGCGTCTCGGCGAGCACGCAGGACGCGCCGCCGTGCAGCAGGCCGTAGGGCTGGGTGTTGCCGGCCACCGGCATCGTGCCGACCACGCGCTCCGCCGAAGCCTCGAGAACCTCGATGCCCATCCGCTCGGGCAGCGTGTCGCGTCCCGGCACGCGGAACGCGTCGATGATCTGACGTTCGAAGTCCTGGTCCACCCGATCCTCCAGCTCGTGCGGCGCGCGTCCGGTAACGGCAGCTTAGGCGGGCGCCCCGCCGGTGCCAGGGGAACGCCGGGTCACGGCGCACCGCGAGCAGGCCAGGCCCGAGCCAAGATCGTGACTTTCCGTGATCAGGAAGGGCGAAAATCCGGATGTTTTACCGCCGAAAGGGGTGACTTCCAGAATGTGAGCGCTAACAATGAATGTTAGCGCTCACAACGTTCTGTGGGCCGGGTCGTATCCGGCCGTGCGGAACCGAACGAAAGGAGCCTTCATGCGTATCGCGCCTGCGCGCCGGTCTATCCGGACAGCTATCCGCATCAGCACGGTGGCCGCCGTCGGGGCCGCCACCGTGGGCGTGCTGGGGATGTCCCAGGCGCCCGCGTCGTCCGCCGGTCACTGCAGCGGCGGGCCGACGGTCAGCAAGCAGTTCTTCGGCCAGGCGATGGACATCTACGTCCACCACAAGCTGCCGGTCTTCCGCTACACCCTGGCCAACTGCGCCGGGATGCAGGTCAGGATCCTCACCTACGGCGGCACCATCCAGTCGATCAACGTTCCGGGCCGCAACGGCCGCAGCGCGGATGTCGTGCTCGGCTTCGCCACCCTGCACGACTACGTGACCGAGGACAGCCCGCCGCCGCCCGCGCCCGGCGGCCCGTACTTCGGCGAGACGATCGGCCGGTACGGCAACCGGATCGCCAAGGGCACCTTCCACCTGAACGGGCACAAGTACACGCTGCCGATCAACAACGGCGTGAACAGCCTGCACGGCGGCTTCGTCGGCTTCGGCAACCACGTCTGGGCCGCGACCGCGGTGCAAGAGCCCCGGCGTGGCGGGCGTGCGGATGAAGCTGGTCAGCCCGAACGGTGACGACGGCGCGAACGTCGGCTGCAGCTGCACCGGCTACCCGGGCAGGCTGACCGTGTTCGTGACGTTCACCCTGAACAACGCCAACCAGCTCAAGATCCACTACACCGCGACCACCAACAAGGACACGGTCATCAACCTGACCAACCACAGCTACTTCAACCTGGCCGGCGAGAGCTCGGGCGCCGCCTACGGCCAGAAGGTGTTCATCAACGCCAACTCCTACACGCCGACCGACAAGCACGCAGATACCGACCGGGCAGATCGCGCCGGTCAAGGGCACGCCGTTCGACTTCACCACCCCGCATACGATCGGCTCCCGGATCAACGTGGCCAACGGCAGCTGCTCATCGCCCAGGGCTATGACCACAACTGGGTGCTGAACAAGACCGGGCCGAAGCTGGACGGGCTCAGGCTCGCCGCCCAGGCCTCCGATCCCGTCAGCGGCCGGCAGCTCGCGGTCTGGACCGACCAGCCCGGCGTGCAGTTCTACTCCGGCAACTTCCTCACCGGCACGCTGGTGGGCATCAGCGGCCACATCTACCGGCAGTCCGCGGGCTACACGTTCGAGACCCAGCACTTCCCGAACTCGCCGAACCAGCCCAACTTCCCGAGCACCGAGCTGAAGCCGGGACAGGTGTACAACACCTCGACCATCTTCCAGTTCTCCTCCTGACCGCCCCTTCGTCTGGCCCGGGCGCCGCCAGGCGGCGCCCGGGCCAGGCCGCCACTAGGATTTGGCTGTGGCGACCAAGGACACGCGGCAGGCAGCACGGGGGCGGCGGGCAAGGATCCGGGCCAGCGCCCGGGCCACGGCCAGCGGGATCTGCTGCTGCTGCTCGACGGGCACTCCCTGGCCTACCGCGCCTTCTTCGCGCTGCCGATAGAGAACTTCTCCACCACCACCGGCCAGCCGACCAACGCGGTCTACGGCTTCACCGCCATGCTCATCAACGTGCTGCGGGACGAGCGGCCCACGCACGTGGCCGTGGCCTTCGACCGCGGCGAGCCGACGTTCCGGCACGAGCAGTTCGTGGAGTACAAGGCGAACCGGCGGGAGACGCCGGCCGACTTCCGCAGCCAGCTCAGCCTGATCTTCGAGGTGCTCGACGTGCTGGGCATCCAGCGGCTGTCCAAGGCCGGCTACGAGGCCGACGACCTCATCGCCACGCTGGCCACCGAGGCGGCCGGCCAGGACATGGACGTGCTCATCGTCAGCGGTGACCGTGACGTGCTCCAGCTCGTGTCCGGCGATGTGACGGTCCTGATGACCCGGCGCGGGATCAGCGAGATGACCCGGTTCACGCCCGAGGCCGTTCGGGAGAAATATGGCCTGACTCCGGAGCAGTACCCGGATTTCGCGGCCATCCGGGGCGACCCCAGCGACAACCTGCCCAACATCCCCGGCGTCGGCGAGAAGACGGCGACCAGGTGGATCGCGGAGTTCGGCTCGCTCGACGCGCTGGTGGACCGGGTTGACGAGGTCAAGGGCAAGGCCGGCGACGCTCTGCGCGAGCACCTGGGCAACGTGCTGCGCAACCGGCAGCTCACCGAGCTGGCCAAGGACGTGCCGCTCGAGGCCGGGCCGCGCGACCTGCTGCCCGCGCCCTGGGACAGGGACGCCATCCACCAGCTGTTCGACACGCTCCAGTTCCGGGTGCTGCGTGAGCGGCTGGTCGAGACCCTGCCCAACGGGATCGGCGCGGCCTCGGCCCAGGACGCGGGCCAGCCCGGCCAGCCCCAGGAGGGCTTCGAGATAACCGTGGCCACACCCGGGCCCGACGAGCTGGCCGGCTGGCTGGAGGAGCACGCGGCCGTCCCCGCGGCGGTCCGGGCTGGCCATGTCCGGCACCTGGGGCCGGGGCACCGGCACGCTGACCGGCCTGGCCATCGCGGCGCCGGACGGCGAGTGCGCGTTCATCGACCCCGAAGAGCTGCCCGCGGCCGACGAGCGTGCGCTGGCCGCCTGGCTGGCCGACCCGGCCGTGCCCAAGGCGGTGCACGACGCCAAGGGGCCGATGCACGCGCTGGAGGCGCGCGGCCTGGAGCTGGCCGGGCTGACCAGCGACACCGCGCTGGCCGCCTACCTGGCCCTGCCCGGCCAGCGGGCCTTCGACATGGGTGACCTGGTGCTGCGGTACCTGGGCCGGGAGCTGCAGGGACGACGCCCCCACCGGCCAGCTCACCCTGGAGGGCATCGGCGAGGACGGCGAGGAGGATCCCGACGCGGCGGCCCGGGCCGCCCTGGCGCTGCGCGCCCGCGCCACCGCCGACCTGGCGGACGCGCTCGACCGGGACCTGGAGCAGCGCGGCGCCACCAAGCTCCTGCACGAGGTAGAGCTGCCCCTGGTCGCCGTGCTGGCCCGGATGGAGCGGACCGGGATCGCCGCCGACACCGACCACTTCGCGGCGATGTCGGCCAGCCTGGGCGGCGAGGTGAAGGCCACCGAGCAGGCTGCCTACGCGGTGGTCGGCCGCGAGTTCAACCTCGGCTCGCCCAAGCAGCTGCAGGAAGTGCTGTTCAACGAGCTCGGCCTGCCCAAGACCAAGCGCATCAAGACCGGGTACACCACCGATTCGGAGGCGCTCACCACGCTGCTGGCCCAGACCGAGCACCCGGTGCTGGTGCACCTGCTGCGGCACCGGGACGTGGCCAGGCTCAAGAGCATCGTGGACTCGCTGATCCCGATGGCGGGCGAGGACGGCCGGATCCACACCACCTACAACCAGACGATCGCCGCCACCGGCCGGCTCTCCTCGGTGGACCCGAACCTGCAGAACATCCCGATCCGCACCGAGGAAGGCCGCAGGATCCGGCAGGGCTTCGTCGTCGGCCGCGGGTACGAGTGCCTGCTGACCGCCGACTACGGCCAGATCGAGCTGCGCATCATGGCGCACCTGTCCGGCGACCAGGCGCTGGCCGCCGCGTTCGGCTCCGGGCACGACTTCCACGCCACGACCGCGTCACGGGTGTTCGGCGTGCCGCCCGACGAGGTGACCGTCGAGCAGCGCAGCAAGATCAAGGCGATGAACTACGGGCTGGCCTACGGCCTGTCCGCGTTCGGCCTCTCGCAGCAGCTGCGGATCAGCACGGACGAGGCGCGCGGCCTGATGGAGGAGTACTTCCGGGAATTCGGCGGGGTGCGGGACTACCTGCAGGAGGTTGTCGACCAGGCGCGGATGGACGGCTACACGCAGACGATCCTGGACCGGCGCCGCTACCTGCCGGATCTGTCCTCCGACAACCGGCAGCGCCGGGAGATGGCCGAGCGGATGGCGCTGAACGCGCCGATCCAGGGGTCGGCCGCCGACATCATCAAGATCGCCATGCTCGCGGTGGACGCCGCGCTGCGGGCGCGCGGGCTCGGTTCCCGGATGCTGCTCCAGGTGCACGATGAGCTGATCTTCGAGGTGGCCACGGGCGAGCTCGACGCGCTCAAGGACCTGGTCGCCGCGGCCATGTGCGGGGCGTTCGAGATGACGATCCCGCTCGAGGTCTCGTTCGGCACCGGCCGCAGCTGGGCCGAGGCCGGCCACTAGGCCGTATCCGCGGCGAAGGCCCTAGTCGTGTCCTAGCTGCAACCTCCCTGCAACCTTGGCTCCAATTGACCCTCCGGGTTTGCTCTCATATGCTGATCGCTGCGCTGTGTCCTCGTGCGTCCGCCGCGGGCGGAAGACCCTTTCGGCGGTTACCGGGCAGGTCCCGGCCGGATTTCCGGTCGCGGCACGTCCAAAACCCTGGCTCCGCAAGGTCCTTTGGGCCTCCGTGTGGCGGATGCGCGGGCCGGAGCGCAGACCACTGAACCCTGTCCGCATCCGGAGCCGGCCCACACAATGACGAGCAGCACAGAGGCAACCTCGACCCCCAAGGTAGCGGTCAACGACATCGGGTCCGAGGAAGCCTTCCTCGCCGCGATCGACGAGACCATCAAGTACTTCAACGACGGCGACATCGTCGAAGGGACCGTCGTCAAGGTCGATCGGGACGAGGTCTTGCTCGATATCGGCTACAAGACCGAAGGCGTCATCCCCTCCCGCGAGCTGTCGATCAAGCACGACGTGGACCCCAACGAGGTCGTCAAGACCGGGGAGCACGTCGAGGCCCTCGTCCTGCAGAAGGAGGACAAGGAGGGCCGGCTGATCCTGTCCAAGAAGCGCGCCCAGTACGAGCGCGCCTGGGGCACGATCGAGAAGATCAAGGAGGAGGACGGCGTCGTCACCGGCACCGTGATCGAGGTGGTCAAGGGCGGCCTGATCCTCGACATCGGCCTGCGCGGCTTCCTGCCCGCCTCGCTGGTGGAGATGCGCCGGGTGCGCGACCTGCAGCCGTACGTCGGCCGGGAGATCGAAGCCAAGATCATCGAGCTGGACAAGAACCGCAACAACGTGGTGCTGTCCCGCCGGGCCTGGCTGGAGCAGACGCAGTCCGAGGTGCGGCACAACTTCCTCAACACGCTGCAGAAGGGCCAGATCCGCAAGGGCGTGGTCTCCTCCATCGTCAACTTCGGCGCGTTCGTCGATCTCGGCGGCGTGGACGGGCTGGTGCACGTGTCCGAGCTGTCCTGGAAGCACATCGACCACCCGGGCGAGGTCGTCGAGGTCGGCCAGGAGGTCACCGTCGAGGTGCTGGACGTGGACATGGACCGCGAGCGCGTCTCGCTGTCGCTGAAGTCCACCCAGGAAGACCCCTGGCAGCAGTTCGCCCGCACCCACCAGATCGGCCAGGTCGTCCCGGGCCGGGTCACCAAGCTGGTCCCGTTCGGGGCGTTCGTCCGGGTCGAGGAGGGCATCGAGGGCCTGGTGCACATCTCCGAGCTGGCCGACCGGCACGTGGAGATCCCCGAGCAGGTCGTCCAGGTGGGCGACGAGATCTTCGTCAAGATCATCGACATCGACCTGGACCGGCGGCGGATCAGCCTGTCGCTCAAGCAGGCCAACGAGGGCACGATCGGCGAGGCCGTCGGCGACGAGTTCGACCCGACCCTGTACGGCATGCCCGCCACCTACGACGAGCACGGCGAGTACGTCTACCCCGAGGGCTTCGACGCCGAGACCGGCGAGTGGCTCGAGGGTTACGACAAGCAGCGCGAGGAGTGGGAGCGCCAGTACGCCCAGGCCCGGTCCCGGTTCGAGGCGCACCGCCGCCAGGTGGAGGAGGCGCGCAAGGGCGACGACGACGGCGACGGCGGCGCGGCGGTGCCGCGGCGGCCGCGCCGCAGGACTCCGGCGACGACGGCGGCGCCACCGGCGCGCTGGCCTCCGACGAGGCGCTGGCGGCGCTGCGGGACAAGCTGTCCGGCGGGCAGGACTGACCAGCTCCGCCCGGCGTGCTCAAGGTCGGGCTCACCGGCGGGATCGCCGCCGGCAAGAGCGAGGTGTCACGGCGCCTCGCTGAGCGGGGCGCGGTGATCATCGACGCCGACGCGGTCGCCCGCGAGGTCGTCGCCCCCGGCACGCGCGGGCTGGCCGAGGTCACCGCCGCGTTCGGCCCCGAGGTGCTGGACGCCGGCGGCGCGCTGGACCGCGGCAGGCTCGGCGAGATCGTGTTCGCCGATCCCGCGCTGCTCGGCAAGCTCAACGCGATCGTCCATCCTCTGGTGGCCGAACGGATGCTGGAGATCGAGCGCTCGGCCCCGCCGGACGCCGTCGTGGTTCATGACGTGCCGCTGCTGGCCGAGAACCGGCTGGCCGGCCAGTACGACGTGGTCGTCGTGGTCGACGTGCCGCCCGAGGTCCAGCTCGACCGGCTGACCCGGCTGCGCGGCATGCCCGAAGACCAGGCGCGGGAGCGGATGGACGCCCAGGCCAGCCGGGCCGAGCGGCTGGCCGTCGCCGACATCGTGGTGGACAACTCCGGCCCGCTGGCCGAGCTCGACCGCCGGGTCGACGGCCTGTGGGAAGAACTTAGCCGCCGCGAGCGCTGACAGTTCGTGGCCGCTTTGTCGTACCGGCCGCCTAGAGTGAGCGAGTGACAGTGCAGGAGAATGCTGTGCCAGTCCGGAGGGTGCTGCCATGCGCCCGGTGACCGACCTGCAGCGCAAGGTCGCGCCATTCCAGGTGGTCACGGACATGGTCCCGGCGGGCGACCAGCCGCAGGCCATCGCCGAGATGGAACGGCGGATCCGGGCCGGGGAGAAGGACACCGTGCTGCTCGGTGCCACCGGCACCGGCAAGACCGCGACGATCGCCTGGCTGGCGGAGAAGCTGCAGCGGCCGACCCTGGTCATGCTGCCGAACAAGACGCTCGCCGCCCAGTTCGCCAACGAGCTGCGGGAGATGCTGCCGCGCAACGCGGTCGAGTACTTCGTCTCCTACTACGACTACTACCAGCCGGAAGCGTACATCCCGCAGACCGACACCTACATCGAGAAGGACTCCTCGATCAACGACGAGGTGGAGCGGCTGCGGCACTCGGCGACGAACTCGCTGCTCACCCGGCGGGACACGATCGTGGTCGCGTCGGTTTCCTGCATCTACGGCCTCGGCACGCCGCAGGAGTACGTGGACCGGATGGTCACGCTCAAGGTGGGCGACACGATCGAGCGGGACGCGCTGCTGCGCAAGCTGGTCGGCATGCAGTACGTGCGCAACGACGTCGCGTTCACCCGCGGCACGTTCCGGGTGCGCGGCGACACGATCGAGGTCATCCCGGTCTACGAGGAGCTCGCCGTCCGGATCGAGATGTTCGGCGACGAGATCGAGCGGCTGATGACGCTGCACCCGCTGACCGGCGAGGTGATGACCGAGGACGAGGAGGTCCACCTGTTCCCGGCCTCGCACTATGTCGCGGGTCCGGAGCGGATGGAGCGTGCGATCGCCGGGATCGAGATCGAGCTGGCCCAGCGGCTGGCCGAGCTGGAGCGGCAGGGCAAGCTGCTCGAGGCGCAGCGGCTGCGCATGCGTACCACCTACGACATCGAGATGCTGCGCCAGATCGGCAGCTGCGCGGGGATCGAGAACTACTCGCGGCACATCGACGGCCGCGAGGCGGGCAGCCCGCCCAACACGCTGCTCGACTACTTCCCCGAGGACTTCCTGCTCGTGATCGACGAGTCGCACAACACGGTGCCGCAGATCGGGGCCATGTACGAGGGTGACGTGTCCCGCAAGCGGGCGCTGGTCGAGCACGGCTTCCGGCTGCCGAGCGCGATCGATAACCGCCCGCTGACCTGGGACGAGTTCGGTGAGCGCATCGGCCAGACCGTCTACCTGTCGGCCACGCCGGGCCCGTACGAGCTGCAGCGGGTCGGCGGCGACGTGGTCGAGCAGGTGATCAGGCCGACCGGGCTGGTCGATCCCGAGGTCATCGTCAAGCCGACCAAGGGCCAGATCGACGACCTGGTGGACGAGATCAGGCAGCGGGCCGAGCGGAGCGAGCGGGTGCTGGTCACCACGCTGACCAAGAAGATGGCCGAGGACCTCACCGACTACCTGCTCGAACTCGGCGTCCGGGCCCGTTACCTGCACAGCGAGGTGGACACGCTGCGCCGGGTGGAACTGCTGCGTGAGCTGCGGATCGGCCAGTACGACGTGCTGGTCGGCATCAACCTGCTCCGGGAGGGGCTGGACCTGCCCGAGGTTTCGCTGGTGTCGATCCTGGACGCGGACAAGGAGGGCTTCCTGCGCTCGGGGACCTCGCTGATCCAGACCATCGGCCGGGCGGCGCGGCACGTCTCCGGCCAGGTGCACATGTACGCCGACGTGGTCACCCCGTCGATGCAGCGGGCGATCGACGAGACCAACCGGCGGCGGGAGAAGCAGGTCGCCTACAACACCGCCCGCGGGATCGACCCGATGCCGCTGCGCAAGCGGATCGCCGACATCCTGGACCAGCTGATGCGGGAGGACGCGGACACCGAGCAGCTGCTCGGCGGCGGCGGCCGACAGCAGAGCCGGGGCAAGAGCCCGGTCCCCGGGCTGTCGTCCCGGGCCCGCGGGCGCACCGCGGCCGCCCGCGCGGAGGCCGGCCAGGGCGGGCGGGGCGAGGCCGGCGCGGAACAGAGCGAGGCCCGCCGGGACGTGCTGGAGCTCATCAGCCAGCTCACCGAGCAGATGCACACCGCCGCGGCAGAGCTGCAGTTCGAGATCGCCGCCCGGCTGCGGGACGAGATCCGGGAGCTCAAGCACGAGCTGCGCGGCATGCAGGCGGCCGGCGTCTGAGCACGGCGCCTGCGGCGCCGGGCCGGTTAAGCCGGAGCGCTGGGGCTGCTACGGCGAGGCGAAGTCTTCGCCTGGCCGATCGCGCGGTTCTAGTCGCCGGTCACGCCGTCGATCTGCTCCCGCAGGATGTCGGCGTGGCCGTTGTGCCGCGCGTACTCCTCGATCATGTGCAGGTAGACCCAGCGCAGGTCGATGGTCTCATCGCGGCGGGGATGGCGGAACGTGTCGTCCAGCGACCGGCCATCGGCGGCCTGCCGGGCCTGCTCGCACTCCCGGGTGAACGTGGCGAAGTCGGCCTCGGCCCCGCCGGCCTCGGCGAAGTCGAAGTCGCCGTCGGGCGCTTCGTCGGAGCAGTACATGTAACCAAGCTCGGCCTGGCCGGCGAACCGGAGCCTGAACCACGCGCGTTCCACCTCGGCCATGTGCCTGACCAGCCCGAGCAATGACAGCGACGACGGGGCAACGGCCCGCTGGGCCAGCTGCTCGCCGGTCAGGCCCTGACACTTGAACAGCAGCGTCTCGCGGTGATAGTCCAGCCACGCCTCCAGCGAGGCGCGCTCGCCGGCGACCGTCGGCGGCTCGGTGCGCGTTACCTCTGGTGCGGTCCACGTCATCAGGCCATCGTCGTGGAGCTGGCTGGCGCCGGCAACAGGATTTCGTCCGCCGCTCGCGCGGGTTCAGGCCCGCCCGTCCTGACGGTGGCCGATGGCAGACTGGTTCGGCGTTCGGGATCGTCTCCTGCGGCGGAAAGGACCGGAATGTCCTGGGTGGTATTCGATTTCGGCGGCGTCATCGGCACGTATCAGCCCGAGGAGGACGTGGCCGCCATGGCGGCGGCCGCCGGGGTGACCACGGCCGAGTTCGGCCGCGCGTACTGGCCGCCTCGCTTCGCCTACGACATCGCGGAACTGTCCGCGCGAGACGTTCTGGCAGGACATCGCGGAGCCGCCTCGGCCGGTCCTTCACCCGCCCGCAGATCGCGGAGCTGGTCAGGCTGGACGTCGCGAGCTGGTCGCACCTGTGCGCGGGCACTGTCCGGCTGATTCACGACCTGAGGTCGGCCGGGCAGCGGCTGGCCGTGCTGTCCAACCAGCCTCGCGAGCAGGCCGAGGCCGTGGCCGGGATGCCGGTGGCCCGGCACTTCGAGCACCTGCTGTTCAGCTGTGACTTCAAGGCGGGCAAGCCGGACCCCGGCTGCTTCCGCCAGGCGCTGGCCCGGCTGGACGCGCCCGCCGAGGAAGTGATCTTGGTCGATGACCGCGAGGACAACGTCAGGGCCGCCATCGCGATGGGCATGCGCGCCATCCAGTTCACCAGCCCGGAGCAGGCCCGGGCCGCGCTCGCCGGAATCCTCGGGCCGGATGGCCTGCTACCCGGCTGAGCCGACGACGGCCCGCCGGGCCGGCTCCGGGCTGACGCTGGGCAAGATGCTGGCTGGGCAAAAGCTGAGCGTAAGGTCAGAAACGTGCTGGCGAGTCTGATCGCGGTGGTGGTCGCCCCCGTGTTCTACGGGGTGGCGGCCGTCATGCAGGCCGTGGCCGTCCGGGCCGCGAGCCGGCCCGCGGGCACGCAGGGCACGGGCGCGTTCGCCGGGGTCGATCCCGGCCTGGTCGTCCGCATGTTCCGGCAGTGGCGGTTCGTGGCCAGCCTGGGCCTGGACATCCTGGGGTTCATCGCTCAGCTCATCGCGCTGCACCGCCTGCCGCTGTTCGCCGTTCAGGCGATCATCGCCGCCAACCTGGCCGTTACCGCCGTGTGCGCCTCCTGGCTGATGGGAGCGGTCCTGGGCTGGCGGGAGTGGGTGGCAGTCGGCGGGGTCATCGTGGGGGTCGGGCTGCTCGGTGCCTCGGCGGGGGCCGAGGGCGCGGCCGACGTCGGGAACACGTTCAAGCTCGCGCTCATCGTGGCTGTGGCCGGCATCGGCATGATCGGCCTGGCCGCCGCCCGGCTGCCCGGGCCCGGCCCGGACGCCGCTGCTCGGGGCCACGGCCGGCCTCGGCTACGGGGTGCTGGCGGTCGCGGCGCGGGTGCTGACCGGCTACTCGCCCGCGATCCTGGTTCGCGATCCCGCCGCTTACGCGCTCGCCGCGGCCGGGATCGTGTCCTTCCTGTTCTACGCGTCGGCACTGGAGGGCGGGAGCGTGACGGTGGCCATCGCGGCCGTCGTCCTGGTGGAGACGGTGCCGCCCGCGGCCGTCGGGATCCTGCTGCTCGGCGACAAGACCAGGCACGGACTGGCCGGCGTGGCCATCGCCGGGTTCATCGTGGCGGTGATCAGCGCGGTGATGCTCGCCCGGTTCGGCCAGTCCGAGCACGAGAGCCTGGGCAGAGCGGGATCCACGCCTGCGCAGTCCCCGGGCAGCGACCCGCACCCCGCCACCAGGTGCTGACCCGTCATCCGGGCCTGGCGGCGGCGCCGCTGACCCTGGGTTACTCCCCGGGCCGGAATACGGGGTAGCTTTCGCCCTCGGCGGGGTGCACGAAGTGGGCCGTCACCCGTAGCCCGGGCCGAAGCCCGGCGGTTCCCGTCGGGCGGGTGTCCTCCAGCCGCGTGCGCAGCCACGGCCCCTCGTCGAGTTCCACCAGGGCCAGCACGCCGGGCGCATCAGGAGCCGCGCAGGCACCAGAAGCCTCGATGTCCCCGGAAGCCTCGGCGTCACCTGGAGTCCCGGCCTCAGCAGGGGCCTCGGAGCGGCCAGGGGGGTCCGCGGGGTCGGGCTTCCCGGCGGGCAGCACCGCCCAGCTGATCAGGCGGCCGCGCCCGGCGGCCTGCTCCCAGCGCGGATCGGCCGCGCCGCACCCGGGGCAGCCCGCAGCCCCCGGATCAAGCCAGCGGTCGCAGCGGGCGCAGCGCTTGATCAGCAGGACGTCGCGCGCCGCCGCCGCGAAGAACGGGGCCGATCGGTCGTCGGCCCGGATGATGCCGATGTCCATCGCGCGTCTCCGCTCACCCGCCGTCCGTCCCGGCCCGCAGGCGCCCCAGGACCGGCGGCAGTTCGCCGGCGTGCACCACCCTCAGACGCTGGGTCGCCCTGGTCAGGGCCACGTAAAGATCGCTGTGCCCGCGCGGCGACTCGGCCAGGATCTGGCCCGGCTCCGCCACGATCACCGTGTCGAACTCCAGCCCCTTGGCCTGCCGGACGGTGAGCACCACCACCGTGTTCTCGAGCTCGGCGTCCGCGCCGACGGACGCGCCCGGCACGGCGTCCCGGACCGCGTCGCCCAGCTCGCCGAGCCGCGCCGCGGGGACGATCACCGCCACCCGGCCGTCACCCACCGCCGCCGCCTCGCGCGCCGCGACCTCGGCCAGCCGCCGGTCCAGCTGGCCGGCCGCGACCTGCAGGTGCCACGGCTCGACTCCGGATTCCCGCACCGATCGCGGCAGGTCAGACAGGGCGGCCGGGCCGATCGCCGCCGCTACGTCGGCAGCCACGGCCATGATCTCGGCGGGCGTCCGGTAGTTGACGGTCAGCCGCTCCAGCCGCCATCGCTGCTGCAGGTACGGTTCGAGGACCTCCGCCCAGGACGATGTGCCGGCCGGATCGCCGGTCTGCGCCACGTCACCGACCAGGGTCATGGACCGGGTGGGGCAGCGCCGCATCAGCATCCGCCACGCCATCGGCGACAGCTCCTGCGCCTCGTCCACGATGACGTGCCCGAACGCCCACGTCCGGTCGGCCGCGGCGCGCTCCGCCGTGGTCAGGTATTCCTCATCGGCCTGCCGCTCGGCCAGCCGCTGCGCATCGATCAGGTCGGAGGCCAGCAGGACCTCGGGGGCCTGCAGGTCACGAGAGAGGATATCGACCACGCCTTCGGCGTACTCGGTCCTTTCCCTGCGCTCTCGCTCGGCCCGGGCCCGCTGCGCCCGGTTGTCTTCGCCGAGCAGTTCCGCCGCCTCGTCGAGCAGCGGAATGTCGGCCACCGCCCAGCCGCCGTCGCGATCGCGCAGCAGCCGGGCGCGGTCGGCCTCGGTAAACCGCGGGGCCGCCCGGCGCAGCCGCGCCGAGGAGGAGAAGAGGTCGCTCAGCAGCCGCTGCGGGGTCAGGTTCGGCCACAGCTGGCCGATCGCGGCCCGGACCTCGGGGTCGGCGCGCAATTCGCGCGCGATCTCGTCCATCCGGACCTCATCGAGCACGCTGCTGGACGGCGGGCCCTGTTCGCCGAGGATCTCCGCGACCATCGCGTCGGTCTGCCGCAGGCTCTCGCGCAGTCGGCCGGCCACCTGCCGGGCCAGGGCGTTGATGATCTCGCGGACGAAGGTGGGCCGGGCCTGATTGTGCGGCCTGCGGGATCGCCTGGCCTTCTCCCGGGCCCGGACGCACACCTCGCGGTCTAGGCGCAGCAACTCACCCTGGTACCGGATTTCGATCGCCTTGCGCGGTACCTGCTGCCGGTCCCTGACCGCGGCCGCCACCACCCCGCGCCATGGCCAGCCGGCCCTTGACGACCGCTACGTCGGCCGCCTCCTCGCCGCTGCGGGGTGACGCCGGGATACAGCTCGCTGAGGGTAGACAGCACCACCCCGGTCTCGCCGAGGGCGGGCAGCACCTGCCCGATGTAGCGCAGGAACGTCGCGTTCGGGCCGACGATGAGCACGCCCCGCTTCTCCAGCTGCCGCCGGTGCGTGTACAGCAGGAAAGCGGCCCGGTGCAGCGCCACGGCGGTCTTCCCGGTGCCCGGGCCGCCCTGCACCACGAGCACGCCCTGCTGCGGTGCGCGGATGATCTTGTCCTGCTCGGCCTGGATGGTCTCCACGATGTCGGCCATCCGGCCGGTCCGGCTGGCACTCAGCGCCGCCAGCAGCGCCGCCTCGCCGGTGAGCCCCTGATGCTGGGTTCCCTGCGGAGCGGTGAGGTCGAGCACCTCGTCGTCGAGGCTGATGACCTGCCTGCCGCGGGTCTTGATATGCCTGCGGCGCATGACGCCCTCCGGCGAAGCCGCGGTCGCCAGATAAAAGGGCCGCGCGGCTGGTGCCCGCCAGTCAAGCAGCACCGGCTCGTAGTCCGCCGACTCGTCGCGAATACCCATCCGCCCGATATAGCGTCGCTCGTCATCGGCGAAGTCGAGGCGGCCGAAGCACAGCCCGTTTTCCGCCGCGTCCAGCTGAGCTATCCGGGTGCTGAACATGACGGCCGACACATCGCGCTCGGTCCGGGCCGCCGGGGTGCCGCCGGTTTCCCGCAGCGTCCAGGCCAGCCGGTTCGAGGCGCGCTCACGCAGGTCATCGAGGCGGCCGTACAGCATGGTGACGTACTTCTGCTCGAGATCCAGTTCCTCGGCGTAAGCGGGGGAATCCTGTGCGCCGGCCGGGCCCGCGGGCGCCGCGGCCGCCGGCCCGGGCTTTTCCGCCCGGCCGGACGGCAATGCGCCCTTTGTCTTTGACAAGAAATCACTTCCAGGTTATAATTTCACTAGGCCTCTCTATTTGAGGCTTTTCTTAATTTTGGACATTAAACATTACCAAATAGTTCGGCCGCCCGCGAATTCCTGGCTCGACGCGCCGTCAGCGGTTCCGGCGGCAGGGCGGCTGCGCCCGCCGCCAGGCCGCCTGCCGTCCCCGGCAGCAGCGCGACCGCCGCCTGCGGCGCGCCGACTGAGGCCGGGCAACGCCGGTCGCATCCTCCGACTGAGCGGGTGACGCTTGGCTAGCCGTCCGGACTCAGGCGTCAGCCGCGTTCATGCACGCAGGGCGCGGCGGAGGAGAGGCATGAACGTCGTCCTCGGCAGGCTCATGACGGGAAGGCGCGGCTCGTGACGAACGCGCACGGCGCCGCGACGTGGCCCGGCGGGGGCCAGGTGTGATCCGCGGCCCTCTGGCCGCCATGGGCACGCGCCGCGGGCGCGTGCCCGGCGCCTGCGGGCGAGTCCCGGCTCGGCCGGTCCACGGCCGGACTGGACCGGCGGCGGATCGCGGCCTGGTACGCGGTCTTCGCCGGCTACGCCGTGCTGGTCGCGGTCTTCACCGGGCACGCGGACCAGTCGTGGGGGATCGGGCCGCAGCCGGGTACCTGCTGGCCGCGATCACCGCGCTGCTGTGCCGCCGTTCGCTCGGCCGGGACGCGGCCCTGTTCATCGGCGCGGCCGGTGCCCTGGCCGGCCCGCTGGCCTGGCTGGCCACCCGTAGGCCCGGCGACGGCCGACGTCCAGGTCGTCGGCCGCGCCGCCGATGCTGCTGCTGCGGCACGGGAGCCCGTATCTCGGGCCGGCGCAGCTGTCCGCCTGGCGGTCCTACGATCCCGTACCTGCCCGCGATGAGCATTTTCGGGCTGGTCCGGGGAGCGGGCGTGCCTGGCGTGGCCGGCGACCCGAGGCTGTGCATGGCCGTGGCCTGCCTGATCGCTGCTCGCGCGTGGCGTTCGGCGTGGCCGCCCCGCACCGGATATGGCGGTGTGCCGACTGCCGTCACGAGGCACTGCGTCGTGCCGCTGTTCTCCGTGACCACGCCGTTGCTCGCGCTGCCGCTGGCCCTGGGGATCACCGACCCGCCGGTGCTGGCGCTATTCTGCGTGGCCCTGGCCTGCGTCGGGGCGGGCCCGGCGGCAGACCGCATCGCCCCGCGGGCCGCTCGGCCTCCGCTGGGCGGGCATCCCGCGCCGGATCCGGCCCTCCCGGCTGTCGGTGGCGGCCCTGGCGATCGGGGTGGCGTGCGCCATGAAGATCACCGCATGGCCGGCCCTGCCGGTGATCGCGGTGATGATCTCGGCACGGGACGGCAGGCAGGCGGCGTGCCGTTTCGTCGCCACCACGGCGGTTACCGCGGTGGCCGCGATCGCCGTGGCGGCCCCGGCGGCCCTCGCCAGGCCCGCCGAGTTCGCGCAGAACACCGTCCTGTTCCCGCTCGGCCTGACCCGGCAGGCCACGCCGGCGGCCAGCCCGCTGCCCGGTCATCTGCTCGCCGCCACCGGGACGGCGGGACACTGGGCGGCCATCGGCTTGCTGCTCGCGGCCGGTCTCGTGGTCGCGGTCCGGCTCATCATGCGGCGGCCGGCCAGCGCCCGCGCCGCGGCCTGGTGGCTGGCCGCCGGGCTCAGCGTCATGTTCGTCCTCACCCCCGCTACCCGCTGGGGGTACTTCGCCTATCCGCTCGGCCTGCTCGGCTGGCTCGGCCTGACCAGGCGCGAGCGGGCCGTCCCAGCCGCAGCGGCGCCGGTCCAGGACGCGGCCGGCGCAGCCTCGGCAGGCCGGCGGACCTCGGCCATGGCCGGGCTGCTGGCCGCTCCGGAAACGGCCGGCACGGCCGCGGCGGCCGCCGCTCCGGCACGCCCTAGCCGGGTCAGCGGATGGTAGCCGCGGCGACCGCGGGCAGCCGGCCTCAGCGGGTGCGGAGCCGGGCGCGGATGGCCCGCACCACCTCCGCCGCGCCCTCGCGGAACCGCGGATCGGTGACCAGCCCGTCCGGGCCTACCGCCGCCCGGGCGACGGTGAGGCGCCGACGGCAGCGGCTCGTGGTCGTCGCCGGGATTGACCGCGGGCAGGCCGGCCATCCCTTCGTACAGCACCGGACCGCAGAGTCCCGGTGTCGGAGAGAGTCCTGATTACTGCCTGCTGTTATCCTGAGGGTCCGTGGAGCGGAGGCATAACCCGCATCGCACCGACCACGGGAGACCATCTTGGCCGCATCTGCGCGTGCGTCACGGCAGATCGAGACCAGGCACCTGTTCGTCACCGGGGGAGTGGCGTCGAGTCTCGGCAAGGGACTCACCGCCTCCAGCCTCGGACGCCTGCTGAAACTGCGCGGCCTGCGGGTCACCATGCAGAAGCTCGATCCCTATCTCAACGTCGATCCGGGCACCATGAACCCGTTCCAGCACGGCGAGGTGTTCGTGACCGACGACGGCACCGAGACCGACCTCGACGTCGGGCACTACGAGCGCTTCCTCGACACCGAGCTGCAAGGGCTCGGCGAACGTCACCACCGGGCAGATCTACTCCACCGTGATCGCCAAGGAGCGCCGCGGCGAGTACCTGGGCGACACCGTCCAGGTCATCCCGCACATCACCAACGAGATCAAGTCCCGGATCCTGGAGATGGCCGGTCCCGAGGTCGACGTGGTGATCACCGAGGTGGGCGGGACGGTGGGCGACATCGAGTCGCAGCCGTTCCTCGAGGCGATCCGCCAGATCCGGCACGAGATCGGCCGCGACCGCTGCTTCTTCCTGCACGTGTCGCTGCTGCCCTTCATCGAGCCGTCCGGCGAGGTGAAGACCAAGCCGACCCAGCACTCGGTGGTCGCGCTGCGCAGCATCGGCATCCAGCCCGACGCGATCGTCTGCCGGTCCGACCAGGCCATCAGCGGCGGGCTGAAGCGCAAGATCAGCCTGATGTGCGACGTGGACGAGGAAGCCGTGGTGTCGGCGGCGGACGCGGTGTCGATCTACGACATCCCGCGGGTGCTGCACGCCGAGGGGCTCGACGCCTACGTGGTGCGCCGGCTCGGCCCTGCCGTTCCATGACGTGGACTGGCACGACTGGGACGAGCTGCTGCGCCGGGTGCACCGGCCGGCCCGCAGCGTCACCATCGCCCTGGTCGGCAAGTACGTGGACCTGCCCGATGCCTACCTCTCGCCGCACGAGGCGCTGCGGGCCGGCGGGTTCGGCAACGATGCCAGGGTCACCATCCGCTGGGTGCCCAGTGACGACTGCCAGACGCCCGAGGGCGCGGCCCGCCAGCTCGACGGGGTGGACGGCGTGCTCATCCCCGGCGGCTTCGGGGTGCGCGGCATCGAGGGGAAGATCGGCGCGGTCCGGCACGCGCGGGAGCACGGCATCCCGCTGCTCGGCCTCTGCCTCGGGCTGCAGTGCGTGGCCATCGAGGTGGCCCGCGACCTGGCCGGCCTGGACGGGGCCAACAGCACCGAGTTCGACCCGGACACCCCGTATCCGGTGATCGCGACCATGGCCGACCAGGAGGACGTGGTGGCGGGGGAGCGGGACATGGGCGGCACCATGCGGCTCGGCCTCTACCCGGCCATCCTCGCCGAGGGCAGCCTGGTGCGCGAGCTGTACGGAAAGGACACGGTGGCCGAGCGGCACCGGCACCGGTACGAGGTCAACAACGCCTACCGGGACGTGCTCGAGCAGGCCGGGCTGGCCTGCTCGGGGCTGTCACCCGACGGCCGTCTCGTCGAGTTCGTCGAGCTGCCGCGCAGCGTGCACCCGTTCTTCGTGGCCACCCAGGCGCACCCGGAGTTCCTGTCCCGGCCGACCAGGCCGCATCCGCTGTTCGCCGGCCTGGTGAGCGCGGCGCTCGAGCGCTCCCGGACAGGCAGCGTCACGTCGGTGCCGGCCGGGCAGCGCGCGGCAGCCAGCGCGTGACCGGCTCGCGCCCGGCCGGCTTCCCGGCCGAGACGGACCCGCCGGCGGCGAGCGGCCCGCGCATCGCCGATACCGCCGAGCAGTGGCCGGTCCTCTCCTCGGCCCAGCGCGCCCGCAGTCACGTGGTGACGCTCCGCACCGACCGGGTGCTGATGCCGGACGGCACATCCGCCGAGCGGGACGTGGTGGATCACCCCGGCGCGGTCGGCGTCGTGGCCCTCGATGACCGCGACCAGGTGCTGATGATCCGCCAGTACCGGCATCCGGTGGGCCGGATGCTCTGGGAGATCCCGGCCGGCCTGCGCGACGTCGACGGGCGAGCCGATCAGCGTCACCGCCGAGCGCGAACTGCTCGAGGAGGCCGGCTACCGGGCGCGCGACTGGCACGTGCTGGCCGACTACTTCTCCTCGCCGGGGATGACCGACGAGCGGCTGCGGATTTTCCTGGCCCGCGGCCTGTCCGAGGTCGCGCACGCCGAGCGGGACTTCGTCCCCGAGCACGAGGAAGCGCACCTGCGGCTGGCCTGGGTGCCGCTGGACCGCGCCGTCGAGCTGGTTCTGGCCGGCGAGCTGC
Organism: uncultured Actinomycetes bacterium; assembly: GCA_963795575.1. Lineage (GTDB taxonomy): Bacteria > Actinomycetota > Actinomycetes > Streptosporangiales > Streptosporangiaceae > PALSA-505. The sequence goes on along the minus strand of CAWCII010000002.1, from coordinate 90,864 downwards.
ACAACGGCGTGGCCGCAGTGGGTATCTTGTCCGCGTATGCCGCCAGGCGGGACGGGTACGCGAGGCTGCGCCCCGCGGACGCGCCCGAGCGCTGACCGGCGGCGCCGGGAGGTTCGTCAGGACTCACTCCGCTCGGCAACGGGGCCGGGCGGCCAGGCGACCAGGAAAGGCTGGCAGGCATGAAGGTTGGGTTCCCAGGGAAGTCAAGAACCACGAGGACCGGGTGGCCATCACCCCGTCGGGCGCGCACGAGCTGGTGCGGGCCGGGCATGAGGTGTTCGTCGAGGCGCGCGCGGGAATCGGCTCGGCGATCCCGGACGAGGACTTCGTCGCGGCCGGGGCCACGATCCTCGGCACGGCCGACGAGGTGTGGAACACCGCCGAGCTGGTCCTCAAGGTCAAGGAGCCGATTGCCGAGGAATACCACCGGATGCGCAAGGGCCAGGTGCTGTTCACCTACCTGCACCTGGCCGCGTCCCGGCCGTGCACCGACGCGCTGCTCGAGGCCGGGATCACCTCGATCGCCTACGAGACCGTCCAGCTGCCCGACGGGTCGCTGCCGCTGCTCGCGCCCATGTCGGAGGTGGCAGGCCGGATGGCGCCCCAGGTCGGCGCCCATCACCTGCAGAGCGACGGCGGCGGCCGCGGCGTGCTGATGGGCGGCGTGTCCGGCGTGTACGCGGCCAAGGTGGTGGTGCTCGGCGCCGGCGTCTCCGGCATGAACGCCGCCGCCATCGCCCTCGGCATGCAGGCCGAGGTGCTGCTCGTGGACAAGAACATCGCCCGGCTGCGCCCGGCGGACGCGATCTACCAGGGGCACCTGCAGACCGTCGCGTCCAACGCCTACGAGATCAGGCGCGCGGTCATCGACGCCGACCTGGTCATCGGGGCGGTGCTCGTGCCCGGGGCCAAGGCGCCCATGCTGGTCTCCAACCAGCTCGTGTCCGAGATGAAGCCGGGCTCGGTGCTGGTGGACATCTCCATCGACCAGGGCGGCTGTTTCGAGGACTCGCACCCCACCACGCACGCCGAGCCCGCCTACCGGGTGCACGACTCGGTGTTCTACTGCGTGGCCAACATGCCGGGCGCGGTCCCGCACACCTCCACCTACGCGCTGACCAACGTGACCCTGCCGTACATCGTGGAGATCGCCAACCGGGGCTGGCGGGACGCGCTGCGGGCCGACCCGGCGCTGGCCCTCGGCCTGAACACCCACGAGGGCACCCTCACCTGCCCGCCGGTCGGCGAAGACGCTCGGCCTGCCCTGGGTCAGCCCGAGCGAGGTGCTGAGCTGATCACGATCGCGGACGCGATCGGGGCCTACCTCGACCACCTGGCGGTCGAGCGCGGGCTCGCCGCGAGCACGCTCGAGTCCTACCGCAGGGACCTGCTGCGCTACTGCGACGCGCTGGCCGGCCAGGGGAAGACCGCGATGGGCCAGCTCACCGGCGCGGACGTCGCGGCCTTCCTGGCCGGGCTGCGGGAGGGCGACGAGGAGCACAGGCCGCTGGCGGCCAGTTCGGCCGGCCGGGCCGTGGTCGCGGTGCGCGGGCTGCACGCCTTCGCCGCGGCCCAGGGGCTGACCGACGCCGACCCGGCCCGGCAGGTCCGGCCGCCGCCGCCGCCGCGGCGGCTGCCCAAGGCGATCACCGTGGACGAGGTCGAGCGGCTGCTGGCCGCGGCCGGGCCGCTGCTGCTCCGGCAGCCCTGGGGGCTCCGGCGCCCCGGCGGCCCTGGGGCCCGGCGGCCCCGCGCAGCCCGGCGGCCCGGTGGCCGGCCGGCGCTGGCCACGCCGGCCAGCTCAGGGACCGGGCCCTGCTCGAGTTCCTCTACGGGACCGGCGCGCGGATCTCCGAGGCCGTCGGCCTCGACATCGACGAGCTGGACCTCACCGGCGAGGGGACGGTCCGGCTGTCCGGCAAGGGCGGCAAGCAGCGGATCGTCCCGGTCGGCAGCTACGCCCGCCAGGCGCTGCAGGCCTACCTGGTCCGGGCCCGGCCGGTGCTGGCCGCGGCCGCCCGCTCGGCGGGCCCAGGGCCCGGGCGCCCGCCGCGCCGAAGGCCCGCGCCGTGAGCCCGGGAGCCCTCGCCACCGCGCCGGGAGCCCGCGCCGTCACCCCGGGAGCCCGCGCCGCCGTCCCGCCATCCCGCGCCGCCGCCCGGGAGCCCGCGCCGCCGTCCCGCCATCCCGCGCCGCCGCGCCGAAGCCCCGGGCGTCCGCCGCGCCGGCCGTCTTCCTCAACGCGCGCGGCGGCCGGCTGACCAGGCAGGGTGCCTGGATGGTGCTGCACGCGGCCGCGGAACGGGCCGGCCTGGCTCCGGTCTCCCCGCATACGCTCCGGCATTCCTTCGCCACCCACATGCTGGACGGCGGGGCCGACATCCGGGTCGTGCAGGAACTGCTCGGCCACGCGTCGGTCACCACGACGCAGATCTACACGCTGGTCACGGTGGACAGGCTCCGTGAGGTGTACGCCGCCGCCCACCCGCGCGCTCTCGGCTGACCGTCCGGCCGGCCCAGCCAAGATCAAGTTTACCCACCTCAGCGGCTTACCGGTGAGTCGGCTTGCCGCGGCCTGGCCCAGGCCCTAGAGTCCGGGTTTCAGCGGAGGTTTTTTGCAAGTCCGCTCGGGAGGTTCGGCAGTTGGCAGCAACATCCCGCCCGACTAAGCGCAAATCTTCGGGGCCCGGACGGATCGGACCCCCCGGGCCGCCCGGTACCCGTCTTCCCTGAGCCCGAGCCCTTGCTGGTCCACGGCCCGGCCCGGGTGTGCGCGGTCTGCAACCAGAAGGGCGGGGTCGGCAAGACCACGACCACGATCAACCTCGGCGCCGCGCTGGCCGAGTTCGGCAGGCGCGTCCTGCTGGTCGACTTCGACCCGCAGGGCGCGCTGTCGGTCGGTCTCGGCATCCAGCCGCACGAGCTGGACAGCTCCGTCTACAACCTGCTCATCGAGCGGAACATCACGGTCCATGACGTGCTGATCAAGACCAACGTCAACGGCATGGACCTGCTGCCGAGCAACATCGACCTGTCCGGCGCCGAGGTGCAGCTCGTCCACGAGGTGGGCCGGGAGTACGTCCTCGGCGGCGTGCTGGAGCCGGTGCTGCCCGACTACGACGTGGTGCTCATCGACTGCCAGCCCTCACTCGGCCTGCTCACCGTCAACGCGCTGGCCTGCGCCGACGGCGTGCTCGTCCCGCTCGAGTGCGAGTACTTCGCGATGCGCGGGGTCGCCCTGCTGATGGAGACGATCGACAAGGTGTCGCGCCGGCTGAACCCCAGGCTGGCCATGGACGGCCTGCTCGCCACCATGTACGACTCGCGCACGCTGCACACCCGCGAGGTGCTGTCCAGCGTGGTGCAGGGGTTCGGCGACAAGGTGTTCCACACGGTGATTAACCGGACCGTCCGGTTTCCTGACGCCACGGTGGCCGGGGAGCCAATAACTCGTTTCGACTCCTCCTCCATGGGAGCGAGCTCGTATCGTGAGCTTGCCAAGGAGGTGCTGGAGCGGTGGCGGCAGACGGAGCCCGGAGGTCCAGGTCCCGGCGGGTAAGACTGCCTGGAATCGCCGAGCTGCTCCGCCCGGCCCCAGGCCGGGCTGGCCATCGAAAGCCAGCGCCAGGCCAGCGGGCGGGAGGCACACACCCAGAAGATCACCGTCTACCTGTCGGCCGAGGAACTGCTCGAGCTGGAGCACGCCCGGCTGACCCTGCGCGGCTACGGGATCTCGGCCGACCGGGGGCGCCTGGTCCGGGAGGCGATCGCCGTCCTGCTCGCCGACCTGGACGCGCGCGGGGAGGAGAGCCTGCTGGCCAGGCGGCTCGGCGGCGAAACGCGAACGGACATTGGTGACGGACAACCCGACGGCCGGTGACGAGGCCACGGGGGAGACCGGGGGCGCGGCGGGCTTCCAGGTCCACCTCGACGTGTTCGAGGGCCCGTTCGACCTGCTGCTCGCGCTGATCTCCAAGCACAAGCTGGACATCACCGAGGTGGCGCTGTCCCAGGTCACCGACGAGTTCATCGGCTACATCCGGGCTCTCGCCGACGGCTGGGACCTGGACCAGGCGAGCTACTTCCTGGTCGTCGCCGCCACCCTGCTCGACCTCAAGGCGGCCCGGCTGCTGCCCGCCGGCGAGGTCGAGGACGAGGAGGACCTGGCCCTGCTCGAGGCCAGGGACCTGCTGTTCGCCCGGCTGCTCCAGTACCGCGCCTACAAGGAGGTGGCCGCGGTGTTCGCGGGCCGGATGGCCGCGGCCGCCCGCCGGTTCCCGCGGCGGGTGCCGCTCGAGCCGCGGTTCGCCAGCCCTGCTGCCCGAGGTGCTGCTCGGCCTCGGGCCGGCCGAGTTCGCCCGGATCGCGGCGATCACGCTCGCGCCCAAGCCGCCGCCGGTGGTGTCGACCGAGCACATCCACTCCCCGCGCACCAGCGTCCGCGAGCAGGCCGCAGATCATCTGCGGGCAGGCTCCGGCGGCTGGGCCGGGCCACGTTCCGCGGCCTCATCGTCGGACTGCCGCCGGGACGTACGAGGTGGTGGCCAGGTTCCTGGCCCTGCTGGACCTCTACCGTGAAGGCTCGGTGTCCTTCGAGCAGGTGGCCGCGCTCGGCGAGCTGTACATCACCTGGACCGGTTGATGCCCGGAGGTACCAGCGCGATCGGAGCTGAAGATGATTCCGAACGGCTCCGCCCCGGGCCCGGGCGAGCCAGGACAGATGATCCGGCGTTAAAGGCCGAACGGCGCCCGGCCCTCGTCGGGCAGGACGACGCGCCCGAGGCAGGGTCCCGGAGCCGCCCGGCCCTGCGGGCCTGCCTGGAAGCGGTCCTGCTGGTGGTGGACGAGCCCGTGCTCCGACCTGCTGCTCGCCCAGGTGCTCGAGCGACCCCGGGACGAGGTGGCCGCCGAGCTGCGCGCGCTGGCCGCCGCCTACACCGCCGAGGGCCGCGGGTTTCGACCTGCGCGAGGTCGCCGGGGGATGGCGGCTGTACACCCGCGAGGAGTGCGCCCCGGTGGTCGAGCGGTTCCTCACCGACGGCCAGGAGGTGCGGCTCACCCAGGCCGCGCTGGAAGCGCTCGCCGTGGTCGCCTACCGGCAGCCGGTGAGCCGGGCCCGGGTCTCGGCGGTGCGCGGCGTCAACTGCGACGGCGTGATGCGCACGCTCACCCTGCGCGGCCTGGTGGAAGAGCAGTCAACCGACCCGGAGACCGGCGCGATCCTGTACCGGACCACCGACTACTTCCTCGAGCGGCTCGGCCTGGCCAGCCTGGACGACCTGCCCGAGCTTGCGCCGTTCCTGCCCGAGAACATCGAGGACGAGCAGGACGTTGGTCATGGGCCCTGACCAGGACGGGATCCGGGCGAGCAGGAGCGGGACACGCTGATCGACGCCAGACGGCCCGGAAGGCGTCCGGCTGCAGAAGGTGCTCGCGGCCGCGGGCCTGGGCAGCCGCCGGCACTGCGAGGAGCTGATCGGCGAGGGCCGGGTCGAGGTGGACGGCCAGGTCGTCCGCAGGTTCGGGGCCAGGGTTGACCCGGAGCGGCAGGTCATCCGGGTGGACGGGCGCCGCATCCCGGCCCGCCAGGACCTGGTCTACCTGGCGCTGAACAAGCCGCCCGGGGTGCTCACCGCGATGTCGGACGACCGTGGCCGCACAACCCTCGCCGACCTGCTGCCCGGCGGCGGCGAGCGGCTGTTCCACGTGGGCAGGCTGGACTACGACACCGAGGGCCTCATCCTGCTCACCAACGACGGCGAGCTCGCGCACCGGCTCGCCCATCCCCGGTACGGCGTGCTCAAGACCTACCTGGCCGACGTGGCCGGGCCCGGTGCCGGCCAGTCTCGGCCGCCGGCTGGCGGCCGGGATCCAGCTCGAGGACGGCGTCGCCGTCGCGGACAAGTTCCGCGTGGTGGACCGGGCCGGCAACCGGGCGCTGGTGGAGATCACCCTGCACGAGGGGCGCAAGCACATCGTCCGGCGGATGCTGGCCGAGGCCGGGCATCCGGTCAGCCGCCTGGTGCGCACCCAGCTCGGCCCGATCCGGCTGGGCTCGCTCGCCCCGGGGACCAGCCGGGAGCTGACCACGGCCGAAATCGGCGAGCTGTACGCGGCCGTGGGCTTGTAGGCCGCGGGTCGGTAGCCTGGGAGACCACGTTCGCGTGGGCTGGCAGCGGTCTGTGAGGGGAGGACGGCCGATGCCGGTCAGGGCGATCCGGGGCGCCGTCCAGGTGGACGCGAACCAGCGGGAAGCCATCATCGAGGGCACCGCCGAGCTGGTGGCCGAGGTGATGGCGCGCAACGACCTGGTCACCGACGACGTGATCAGTGTCCTGTTCACCGCCACCCCCGACCTGACCGCGGAGTTCCCGGCGCTCGCCGCGCGCAAGACCGGGTTCCACGAAGTCCCGCTGCTGTGCGCGACCGAGATCGACATGCCGGGCGCGATGCCGCGGGTGGTCCGGCTGATGATGCACGTGGAGACGACCGGGCCGCGGTCGCAGATCCGGCACGTCTACCTGCGCGGCGCCGCCGCGCTCCGGCTGGACATCGCCCAGTGACCACACGGACTCGTCCAGCGCAGGCCTCTTCCCACGCGGTGTCGTGATCATCGGCACCGGGCTGATCGGCACCTCGGTCGGGCTGGCCCTGCGCGAGCGTGGCGTCCGGTGTCGGCTGGCCGACAGCGACCCGCGCACGGCCGGCTGGCCGCCAGCCTGGGCGCCGGCGATCCTGCTGGGCTCAGGCATGACACCGGTGGTCACCGGCCGACCTCGCCGTGCTCGCCGTACCGCCGGACGCGGTGGCCGCCGGTGCTCGCCGCCGCCCAGGAGGCCGGTCAGGCCGCGTGCTACACCGACGTGGCCAGCGTGAAGGCCAGCCCGCTCGCCGCGGCGCGCGCGCTCGGCTGCGACCTGGCCAGCTACGTCCCCGGGCATCCGCTGGCCGGCCGGGAGCGCAGCGGCCCCGCAGCCGCCCGCGCCGACCTGTTCCTCGGCCGCCCGTGGGCGCTGTGCCCGGTTGCCGAGACCGCGCCGCACGCTGTCGCGCGCGTCGACCCCCTGGTCCGCGCCTGCGGGGCCGAGCCGGTCACGGCCGACGCCGGCGAGCACGATCGCTGGGTGGCGCTGGTCTCGCACGCCCCGCACGTGGTCGCCTCGGCGATGGCGGCCCGGCTGGCCGACGCGCCGCCCGGCGCGCTGACCCTGGCCGGCCAGGGCCTGCGCGACGTGACCAGGATCGCGGCCGGGCGACACGGGCGCTGTGGACGCAGATCCTGCTGGCCAACGCGGCCGGGGTGAGCGAGGTGCTGGCCGCCGTCGCCGACGACCTCCGCCAGGCCGCCGCGCGGCCCTGGCCGAGTCGCCGCAGGCCGGCACCGAAGCCCGCAAGAGGCTGGCCGCGCTGCTCGACGCCGGCGCGAGCGGCGTGGCCCGGATCCCGGGCAAGCACGCCGGCCCGGCCACCCGGTACGCGATCGTCCAGGTGGTCATCCCCGACCAGCCGGGCGAGCTGGCCCGGCTGTTCCAGGCGGCCGGCGAGGCCGGCGTCAACATCGAGGACATCCGGATCGAGCACTCGCCCGGCCTGCCGTCCGGCGTCGCCGAACTCGCGGTCAAGCCGCCCGCGGCCGGGCCGCTCCGGCGGCGCGCGCTCGCCGCGCGCTGGCTGGCCGGACGTGACTCCCGCGTGCCGCCCGAATCGCGACAACCGACTTATCCGCACGCGGGCACTGAGAGCCCAGCAGCCGGCCGCAGCGGCCCCGCCGCGCCGGTAGCATCGCTTCGTGGCCGATTGCCTTGTCATCGCGGTGGACGGACCCTCCGGCTCCGGCAAATCGAGCGCCGCGCGCGGGGCACGCCCAAGCGCTCGGCCTGCGTTACCTGGACACCGGTGCCATGTACCGGGCGCTGACCTGGTGGCTGCTGGCGCGGCAGTCGACGTGGCCGACGCCGGCACGGTGGCCGCGCAGCGCCGCGCACCCGGCCATCGAGGTGGGCACCGACCCGGACGAGCCCGTTCGTGACCGTGGACGGCACCGACGTGTCCGGCCCGATCCGCGAGCCGGCCGGTGTCCAACGCGGTCAGCGCGGTGGCCTCGGTCCCCGACGGTGCGCAGCGCACCTGATCGCCCGGCAGCGGGAGATCATCGCCAAGGCCTGCGCCGAGGCCGGCGGCATCGTCGCCGAGGGACGCGACATCGGCACGGTGGTCGCGCCCGACGCGGTCGTCAAGGTGTTCCTCACCGCCAGCGAGACGGCCCGGGCCCGCCGCCGCGCCGCCGACCTGGCCGACGACCCCGCCGCCACGGTCGAGCTGACCAGGGCCGAGCAGGCCCGCCGGGACCGGCTGGACGCCCCGCAGAGCGAGCAGGCCGCCGACGCGGTGCCGATCGACTCCACCCGGCTCGGCGTCGAGCGACGTCATCGCCGCGATCGTCGCCCTGGCCCGGGCCAGGCGGCCCGCGTCGGCCAGCGTATCGCCGGCCTGGAGGGCATGATCATGCCGAACGCGCCGGCCAGCCATCGACGCGCCGGGGCCGACCGTAGCCGACCCGGCGCCCAGCACCCGCCATGCCCGGTGGTGGCCGTCGTTGGCCGGCCCAACGTCGGCAAGTCCACACTGGTCAACCGGATCCTCGGCAGCCGCCAGGCGGTCGTGGAGGACACGCCGGGCGTCACCCGCGACCGGGTGGCCTACGACGCGAACTGGTCCGGGCCGGGCGTTCACCCTGGTGGACACCGGCGGCTGGGATCCCGCGACGGAGAGGACCGAGGCGCTGGCCGCCCGGGTCGCCTGGCAGGCCAGGCTGGCCGTGGAAGCGGCGAACGCGGTGCTGTTCGTGGTGGACGCCGTGGTCGGCGCGACCGACGCGGACGAGGCGGTCGCCGCCGTGCTGCGCCGCAGCGGCAAGCCGGTGGTGCTGGCCGCCAACAAGGTGGACGACGCGCCGGGCGAGCCGGCCGCGGCCTCGCTGTGGTCGCTCGGCCTGGGTGAGCCGTACCCGGTGAGCGCGCTGCACGGCCGGGGCAGCGGGGATCTGCTCGACGCGGTGCTCGCCGCACTGCCGGACGCCCCGCCGGAGCCGTCTCGGCGGCGACGACGGGCCCCGGCGGGTCGCCCTGATCGGCCGGCCCAACGTGGGCAAGTCCAGCCTGCTCAACAAGCTCGCCGGGCAGCCTCGGGCCCTGGTGGACGAGGTGGCGGGCACCACCCGCGACCCGGTGGACGAGCTGATCGAGCTGGGCGGCAAGACCTGGCGGTTCGTGGACACGGCCGGCATCAGGCGCCGGTTCAGGGAGAGCCAGGGCGCCGACTACTATGCGGCGCTGCGGACCGCGGGCGCGCTGGACCGGGCCGAGGTCGCGGTCGTCCTGATCGACGCCAGCCAGCCGCTCACCGAGCAGGACCTGCGGATCGTCGGCATGGTCATCGAGGCAGGCCGGGCGCTGGTGCTGGCCTGCAACAAGTGGGATCTGGTGGACGAGGACCGGCGCAAGTTCCTCGACCGCGAGCTCGACCGGCAGCTGCACACAGCGCGCTGGGCGCCCCGGGTGAACATCTCGGCCGCCACCGGGCGGCACCTGGACCGGCTGGTGCCCGCTATCGAGCTGGCGCTGGCGGGCTGGGAGACCCGGGTGGCGACCGGCAGGCTGAATACCTGGCTGAGCCGGCCTGGTCGCGGCCACCCCGCCGCCGGTGCGCGGCGGCAAGCAGCCGAAGATCCTGTTCGCCACCCAGGCCGGCGCGGCGCCGCCGCACTTCGTGCTGTTCACCACCGGTTTCCTGGAGGCCTCCTACCGCCGGTTCGTCGAGCGGCGGCTGCGCGAGGAGTTCGGCTTCGAGGGCAGCCCGGTCCGGGTGTCGGTCCGGCTGCGCGAACGCGCGCGCCGGCCGCCCCGGCGAGCAGGGTCAGCCGGGCGCGGGTCGGTGACCTGGCCGAGGAACAGCGGCAGTCCGGTGGCCGTGTCGGTGATCGCGAACAGGAACGGGTGGTCCACGGTCATCGTGACGGCCGGCGGCGGGCGACGCGCATCGCCATTGCCCGGCCATGGCGATCGCGGTGGCCGCCGCGGCCTCGGTACCCTGCTCGTTCACGTCGATGTACGCCTTGTGGCATCACCGCGCGATGTGACAGCCGCTCCGCGGTGGTGATGCCGGTGAAGTCCGCCGCGTCCGCCGAACGCCCGGTGGATGCCCAGCTGGCCGAGCACCGGGCATCAGGTCGAACTGAGCTTTCCTGCCGGAACCTGGGCAGGGCCAGCGTCACCCGGTGCGGCCTGGCCCGGCGGGCGCAGCCCGCCGAGCCGTGCGGCCAGCCCGGGCGGCAGCCCGCCCAGCGGGCCGTCGGGCAGCACGATCGTCATGGCCAGCCTGCCTCCGCGGTAGGGCAGCACCACGGCCTGGAAGCCGTCGCCACGCAGGTAGCGCAGCTCCTTGGTGCAGGCGCATCATCCGCGCCGTGACCGAGAGCCCGCGCCGCGGGCCATCGGCATAGAACGGCTCGTCACGGGTGGCCTGCCCCGGCGAACGGGTGCGCCCAGGCCGCCCTCAGGTAGATCGCGTTGACCAGCACCAGCCGGGTGAGCGCGTCGAGCGCGCCGGGCGCGAGCAGGTCGGTGATCTTGCCCTTCGGTCTGCTTGGCGATCAGCTCGTTGATCTCCCGCCGGGCCGGCCCGGCGGCGCGGGCGAAGTCGGCGTCCCGTACGCTGACCGCGGCAGCATCGCGCAGCGCCGCGGTGAACTCCGGCAGCAGCGGCAGCCCGGACTGCACCCACATGGTGTTCGGCGCGCGGAAGATCACGCCGTCGCCGGGCAGATCGGCCAGGCCCGGCCGAAAGCACGCCGCAGCCCGTCGGCAGCGGTCCCCGCCCGCGCTCGCGCAGCGCCGCGGCGATCTCGGCCGCGGTCTGCCCGCGCGCGCCGCACAGCGCCATCCGCAGCGCGGCCGCGATGCTGGCGGGCGAGAACACCAGGTTGCCGCCGCCGGCGGCAGCAGCCGGTACAGGGCCGCGCCGAACTCTTCATCGGGGGCCGGGGCCATCGCCGCGTCCGTCATCAGAGCCTCCCTTCGTTAGTGCGGTGTTCCCTACCTGCGTCGGATCGCCCAGTTCCGTGGCCGGGGGCGAAGAATCTGTGCCGACCCGGTAAACGTTGGTGGTCTGCGCACTAGACAGGGTAGGCCGGGCACGCCGCAGGGGCGCCGCACCGCGGACGGCCTGAGGTCGTGTCGCCTGCGGCCCATCGGGGGGCCTCAAGACCACCGGCGGCAAGCGGCTGTCCGCTCCGCCAGCGCCGGGCGGGCGGCCCGGATGAGGCCAGCGGCGCGCGGATATCCCTGGATGATCCTGGCTTCGCGACGGCAGGCCGGGACCCGCCGTTAGGCTGGAAACATGCGATACCGACCCCTGGGCAATTCCGGGCTGCGCGTCTCCGTGGCGGGCCTCGGCTGCAATAACTTCGGCCGCAGGCTGGATTCCGGCGGCAGCCGCGTGGTGGTGGACGCGGCCATCGAGGCGGGCATCACGTTGTTTGACACGGCCGACACATACGGCGGTAACGGCCGCTCGGAAGAGATCCTCGGAGAGGTCCTGGCGGGCCGGCGCGATCAGGTGGTGCTGGCCACCAAGTTCGGCTACCAGCAGGCCGACATGGAGTACGGCCCGGCGGCGGGCGCCAAGGGCGGCCGGGCCTATATCAGGCGGGCCGTCACGGAGTCGCTGCGCCGGCTGCGGACCGACTACATCGACCTGTACCAGCTGCACCACCCCGACCCGGTCACGCCCATCGCCGAGACGATCGCCGCCCTGGATGAGCTCGTGCGCGAGGGCAAGGTCCGGTACATCGGCCACTCCAACCTCTCCGGGTGGCAGGTCGCCGACGCGGCGCACGTGGCCGAGCGGATGGGGGCGACACCGTTCGTGTCCGCGCAAAATCACTGGTCGCTGCTGGACCGGGGGGCGGAGGCGGAGGTCGTCCCGGCTGCCCGGCGGTTCGGGCTGGCCGTCCTCCCGTTCTTGCCGCTGGCCAACGGGCTGCTGACCGGGAAGGTGCGCCGGGGGCAGGGGCCACAGCCGGGCACCAGGCTAGCCGACCGGCCCGGTTACGTTACCGACGAGAAGCTGGACCGGGTCGAGGCGCTGATCGACTGGGCGGACACCCAGGACGTCACGCTGCTCGAGGTGGCCATCGGCGGGCTGGCGGCCCAGCCCGGCTGCGCGTCGGTGATCGCCGGGGCCATGTCCGCGCAGCAGGTCAGGGCGAACGCGGAGGCGGGCAGCTGGATTCCGACCGCTGGCCAGTTGGCCGACATCGACAAGCTGACCCCGCCGCCTCCGCCGGGCTGACCCGCCCGCCGCCTCCGCCGGGCTGGCCCCGCCGCCTCCGCCGGGCTGACCCCGCCGCCTCCGCCGGGCTGGCTGACGATCAGGAACGCGACGTCGCCATCCGGGTCGGCCGAGATGGTCCAGGCCTGGTCCGCCAGGATCGTGCCGACGGTCCAGGCCCCGTACGGGGCGTCGCCGCGGGAGTAGCCCGGCACGAAGTCGATGACCCCGCGGCGTCCCGGACGCAGTGCGCCGCGGTAACGACCATGTCCCGGTGCGGGCTGTGCACCACGCTGGCCGGGCGGAAGTGCTAATCCAGGCTCCCGCGGCCGGTGATGGTGAACAGCACGCCTACAGCGGCGGGCGCCGGAACCAGGCAGGGTCAGGCAGGCTCCGGAATGCGCCGCCGGCCAGCGAAACCTAGCCGGCCCTGTGGTACCAGGCGAGCCGGGATTCGCCCTCCAGCCAGCACAGCAGCACCGGCTCGCCGTCGAGGACCGCGGGGAAGTCGATGAGCAGCGGCGCCAGGCCCCTGACCTCGATTCCGGCCGCGGGAAACCAGCCGAGCAGCTCGCTCATCTGTGCTTCGAGCGCCTTCGCCTCGGCCAGCCCGCCCAGCGCAGACAGTGAGCCGTCGTTCAGCGCCTGCCTGATCTCGACCAGGTCCGCGCGGATCGTCACCAGATCCGCGGCGCGCGACAGCACCTCCGGGAGGAGCCGGCGAGCCTCCTCAACCGTGAAAATGTGATCCACCCTGACAGCCTGCCCGATGCAAACGATCGCAGCTATAAAAAGCGCTGCCCGCCGCGCCGGCCTCCTCCGTTGGCCAGGCGCCGGCCTGGCCTGCGGCCGCGGCCGCGTCGGGACCGGGCTCTCCTGACCGGCCGGCCGGGCCGGGGTCACCAGCGGTGGTGGACCTGCTCGCGGATCCGGCGGTCATACAGATCCCGGACGGCTGCCAGTACCGGGTCGGGCAACGGCGGCAGCTCGCCCGCGGCAGCGTTCTGCCGGGCCTGCTCCGGGTTGCGCGCGCCGGGGATGACCGTGGCCACGCCCGGCGCCTGGACCACCCAGCGCACGGCCGCCTGGGCGGGCGTCATCCCGCCCGGTACCAGCGCGGCGAACTCGCGCGCGGCCGCGATGCCTGTCGCGTAGTCGACCCCGCTGAAGGTCTCCCCGACGTCGAACGCCTCGCCGTGCCGGTTGAAGGCGCGGTGATCGCCGGCGGCGAACGTCGTGTCCGGGCCGTACCGGCCCGACAGCAGCCCCGAGGCGAGGGGCACGCGGGCGATGATGCCCACGCCCGCCGCGGAGGCGGCCGGCAGCACCCGCTCGAGCGGCTTGAGCCGGAACGCGTTGAGGATGATCTGGACGCTGGCGGTGCCCGGCCGGGCGATAGCGGCCAGTGCCTGGTCGCAGGTTTCCACGCTGACCCCGTAGGCGGCGATCCGCTGCTCGGCGACGAGCGTGTCGAGAGCGTCATAGACGGCCGAGGCGGACAGCACCGCGGTGGGCGGGCAGTGCAGCTGGACGAGGTCGAGCACATCCACCCCGAGGTTGGCCCGGGACCGGTCGGTCCAGGCCCGGAAGTTCGCCAGGTTGTACCGCTCCGGCTCCTGCGGACCCGCCGCCCCATCTTCGTGGCGACCATCGGCGCCAGCCGGTGCGCGAGGCCAGGAACTTCCCGACCAGCTGCTCGCTGCGGCCGTCCCCGTACACGTCCGCGGTGTCGAAGAAGGTCACCCCCGCGTCGGCGGCGGCCTCGAGCACCGCCAGCCCGTCCTGCTCGGCGACGTCACCCCAGTCGGCGCCGAGCTGCCACGTGCCGAGGCCGACCACCGACACCGCCCGGCCCGTCCGGCCGAGTACCCGCTGCTCCATGATGTGATCCTAGGAGCGCATCAGGGCCGGCCCGGCCCGGGGGGAGTGAGAGGATCGCCTACGACACGCCCTAGCAGGGAGCCCGACGAGCGCGAGGAGACCAGGGATGAGAGCCGCCGTGTACGACCGCACCGGCCCGGCCGGAGAGGTGCTGCGGATCGCAGACGTGCCGCGGCCCGAGCCCGGCCCCGGCGAGGTGCGGGTGCGGATCCACGTCTCCGGGGTCAACCCGACCGACTGGAAGAGCCGCGCGGGCGCGACGCCGCGCCCCATCGACGAGTTCCAGATCCCCAACCAGGACGGCGCGGGCGTCATCGACGCCGTCGGCGAAGGGGTGGATCCCGGCCGGGTCGGCCAGCGCGTCTGGGTGTGGCTGGCCGCCGCCGGGACGGCGCTGGGGAACCGCGGCGGAATGGACCGTGCTGCCCGAGGAGCGGGCGGTCCGGCTGCCCGACGGCATCTCGTTCGACCTGGGCGCCAGCCTCGGCGTCCCGGCGATGACCGCGTACCGCTGCCTGTTCGCCGACGGCCCGCTGGACGGCAAGACGGTGCTGGTGGCCGGCGGCGCGGGCGCAGTAGGCCACTTCGCCATCGAGCTGGCCAAGCGGGCCGGGGCCCGGGTGGTCAGCACGGTCAGCAGCCCGGAGAAGGCCGAGCTGGCCGCGGCGGGCCGGCGCCGACCTGGTGGTGAACTACACCGACGCCGACGCGGTGGACCAGGTCCGGGCCTTCGCCCCACAGTTCGACCGGATCGTGGAGGTGGCGCTGGGCGCGAACCTGGACCTTGACCTCGCCGTCTCCGGCCCGCAGACGGTGGTGGTCAGCTACGCCGCCGACGGCCCCGACCCGGTGCTGCCGATCCGCGCCTGCATGACCGCGAACGTCACGCTCCGGTTCATCCTGCTGTACGGCGTTCCCGGCCGTCGCCCAGCGGCAGGCGGCCCGCGACATCACCGCCGCGCTGGACCGAAGGCGCGCTCACCGGCCTGCCGGTGCACCGGTTCCGGCTCGATGACATCGTCGCCGCGCACGAGGCCGTCGAGGGCCGCGCGGTCGGCAAGGTGCTCATCGACCTGGCGTGACGATCCGCGGCGGCGGGCCGCGGCGGATCGTCACGGTGCCGCGGCCCGCTAGGCCGGCGGCGCGAGGATCTTGTCCGGGTCGCGCAGTACCACCGTGCCGGCGATCAGGTCGTGCAGGCACTGACGGTCCCGGCGCGCGACCATAAGGATGAACGACAGCGCCAGGGTGAATATCCCCAGGATCTCCTCGGCCCAGCGGCCGATGACCTCGCGCAGCGCCATCCACCAGAAGCCGGGCACGCGCCCGGTCTCGGGCCGCCAGCAGCGCATGCCCAGCACCTGCAGCGCCGGAGTCTGCCCGCCCGCCCATACGATCAGCCCCCACACGATGTACCCGATCCCGAGGGTGACGATGAACAGCGGAAAGGCCAGGAAGAAGGCGCCGATGCGGCGGCCGACAGAGGCTAGCTGCACGCCCTGAGGCAGGGTCAGGCCGCTCTCCGGGTCGAAGTACATGCCCGGGGCGGCCACCGCGGCGCCGGGTTGCCCGTAGGCCAGTCCGGCCTCCGGCGGCGACTCGCCGTAAGTGTCGCCGGCCCTGGCGGCGGCTGGCCATAGCCGTACCTGGCGTCCGGCGGCGGCATCGGCGGGTAATCGCCGGCCGGCGGGGGACTCCCCGGCGGCGGCGGTCCGGCGTTCGGTTCCGCAGGTGCTCCGGCGCTCGCTCCGGCGGGCGCTCGGCGTTCGACTCGGCGGGTTCCCCGGGCTCGGCCCGGCGTCCGGCTCGGTCGGCGGCTTCGGCGTCCGACTCGGCGCGGCGCTTCGGCGTCCGACTCGGTCGGCGTGCCCGGCGCTGGACTCGGCGGGTGCCCCGCTCGGCTCGGTCGGCGCTCCGGCACTGGCTCGGTATGTGTCCCGGCGCTTGATCCGGTTTGCGGCCCGGCGTTCGACTCGGCAGGCCATCGACATTCGGTTCGGTAGGCGGCTGGCTCATATGGGCCTCTTGTGTTCGTAGAGAAATTTCGTGCCGGGCGGGACTGACGGGCAATAGAAAATGCGCCGGATCCCGGGCACGAGACTCGGCCGGCGGCGGGAAGCCGCAGATAATGATCTCGTAGCCGGCGGCGAGCCGCAACCCCCGCCCGGCTCGCCGGGCGCCTCAGCTGGCGACGAGTTCGTAGACGTTGCCGTCGGGGCCGCGGAAATGCTGCCATGCGGGACCAGGTTCACCGAGCAATTCGATGCCCGCGTTCCCAGCTCTTCCGCCGCGGCGGGCAGGTCGCGGACGGCAAAGCCGACGACCGGCCCGGTGCCGAAGTGCTCCTGGCCCGGGTAGCGCGGTCCGAACACCTCGACGTGGCGGCCGTCGGGGAGCTCGAAGACCCAGAAGCCCGGTTCGGCCAGCACGCGCCGCAAGCCCAGCACGTGCTCGTAGAAGCGCGCCAGCTCTTCGTCGTCTTCGGTGCGGGTGCCGCACCAGCCGAGCCCGGTGATATCCATGTTCCAGTATCCCGCCGGGCCGCCCGTCACGCACGATCGTTCCGCGTTGCCCGCGGCCGGCGTTTCCCCGGTCCGCTCAGGACCGGGTGCGGCATGCTACCGGCATGACCGTGCGCTTCGGTGAATCGCTTGACGGTATCGACTGGGACCAGGTCAAGGCCGACCTGGCCGCCGACGCCTTCGACAACGGCCGGTCCGCGCCGGCGCTGCGCGCGTCGTTCGCGCAGTCGCCGCACGTCGCCATCGCCTGCGACGGCGGCCGGGTGGTCGCGATGGCCAGGCTGCTGTCCGACGGCGTCTGCAACGCCTACCTGCTGGATGTCTGGACGCTGTCCGCCTACCGCAGGCAGGGCATCGGCTCCCGGCTGGTCCGGCAGCTGATGGACCGGGTTCCCGGCCAGCACATCGGGCTGCAGACCGACACGGCCGAATCCTTCTACACGGCGCTCGGCTTCCGGGATCAGCCGCGGTTCATGTCCGCCATCGTCGGCGAGTGGCTTGGCAACGACGCGAACCGCTAGCGCCGGGCCGCGCCGCGATGAGTTTGCGGCGGCCGGCTCGTCAGATCTGCAGCGGCCTTTTTCGGTTCGCCGGCGGGCGAGCGCTGCCGGTAGGTTCGGTTGCGACGTTGAAGGACAGGCCGCTGCTCAGGAGGATGGGGTGTCACAGGTCAGCTCGGGCCCGGCGATCCTGGTCGAGGGCCTGGTCAAGTCGTTCGGGGAGGTCCGCGCGCTGCGCGGCATCGACCTGTCGGTGCCGCGCGGGACGGTGCTCGGGGTGCTCGGCCCGAACGGGGCCGGCAAGACGACCGCGGTGCGCATCCTGACCACGCTGCTGCTCCCGGACGCCGGACGAGCCCAGGTCGAGGGTCACGACGTCGTGCGGGAAGCGGCCGCGGTCCGCCGCTCGATCGGGCTGGCCGGGCAGTCGGCGGCCATCCAGGAGGAACTCACCGGCCGGGAGAACCTGGAAATCATCGGCCGGCTCTACCACCTGAGCTGGCCACGGGCCCGCAGCCGCGCCACCGAGCTGCTGGAGCACTTCGGCCTGGCCGACGCCGCCGACCGGGCGGCCAAGAACTTCTCCGGCGGCATGCAGCGCCGGCTGGACCTGGCGGCCAGCCTGGTCGGCGACCCCAAGGTGCTGTTCCTCGACGAGCCCACCACCGGCCTGGACCCGCGGTCGAGGCTCGCGATGTGGGACACCATCCGGTCGCTGGTCTCCCGCGGCACGACCCTGCTGCTCACCACCCAGTACCTCGACGAGGCCGACGAGCTGGCGGACGAGATCGTGGTGATCGACCACGGACTGGTCATCGCCGCGGGCACCGCCGAGGAGCTGAAGGGCCGGGTCGGCGGGGACGTGATCGAGTTCACCGTGCCGGACCGGTCCCGGGTCGGCGACGCGGTCGTGGCGATCGCGCCGGTCGGCGAAGGCGAGCCGCACGCCGACAAGGAGACCGGGGTGGTCAGCGTGGGCGTCGGCGGCCGCGGATCGGACGCGCTGATCGAGGCGGTGCGCGGGCTGGACTCGGCCGGCGTCCAGGTGCACGGGCTCGCGCTGCGCCGCCCGTCGCTCGACGACGTGTTCCTCGCCCTGACCGGGCACGCCGCCGAAGAGGAAGACCAGCCGGACGGACGCCGTCGCGGCCGCCGGCGAGGCGGCCGCAAGGACGCAGCGCAAGCCAGGGACGCGGCGGAGGCACGGTCATGACCGCGGTAGCCGCCCCCGCCACCGTGCCCGGCGGCACGCCCGGCCTGGTCACCCGGGCCCGCTGGGCGGTGACCGACACGCTCACCATCACCCGGCGCAACCTGCTGGTCTGGATGCGCGTACCCGCCTACATCGTGTTCACCGTGATCCAGCCGGTGATGTTCGTGCTGCTGTTCCGCTACGTGTTCGGCGGCGCGATCCCGGTAAGCACCCCGGGCGGCTACGTCAACTTCCTGATGCCGGGGATCATCGCGCAGACCGCGGCGTTCGCGTGCTTCGGCACCGCGATCGCGCTGGCCCAGGAGCTGAAGAAGGGCGTGATCGACCGGCTGCGCTCGATGCCGATGGCACGCTCGGCGGTGCTGGCCGGCCGCCTGGTGGCCGACTCGGCGCGGATGCTGATCACGATCCTGATCATCGTCGCGGTGGGCTACGCGGTCGGATTCCGGTTCCTGAACGGTTTCGGGCCGGCGGTGGGCATGGTCGTGCTCGCCACGGTGTTCGGGATCGCCATCTGCATGATCGCCGCGTTCACCGGGCTGGCCATCGGGGACGAGGAGTCGGTGCAGGCGTTCGGGCTGATCTGGCTGTTCCCGCTCACGTTCGTCAGCTCGGCGTTCGTGCCGATCTCGTCCATGCCCGGCTGGCTGCAGGCCTTCGCCAATCACCAGCCGGTCACCCAGGTCGTCAACGCGATGCGCTCGCTGGCCCTCGGCCAGCCGTACCACCTCCAGCCCAGCCTGTGGCAGAGCATCGCGTGGCTGGCCGGAATCTTCGTCGTGTTCGCGCCGCTCGCGGTCCGCGCCTACCGCCGGGCCAGCTGACCCTCCGGCCGGCCGTGAGCTCGTGATCGAGGTCGGGCCCGAGCGGTTCGAGGACATGGTCGCCGTGGCGCTGGACGGCCTGCCCGATCAGCTCGGGCGGCTCATGCGCAACGTCGCCGTCACGGTCGAGCACGGCCCGGGCCCTCCCGGCCTCCTCGGCCTCTACCAGGGCGTCCCGCTGACCAGCCGCACCACCCAGTACGCCGGGGTACTGCCGGACCGGATCACCATCTACCGGCTGGCCATCTGCGCGATCTGCCGGACCGAGCAGGAGGTCGCCGATCAGGTGCGCCGCACGGTGATCCACGAGGTCGCGCACCATTTCGGCATCGGCGACGCGCGGCTGGACGAGCTGGGCTGGTGACCGGGAACCCGCCGGCCGGCGCCGGAATCAGCGCGGCCGCCGGGGAGTTGGCACCAGCATGGCATCAGGACATACGATCACCACCAGGCAAGCCGGCGTCCACGTCGAGGTCAGCCTCAACGGGGAGAAGCTCGCGGAGTCGGACCGCCCCGTGCTGCTGGACGAGACGGGACTGCCGACCCGCTACTACCTCCCCCGCGACGACGTCCGCACCGACCTGCTGCGGCCCACCAGCACCCACACCACCTGCCCGTTCAAGGGCCAGGCGTCGTACTGGTCGGCCGAGGTGGGCGGCGAGGTCCATGACGATCTCGTCTGGAGCTACGAGTCGCCGATCCCGCAGGCCGAGCAGATCACCGGGCTCATGTGCTTCTACCCGGACCGGGTCAAGCTGACCGTGGACGGCGAGGCCAGCTAACCGCCGCGCCGGTCACCGGCCGGCCTTCCGGCTGCGCCGCCCGCCCGGCCGCCAGCTCCTGCCAGGTCCGGCCGGTGCGCACGCTGCGCGGGCTCTCGGCCACGACGTCCGAGCCCGGCCGGGCGTGCTCGTCGCGGCCCTTGACCAAAATCCACCGGCGCTCGCCGGTGCGGGTCAGGGCGAACCGGCCCGCCAGCTTGCGGCCGTGCAGCGCCACCGACAGGTGCCCGGGCTCGTTGCGGGTGATCTCGGCGCCGCCCTCATCCCAGATGATCACTGCCCCGCTGCCCCGGGCCTGGCCCTCGTGCACGCCCTCGAACTCGCCCGCGGCCAGGGCGTGATCGGCAACCGGAACGGCCAGCCGGCGCACGCCGGGGTCCAGCGACGGCCCGCGCGGAACCGCCCACGAGCGCAGCACCCCGCCGTCCTGGATCCGCAGGTCGAAGTGCAGGGTCGTCGCGTCGTGCAGCTGCACGACGAAGCGCGAGGGCCTCACCCCGCGACCGTACAGCCGGCCGGGCCCCGGATGCCCCGCACGATCGGTGCCGCGCCGAGCCCGGCCCCGCCTGGCCGGCTATCGGTGCTGGCCGAACACGGGCAGCTCCCAACGGTGCGGGGGCTCACGGACGCAGTATGGCTGGCACTCGATAACAAGTCCACAGAATCTGCGGAGAAAATTGACCAAACCCCTTCCGGGCCAGGGGAGCGATCTGCCAGCATTCGTCCATGCGCCGCACTCTGCCCACGCTGCTGCTGTCGTTCTGCACCATGGCCGGATTGCTCGCCGCGGCGGGCGCCCCGCCGGCGTCGGCCGGCGTTACCGGCACCCCGGCCCCCGCCCGTTCGGCATCATCGGCCCGCCCGGGCGGGCCGGCCGCCGCGCTGGCCGTGCATTCCGCCGCGGGGAGCACGCTGCCGCCGCGGGTCAACTTCCACGCCTGGCGCGGCTACGCGGCCTTCCAGAGCGGCGCCGGCAGGGGGTCCGGGTGATCCCGGGGAGCAACGGCGGGATCGTGATCTCCCAGCCGGCCGGGACGATGGCCTACCACGACCCGTACAAGAAGGACACCAAGAACTGGGCGTACAGCACCTGGACCACGCCGGTGCACAAGCTGGACTTCGGCGCCACCGAGCTGGTCTCGTCCTGGGACGCGCAGGTCCCGCAGGACGCCTGGATGCGGACCCAGCTGCAGGCCACCATGCAGAACGGCCAGAAGACCAAGTGGCTGGACATGGGCAACTACGCCTACTCCGACACCGAGATCGACCGCACCTCGGTCAGCCCGGTGGACAAGCCCTACGGCCTGGTGGAGACCGACACGTTCTTCAGCTTCAAGGGCTACTCGCTGCACGCCTACCGGCTGCGCATCACCCTGTTCCGGCTGCCCGGCACGCACGTGTCGCCGCGGATCTGGCAGGTCGGCGCGTTCGCCTCCCGCATCCCGGCCCGCCAGACGGTGCCGGCCAGCAAGCCGGGACCCGCGTCGAAGCGGGGCATCGTGCTGAACGTGCCCGAGTACTCGCAGGACGTGCACGACGGCCAGTACACCCAGTACGGCGGGGGCGGCGAGGCCTGGTGCAGCCCGACCTCCAACGAGATGGTGGACGAGTACTGGGGCAAGCACCCGACACCGAAGCAGATGGCCTGGATCAACCCGGCCTACCAGGACCCGAGCGTGGACTACGCGGCCCGGTACATGTACGACTACCTGTACCAGGGCACCGGCAACTGGCCGTTCAACGCCGCCTACGCCTCGCACTTCGGGCTGAACGCCGAGATCGTGCAGCTGCCGTCCATGGCCGGCCTGGAGGATCTCGTCGCGCACGACATCCCGGTCATCACCTCGCAGGCGTTCGACGAGGGGCAGGTCACCGGCGCGAACTACAGCACCGCGGGCCACCTGTGGGCGGTGACCGGCTTCACCAAGGCCGGCAACGTCGTGGTGAACGACCCGGCCAACCCGTCGGACAACACCGTCCGGCATGTCTTCAACCGCCGCCAGTTCGAGAACGTCTGGCTGCGCACCTACTGGAAGCGGAAGAACGGGACCACCGGCTACGGCACCGGCGGCGTCGCGTACATCATCTGGCCGCGCGGGATGCACCTGCCGCCGAACCTCGACCCGCGCAACCCCGCCTGGTAACGCGGCGCGCGGCGGCTCCGGCCGGCTGCCACACTGGCTGGCATGAAGATTCTCATCTCGGCGGACATGGAGGGTGCCACCGGGGTCACCTGGCCCGCCGACGTGGAACCGGGAACCGAGCCGTGGCAGCGCTGCCGGCGCATGTTCACCTCGGACGTCAACGCGGCCATCGCCGGCTTCTTCGACGGCGGCGCCGAGGAGGTCCTGGTCAACGAGGCGCACGCGACCATGCGCAACCTGCTGCTCGAGGAGCTCGACGAGCGCGCGGTGATGCTCACCGGCCGGCACAAGGACCTGAGCATGGTGGAGGGGATCCAGCAGCCTGAGGTGTCCGCGGTGGCCTTCGTCGGCTACCACGCCGGGGCCGGCCGGGACGGCGTGCTGGCCCACACCTACCTGCCCAACTCGATCACCGGCGTCCGGGTGAACGGCGAGCCGGCCAGCGAGGGCAGGCTGAACGCGCTGGTCGCCGCCGAGTACGGCGTGCCGGTCATCCTGGTCACCGGCGACGACGTGACCTGCGCGGACGCGGCAGGCTACGCGCCGCGGGCGCAGACTTCCGCGGTGAAGGACTGGGTCTCCAGGTACGCGGCGGTGTGCCGGGCGCCGGGCGTCACCGCGGCCGCCATCCGGGCGGCCGCCGCGGGCGCCGTCAAGCTGGCCGGCCGCCGCAAGCCGGCCACCGAGGCGGGCGGCTACCGGGTGGAGGTGGACGTGGACGCCGCCCAGCTGGCCCAGGCGGCCGCGGTCGTGCCCACCGTGCAGCGGACCGGCGAGCGGTCGGTCGGCTACCGCAGCGAAACCGCGTGGGACATGATCCGCTGCTTCAAGGCGGTCACCACGCTCATCTCGGTGGCGGTCGAGAACGCTTATGGCTGACCAGACCGCGCAGGACGAGGCGGTGCGGCTGGCCTCCGAGCTGATCAGGATCGACACCACCAACCGGGGCGGCGGCGACGCGCGCGAGCGGCCCGCCGCCGAGTACGTGGCGGCCGCCCTGGCCGAGGCCGGCCTGGACCCGGTGCTGCTGGAGCGCGCCCCCGGCCGGGGGAACGTGGTCGCCAGGATCGAGGGCGCCGATCCGGCCCGGCCCGCGCTGCTGCTGCACGGCCACCTGGACGTGGTGCCCGCCGAGGCCGCCGACTGGTCCGTGCACCCGTTCTCCGGCGAGGTGCGCGATGGCGTGCTGTGGGGCCGCGGTGCGGTGGACATGAAGAACGCGGTCGCGGTGCTCGTCGCCGTGGCCCGCGAGCTGGCCCGCGACCAGCCGCCGGCCCGCCCGCGACGTGGTGCTCGCGTTCACCGCCGACGAGGAGGACACGGCCGCCGACGGCGCGGCATGGCTGGCCGCTGAGCACCCCGGGCTGTTCGAGGGCTGCACCGAGGGAATCGGCGAGTCCGGCGCGTTCACCTTCCACGCGGCGCCCGGCCTGCGGCTCTACCCGGTCGGCGTCGGCCGAGCGCGGCACCGCCTGGCTGAAGCTGACCGCGCGCGGTACCGCCGGGCACGGCTCCCGGCCCAACCCGCGCAACGCGGTCACCGCCCTGGCCGCGGCCGTCACCAGGATCGGCGAGCACTCCTGGCCGGCCCGGCTGATCCCGACCGTGCGGGCGGCCCTGCTGGCCATCGCGGACGCGCTCGGCCTCGATGCCGCCGGTCGCCGGGGCGCGATCCCGGACGCGCTGCTGGCCCGGCTCGGCCCGGCCCGCGCGCTCGTCGCCCCGGTGCTGCGCAACAGCGCCAACCCGACCATGCTGCAGGCGGGATACAAGGTCAACGTGATCCCCGGCGAGGCCGTCGGCCACGTCGACGGCCGGGTGCTGCCCGGCGGCGAGGAGGAGTTCACGCGCCACGATGAACGAGCTGACCGGCCCGGACGTCGACTGGGAGTACTACCCACGCGGAGGTTCCCCTGGAGGCGCCCCTGGACGTTCCCGCTGATGGCCGCGATGACCGGCGCGCTGCTCGCCGAGGACCCGCAGGCCCGGGTCGTGCCCTACTGCATGGCCGGCGGGACCGACGCCAAGCACTTCGCCCGGCTCGGCATCGCGGGCTACGGCTTCACGCCGCTCGCGCTGCCGCCCGGGTACGACTACCACGCGATGTTCCACGGCGTGGACGAGCGCGTCCCGGTTTCCGCGCTGCACTTCGGCGTGCGGGTGATGGACCGACTACTGGAAGGCGCGAGCTGATCCGATGACGCAATCGGCCCCCTACGGCACCTGGGCATCCCCGATCACGGCGGCCGATGTGGCCAGCGAGGCCAGCAGGCCCGGCTGGCTCGGCTGGGTCGCCGGTGACCTGTGGTGGACCGAATCCCGGCCGGACGAGGGCGGGCGGGTCACGCTGATGCGGCGCCGGGCTCCCGGCGCGGCGGGCCGGGCCGGTGCCGGGGCCGCCGAGGAGATGCTGGCCGCGCCGTGGTACGTCCGCAGCCGGGTGATCGAGTACGGCGGCCACCCCTGGGCGGCGCGGCCGGACTGCCGCCGGCGCCGGCGGTGGTCGTTTCGCGAACTGGGCCGACCAGCGGCTGTACCGGCTGGAACCGGACGCGGCGGACAGCACGCCGCGCCCGGTCAGCCCGGTCCCCGCGCTCAGCGCGGGCATGCGGTTCGCCGACCTGTTCATCCACCCGGAGCTCGACGAGGCCTGGTGCGTGCGGGAGACGCTGACCGGGCCCGCGCCGACCGACGTCCGCCGGGACATCGTCGCGGTGCCGCTGGACGGCTCCGCGGCCGGCGACCCGGCGCGGATCCGGGTACTCGCCGCCAGCCACCACTTCCTGTGCTGCCCCCGGCTGTCCCCGGACGGCGAGCGGCTGTCCTGGATCGGCTGGGATCACCCGTCGATGCCGTGGGACGAGACGGTGCTGTGCGTGGCCGAGGTGACGGCCGGGGAGGCCGGCCAGGCGAAGGTGGTGGCGGGCGGCGCCGGCGAGGCGATCGTGCAGGCGGAGTGGGCCGGGCCGCGGACCCTGGTCTACCTGAACGACCCGGACGGCTGGTGGAACCTGTACCGGCTGGAGCTGACCGGCGGGACAGCCGGAGCCGCTGTGCCCGCGGGAGGAGGAGTTCGGCGGGGCGATGTGGCAGCTCGGCCTGCGCTGGTTCGCGCCGCTGGCCGACGGGACGATCGCGGCGATCCACGGCCGCGGCACGCAGCCGGCTGTCCATCCTCGGACACCGGACGGCGTGCTGCGCGCAGACCGGCTCGCCGTACACCGAGTGGGCCCCCGGCCTGGCCGCGTCCGGCACCGCGGTCGCCGGGGTGGCCGGCCGAGCCCGCAGCGGCCCTACGAGATCGTCGCTCGGCCAGCCCCGGCCGGCCGCGGCATGCCGCGTCGTGCCCAGCCGTCCGCCGATCCCGGTGGACCCGGCCTACCTGCCCGCAGCCGCAGGCCCGCACGTTCCGGGCCGCCGACGGCCGGGACATCTACGCCAGCGTGTACCCGCCGCGCAACCCGTCCTTCACCGGCCCGGACGGCGAGCCCCCGCCGTACGTGGTGTTGCGTGCACGGCGGGCCGACCAGCCGCGTCGCCCATGGTGTACGACCTGGAGATCAGCGTACTTCACCAGCCGCGGCATCGGCGTCGTCGAGGTGAACTACGGCGGCTCCACCGGGCACGGCCGCGCCTACCGGGAGCGGCTGGTGCGCAACTGGGGCGTGGTGGACCCCGCCGACTGTGCCGAGGTCGCCCTCGCGCTGGCCGCCGAGGGCACCGCCGACGCCGGCCGGCTGGCCATCCGCGGCGGCAGCGCCGGCGGCTGGACCACCGCCTGCTCGCTCGACATCGGGCGAGCGTGTCTACCGGTGCGGGATCATCTCCTACCCGATCCTGGACCTGGCTGGCTGGCGGACCGGGGAGACGCATGACTTCGAGTCGCAGTACCTGGAGAGCCTGGTCGGCCCCTGGCCAGCGGCGAAGCGCTGTCTATCACGACCGCTCGCCGGTCAACCGGGCGGACCAGATCGAGGTGCCGTTCCTGCTGCTGCAGGGCCTGGAGGACGTGATCTGCCCACCATCGCAGTGCGAGCGGTGGCTCGCCAAGATAGACGGGCGCGGCATCCCGCACGCCTACCTGACCTTCGCCGGAGAGCAACACGGCTTTCGCAGGGCCGGACACGATCATCACGGCGCTCGAGGCGGAGCTGTCCTTCCTCGGCCAGATGCTGGGATTCGACCCGCGCAGGCATCCCCCGGCTCACGCTTGAGCACATGACCACCGGACTGCGGCTGCCGCACGGCAGGCTGCCGCACGGCAGGCTGCGGCCCGCCCGGTTGCGGGCGGGGCAGCCGGGTTGCCGTGGTGGCGCCGAGCAGCCGCAACGACGCCGGTCTGGTGGCCCAGGGCTGCGAGCGTGCTGACAGGCTGGGGCCTGCGACGTCCGAGGTGGCCGCGAACGCGCTGGCCAGCCATCCCGGACCTGACCTACCTGGCCGGGAACGACGCAGGCCGCGCCGCTGACCTGGAGCGCGCCTGGCTCGACCCGGAGATCGAGGCCGTGCTGTGCGCCAGAGGCGGCTATGGCGCCCAGCGCATCGCCGACCAGCTCGACTGGGCGGCGATGGCCGCGGCACCGCCGAAGATCTTCACCGGGTTCAGCGACATCACCGCGCTGCACGAGGCGTTCGCCCTCGGCTCGGCGTGACGACCCTGCACGCGCCGAACATCGGTGCCGACGTCGTTCACCGACGTTCCCCGAGGCGCAGGAGGCGCTGCGCCAGGCGCTGTTCGAGCCGGACGGCCCGGAGCGCGGACGCTCGACCTCGGACGGGACGGAATGGCTGGTGCCGGGCCGGGCGACGGGCTGACCGCCGGCGGCAATCTGAGCATGCTGGCCGCCGGGCTCGGCACCGCCGGACGGCAGGCAGGCCAGGACGTCCGGCGGCGGGTTCGCGGGGTGCATCCTGCTGCTCGAGGACGTGAACGAGGAGTGCTACCGGCTGGACCGGATGCTCACCCAGTTGCTGCGCACCGGCGCGCTGGACGGCGTGGCCGGGATCGCGCTCGGCACCTGGACCGGCTGCGGAGCGCCGGAGCGCGTCCGCCAGGTGATGTCCGACCGGCTGGGCGGGCTGGGCGTGCCGGTGGCCTGGGGCCTGGGCTTCGGCCACACCGCGCCGCAGCCCACCGTCCCGCTCGGCGTGCCCGCCGAACTTGATGCGGGCCGGGGCACGCTGACCTTCCTCGAGCACGCGGTGGCGTGACCGCTGCAGGTTCATTCACGCGCCCGGCTTGTGGAGGCGGCTGTGGATGATGCGGTGGAAAAACGCCGCGAGCGGGGGATAACGGCGGGATCGTGTGGATGACGTGTGGATAAAGAAAAAATCTTAAGATTGTCCGGGGAAACCTCTTGTGCTGGCTTTCCGGAGGCAGTAGAAATTCTCTTGTCGCCGGAAACGGGGACCGGCCGGGGGAGACCCCGGCAGCGCAGGAAAGACCGGGAGACCGGTGTTTCAGGCGGGTTTCCGGCCCCGGCGGCCGGTCGAGTCAGCGCCAGAGGCCGAGCAATCGGCAGGTCGGCGCTCCAGGCCGGGCAAGGCCCCTCCATCTCATGCATGGAGGGGCCTTGCCTCGTTTATGCCCGCGTCCGGCTCGGTTAACCCCGCGGGCGCAATCATGAGAAAGTCCGCCTCTGGCATTTCCGTGCCTTGGCCTCGGCTTTTGAAGTCTATAGTCCTCGCCCGGAACCGTTCCCGCGCCGGCTGGCGGGTCATCCCAGAGCGTCGCCGATCCGGGCCCGGGCGGCACCCAGGCGGGCCTGGCCCACCCACCCGGCGAGGTTCTGCCCCGCCTGCGCGCCAGCGGCCGGTAGGCTGCCGGTACCCCGCCTGACACCTGGAGATCAGGATGAAATCCTCGAGCAAGGCCCGCGCGGCGGTGTCGTTTCGCCGGGGCCCGCGCCGCGGTGTCGTTTCGCCGGGCCCGCGGCGGCGGTGTCGTTCACCGGGGCCCGCGCGGCGGTGTCGTTTCCCTTCGCCGGCCTGCGGCCCGCGGGGCTGACCACGGCGTGCGGCCGGGGGTGTAGCCGGTGTGCGACGACCACGCCGCCAGCGGCCGGCCGCCGTCGGCCGGCCGGTCCGGCCGGTCCGGGCTGTCCCGGCGGAGTTTCCTGCACGCGGCGGGCGGGGCGGCCGCCGTGGCCGCGTTCTGGGGGCGTTTCCCGCGGCTGTCGCTGCGCTCGGCGGCCCGTGACGCCGCGGCGGACGGCACGTCCGCCTACTCGATGGCGATGCACGTGCACTCGTCGTTCAGCGAGCAGAACGGCTCGATGGACAGCCAGCTGTTCCAGGCCGCGACGAACTCGGTCGACGTGCTGTGGTGGACCGACCACGACTACGTCATGGACCAGACCGGCTGGCGGAAGACGGTTCACTTCACCAGCCTCACGCACGAGCGGGGAGCGCCCGGGCAGCACGGACCCTGGATCTGGGAGAAGCGCCGAAAGCGGCCCGGTGGCGAGCGGACGGGGGGCGGGATCGTCACCAATCCGTGTTCGCCCGATGACCCGGTGGCCGGCGGGAGCATGCACCTGACCGCCCGGAGCGCGACGGGCGCGACGGCGAAATTCGGCTACTACGCGAGACTGCCACCCGGCCGGCTGGAACTACCGGGGCAACCTCACCGGCCAGTCGCTGACCATCGACGTGCGGCTGGCCAGCGGCTGGAGCGATGGCCACCTGGAGCTGCTGGTCGCCACTTCCTACCATGAGGCGTCCGGTGGCCGGCGTGCCGGGGACTACACCCTGTCCTACCGGTTCGTGCCGGCCGGGAAGCAGGCGAGCCGCACCGCCGAGGGGCTGGCCGGAGTGATCATTATCCCGGTAACGCCTCCGGGAGGCAGCCAGTGGGCCACGGTGACCGTTAACCCCAGCGATGACATCGCCGCCCTGTGGCCCGACCTGGACTACCGGGACTTCGCACTGTGGGGCCTGACCCTGAGCGCGGTGAGCACGGGGGACCACGTCCAGGGGTACTTCGACTACCTCCGGTTCAGCCGCACGATGAGCGGCGAGACGTTCCTGGACCAGCAGATCGCCATGGAAGCGGCACTGGCCCCGAAGTACCGGGGCGTGGTCCAGCAGCAGGGGCTGGAGGTGTCCACGTTCCTGCCGCACCTGAACTGGTTCGGCGGCAATGTGTCCGTTCCCGGCAAGATGATCATGACAGCGTCGGCCTACCGGGCCCACCTGCAGAACACCGTGATCCCGGACATCCACGCCGCCGGCGGCCTGGTCAGCTACAACCACCCGTTCGGCTACAACGACCCGCCCGAGCTGCCGGCCGCGCAGCAGCACAAGCTGGTCACCCAAGTCGCCGCCCAGCTCCTGCCGGCCGCGGGTGCGCCGGCCGCGCTCGGCGCCGACCTGCTGGAGGTGGGCTACAACCTGCGCCAGGGAGTCAACCTGGCCCACCACGTCGGGCTGTGGGACGTCATGTCCCGCAACGCGGTCTTCCTCACCGGCAACGGCGCCAACGACGACCACTACGGCCAGGACTGGCAGGGCATCGTCAACAACTGGTTCACCTCGGCGTGGGCCGCCAGCACCGGGCAGGCCGACCTGCTCGGTGCGCTGGCCGCGGGCCGGGCCTGGTGCGGCTCACTGTCGAAGTACCGGGGCAGCCTGGACCTGCTGGCCGACGGCTCGGCCCCGATGGGCTCGGTCAGCGTCTCCCGGGTGGCCACCCGCCAGCTCACCGCCAGCGCTAACGGGGTACCGGCGGGCGGCAACCTGCAGATCCTGCAGGGCCGGGTGGACTACGCGGGCACCGCGGACCCGCAGGCCAATACCAAGGTCATCGGCAGCTACACCGCCGCCGAGCTGGCCGGCGGCAGCATCACCCAGCCGGTCGACAACCGCGAGGACAGCTTCGTGCGCAGCCAGGTCGTCAACGCCTCCGGAGTCGTGGTCGGCCTGTCCAACCCGGTGTGGCTGCTGCGGTCCGCCCCGCCCGGCGGCATCCCCGCGCCCCGCTCCGCCTGACCGCGGCCACCGGCCACCGCCCGCCCTCACCTGCTGCAGGAAGCTCACGGTGGCGAGCCCCGTCCTTCAGGGTGATCGCAGCCAAGACCGGGCCGCAGCCGTTGACGGCCCTGCAGTCGTGCCGGTCCCGCTCATCCTGAGCCTGCGTGACGTCTCATCCTGAGCCTGCGTGACGCGTCTCATCCTGAGCCTGCGTGACGTTCTGCGTGACGTTCTGCGGGCGGCCGCTGCCGAGGCCGTGCCTCACGTGCTGCCGCCAGCTGTCATCACCGTGACGGGTGCCCGGCGGGCGCATGGCATCCTGGGCGGAAGGCACCCCGCGCCGGGAAGGGCGGTCATGGACGGCGATGCGCTGCGCGCCGCGCAGAAACCCCTGAAGGACGCCTACCGCGAGGACCCGCGGCAGGCGCTGGTCACCCTCACGGCGCAGGGACGGCTCGGCGAGGAGGAGATCAGCTGCTCGGTGGCCACCGGCCGGGCGCTCGCGGTCGCGGGACTGCACCCGGCCACCGGCGGCGACGGCTCGCTGGCCTGCTCCGGCGACATGCTGCTGGAGGCCCTGGTCGCATGCGCGGGCGTCACGCTGCGCGCGGTGGCGACCTCGCTGGACATCCCGGTCGCCGGCGGGACCGTCCGCGCGGAGGGCGACCTGGATTTCCGCGGGACGCTGGGGGTGAGCAAGGACGCCCCGGTCGGTTTCAAGGCCATCCGCCTGGGTTTCGAGCTCGACACCGGCGCCAGCGACGGGCAGCTCGACACCCTGCTCGGCCTGACCCGGCGGTACTGCGTGGTCTACCAGTCACTGGCGGAGCCGGTCGAGACGACGGCCACGATCGCCAGGCACCCGGCATAGCCAGGCCCTGCTCGCGGCGTCTGACATCGAGTAACAGGCTTCCCGGCCGCCCGGCCCGGCGCCCGTGTGCGGGCCGCCCCGGCCCGGGCCAGGGGGGTGAGCAGGGGTAGGCCGGGCTCGGCTGCTTCCGCCCGGCCTGGGCCTGGGCGGGTGAGCGGGGGGCAGGCCGGGCTGGCTGCTTCCGCCCGGCCGGCACGGGCCTGGGCGGGTGACCGGCCCGCCGCGCCGGGCGCTTCCGGACCGGCCCCGGAGCTGGCTGCGATCCGCGGTCCTGTCCGGGCCGCCAGCGTTCGGGAAATTTTCTGTCCGGACCGATTGTTAGCGTGTCTAACTATGCGACGGATCGGTAAGGCGCGCCCGGCGGAGGCGGGCCGGGGATGGCTGCGGCGGCTGGCAGGGTACTGCTGGCGGTACCGCAGGAACACGCTCGTCGCGCTCGGCGCCTCGCTGCTGGCCGCCCTGGTCACCGCGCTGATCCCGCTGATCCAGCGGCAGATCATCGACAACGTGATCGTCACCCACACCGAGTCGATCTGGCCGCTGGCCATCGCGCTGGTGGTCGCGGCCCTGCTGACCTTCGGCGCCGTGTACGTCCGGCGGTACACCGGCAGCCGGGTGTCCCTCGACGTCCAGCACGACCTGCGCACCGAGCTGCTCGGCTCGCTGTCCCGGCTGGACGGCGCGCGCCAGGACGAGCTGCACACCGGCCAGGTGGTGAGCCGCTCGATCTCCGACGTCAACATGGTGCAGGGCCTGCTCAGCATGATCCCGGTGACCGCGGGCAACCTGGTGCTGTTCGCGGCGTCCGGTGTCATCATGCTCTTCCTGTCGCCGCTGCTGACCATCGTGGCCCTGCTCGTCGGCCCCGCGCTGTACTTCGTCACGCTGGCCTCCCGGCGCAGGCTGTTCCCGTCGAGCTGGCACGCCCAGCAGCAGTCCGGTGCCGTCGCGGGAGTGGTCGAGGCCGCGGTCACCGGCGTGCGGGTGGTCAAGGGATTCGGCCAGGAGGAGCAGGAGCTCGACCGGCTCGAGGAGGCCAGCAGGCGGCTGTTCGCCTCCCGGGTGCGGACCGTGCGGCTGATGGCCCGGTACAGCCCGGCGCTGCAGGCGATCCCCGCGTTCGGCCAGATCGGCGTGCTCGCCCTGGGCGGCTGGCTGGCGATCAACGGCTCGATCACCCTGGGCACCTTCCTGGCCTTCTCCTCTTACCTGGCCCAGATGGCCGGCCCGGTGCGCATGCTGACCTACCTGATCACGCTCGGCCAGGAGGCGCGGGCGAGCGTGATCCGGGTGTTCGAGGTGATCGACTCGCGCCCGCTGATGACCGAGAAGCCGGGTGCGCCCGCGCTGCCCGCCGATGCGGCCGGGGTGGAGTTCGACGACGTGCGCTTCGGGTACCGGGCGTCCCAGCCGGTGCTGAACGGGCTGTCGCTGCGCGCGGAGCCGGGCGAGACGCTGGCCATGATCGGCGCGTCGGGCTCGGGCAAGTCCACCGTCGCGCTGCTGCTGCCGCGGTTCTACGACGCGGGCGCGGGGGCGGTGAGGATAGGCGGCCACGACGTCAGGGACGTCACGCTGGACTCGCTCCGCGCGGCGATCGGCCTGGTCATGGAAGACAGTTTCCTGTTCTCCGACACGGTGCGGGCCAACATCGCCTACGGCCGGCCCGAGGCCACCATGGACGAGGTGATAGCCGCGGCCAGGGCCGCGGAGGCCGAGGAGTTCATCGCCGAGCTGCCGCAGGGATATGACACGGTCATCGGCGAGCAGGGGCTCAGCCTGTCCGGCGGCCAGCGGCAGCGGGTGGCGCTGGCCCGCGCCCTGATCACCGACCCCCGGATCCTGGTGCTCGACGACGCCACATCCTCGATCGATCCGCGGATCGAGGCGGAGATCCACGACACCCTGCGCCGGGTGATGCGCGGCCGGACCACGCTGCTCATCGCGCACCGGCGGTCTACGCTGCAGCTCGCCGACCGGATCGCCGTCCTGCACGAGGGCCGGGTCACCGACGTGGGCCGTCACGAGGAGCTGATGGAGCGGTGCCCGCGCTACCGGCTGCTGCTCGCCGGCCCGGACGACGACGCCGGGCCCGGGGACGGTTCCGAGGTGCCCGGCGACGGTGCCGCCAGAGTGTCCGGCGACGGTGCTGCCGGCGGGTGCCGCCTGCCCGGCGACGGTGCCGCGGGGAGCCCGGCGACGGTGCCGCCGGAGCGCCCGGCGACGGTGCCGCGGGGGCGCCCGGCGGCGGTGCCGGCGCGGGGGCGCCCGGCGGCGGTGCCGCGGGGGCGCCCGGCCAGGCCGCCGTTCCCGCGCGGGCCGGCCGGGCCGCCGGGCGGGCCAGGCTGCCGGCCGCCGGCCGCCGCGGCGGCGGCGGTGACTGGGACACCATGCTGGCCAGCCTGCCGCCGACCCCGGAGCTGCTGGCCCGGCTGGACGCGCTGCCGCCGGCGAACGACCTCCCGCGGGTCGATCAGGCGCGAAGCCCGCGCGCCGGAGCCCCGGTTCACCCTGCGCAAGCTGCTACGGCCCTTCCTCATCGCGCTGGTGGCCGGCCTCATCCTGGACGGCCTCGACGCGCTGGCCACGCTGGCCCTGCCCGCCCTGATCCGGGGCGGCATCGACAACGGCGTGCAGACCAAGACGTTCCACGCGATCGTGCTCGTGTCGCTGGCCGGCCTGGCCATCGTGCTCGCCGACTGGGCGGTCAACATCGCCGAGACGATGGTCATCGGCCGCAACGGCGAGCGGCTGCTGTACTCGCTGCGGGTCAAGATCTTCGCGCACCTGCAGCGGCTCGGCCTGGACTTCTACGAGCGGGAGCTGTCCGGCCGGATCATGACCCGGATGACGACCGACGTGGACGCGCTGTCCTCGTTCCTGCAGACCGGCCTGGTCACCACGGTCAGCTCGGTGCTGTCATTCTTCGGCGTGATGGCGGCCCTGCTCGTGATCAACCTCAGGCTGGGCCTGGCCGTGCTGTCGATCATCCCGCTGCTCGTCGCGGCCACGGTGGTCTTCCGGGCCAAGTCGTCGAAGGCGTACAACGAGGCCCGGGAGAAGGTCAGCGTGGTCAACGCCGACCTGCAGGAGAACGTGGCCGGCCTGCGGGTGACCCAGGCCTACCGCCGGGAGGAGCGCAACCGGGCCAGGTTCGCCGAGCGCAGTGCCTCCTACCGGACGAGCAGGCTGCGGGCCCAGCGCTACATCGCGCTGTACTTCCCCTTCGTCCAGGCGCTGTCCACGGTGGCCGGCGCCCTGGTCCTGGTGGTCGCGACCGGCCAGGTGCGCAGCGGCGTGCTGACCGCGGGCGCGCTGATCGCCTACCTGCTCTACATCGACCTGTTCTTCGCGCCCGTCCAGCAGATGTCCCAGGTGTTCGACGGTTACCAGCAGGCGGTGGTCGGGCTGCACCGAATCTCGCAGCTGCTCGCGGTCCCCACCAGCACGCCGCCGCCTGCGCACCCGCGCCCGGTGGGGCGGCTGCGCGGCCGCATCGAGCTGCGGGACGTCCGCTTCCGCTACGACGGGGCGCCGCGGGAGGCCGTGCGCGACGTGAACCTGACCATCGAGCCCGGCGAGACCGTGGCGCTGGTCGGCCAGACCGGCGCGGGAAAGTCGACCCTGGTCAAGCTCGTGGCCCGGTTCTACGACGTGACCGGCGGCGCGGTGCTCGTCGACGGGGTGGACGTCCGCGAGTACGATCTGGCCGGCTACCGGCACCAGCTGGGCGTGGTGCCGCAGGAGCCCTACCTGTTCTCCGGCACCGTCGCCGACTCCATCGCCTACGGCCGCCCGGACGCCACCGACGCCGAGGTAGAGGCGGCGGCCCGTGCCGTCGGAGCGCACGACATGATCGAGATGCTGCCCGAGGCCTACCAGCACCCGGTCGGCGAGCGGGGCCGCAACCTGTCCGCGGGACAGCGGCAGCTGATCGCCCTGGCCCGGGCCCAGCTGGTGGATCCGGCGATCCTGCTGCTCGACGAGGCGACGTCCGCGCTCGACCTGGCGTCCGAGGCCGCCGTGACGCGGGCGATCGGCAGGCTCACCACGCAGCGCACCACGCTGGTGGTGGCGCACCGGCTGACCACCGCCGCCCGGGCCGGCCGCATCGTCGTGGTGGACGCGGGCCGGATCACCGAGATCGGCAGCCACGACGAGCTGCTCGCCGCGGGCGGCACGTACGCGTCGCTGTGGGACGCGTTCACCGGCGGCCTGGACGTCAGCCGCGGCAGCCTGGCCAGCACGCGCTGACCGGCCCGCGCCGGTGCCCGGCTCGCCGGTCACGTTGCGCATCCGTCACGGCCCGCCGGGCGTACGCGCATCGTGTGCGTGCTCGGGCGGTGCTTCATCTCGTGCGGATGCACGTGCATGTTACGATCGTCCCCCCGAACGGAGGCACTGATGGACGTGCGCAACGGGATGCCGGCCGTCGACCCTGGGCCACGCCGACTGGCAGGTCAGCGGGCCCGGCGACGCGCGGGAGGACGGCGTCGAGATGGCCATGCTGCCCGGCGGCTCGATCGCGATGCGCAATGCGAGCGATCCCGGCGGGCCCGCGCTGATCTACACCCACGCCGAGATCGAGGCGTTCATCGCCGGCGCCAAGGACGGGGACTTCGACGACCTGGTTGGCTGACCGGGGGCCTGGGGCCCGGACCGGGGGCGCCGGACCGGGGGTCCCGGCCGCGGCTGTTCGCCGAGTAGCTGGCCACCTGGCTGGAGGGCGGGTTCTCCTGGGCGGGGAGGCAGTTACTGCGTGAGCGCCGGGGGAAGCAGCGCCCGGTGCGCCGCGAGCAGGTCGTCGCACATCGCGACGATCTGCGCGGTGGTCAGCGTGGCCGCGGCATTCGGGTCGAGTAGCGCCGCCTGGTAGACGTGCTCCTTGCGGCCGTCGAGGACCGCGCGGACGGTCAGCTCGACGACGTTGAGGAAGGTGCGGTTGAGCGCGGCGAGCTGAGCGGGCAGCGCGCCGACCGGCCGGGGCCGGGCGCCGTCCGGGCCGAGGTCGCAGGGGACCTCGACGCAGCACTGCCCGGGCAGGCTGTCGATCAGCCCGTCGTTGCGCACGTTCACGTACAGCTCGCGCTCGGTGCCGGTCTCGAGCGCGTAGATGAACTGCGAGGCCAGCTCGTCGGTGGGCTCGAGGTCGAGCGGCTTGTCCTGCTCGAGATCGCGGCGCAGCGATTCCAGCTCGCGCAGGTTCTCCTCGGACCGGGCCAGGTAGTCGCCGACGAAGATGCGGAACTGCCGGATCTGGTCGTCGTGCCGCATGAACCACGGCAGGTACTCGGCGGAGTGCTCGCTGGACTCGGTGGGGAAGTAGCCGAACCGGCGGAACAGCTCCACCCGGACGCGCCGCTGCAGCTCAGGCGAGCCTTCGATGATCTCGGCCAGCCGGGGGTAGAGGGACCGGCCCTCGTGCTCGAAGCGGAGCACGAAGGCCTGGTGATTGAACCCGGCGGTGGTGAAGCTCACCTCGGCCGGGTCGAGGCCGACCAGCCCGGCCAGGAAGGCGTGCGTGTCCCGGACCGAGTGGCAGAGCCCGAACACGCGCTGGAACGGCGTGCCCTCGTACACCGCCCAGGGCAGCATGGCCATCGGGTTGGTGTAGTTGAGCAGGTAGGCGTCCGGGCACAGCTCGGCCATGTCCTGGCCGATACCGACCACCACCGGGATGGTGCGCAGGCCGCGGAAGATGCCGCCGATGCCCAGCGTGTCCGCGATGGTCTGCCGCACGCCGTAACGGGCCGGGATCGTCGAAGTCCAGCTGGGTCGCCG
Source organism: uncultured Actinomycetes bacterium (assembly GCA_963795575.1). Lineage (GTDB taxonomy): Bacteria > Actinomycetota > Actinomycetes > Streptosporangiales > Streptosporangiaceae > PALSA-505. Next base: position 54,045 of record CAWCII010000002.1, on the reverse strand, counting down.
GATACCCGCCCACCTGGATCTCGTTGATCACGTAGCGGGCGCCGGCCAGCACCTCGGCCCGGTCGGGCGAGGACGTCACCGTGGCGCCGCATGCGGTCTGCGCGACGATGCGGCGGGCCAGCGCGTCGGCGTGCGCGAGCCGCCCGGCGTCGATGTCGTGCAGGGCGAGGTGCAGGTCAGAACGGAACTCGCGGTAGCCGCAGAGATCGGTGACGACGTTGCGGGTGAACTCGATGCTGCCGGCGCCGATGAACGCAACCTTGATCACAGATCGATAGTGTTCCATTCCAGTCGGCTATGAGCAAGACCGCGCAGGATGCGGCGCCGCGCGATGATTCCCGGCCGCCGGGCCGGCCCGTCCCCGGCCGCCGGCCGGCCGCCCTGCCCTGGCGGTACCTCGCCCGACTCTGCGCTGATCTGGCCGGGCCATGCGCCGCTCTATCCCCGGCAAAGCGGGCATTTCCTCTCGGGGCAAAGCACGCGTTCGGCTTGACATCGGCCCGCAGGTTCGCGCGATGATGTCTGAAACGTTCACGATTCGCGCAAGAGTCGTCGACGCGTCGGCTCTCCGAGGGCGGATGCCCGGGACGGCGGCCGTCGTGCGCGCGAGCGCGGGCTGCGGAGGCAGGGCAGATGAGAACGCACCGGCTCAGCATGGTCCTGGCATCCTCGCTGGTGGCTCTCGGCCTGACGGCCTGCGGCACCGGGAGCAGCGGATCAGGCGGGACCAGCAAGTCGATCACGATCTGGGAGGGGTACACGGCCGCCGAGGGCAAGGCGTTCGGGCACCTGCTCAGCGTGTACAACAAGCAGAACCCCGGCCAGACCGTCACCAGCCTGTACGTCAACAACGACGACTCGCTGCAGAAGGTGCTGACCGCCGTGCGCGGCGGCAGCGTGCCCGACATCGCCTACCTGTACGGCTCCTGGGCGCCCAACGTGGCCCAGATCCCGCAGGTGACGACGCTGAACAGCGTGGTGAAGCAGCCCGGCGTCAACTGGAACGACTTCTGGGTGGGCGAGCGCGACGTGGCCACCGTGCACGGCCGGGTCATCGGCATCCCGGCCCTGGTCGACAACCTGGCCGTCGTCTACAACAAGACGCTGTTCGGCCAGGCCGGCCTGCAGCCGCCCGGCCCGGACTGGACCTGGAACCAGTTCGTCGCCGACGCGAAGAAGCTGACCAACCCGGCCAAGAAGCAGTACGGCACGGCCTACGTCACCCCCGGCAGCGAGGACACCGTGTGGCACTGGGAGGCGCTGCTCTGGGAGGCCGGCGGGAAGATCCTCAGCCCGGACGAGAAGCAGGCCGCGTTCGACTCCCCGGCCGGGCTGAAGGCGCTGACCACGCTGCAGACCATGGCGGTCAGCGACCACTCGATGTACCTGGACCCGACCGACCAGGCCTACGCCAACCTGTTCAACTCGGGCAAGATCGGGATGCTGGTGACCGGTCCCTGGGACCTGTCCTCGTTCCCGAACGTGCACTACGGCGTGCAGGTCATGCCGTCGTTCCCCGGCACGAACGGCGGCCACCAGACCATCTCCGGCCCGGACAACTGGGTCATCTTCAACAACGGCTCGGCCCGGGTCAAGTCGGCCGAGAAGTTCCTGCTCTGGCTCACCGCCCCGGCCCAGGTGAAGTACTTCTCCCTGCACACCGGGGACCTCCCGACCCGCGCCTCGGTCGCGAACGCGCCCGGGTTCTTCCAGGACATGAACAAGGCCCTGCCCGGCGTCGGCACCTTCATCGACAACCTCAACAACGTCCGGCAGGCCCGGCCGCAGCTTCCCACCTACCCGAAGATCTCCCAGGTGCTCGGCAGCATGATCGTGTCGGTGCTGCTCGGCAAGAGCCAGCCCGCGGCGGCGCTGCACAGCGCCGCGCAGCAGGTCAACCAGATTCTCGCCAACCCGAACCAGTAACGTGGCGCGCATCCGCTAGGCCTCGCTCGGCCGCAGGCGCCTGAGGTCGGCGGCCGCCGCCCGGGCCCGGGTCACCAGTTCCGAGCACTTCACCGGCTGGGCGTTCGTGACGCCCGGGCGTGGCGATCATCCTGCTGTTCGGCGCGGTGCCCGTGGTCTGGTCGGCGGTCATGTCGTTCCAGCGCAACAACCTGCTGTCGCCGAGCACGCCCTACGTCGGGCTGCACAACTACCAGGCCGATGCTGCACGATCCGGTGGTCGCCCAGGCCATCGGGCACACCCTGGTCTACACGGCGCTGTTCGTCCCCGGCAGCATGGTGGTCGGCCTGTTCCTGGCCGTGGCCATGAACCGGAGCATCCGGTTCATCAACTTCTACCGGACCGCCGCCTACGCCACGATGGCGATCTCCACGATCAGCGAGGCGCTGGTCTTCATCTGGCTGTTCGACCCCTCCTACGGGATCGTGAACTACCTGTTCCACCTGGTGGGCATCCCGCAGCAGCAGTTCCTCAACTCGCCGTCCCAGGCGCTGTACGTGATCGTCATCATGACGGTCTGGGGCTGGACCGGCTTCTGCGTGGTGATCTACCTGGCCGCGCTGCAGGGCATCCCGCAGCACCTGATCGACGCGGCGGCGACCGACGGCGCGGGCGCGTGGGCCACGTTCCGGCGGGTGACGCTGCCGCTGCTCAGCCCGGCGTCGCTGTTCCTGGCCGTCTGGCTGACGATCAACGCGCTGCAGCTGTTCGACGAGGTCTACCTGAGCACCCAGGGCGGCCCGCTGAACTCCACCACCGTCCTCGTGTACTACCTCTACGAGCAGGCGTTCGTGAACTTCAACTTCGGCTACGCGTCCGCCATCGCCTACTTCCTGTTCCTCATCATCCTGGTGGTCACCGCGATCCAGTTCCGGGTCGGCCGGCGATTCACCTATTACCGGTCATGAGCGCGCAGACGCACGCGGGCGCCCGCAGGAACTGGCGCCGGCTTCCGTTCAGCCCCTGGCACTTCGTGCTGCTGCCCGCGAGCCTGATCCTGATCTTCCCGTTCCTCTGGATGCTCGTGACGTCGCTGGAGACGACGGGCGAGGCGCTGCATTTCCCGCCGGTCCTGATCCCGCACGTGCTGCGGTTCGGCAACTATCCCGAGGCGCTGACACACGGCGCCGTTCGGACGGTTCTTCCTGAACAGCGCCATCGTGGCGGTGGTCACCGTGCTGTGCAACCTGGTGTTCTGCTCGCTGGCCGGCTACGCGTTCGCCCGGCTGCGGTTCTTCGGCCGGACCGCCCTGTTCGTGCTGATCATGACCACGCTGATGGTGCCGTTCCAGGTGACGATGATCCCGCAGTTCCTCATCACCAAGTGGCTCGGGGTGAACGTGCTGGCGGGGGTGGGGATCGATCACATCGGGGCGCTGATCCTGCCCAACGCGGCCACCGCCTTCGGGGTGTTCTTCCTGCGGCAGTTCTTCAAGACGCTGCCGGTCGAGTACGAGGAGTCGGCGCGGGTGGACGGGGCGAACCGGCTGACCGTGCTGTGGCGGATCGTGCTGCCGCTGTCCCTGCCGGCCCTGGCCACCCTGGCCGCGCTGACCTTCCTCGACTCGTGGAACAACTTCCTGTGGCCGCTGATCGTCATCGACTCGACGAACCAGATGACGCTGCCGCTCGGCCTGGCCACCTTCCAGAGCGCGCACGCCACCGAGTGGACGCTGCTGATGGCGGGCAACGTGATGAGCCTGATCCCGATGCTGATCATCTTCTTCGCGGCCCAGCGCTACTTCGTCCGGTCGGTGGCGGCGACCGGGCTCGACTGCGGGCTGTAGTAGCCTGCCCTCGAGGGCGGCTTCTGCGGCACGGCGGGCGATCCGCTATTTCAGTGGCCGCGGGCCGTCACCCCCGGCCGCTCACGGCGGCTCCGAGGACGCCGAGCAGCCGGGTGACCTCGCGGGCGATCGCGTCCCGGCCCGCCGCTATATAGCGCCGCGGGTCGACGACCACGGCGTCGGAGGCCAGGAACGCCCGCATGGCCGCGGTGAACTCCTTGTTCAGCTGCGTCGCTATGTTGATCTTCGTGAGGCCGGCGGCGACCGCGGCGGCGAGCATCGCGTCCGGCACGCCGGATGAGCCGTGCAGGACCAGGGGCACCCCGACCGCGGAATGAATCCGGCCGATCAGGTCCAGGTCGAGCACGGCGTCGCGGGTGAGCATCGCATGCGAGCTGCCGACCGCCACCGCCAGCGCGTCCACGCCGGTCGCGGCGGCGTAGGCGGCCGCCTCCTCGCGGCCGGGTCCTGGTGCCAGGGTCGTGCGCGCCGTCCTTGCCGCCGATCTCGCCGATCTCGGCCTCGATCCACATCCCACGGTCGTGGCACCAGGCGGCGACGCCGGCGGTCGCCCGCGACGTTCTCCTCATACGGGCGCGTCGATGCGTCGTACATGACCGAGCCGAACCCCAGTCGGCCGCGCCTCGGTGACGAGTTCCTCGCTGGTGGCGTGGTCCAGGTGGACGGCGACCGGCACGGCCGCGGCGGCCGCGATCGCGAGCGACGCCTGCCCGATCGGCCGCAGCGCCCCGTGGTAGCGCACGCAGTTCTCGCTGATCTGCAGCACGACCGGGGCGCCGGCCGCCTCGGCGCCCGCGACGATCGCCTCGGCGTGCTCGATGCCGATGACATTGAACGCCCCGGCGCCGTGCCCGGCCGCGCTGGCCTCGGTGACCACGGTTTGCAGTCCGGTGAGCGGCATCAGTCCCGTCCCTACCCTGATGATGCTGACCTGGCCCAGGGCGTGCTCGTAGTCGGCCTGGCGGAACTCCCCGGCCACCGGGGCCGCGACGGCCGCGGAGCCGAGCGCGACCGCGTGCCGCAGACGTTCCGCCCAGGGGCGGCCGAGCACCAGCTGGCGGGCCAGCCCCGCCACCACCGCGTCACCCGCCCCGGTCGGGTTCCCCGCGACCTCGCCCGGCGGCGCGGCCTGCCATACCCCGTCGCCGTGACCGCCAGCAGCCCGCCGGCCCCGAGCGAGACGACGACCGACTCGGCTCCGGCCTCCCTGAGCTCGGCGGCCGCGGCCGCGATCGCCGCCCGGCCGGTGCCGTCCGCGCCGCTCAGCGGGCGGCCGACCGCGCGGGAAAGCTCGGCCAGGTTCGGCTTGACGACCGCGGGCCGTGCCGCCAGGCCGTGCCGCAGCGGCTGGCCGTCCGCGTCGAGCACGGCGGGCACGCTCGCGGCCGCCGCGAGGCCGGCCAGCTCGGCGTAGCTGTCCGGCGGCAGGCCGGGCGGCAGGCTCCCGGAGAGCACGACCGCCGCCGCCTGGGCCAGCCCGGCCGCGTACCGGGCGCGGAACGCCGCGTACTCCGCCGCCGAGACATCCGGGCCGGGCTCGTTGAACAGGGCCGTCTGGCCGCGAAGCGAATCGACGACCGCGAACGTCCGCCGGGTCTCGCCGGCGATCTCGGTGAAGGCCGCGGGCACGCCGGCCTCGGCGAGCGCGGACCTGACCGCGTCGCCGGTCAGGCCGCCGGCCAGGCCCGGCGAGCACCTCGGCGCCGAGCGCGTGCAGCGTCCGGGCGACGTTGACGCCCTTGCCGCCCGGCCGGGCGCTGACTCCGGTCGGCCGGTTCACCCCGGCCCAGTCGACCCCGGGCAGCTCATGGGTGATGTCGAGCGCCGGGTTCAGCGCGACCACCAGGATCCGGCGGTTCACCAGGACCTGGCCCCGGGCCGGGCGGCGGCTCATGGCGGCGGTGCGCGGCTCAGGCCGGCCGGGCCGGGTCGAGGATGACCGAGCGGGTCAGGTTCCTCGGCTGGTCGGGGTCCAGCCCGCGGGCGCGGGCCGCCGCGGCCGCCAGCCGGTGCACCCGCACCAGCTCGGCCATGGGATCTACCTCGCTCTGCCAGGCCAGGCCGCCGGCCTCGGCGATTTCGCCGGCCAGCCCCTCGGGCGCCGGGCCGAACAGCCAGACCACGCTGCCCGGGCCGGTCACGGCGATGGGACCGTGCCGGTACTCCATGGCCGGGTAGGCTTCGGTCCACATCCCGGCCGCCTCCCTGAGCTTCAGCGCCGCCTCGCTGGCCAGCCCGCAGGTCCAGCCGGTGCCGAGGAAGGTGAACTGCCGGGCCCCGGTCAATTGCCCGGCCAGCGGCTCGGCCAGGATGTGCCGCGCGGCCTCGGCCGCCGGGCCGAGATCCTGGCCCAGGTGGGCCCGGAGCAGGGCAAGCTCGCTGGTGGCGAACCGGGTCTGAACCACAGACCGCTCGTCGGCGAAGTCAAGTTCGATGACCGCCCCGGCGGCCGCCGCGACCGGGGTGTCGGCGTCCGCCGTGATCGCGACGGTGGGAGCGGCCCGGCCGATCCGGGCGAGCAGGTCGACGATCTCGGTGGTGGTGCCCGACCGGGACAGCGCCAGGATCCGGTCATACCGCCGGCCTGCGGGGAATTCGGAGGCGGCGAACGCATCGGTCTCGCCCTGGCCGTCCGCCTCGCGCGCGGCCGCGTAGGCCTGCGCCATGAACCACGAGGTGCCGCAGCCCGCGACCGCCACCCGCTCGCCGCGGGCGGGCAGTATCCCCGCTACGTCCGCGGCCAGCGCGGCGGCCCGCAGCCAGCATTCCGGCTGGGTGGCGATTTCCGGTTCGATGCTGCCGCCTGCGCGGCTCCGTGACTGGCGCGGTCCTGACCGGTGCCGCCGGCGTCGTGGCGGCTGCCGCTATCGCCGGCGCTGATGTCGCCGCTGTCGCCGCGGCGGGCGCCAGTGCCGCTGTCGCCGGTGCTGCGGCCGGCCGGGCTGGACATCCCGTCGTTCGCGTTCACCCGTGCGTACCTCATGTCTCCGGCCCGCTGGCCTCGCTATGCTCGTTTGTGCTTGGTATTTAGCAAAACCAATCGTATGTTAACAGCTAGAATCGCGCGGACGAAGCATTTGTATTGCTCATTGCGCGGGCGGCATGAGAGGCTACCTGCCCGGAGCAGCGGTTCTGCTGCCCGCGGCAGCCGTTCGGCTGGCTCGTCCGGTCGTCGTTCCACGCACATACGGAGCAGCCACCAGTCAGGGGGAAGCCGGTGAGCCGCTACAGCCGCTGGAATGAACTGCTCGAGCTGCTCGCCGCGGACGGCCAGCTGCAGGTCGAGCGGGCGGCCCAGGTGCTCGGCGTCTCGGCGGCCACGGTCCGGCGGGACTTCGACGAGCTCGCCCGGCAGCAGATGCTCACCCGGATCAGGGGCGGCGCCGTAGCCCAGGGCGTCACCTACGACCTGCCGCTGCGATACAAGACCGAGCGCCATCCCTCGGAGAAGCAGCGCATCGCCGCCGCGGCGGCCGGCCTCGTCCGGACCGGCCAGATCGCCGGGCTCAACGGCGGCACGACCACGACCGAGGTGGCGCGCGCGCTGGCCACCCGCGCCGACCTGAATGCGGGCTCCGCGTCGCCCGGGGTCACCGTCGTCACCAACGCGCTCAACATCGCCACCGAGCTGGCGGTCCGCCAGCACATCAAGATCGTTACCACCGGCGGCGTGGCCCGGCCGCAGTCCTACGAGCTGATCGGCCCGCTGGCCACGGGGGTGCTGGACCAGGTGACCCTCGACATCGCGATCCTGGGGGTGGACGGGATCGACCCGGCCGCGGGTGCCACCGCGCACCATGAGGGCGAGGCGAGCATCAACAAGCTGATGGCCGACCGGGCCGACCAGGTCGTCGTGGTCGCCGACAGCTCCAAGATCGGCCGCCGCGCGTTCGCCCGGATCTGCGCCCCTTCGGACGTCGATGTGCTGGTTACGGACGCGGGGATCGCCGCGGCGGATGCGGCCAGGTTCACCGAGGCCGGCACCAGGGTGATCACCGGCTGACCCGGGCGCCACCCCGTCGGGCCGCCCGCCCGAAGGCTCAGGATCTGCGCACACGTTGTTGACTAATGCTCGCTGAATGGCCTAATTTCGCTAATTCCGAGCACAAGGACGCGAACTGCTGCGCGTCCGCGGTCTCCGGAAAGGCGGCGCGAGGTCACCGGGAGGTACGCGTGACGCAGGACCGCTCGCCATCGGCGGTCGCCGACCTCGTGGTCGTCGGTGACTGCAACCCCGACGTGCTGGTGCTCGGCCGCGACGTGACCCCCGAATTCGGCCAGCAGGAGAAGCTCGTCCACCGCATGTCCCTGGTGATCGGCGGATCCGCGGCGATCACGGCCGTGGCGGCCGCGCGGCTCGGGCTGCGCGTGGCCCTGGTCGCCGCGGTGGGCGACGATCAGGCCGGCCGCTTCATGCTCGGCCAGCTGGAAGCCGAGGGAGTTGACGTCGCGGCGGTGGCCAGGCGGGCCGGTGTGCCGACCGGGATGACCGTGGCGCTGTCCGGGGCGAGGACCGGGCCATCCTGACCGCCGTCGGCGCGATCACGTCGCTGACCGCGCCGGACGTGCCCGGGGCGCTGATCTCGTCCGCCCGGCACCTGCACGTGAGTTCGTACTTCCTGATCGAGCCGTCGCTCGGCCCCGGCCTGGCCGCGCTGCTCGCCGCGGCCCGCGCCGCCGGGGTGACCACGTCGCTGGACACGAACTGGGACCCGGCGGGGAATTGGGGCGGTGGCCGGCTCCGGGCCGTGCTCGCCCAGACCGACCTGCTGATCCCCAACGAGGCGGAGGCGCTGCGGATCGCCGGCCGGGACACCCTGCCCGAGGCGGCCGGCGTGCTGACCGCGGCCGGGTCCAGCCTCGTCGTCAAGCGCGGTTCCCGCGGAGCGCTGTGCGTGGCGGGCGGCAGGCAGCACAGCGTCGGGCTGCCGCCGGTCACGCCGGAGGACACCACCGGCGCGGGCGACTGCTTCAACGCGGGCCTGATCGCCGGGCTGCTGCGCGGCCTGGCCCTGCCCGAGGCGGCCGCCCTCGGCTGCGCCGTCGCCGCCGCGTCCACCCAGGCGGCCGGCGGAACGGGCGGCGCCCCGGATCTGGCCGCCGCCCTGGCCGCGGCCGGGGCCGCCACCATCCAGCCGGTGCCTTAGGGCATGTCCTGGCCCGGTGGCCGGCCTTCCAGCGCGGCCAGCCGGAGTTCGAGCTGGTCGACCCGGTGCCGCAGTATCTCGAGCTGCGCCTGGTCGGCCAGCCGCCGTTCCGCGGTGCGGCGCAGCCGCGGCGAGGCCTCGGCGCGGGCGGCGACGGGCGCCAGCGGCACCAGCCGCTGCGGCCCGTGCGGGCCGTCGACCAGCCGGGACGGGATCTGCCCGGTCCGGTACCAGCTGCGCAGGGCCGCGCGGGAAACCCCGGTGTCGGCCGCGGCCCGTTCCAGCGTCACCCAGTCGGAGCCCTCGAGCTGAGCGTTCAGCTCGAGTTCGAGCTCCCACTCATCGAGCCGGTCTTCCCAGTCCACTGACGGTCAGCCTTCCCGTCTTGTCGTCTCACCCTGACCCTATTAATAGCATGGTATTGACAGGGTTGAGCCAGATCTGGCACGCTGACCTTCATGTTCGAGCGATTCACCAGCCGCGCCCGGCACGTCGTCGTCCAGGCCCAGGAGGAGGCCCGGCGGCTGCAGCACAACTACATCGGCACCGAGCACCTCCTGCTCGGGCTCCTCGGCGAGCCCGACGGGACTCGCGTTCCGGCGTCCTGCACCGGCTTCGGGATGTCACTCGACGGCACCCGGCGACGAGGTCACGGCCATCGTCGGCACCGGCAGCGCGGCGCCCAGCGGGCACATCCCGTTCACCCCGCGGGCGAAGAAGACGCTCGAGCTCTGCGCTCCGTGAGGCGCTGCAACTGCACCACAACTACATCGGCACCGAGCACATCCTGCTCGGCGTGATCAGAGAAGGCGACGGCGTCGGCGGCCCAGGTCCTGAGGCAGCACGCCGATCTGCTGGCGATCCGGACGGCCGTGCTCGACCTGCTGCCCGCGGTCAGTGCCGAGGCCACCCGGGGCAGGCGCTGGCTGCGGCGCCGCGCCGCCGCCGTCCCCGGCGAGCCCGGCGAGTCCGGCGCGTCGGCCGGCCGGGACAGGCGGTGCTGAACGCCACGCCGGCCGCGGACGCCACCCTCAGCGAGGCCGCCCGCCTGGCCGGGCTGCCAGCCGGTCGGCTCGCACCACCTGCTGCTGGCCGCCCTGGGTGATCCCGACACCGCCGCCGCCCGGGTCCTCGCGGCCCTCGGCGTCGAGCTTGACCAGGCCAAGGAGGCGCTCCGCGGCGTGGACGTCACCGGTACCAGCGACGAGCAGCCCGAAGAGGCCGGACGACGCCGGATGGTCATCCACGTGACCGGCGAGCGGCTCACGATCGAGGCCGCCGACCCGGTGATCGTCGAGGCCGGCCGCGCCGCCCTGCACGCGCTGGGCGACCAGGCCGATCCGCCCGGCACCATCCGCGGTGACCTGCCCGTCTGCGCCAGCCTCGGCACCGCCTGGCAGGCGCTGCAGGACAGCCTCGCGGCCATCCCAGCGGCGCGCCACGCTGCCCGCCGGTCCGCCGGACGGCCCGGACGAGCCGGGAAAGCCGGAAAACGAGGCCGCCTAGCACCCGCCGGGCCTGCCACCCGGCCGCCGCCATGGCGTACGGCCCGGCCGGGCCCGCAGATCCCGGCCCTGGCAGCAGCCTGTGCCGCAGCAGCGCTGTGCGCGGCGGGCCTGAGGCCGTAGCCACAGCGTCGGGCTGCCGCCGGTGGCGCCGGCGGCCACCCCGGCGCCGGGGTCGGCCACCCCGGCCGGCGCCGGGTGGGCTACGCCGCTGTCGGCCTTTGCTGGTACGAAGGACCGCATGACCGATGATCCCGGCTTCATCCCGGACAGCGGTGCCGCGACCCCGGGCCGCGGCACCGCTGCCTCGGGAAGCGACGCCGCAACCGCGGCGGATCCGCTGCGTGCGGAGGCTGAGCACTGGCTGCGGGCGCTGGCCGGCCCGGGCGCGCGGCTGCGCGAGGACCAGTGGACGGCGATCCGTGCCCTGGTCGAGCAGCACCGCCGGGCCCTGGTCGTCCAGCGCACCGGGTGGGGCAAGTCGGCCGTCTACTTCACCGCGACCGCGCTGCTGCGGGCCCGCGGCGCCGGGCCGTCGGTCATCATCTCCCCGCTGCTCGCCCTCATGCGCAACCAGATCGAGGCGGCGGACCGGGCCGGGATCCGCGCCCGCACGGTGAACTCGGCCAACCCCGGGCAGTGGGACGAGGTGTACGCGGAGATAGCGGCGGGCGAGGTGGACGTGCTGCTGGTCAGCCCGGAACGGCTGAACAACCCCGGCTTCCGCGACCTGGTGCTGCCCAAGCTGACCGCCGCGGCCGGGATGCTGGTGGTGGACGAGGCGCACTGCATCTCCGACTGGGGCCATGACTTCCGGCCCGACTACCGGCGGCTGCGCACCCTGCTGGACGAGCTGCCGCCCGGGGTTCCGGTCCTGGCGACCACGGCGACCGCGAACGCCAGGGTCACCCGCGACGTCGCCGACCAGCTCGGCGCGGGCACCCAGCCGCAGGCGCTGGTGCTGCGCGGCCCGCTGGACCGCGAGAGCCTGCGCCTGGCGGTCGTCCGCCTGGCCGGCCCGCAGCAGCGCCTGGCCTGGCTGGCCGAGCAGCTCGGCGGCCTACCGGGCTCGGGCATCATCTACACCCTGACCGTGGCGGCCGCGCACGACACCGCGGCCTTCCTGCGCGAGCGTGGTCATGACGTCGTCGCGTACACCGGGAAGACCGATCATTCCGAACGGACGGCGGCCGAGGATTCGCTGCTCGGGAACAAGCTCAAGGCGCTGGTCGCGACCAGCGCCCTCGGCATGGGGTTCGACAAGCCCGATCTGGGCTTCGTGGTGCACCTGGGGGCCCCGCCGTCGCCGGTCGCGTACTACCAGCAGATCGGCCGGGCCGGGCGGGGCGTGGACCGGGCCGAGGTGATCCTGCTGCCCGGCCGGGAGGACGCCAGCATCTGGGCTTACTTCGGCTCGCTGGCGTTCCCTCCCGAGCCCGTGGTGCGCCGTACGCTCGCCGTCCTCGGCGAGGCGGGCCGGCCGCTGTCCACCGCGGCGCTGGAGGCCAGGGTCGATCTCAGCCGCGGCCGGCTGGAGATGATGCTCAAGGTGCTGGACGTGGACGGCGCGGTCCGCCGGGTCAGCGGCGGCTGGGCGGCGACCGGGCGTGACTGGGCCTACGACGCTGACCGGTACGCGCGGGTGGCGGCCGAGCGCTCCCGCGAGCAGCAGGCGATGCTCGGCTACATCGCGGCCGGCCGGCTGCCGGATGGAATACCTGCGCCGCGAGCTGGACGACCCGGCCGCGGCCCGCTGCGGCCGGTGCGACAACTGCACGCAGCGGTACTGGCCGGACCGGGTCTCGCCGGACACGGCCGCGGCCGCGCGCGAGCGGCTGCTCCGCCCCGGGGTGGAGGTGACGCCGCGCAAGATGTGGCCGACCGGGATGCCGGAGCTGGGCATCGACGTCTCGGGCAAGATCCCGGCCGGGGCGGCGGCCGAGCCGGGCCGGGCGCTGGCCCGGCTGACCGACCTGGGCTGGGGTCCCCGGCTGCGCGCCCTGCTGGCGGCCGGCCCGCCCGGCGATGCGGCGTCCGGCGGCGAGATGCCGGATGGCGAGATGCCCGGCGGCGGCGCGTTCGGCGGTGAGGTGCCCGGCGGTGAGGTGCCCGGTGGTGCGGTGCCCGGTGGTGCGGTGCCCGGTGGAGCGGTGCCCGGCGGCGAGATGCCGGACGCCGAGGTGCCCGGCGGCGGCGCTCCCGGCGGTGCGGCGCCCGGCGGCGGGGGGCCAGACGGTGAGGTGCCCGGCGACATCGTCGAGGCGGTCGTCAAGGTCCTGGCCGCCTGGGACTGGGCCGCCCGGCCGGCCGGCGTGATCACCCTGCCGTCCCGGTCCCGCCCGCGGCTCGTCGCGAGCCTGGGCCGCCAGATCGCCGGGATCGGCCGGATGCCGTATCTCGGCGCGCTCTCCTACGCCGGCGGGACGCCGCCGGGACGGCCGGCGGCCCAGCACAACAGCGCCCAGCGGCTCCGTGCCCTCTGGCATGAGCTGACCGTCCCCGGGCCCGTGCGCGACGCGGTCGCCGCGCTCGACGGGCCGGTACTGCTGGCCGACGACCGGATCGACACCGGCTGGACCATGACCGTCGGAGCCATGCTGCTCCGCGAGGCCGGCGCGTCAGCGGTGCTGCCGCTGGCCCTCGCGGCCAGCACCGGATGAGCCCGCGCGCCGGGTACGGCCCCCCGCCGCACCGTTCGGCGGAGAACCGCCGCCGGCTGAGCCGGAGACCCGGTGTGTTCCGGTTTAGCCGGACATCTACATGGCTCCGGCCGAGCCGGAGACCTGACGTGGCTCCGGCCAAGCCGGGGGAACCGGTGCGGCTCCGGCGTCCGCCTTCCGCCCGCCGGCACGGCGCTCAGGTCGCGTCGGCTATCAGGCCGAGCGGCACCGGAGTGAGCACCGGCCGGGAGTGCAGGTCACCGACGTCAGCCAGCGGCCTTCCGGCCGCCGCCGCCACGGCGTACTGCACGGCCGGGCCGCAGATCCGGCCCTGGCAGTAGCCCATGCCGCACCGGGTGAGCCCCTTCACCGCGCGCAGGTCCGTCGCCCCGGCCGCCACCGCCTGGCCGAGCTGCGCCCACCGGGTCTCCTCGCAGCGGCACGCGATGGTGCCGGGCTCGGGCCAGTCCAGCCAGCCGGGCCGCAGCGGGTAGGCGTCGTCGAGCAGCGCGGCGAACCGCCGGGCGGGCCGCAGTCTCGCCCGCAGCACGCGGGTCCGCGCGGCGTAGGCGGCCGGATGGAGCCGGCCCAGGTAGCGCGCGGCCGACGCCCCGGCCAGGTAACCCTCGAGCTCGGCCACCTCCGCCCCGCCGATCCCGGTGACCTCGCCGGCGGCGAACACCCCTGGCACCGAGGTCGCCAGGTCGGCGTCGTGCGTCACCGCCGCCGCGGGCCGCGCCGGGTGCGGCGCGTCGGCGCAGCCCAGCAGGCGGGCCAGGTCCAGCGCCGGGCAGAAGCCGAAGCTCACGTGCAGCGCGTCCACGGCCTCGTCGCGCTGCGAGCCGGGCACCGGCCGCCAGTCCCGGTCCAGCCGGGCGATCGTGGCCCGTTCCACCCGTCCCGCGCCGTGGCACGCCGACGACGGCGTGCCCGGTCCGGACCGGCACCCGGTGCCGGGCCAGGGCCGCGGCGTAGCCCGCGGCCTCCCGCAGCTTGCCGGGATGGCCGGCCAGCCGGGCCGCGTGCCGGGTGCCGGCCCGGGCCGCGGTCGCCTCCAGGACGGCCAGCACCCGCACCCCGGCCCCGGCGAGCCCGGCCGCCGCCGGCAGCAGCAGCGGCCCGGATCCGGCGACGATGACCCGGCCGCCCGCGGTCACGCCCTGGCTCTTCAGCAGCGCCTGGGCCGCTCCCGCGGTGGTTACCCCGGGCAGATCCCAGCCCGGGAAGGGCAGCACCAGCTCGGTCGCCCCGGTCGCCACCACCACCGAACGTGCGCGCAGCGCGGCGGGCGCGGCCCCGCCGGGCCTGGCCGGCTGCCCCGGTCAGCCGCAGTACGAACCCGCGGCCTGGCCCGGCGCCTGGCGTCCGGGCGGTCCGGCGTCTCGTCTGGCGGCGTCTCGTGGCTCTCGTCCGCGCTCGTCTGGCGCCCGGCCGGGGCGCGCCTGGCAGCGTCTGGCCGCACTGCGGTTACCTGGCTCGCGGCGTCCCGTTGCGGCGCGGCGTCTCGCCCGGCCGCGGCGTCCTGCCCGGTGCTGGCCCGGCCGGGGTGAAGGTCCAGCCGCTCGGCATGCCATACCGAGGTCGCGGCCAGGTGCCGGATGCGCGGGTGCCGCGCGGCCCGGCGCAGCCGGGCCGGCAGCGGCCCGGCGCCCGGCGCCCCTGGTCCCGCGCCGGGGGAGCCGAGCGTGCTCTGCCGGTAGATCTGGCCGCCGATGGCCGGGCTGGCGTCGATGAGGGCGACCGTGCAGCCGAAGCTCGCCGCGGCCAGCGCGGCGGCCAGCCCAGCCGGGCCCGCACCTACCACCGCCACATCCAGGCCGGCCGGACCCGCATCTACCACCGCCGCATCCGGGCCGGGCGGCGGGCTCATCCGGGCCCCCCGCGCGAGCCGGAGGTGCGGACCTCGTCGCCGTCCCTGACCGGCACCAGGCAGGCCCGCACGGCGCGTTCCCCGCCCACGTCCACCAGGCAGTCGAAGCACGCGCCGATCGCGCAGAACACCCCGCGCGGCTGCCCCCCGGCCCGGGTCAGCCGCCAGGACCGGATGCCGTTGGCCAGCAGCGCCCCGCCGATGGTCATGCCGCGCGGCGCGTCCATCGGCGTGCCGTCGAAGCTGAACCGCACCCGGTCACCGGTCATGACGGCCTCCGGTCCTGGCCGGCGGCGAGGCGAACCGGCCGGGGGAGAACGGCGCCGGGTCCACCGCGGCGGGCGTTCCGTCGATGATCGCGGTGAGGAGCTCCGCGGTGGCCGGGGCCTGGCCGATGCCGGCGCCCTCGTGCCCGGTCGCGTGGTACAGGCCGGGCACCGAGGGGTCCGGGCCGATCACCGGCAGGTGGTCGCGGCAGGCCGGGCGGTACCCGGTGTACGCGCGGATCACGTTGGCCCGGCGCAGGAACGGGAAGATCGAGATGGCCCGGCGGGCGATCTCGGCCAGCACCGTCGCGTCCGGCGGCCCGGCCCGGACCGGGGCCCGCGGCCCGGCTGACCGTTCGGGCAGGCCGCCGCCGAAGTCCCGGCTCGACCCGATCAGCACGGTGCCGCTGGCCGTGGACTCCACCACCGCCGAGCAGGCCAGCGCGCCGGTGTCGCTGGCCACCGCGGCCACGTAGTCGCACTCGTAGACCTTGTGCCTGATCAGTGGCGGCAGCGGCTCGGTGACCAGGATGTGCCCGCGGCGCGGCCGCACCGGCAGATCCGAGCCGAGCCGCCGGGCCACCGCGCCGCCCCACGGCCCGGCCGCGTTGACCACGACCGGTGCGGCGACCGGCCCGCGGTCGGTGACCAGGCGCGGCGCCGCGCCCCCGGCGGCGGGCTCGAGCCGGATCGCTTCGGCGCGGGCTACCGAAAGGCCGCCGCGCCGGCCGGCCCGGGCGAGGTAGGCCATCGCCGCCCGCATCGGCTGGACCTGGCAGTCCTGCGGGTAGAAGGCGCCGCCGGCCAGGCCCGGGGCGAGGCGCGGCTCCGCCTCCCGCAGCCCGGCCTCGTCCAGGGCCGTCACGTTGACCCCGGCGGCCCGCTGCCGGCCGGCCTGGTCCCGCAGCCCGGCGAGCTGACCCGGATCATGCGCGACGACCACGCCCCCCTTGGCCTCGAACTCGAACTCCGCACCCTGCTCGGCGGCGAACTGCCGCCACAGCCGGACGCTGCGCAGCGCCAGCGACAGGCCGGGCCCGGGGACGTGGTCCGACACCAGGATGTTCCCCTCGCCCGCGGCGGTCGTCCCGCCGAGCGGGCCGCTGCGGTTGACCATGCAGACCCGGCGCCCGGTGGCCGCCAGGCATGCCGCGGTGGCGGCGCCCACCATCCCGGCGCCGATGACCACGGCGTCCGCGGTGGCGGGCGGGGCGGCGGCGGTCGTCACCCGTCCTTCGTAGCCTGCGGATCATGACACGGCAAGCAGCGGGCCGCGGGCACGGCGGCCGGGCGCCCGGCCGGTCAGGAATTCAGGTAGGCCAGGACGGCCAGCACCCGCCGGTTGTCGTCCTGGCAGGCGGCCAGCCCGAGCTTGGTGAAGATGCTGGTGGTGTGCTTGCTCACCGCCTTCTCGGTGACGAACAGCCGCTGCGCGATCGCCGTGTTCGAGCGCCCCTCGGCCATCAGCTCCAGCACTTCCTGCTCCCGTGCGGACAGCCGGGTGATCGGCTCGTCGCGGGACCGGCGGCCGAGCAGCTTGGCCACCACCTCGGGGTCCATGACCGTGCCGCCCCCGGCCACCGCGCGGACCGCGTCGATGAACTGGTCGTCGTTGAACACCCGGTCCTTGAGCAGGTAGCCGACCGCTCCGGCCTGGTCGGCCAGCAGCTCGCGGGCGTAGAGCTGCTCGACGTACTGGGACAGCAGCAGCACCGGGAGGCCGGGCACCTGCTGCCGGGCCTGCAGCGCCGCGCGCAGCCCGTCGTCGGCGAACGACGGCGGCAGCCGCACGTCCACGACCGCGACGTCCGGCCGCTCCTCCAGCAGCGCGCGCAGCAGGGCGGGCGCGGTATCGACCGCCGCCGCGATCTCGAAGTCGTACGCCGCGAGCAGCCTGGCCAGGCCGTCCCTCAGAAGGAAAAGATCCTCGGCGACGACAACGCGCATGGCACCTCCATGACGACCATGGTGGGCCCGCCCGGCGGGCTGCTGACGGCCACGATGCCATCGAAGGTACCCAGCCGCCGCTCCACCCCCAGCAGCCCGGTGCCCTTGGCCGGGTCCGCGCCGCCGACACCGTCGTCGCATACGTCGATCCGCAGGATGCCGCGGTCGTGCCGGATGCGGATGTTGACATGCTGCGCGGCGGAGTGCCGGACCGCGTTGACCAGGACCTCGGCGACCGCGAAGTAGCAGGCCGACTCGACCGGCGCGGTCGGCCGGCCGGGCAGGTCGATGTCCACCCGGACCGGAAGCGGCGTGTCCAGGCCCAGGGCCTCCACCGCATGGCCGAGGCCGCGGTCGGCCAGGACCGGCGGATAGATGCCGCGGACCAGGTCACGCAAGTCGCTCAGTGCCCGCAGCGAGGTCTCCCGCGCCTCGGCGACCAGAGCCAGCGCGGCGTGCGGGCTGGCCGGGAGCATGCGTTCCACCGCGCGCAGGTTCATGCCGAGCGCGATCAGGCGGGCCTGGGCGCCGTCGTGCAGGTCCCGCTCGATCCGGCGCAGCTCGGAGGTGGCGGCGTCGATGGCGTGGCCGCGGGTCTCGGTCAGCCGCTGGACCCGGCCGGCCAGCTCGGGATCGGGCCCGGGATGCAGCAGCGTCCGGGCGTGCGTGCCGATCGTCCGGGGAGTCAGCCAGGCGGCGAACGCCAGGAGCACGCTGGCCTCGGCCCCGGCCAGCAGGGCCATCTGCGGGCTGCTGACCTGGACGGCCCCGTACCTCACCGCGTCCCCGTGCGGTCCCGTGGCCAGCGACTGCCAGCTCAACGCGATCGCGAACCCGTAGGCCGCGACGCCCACCAGCGTGACCGGCACCAGGTCAGCGGCTACCTTCGGCCACCGCACCGCGGCGATCACCGCGGCGATGACCGCGGCGACCGTCCACGGGTGCACGCCGAACACCAGCAGGCCGAACGCGGCCAGGGGAACGAGCAGAACGCCCCAGCGGTTCTCCAGTGCCCACCGCCGCAGGTACGGCACCAGCCAGGGCATGCGGGCCCGCAGCCTGGCCATCGTGCGCGGCGTGAGCCACAGGCCGAGGGCCAGCAGCAGCAGCGCGAGCGGGACCAGCAGGCCGGTTGGCAGCAAGCCGCCGCTGTGCACGAC
Organism: uncultured Actinomycetes bacterium; assembly: GCA_963795575.1. Classification (GTDB taxonomy): domain Bacteria; phylum Actinomycetota; class Actinomycetes; order Streptosporangiales; family Streptosporangiaceae; genus PALSA-505. Next base: position 35,716 of record CAWCII010000002.1, on the reverse strand, counting down.
GGCCTGCGGCGGGCCGCCGGGGAAGGGCACTTGCGCGGGGCCGCCGCCCCCGGAAGGACTGAGGACGCCCGCGGGAGGCTTGAGGACGCCCGCGGGAGGCTTGAGGACGCCCGCGGGAAGCTGGGAGAATCGGCTGCCGGGTCCGGCCAGATTAAGGGCGCTGCGGCTCGGCCCGACGAAGTTCTCCCGGACGATCTGTCCCTTGCCGTCGTAGAACACGTACCCGGGACCCTTGACGGGCGGTATGTCGCTCACAGCTCGCGGGCCCCGGAGGGTCGGAAGGGCCTGGGCCGGCTGGCTCCATTCTTTCTGGGGGCCCGGAGCTTTGAGGATAGCCTGGGGGGCAGCGCTGAACGTGACTGCCCGGCCGGCCACGGCCCAGTTCACGCCCACACCCGAGGCGATCGCGGCCGCCATCAGTGCCCATATTCCCGCGACCAGCATCGTGACCGGTACCAGGTCGGCCGCTATAGCCGGCCACCAGGCCGCCACGATCAGCGCGAACACGACCAGCGCCAGGGTCCACGGCTGCACGCCGAACAGCGCCATGCCCATCGCGGCCACCAGCGGCAGCAGGCCGCCCCAGCCGAAATGGCGCAGCACCCGGGCCAGGGTCTTCCACACGGCTTTCACGAGGATCCACATACGGCCATCGTGGACCGTACCCGGCTCGGCGCGCCATGGGGTGGCACCTAGTCTCGGGTAGGCCTGGGCCTACTCCGCGGACCGGGTCAGGCAGGCGCAGGGCTCGTGTGGCCGGCTAGCCGGCCCGGCCATGGTCAGCCGGTGCCCGGCGGGGGGGACCTTCCCATGAGGAATCCGGCCGGGAACGGGTCATCCGGGTCGAGCAGGTAGTGTGCCAGGCCGGTGACCCAGGCCCGGCCGCGCACGGTCGGGATCACCGCGGGAAAGCCGCCCACCGTGGCCGTGTCCACCAGCCGCCCGGTGAACGTCGACCCGATGATCGACCCGTGCACGAAGTCCTCGTGCAGGCCGAGTTCCCCGCGCGCCGCGAGCTGGGCCATCCGCGCCGACGTGCCGGTGCCGCACGGCGACCGGTCCACCCAGCCGGGGTGGATGGCCACCGCGGCCCGGGCCGGCCGGGCCCCGTCGGCAGGCTCGGTGAAGACCACGTGGCGGCACTCGCTGATCTCCGGATTCTCCGGGTGCGCGAACTCGAGCTGCTCGCTGACCGCGTCCATGATCGCCAGCCCGGTGGTCACCAGGCGGTCGTGCAGCGCGGGCCGCACCTCCAGCCCGGCCGACGCGGCCGGCAGCAGGGCGTAGAAGTTCCCCCCGAACGCGACATCGACCAGCAGGTCGCCCAGCCCCGGTACGTGCACCGCGGCGTCGCGCAGATGCAGGTAGGAGGCCACGTTCCGGATCGTCACCGACCGGGCCCGGCCCTCAATCACCTGCACCGAGGCCTCGACCAGCCCCGCCGGGGTGTCCAGCCGGATCTGCGTGACCGGCTCGCGCACCTCCACCAGCCCGGTCTCCACCAGTACGGTGGCGGTCCCGATGGTCCCGTGCCCGCACATCGGCAGGCAGCCGGAGACCTCGATGAAGACCACGCCGACGTCCGCGTCCGGCCGGGCCGGCGGCTGCAGGATCGCGCCCGACATCGCGGCGTGCCCGCGCGGCTCGTACATGAGCAGGGTCCGCAGGTCATCCCGCTCGGTCACCAGGTGGCGCATCCGCTCGAACATCGTCGCGCCGGGCAGCGTGCCCGCGCCCGAGGTGATCACCCGGGTGGGCATCCCCTCGGTGTGGCTGTCCACCGCGGCGAACACGCGCCGTGCCTGCATCACCGCGCTCGCCGGGCCAGGGCGGACCGGACCAGTGCCTGCCTCACAGTGCCTGCCTCACAGTGCCTGCCTCACAGTGCCTGCCTCACAGTGCCTGCCTCACAGTGCCTGCCTCACAGTGCCGCCTCACAACGCGTCGGTGCCGGTGGCCTTCAGCACGGCCTGGGCGGCGGCCCGTACCTCGTCCGCCTCGCCGGGCGGCAGCGGCAGCCGGGGCAGCCGGACCGGCCCCCCGTACCGGCCGGCCTCCTCCTGCGCCAGCTTGATCGCCTGCACGAAGCGCGGGTCCGCGTCCCAGCGCAGCACGGGCAGCATGGTCCGGTACAGGCTGGCGGCGGCCGTGAACTCGCCAGCCGCGCACAGCCGGTACAGGTGCACCGACTGCGCAGGCAGCGCGTTGACCAGGCCGGCGATCCACCCGGTCGCGCCGAGCAGCATGGCCTCCACGAAGGTGTCGTCGCACCCGCAGATCACCTCCAGCCGCGGCGCCTGCTCCCGGATCTGCGCCACCCGGCGCGCGTCCTGGGAGAATTCTTTCACCGCCTGCACCTGCTCGATCTCGGCCAGCCGCGCCAGCAGCCCCGGCGTGAGGTCCACCCGGGTCGAGAACGGGTTGTTATAGGCGATGACCGGCAGGCCCACCCGGGCAATCTCCGCGAAATGCTTCACCACCTCGTCGGGCGTGGGCTTGTGCGCGGTCGGCGGCAGCGCCATCACGGCCGCGGCCCCGGCCTCGGCCGCCTGCTCGGCCCACCGGCACGCTTCGGCCGCCGACTTGCCGGACACGCCGGGAACCACCGGGACCCGGCCCATCGAGGCGAAGATGGCCATCTGGACGAGCTGCGCCCGTTCGGAATCAGACAGGGACTCGTACTCGCCGAGCGAGCCGTTGGGCACCAGCCCGGCCACGCCCGCGTCGATGAGCCAGGCGCAGTGGGCGGCGAACTCATCGACCTCGGCGCGGCCATCCCGGAACGGGGTGGTGGTGGCCGCGTAAACACCAGCGAAGCGGGCAGTGGGGCCGTCGGCGCACACGGGCGTGATCCTCCTCGGCACAACGGGACGGCTGGCCCGGGCGCGGGCCGCACGTCACCGACATTAGGCCATGTCCCGTGGATCTTCAGCGGCGCGGATCGGCGCCCAGACGACGACCGCCTGGATCACCGCTCCGTCGCGTCGCAGGCGCGCCGGCACGCAGAGCCCGCCAAGAGGCACGGGACACAACCCAGGGCACCCGGCAGCCCGGCACGCGCCCGAGGTGATCATCGACATCGGCCGGCTGGCCGACCTCAGCTACATCAGGGACGGCAATGACCACCTGGCGGTGGGCGCGCTGACCCGCCACCACGACCTGGAGCATTCCGGCCTGCTGGCCCGCGAGCTGCCGCTGCTCGCCCGGGCCGCCGGGCAGGTCGGCGATCCGCAGGTCCGGCACCGCGGCACGATCGGCGGCTCGCTGGCGCACGCCGACCCCGCCTCCGACCTGCCCGCCGTGGTCCTCGCGCTGGACGCGACGCTGATCGCCCGCGGCCCGGCCGGCCGCCGCCAGATCGCGGCCACGGAGTTCTTCGGCAGCCTGTTCGAGACCGCGCTGGAGCCGGGCGAGCTGCTGACCGAGATCCGCGTCCCCAAGCCCGCCAGCCGCGGCTGGTCGTTCCAGAAGTTCACCAAGCGCGCGATCGACTGGGCCATCGTCGGCGTCGCCGTGCAGGGCCGTTCGGTGGCCCTGGTCCACATGGGCGAGACGCCGCTGCGGGCCGCCGCCGTGGAGCAGGCGCTGGCCGCCGGGGCCGGCCCGCGGGAGGCGGCCGCGCGGGCGGCCGAGGGGACCCGGCCGCCCGACGACATCAACGCCAGCCGCGGCTACCGCGAGCACCTGGCCCGGGTCCTGACCGCCCGGGCCCTGGAGGAGGCCGCCGCCGGGGGCACACCCCGCTAAGCTCTTGCCCGTCAGCCGAGCACCGGGGCGGGGAGGACCGATGGCGAAGATAGACATCTGGCCGGTGATCAAGGCCGAGCGCACGACCCTCGCCACCGACCTGAGAGCGCTGGGCGAGGACCAGTGGTCCCGGCTCTCGCTGTGCAGCGAGTGGACGGTGCGGGACGTGCTCGCCCACATGACCGCGACGGCCAAGATCACGCCCGCGACGTTCTTCGGCAAGATGGCCGGCTCGGGCTTCAGCTTCACCAAGCTGCAGGCCAAGGACATCGCGGCGGAGAAGGGCCGTTCTCCGGCCGACACCCTGGCCCGCTTCGAGGCGGTGCTGAACTCCCGCAAGCACCCGCCGGGACCGGCTGACACCATGCTCGGCGAGACGATCATCCACGCCGAGGACATCCGAGGGCCGCTCGGGATCCGGCACGACTACCCGGCCGACGCCGTGGTGCAGGTGGCGGACTTCTACAAGAACTCCAACCTCATCCTCGGGACCAAGCGGCGCATCGCCGGGCCTGGCCCTCGAGGCGACCGACACCGAGTGGTCCCACGGCACCGGGCCCAGGGTGGCGGGCCCCATCCTGGCCCTGGTCATGGCCATGACCGGGCGCAAGGCAATGGACAGCGAGCTCACCGGAGACGGCGTGGCGACGCTGCGGTCACGTTCCTAGCCGCCGGGCCGAACGCCCCTGCGGGGACCCGCCAGCGCCCGGCACCGGGGAGGCGCCGCCGCATCAGGCCGGCCGGCGGCAGCTGACAGCGAGCCAGGACACCCATCTTGGGCCATGACGTCAGCGCGCCCGACAGCCCAAGGGATCAGCAGCAGCGGTGGGCCGAGCGCCCGTGGCCATGGCCGCGTTCGCACCGGCAGCAATCGCAGCAGCAGCGGCAGTGATCGTGACCGCCGTGACCGTGCCGGTCGTCGCAGGCCTGGCCGGGGAACAGCACCGGCCCCACGCCCGGTATGGCCTGCGCCCGGGCCCGGGCCAGCAGCGCCGCCGCGGCCTGCGGGCCGGTCTCGCCGGTGTCCGACATGCGGGCCGCGATCAGTCCCGAGACCAGCGGCGTCGAGAAGGACGTGCCGCTCCACCGGGCCATGCCGTCGAAGTTCCGCCACTGGCCCACGTTCGGCGGCTCGGTGCACAGGTACGGCCCGGTCGCGAAGGCGTTGACCAGTCCCTCGCCCGGCGCGTAGACGTCCACCCAGGGCCCGTAGTCGGTGAAGTACGCCCTGCTCCGCCAGTTCGCGCTGAGCGCGCCCACGCCCACCGCCCAGCCGAAGGCCGCCGGCCAGAACTTGCGCCTTGACCCGTCGTTCCCGGCCGCCGCCACCAGCGCGACGCCCGGATAGTTGCTCAGGAGTTCCCCGACGATGTCGAAGCCCAGCGAGGCGATGTCCTTCCTGGTGTTGCTGCCGAAGTCGAGCGAGATGATCTCCGCGCCTCCCCTGAGCGCGTCGGCTACGTCCTTGACCAGGTCGGACTCATAGCTCGCGCCTACCTTGACGAATGTCCTGGCCACCTGTACGTCGGCCCTGGGCGCCATGGTCCGTACGACGCCGGCCACGAAGGTCCCGTGCCCCGCATAGGGCAGGATCCGGGGCGGGCTGCCGGCGATCGGATCCTCTGGCTCGCCATCGACGCCGGCCAGCCAGGAATGCTCCGCCGCCGCGTCCGGCAGCCAGCCGCTGTCCAGGACGGCCACGAGGACGCCGTCGCCGTCGCACGGCTCCGTCGACACTTCCGGGTCGGGCTGGCGCGCCGGGCGGGACCTGCTCCGGCTCGGTGGCGGGACAGCAGCTACTGGGGCAGAGGTAGAAGATGTGGTCCGGCGTGGCCACCCCCTCGCCGAGCGCCCGGTCGAACAGCTGTCGCAGACCTCCTCCATGTTCCTGGTTTCCTCGTCGGTGAACTCGAGACGGGTCAGGCCGCGCAGGTTGTGGTCGTGCTCCGACCGGCGCGCTGGGCACAATGGCCCTGCACGCGATCGACGTCTGCGTCACGGACGAGAAGGTTTCGCGCTCCCGGTAGAGGTAGTCAACTTCACCACGCCCTGCCCAGTCGGGCGGCCAGGCTGCCGCGCCTTCCAGGCCCTCCTCGACATCGGGGATGCCGTGCAGGATCAGGTTGACCTGTGCCTCGAGACGGCTTCGCGGCTCGCCGGCACCGTTGCCGTTACCCTCGCCGTCACCGTTGCCATTAACCGACATGGCCGACCTCGTCTCATTTGATTGGTATCGGGAACTGTCTAGCATCATTCGCATGACGTCGGGGAGCCGTGCCGCGGAAAACCTGCCGTCCGATCCGGCCCAGCTCCTGCCGCTCACCCTGTCCCGGCCGCAGGACGCCTTGCTCGCCGCGCGTTCCGTGCTTGCCGGTCGGCCCAGCGCATACGACGCCTCATTCGCGCATCACGCCATCGGGATCGTCCTGCGCGACCGCGGCGACCTCCCGGGAGCGCTCGCCGAGCTGAGGAAGGGAGTCAGGCTGGCCCGGGCATCGGGACTGCCCGAGCGAGAGGTCGACGTGCAGGCCACGCTCGGCGCCACGCTCGCCTGGGCTGGCCGCAGCCAGCAGGGGCTGGCCCTGCTGGACCGGGCGGTGCAGGCCTCGCGCGGCGGCCCGGCCGGGCGCGTGCTCATGCGGCGTGCCAACGTCCTCAAGGACCTGGGCCGCTTTCACGAGGCACACCAGGACTTGTGCCGCGCTCTGCCTTACTTCCGCCGGGCGGGCGACACGGTGTGGGAGGCACGGTCGCTTATTCACCGAGCCGAGATCTTTCTCGCGCTCGGCCTCCCCGGGCGCGCGAGCGCGGATTTCACTCGTGCCGAAGCACTGTTCGCAGCTAATGGACAGGAACTCGAGTACGCCAAGGCCCGGCATAGCCTCGGACTGGCCGCGCTGAGCCGCGGCGACCTGCCCGAGGCGCTTGCCTACTTCGACGAGGCAGAGAAACGCTACGACGCGCTGGGCGAGGCCATCCCCGACCTCGCCATCGACCGCTGCTCGGCGCTGCTGGCCGCCGGGCTGGCCGCAGAAGCGGCGCGGGAGGCCGATGCCGCGCTCAGCGTGCTGCCTCCAGAGGGAGGGATCGCCTACAAGAAGGCCGAGCTGCTCTTCGCTGCCGCCACCGCCGCCCTGGCCGCGGGCAACCTGGCCAGCGCGCAAGAGCGGGCCGGCCAGGCGCGCCGGCTGTTCCGCGCGCAGGGCCGGGATGTCTGGGCGGCGCGCGCCGACCTCGTCCTCGTGCAGGCCGCGTACGCGGCCGGTGAGCGTTCCGCGCGGCTGTTCCGGCACGCCGAGCGGGTCGGCCGGCCGTCTCGAGGCGTCCCGCTCAGGCGAGGCCATGCGAGCGCACCTGCTGGCCGGCCGCCTGGCCCTGAGCCGGCGGCGCGCGGCCGAAGCGGGCCAGCATCTTGAGCATGCCGCCGAGATCCCGCCGCCGCAGGCCGCCGCTGACCCGCAGCGTGGCCTGGCTGGCCCGGGCGCTGCAGGCCGACGCGCGAGGCAACGCCCGGGCCACCCGTGCCGCCTGCGCCCGCGGGCTCGACGCCCTCGACGAGCACCAGAGGACGCTCGGGGCCACCGAGTTGCGCGCGTACGGCACCGCACACGGCGCCGAGCTGGCCCTGCTGGCCCAGCGCGACGCGCTCAGGCGCGGCGACGCCCGGCGGCTGCTGCTGTGGAGCGAGCGATGGCGGGCGACCGCGCTGGCCCCACGGAGCACGCCGCTGCGGCACGACCGGGAACTGGCGGCCGAGCTGGCCGCGCTGCGCAGCGTGACCCGGCTGCTGGAGGCCGACGATGTGGGCACCTCGCGGCGGCACGCCCTCGAGCGTGAGCGGCGGCGGCTCGAAGTGGCGGTGCAGGCCCGCACGCGGCGGTCGCCGGGCCGCCGCGTGCAGGAAGCCGGGGCGTTCGACCTCGGAGCACTCTTCGACGAGCTCGGCGACAGCACGCTGATCGAGCTCGTCGAGGTCGACGGGGTGCTCTTCGTGATCACCATCGCCAGCCGGCGGGTGCGGCTGCATACCCTCGGCGGCGTTCCCGAGGACCAGGTCGAGATGAGTCGGTTCATACTGCGCCGCATCGCGCATGGCGTTCCGCGGCCGGGAGACGAGAGTGTGCTCGCGCACAGGGGCGCCGGGCTGCAGGCCTCGCTGCTCGGCCCGGCCGCGGCGGAACTGGGGGACGGCCCGGTGGTGGTCATACCGCCGGGCCGGCTCCGGGCCGTGCCCTGGTCGCTCATGCCGGCCCTGGGCGACCGCCCCGTGTCCGTGGCGCCGTCCGCGTCGACCTGGCTGCGCGCCCGCCGGAAGAGCCCCCCGGCCCGGAGGCGGGTCGCCCTGGTGGCCGGACCCCGGCTGGCCACCGGCGGCGCGGAGGTCGCCAGGCTGCGCCCGTGGTACCCCGGCGCCGTCATGCTGGGCCAGGGCAGCGCCACGGCGGAGGGCGTGCTGCGCGCCCTGGACGGCGCGTGGCTTGCCCATATCGCCGCCCACGGCACGTTCCGGGCCGACAATCCCCTGTTCTCGTCCGTACAACTCGATGACGGGCCGCTGACCGTCCACGACTTCGAGCGCCTGCGCCGGGCTCCTTACCGGCTGATCCTGTCCAGCTGCGACTCCGGGGTAGACGCGGCCGTGGGCGCCGACGAGCTCCTGGGCCTGGTGAGCAGCCTGGTCCCGCTGGGCGCGGTCGGCATCGTGGCCAGTGTCGTGCCGGTCAACGACCCCGCTGCCGTCCCGCTCATGCTGGCCCTGCACGACGGCCTGCGAACCGGAGCGGCACTGCCCGAGGCGCTTCTCGCCGCGCGCCAGGCGACCAGAGGCGACCCGGTGGCGATAGCGACCGGCCACTCCTTCCTTGCTCTCGGCGCCTGATATCCGGCTTCCGGGCGCCAGCGCTAGCGGCCGGCAGCCACCGGCGGAAGCAGGTCCGCGATCGTATCCAGGATGACCGGCGTCCCGGGCCGCTCCAGCTCGGCCCGGCCGGCCGCGCCGGACAGCACGCCGGCCGCTAGCCCGGTGTCGTCAGGCCGGCCGGCCTCACGCCCGCCGCCCGAGCGGGACGAACACCGGCTGGCGGCTGCTCCGGCCCGCTGCCCCGCCCTTGGAATGACCGGGGCCCGGATGTGGCGGGGGCTGCGCCCGCTGCGCCTGCAGTGCCGTCTCGCCGTGCCCGTAGACGCACTCGGGATCCGGCCCGTCGAGCGGCAGCCCGGTGAAGAACTTGCTGGCCATGCACCCGCCGCGGCAGGCGTCGTAGCTGCCGCACGAGGCGCACGCGCCCGCGCTGGCGGGGGAGCGCAGCTCGGTGAACAGCGCGGAATCCCGCCACACTGCGGTGAATCCGCCGTCGTCGCGGACCGAGCCGGCCCGGAACTGCTCGTGCAGCACGAACGGGCAGGCGTACACGTCGCCGACCGGGTCGATCAGGCACACCACCCGGCCGGCCCCGCACAGGTTCAGCCCGGGCAGCGGCTGGCCGAGCGCGGACAGGTGAAAGAACGAGTCCCCGGTGAGCACGCCCGGCCGGGCCTTCAGCCACGCGTACAGCGTGCGCTGCTGGTCCTGGGTCGGATGCAGCGCGGCCCAGGTGTCCGCGCCCCGCCCGGACGGCCGCAGCCGGGCCAGCCGCAGCTGAGCCCCGTAGGACGCGGCCAGCGCCTCCAGCTCGCCGAGCTGGGCGATGTTGTGCCGGGTCACCACCACGGAGATCTTGAACGCGCCGAAGCCGGCCCCGGCCAGGTTGTCCATCGCCCGCCGCGCCGCCGCGTAGGAACCCGGCCCGCGGATCGCGTCATTGGTCTGCGCGTCGGCGCCGTCCACGCTCACCTGGACGTCCACGTAGTCCATCCCGGCCAGCCGCCCGGCCGCGGCCGGCGTCAGCATCGTGCCGTTCGTGGAGAATTTCACGCCCACGCCGCGGTGCGTCGCGTAGCCGATCAGGTCGAAGAAGTCCGGCCGGATCATCGGCTCGCCGCCGCCGATGTTGACGTAGAACACCCGCAGGTCGTGCAGCTCGTCGATGACGCGGCGGGCCTCGCCGGCGGTCAGCTCGGCCGGGTCGCGGCGGCCGGACGAGCTCAGGCAGTGCACGCAGGCCAGGTTGCAGCCGTAGGTCAGCTCCCAGGTCAGGCAGATCGGTGCCGCCAGGCCGCGGGAGAGCCGGCCGGTCAGCGCCGTGGCCATGGACCACCCTCCGTCGCAGCCTGCACGGCTCAGCTCTCCGCGGAGCGGACGCGGATCACGTCGGCGGCCAGCAGCCGGGGCAGCGCCGCCGCGCACGCCGGCGCCTGGCCGGCGGGCACCCGGGCGGCCAGCGCGTCGGCCGCGGTCGGGAACTCGGCCAGCGCCTCTACCACGTCCACCAGCGCAGCGGACTTCAGGAACACCAGGCGGCGGTTACCGTAGTGGTAGGCCAGGCCGCCGAAGTCCTCGTGCCGGATGGCCACCCGCGGGTGCTTCTCGTAGGCCGCATCGGGCCGGAATGGCGCGCCCGTGGCCTGCTCGGCGGCCATCGGTCAGTACACGCCGCACATGCCGTCGATCGAGATCTCCTCGACCAGCAGCTCCGCGGGCTCCTCAGGCTCCTCGTGACCGGCCTCGGGGGGCTGCGCCTGAACCAGCTCGTCACTTCGCGTCATTGGCACATTGTGACACTCAGCCCGCCCTTCCGGGGGCCGGACACGAGCGGGCCGCACCCGCCCGGCTGGGCGCAGCCTCCGCCGCCTGCGCGCGGTCCAAATTCTCCGTCGCCGGGTGGCGTCGCCACGGCTCAGCTCAGCATGAGCACGGCATAGGCGGCGAGCCAGTGCTCGACCGCGTAGTCGTCGCCCACGACATGCGGCAGGGCGACCTGCGCGTGGGCACGAGCCGCCCGGACGGCGGAGCCGATGCGGGCATCGCCGTCGGGCAGCGCCTCGGCCAGCCGCCGCCAGCACCAGGCCCGGCTCGCGCTGAGCGCCTGCAGGCGCGCGAAATCGCGGTCGCCCGGATCCGGCACCACCGGGGTGAACAGCGAGGCCGGCCCCGCTCGATCCCGGGCAGGAACATGCTGAGCCACTCGGCGAACTCGCACGGCGGGAGGACCCGGGCCATCAGCTCGGCTTCGGTGAGCGCCGGCGACAGGAAGTCGCCGCCCGACGGCTCCAGCTGGGCCGGGTAGAGCATGTCCTCGCCGAACCACGCGTGCGCCTGGCCGGTGATCGCATCCAGCAGGGCTGGGTTCCCGGATCCGGCCCTGGCCGCCGCGTACGGCAGGGCCCGGGACAGCCCGAACGCGCTGTTGGCGTGCATCCCGTGGCGCACCGGGTAGGCCGCCCCGGGCAGCCAGTCGAGGAACAGGGCGGCGATCTTGCTGCCCAGCTCCTCCAGGACGGCCGCCCATTTCCGGCCGTACGGATCGTCCCAGCTCGCCGTCTCCTGGATCAGCGTGAGCGCCCAGCCCCAGCCGTACGGGCCCTGCGTGAGCCCGTCCGGGCTGGCGATGAACTCCTCCTCCACGGCCAGCGCCATGCGCTCGAAACGGGTGCCCACCGCGGCCCTGATCTCATTGGCGGGCACGGCGTCGGGCGCGACCCGCAGCAGCCTGATCAGGACCCAGTGCATCTGCACGCACGAATGCCAGTCGAAGCTGCCGTAGAAGACGGGCGTGCGCAGCCTCGGCCGGTACGGGAAATCGCCCGGCGCGCTCATCGTGTGACAGACGCGGGACGGGAACTCGCGCCTGATGTTGGCCAGCGCCACCTGCGCATACGACGCGGCCTCCGCATGCAGTACCCGGGACCAGTCATCCGCCAGCTGCACGGTTCCTCCTTGGCGACCGCACGGGTGATTCCAACGGCAGGGTAGTGGTCGGTAAGGAGGGTCCTTCGGGCGCCGTGCAGCCAAAGACTCCGCTTACCGGCCACTGGCCTTCAGAGGATGATGTATCCGTTTAGAGGGTGATCCATCCGGTCAGGACGTCAGAGCCTTCGGCGGAACGGCAGTGCAGCCGGAAAGGACTGTCCGGGATGGGGCGGATGAGGAAGCAGCCCACTTCGTCCACCGGTACCGTGGCGGCCGCGCCGGCCCGGTCCTCGATCTCGATCGTCCCGCCCTGGGCGGGAATGACCTGACCGAGGATCGAGTCCTCGCCAACCTCAAGCTCGATGGTCAGCTGCTCCGAGGTGAAGGTCAGGGCGCGGATCGACGCGGTCTCGGCGCGGGTGGCCGGGACGGCCAGCTCGCGGGTGGAGTCGTAGGTCAGCTGGGCCAGCTCGGCGTCGATGTTGTGCCAGGCGAAGGCGTTCTTGCCGAGCTCGACGAATTCGGGCGGGACGGCTTCATCAGCGTCCAGTGCCTCCCTGAGCACGGCGAGGAGTTGTTCGTCGTCCCAGATGTCAGGCACGCCGTGCACCTCCCGTCTTGCCGGCCCTGACCCCGCTGGCCACGCCGCCTTCGATCGCGACGTCGCTGAAGGCGGCGAGGGCGGGGGAGCGGCGCAGCCTGTCCAGGCAGCGGGCCCGCTGCGGCCCGATGCTGCCGACGGGTATCAGGAGGGTAGCGCTGATTTCCGCGTAGGAGTGCGGGGGATCGCTCGTGAGCATGGACAGCAGCTGCTGGCAGCGCGGCGGCAGCTCGGCGAACGCCGTGCGCAGCGCGGCGTGCAGTTCCGCCTCGATGATTTCCTGTTCGATCATCGCGGCGGGCTGGTCGCGTGACATCCGCTCCTCCGTCGGCGTTCCGAAGCTGTCATACTTGCCTGCTGCCCTCAGAACGCGCAGGCATTCCCGCTGCGTGGTGGTGGCCAGCCATCCGGGCAGCGCGGCAGGCTGCCGGATGTTCCCGAGCCGCTCGACGAGCAGCAGCCACACGGTCTGCGCGACGTCGTCGATGTCCGGCCGGCTGCAGCCGGCAGCGATTGCAGATGGACCACACCAGCGGGGCGTACCGCTCTACCAGTTCATTCCAGGCGTGCTGATCGCCGTCACGAGCACGGCCGACCAGGTCGCTGACCGCCGAATCGTCACGCATGGGTGTCCCTCGCCGCCATGCTGGTGCTAGCCCTGCACGCATGCTAAACCGCATCCCACACATACCCAGAGGGGTTTTCCGGCCGCCTGATACACCCGGGCGGAAACTTTCCCTGACCCGGCGGCCCGGGCGCGGTCATGATAGGAGGGGAACCATGACCGCTCGTGACATCCCTCCCTTCCGGGCCGACCATGTCGGCAGCCTGCTCCGGCCGCAGCGGCTGCGGCGTGCCCGGGACGACTTCGCCTCGGGCCAGATCACCGCCGCCGGTCTGCGCGCGGCCGAGGATGAGGCGATCGCCGGCGTGGTCGCGATGCAGCGGGAGGCCGGGCTGCGGTCGGCCACCGACGGCGAGTTCCGCCGGGCCTCCTGGCACATGGACTTCATCTACCAGCTGGGCGGCGTGAGCAAGGCGCCGGGCCAGCTAGCGGTCCGGTTCCGCAATCCCTCCGGGACCATCGAGTTCACCCCCGCCGCCCTCCGCATCGACGGCAAGATCCGGCTGGACGAGACGATCTTCGGGGCGGACTTCGGCTACCTGCAGTCGGTGGCGGGGCAGGCGACGCCTAAGCTGACGGTCCCGTCGCCGAGCATGGTGCACTACCGCGGCGGCCCGGCCTCGATCGACCCCGGCGTGTACCCCGACATCGAGGAGTTCTGGTCGGACCTGTCGGCCGCCTACGCCGAGCAGGTCCGCCGGGTGGCCGCGCTCGGCTGCCGCTACCTGCAGTTCGACGACACCAGCCTGGCCTACCTGAACGACCCGGCCCAGCGTGCCGTGATCGCCCAGCGCGGGGAGGACGCCGACCGCCTGCACCTGCGCTACATCCGCCAGATCAACGCGGCGGTCGCCGGCAGGCCCGCCGGGCTGTCGGTGACCACGCACATGTGCCGCGGCAACTTCCAGTCTTCCTGGGCCGCCGAGGGCGGCTACGACTTCGTCGCCGAGGCGCTGTTCGGCGAGCTGGACGTGGACGGCTTCTTCCTGGAGTACGACGACGCGCGGTCCGGCGGGTTCGCGCCGCTGCGGTTCGTGCCTCCCGGCAAGATGGTCGTGCTCGGCCTGGTGACCACGAAACGGGGCGAGCTGGAGTCCAAGGACACCCTCAAGCGCCGGATCGACGAGGCCGCCGGGTACGTCCCGCTGGACCAGCTGTGCCTGTCGCCGCAGTGCGGCTTTTCCTCCACGGTCGAGGGGAACAAGCTGACCCCCGAGGAGCAGGCCGCCAAGCTCCGCCTGGTCGTCGAGACCGCGGCCGAGGTGTGGGGCTGACCCGGACCGGGCCGGAGGTGTGGGGCTGACCCGGACCGGGCCGGAGGTGTGGGGCTGACCCGGACCGGGCCGGCGAGTCTCCCCGCCGCGGGTAGCCGCATGGGGTCCGCGTCCAGCTCGCGCAGAAAGCCCGGACGCCGCCGAGATCGGAGCTCATCGGCACGTCGCTGCGGGCCCGGCATGAACACGGCCCGATGTCTCGGCAGAACAGTCTCGAGAGTATTCTCTTGACAATCTCTCTCGAGACTTTACTCTCGAGACATGCCTACTGATGAGACCCGATCGGGGCCGCCCTCGCCGGAGCCGTCCTCGGCGGAGCGCCCGGCCGAGCAGGGAGTCCGGGAGATCACCGATGCCCGGACCATGCGCGCCCTGGCCCACCCGGTGCGGATCGCTCTGCTCGAGATCTTGAGCCTCGGGGATGCGATGACGGCCACCGAGCTGGGCGAGGAGATCGGCGAGTCACCGACCACCTGCTCGTTCCACCTGCGCCAGCTGGCGAAGTACGGGTTCGTCGAGGAGGCGGGCGGCGGCAAGGGCCGGGCCCGGCCGTGGCGGCGTGACCTGGATCGGCCTGCACTTCACCTCGGCCAGCGACGACGCGGAGTACGAGGTCGCCGCCGGGGCCCTGAGCCGCCTGATCCGGGAACGCCAGCTCGATCGGTACCGGACCTGGGCGGAGACCAAGGCGACCTACCCGCGGCAGTGGCGCAAGGCCGCCAGCGACGGCGAATACCTCTTCTACCTCACCGCCAAGGAACTCGAGCAGCTCAACGAGGAGCTGAACTCCCAGCTCATGCTCCGGTTCCGGGACCGGATCACCAACCCGTCGCGGCGGCCGCCCGGGTCGGCGCCGGTCGAGCTGCTGATCTTCTCCTTCCCGGTCGGCCTCCCGACCGAGACCGACGACACGACAGGTGACGAATCATGAACTTCGGAACGACGAATGCCCAGGTCGAACAGCACATGCAGGACATCAGGCGCGAGGTCGCCCGGTGCCGCAGCCGCTCGTCCCGCCGCGGCCGGGTCGCCAAGGCCGGCGCACCGCCCCGGCTGCGCAGCCGTGTCGGCTTCACGCTGATCGAGGCGGGCCTGCGCCTGCTGGCCGCCGATCACGCGGCACGCACGTACTCCAGCCGGCCTGCCGCCTGAGCCGCCGCAGGCCCGGCCGGCATCGCCCGGCCGCCGGTCCGGTGATCATCGGCTTCGGAGGGTCCGCCAGCCTGGCGGGCCCTCCGTCACGCCCGAGGTCTCAGCGCCGGAGGTAGACGGGTATCCCGTCGCGCGGGACCAGGCCGGGGAAGATGTTGGCCACGTCCATCGGAATCCGGACGCATCCGTGCGAGACCGGCTGCAGGGGCACGTCGGTATCGCCATGGATGGCGTAGCCGCCGTAGAAGAACACCGGGTTGTACAGCAGCCCGAGCGGCGAGACGTGCCAGCCCTGCACCCGCCACTGGGTGCGGAAGTTGCCGGCCGGCGTGATCGCGTAGGAGCAGGAGCCCGCGGAGCAGTAGTAGTACCCGCCGCCGGAGGAGACGTGGCTGATCAGCACGATCCGGCCCCGGTGGTAGACGTAGAGCACCTCGTGCCGCAGGTCCACCTCCACCCGGAGCGGCGGGCCGTGGCTGATCAGCGGCCGGGGAGAGCGGGGGTGCCCGAGCCGCCAGGCCGTGCGCGGGCCGACCTGGCCGGTGGCCGGTATCCGCTGCACTTCCTGGAACGCCCAGAGGGCCTCGAGCGTGTCGATGCCGAACCCGCCGTCCCGCGGGCCGGGGTAGTACCTGAGCTGCGCCAGCCGCCGCTGCAGCCGCCTGACGTCCGCGCCGTGCATGCCGTACCTGAGCGTGCGCCCGGGCGGCGGGTAGCCGGAGGACGCTGCCCGCGCGAGGACCGCCGTCTGGGTGAGCGGGAGGCCGGGTGGCATCACCATCGCCGACGCCGCCGTGGACGGCAGCACGGCCGCCGCGGCGGCGAGCACCGTCGCCAGCACGCCGGTCAGTACCGTGCCGGCCACCGCCGTGGCCGCCACCCGGGCGCCTCGCAGGCCGATAACGTGCCTCACCGCATGCCCCCTCCGCCCGGCCGCGTGGCGGCCGTTCTTGATCTCTCTGCGGAGAGTGACATATCAACCGGCTCAAGTGAACTACCGCGCGGCGCGTCGCTGCACCGCGCCGTATAATTGACTTTACAAATCGGAATTAACTAGATTCGAGCCTGGCAAAACGCGGATCAGCGCCGACGGCCAGCTGTCGACGAGGCGGGCGTCGTGTCATTGTCATCCTCGCGTGCGTTCGGCAGGATCATGATCGTGGCATCGGCGACCCGCAGGGCCGGCGGGTGGGCCCGGTGCGGTCGTGCGGCAGGATCGGCCAGGAGCCCGGACTGGTGATACGGGCGGCCGTCTGCGTTAGGAGAGGGTGCTATGAGTTTCTGGAAGCCTGACCCCACGTTCTACCCGTCGCCGCGCGACGCTGCGGCGGCGCCGCCGGAGAAGCTCGCCTACGTGGCGGCCTTCGCCCGGCCGGCCGACAAGCCGGACGCGGTGGCCGTGGTCGACGTTGACCCGTCCTCGGGCAGCTACGGCTCGGTGACCGGCTTCACCGAGCTGCCCGGCACCGGCGACGAACTGCACCACTTCGGCTGGAACATGTGCTCGAGCGCGCTGTGCCCGTACGCGCCGCACCCGCACACCGGGCGTCGCTACCTCGTGGTCCCGGGCATACGGTCCTCGCGCGTCTACATCCTCGACACGAAGGAGCAGCCCGGCTCACCCCAGGTAGTCAAGGTGCTCGAGTCCGCCGAGCTGGCCAAGCGCGCGGGCTACTCGCGCCCGCACACCGTGCACTGCGGCCCGGAGGGCCTGTACCTCACCTGCCTCGGCGGCGCCGACGGGCAGGACGGCCCGGGCGGGGTGGCACTGATAGACCACACCTCGTTCGAGGTGCTCGGCCGGTGGGAAGTGGACCGCGGCGACCAGTACCTCGCCTACGACATGTGGTGGCACATCGCGCACGACATCGCGGTCACGTCGGAGTGGGGCACCCCGTCGATGATCGAGGACGGCATCGTCCCTGACCTGCTGCTCGGCCGCAAGTACGGTCATCAGCTGCACTTCTGGGACCTGCGCAGGCGCAAGCACCTGCAGACCGTGGACCTGGGCGACCAGTACCAGATGGCGCTCGAGCTGCGGCCGGCGCACGACCCCACCAAGAAGTACGGCTTCCTCGGCGTGGTCGTGAGCGTGGAGGACCTGTCGGCCTCGATCTGGGTCTGGCACGAGGACCCGGCGAAGTCCGGCGAGGCGCGCTGGGCCGCGACCAAGGTCATCACGATCCCGGCCGAGCCCGCGCCCGCCGAGCAGCTGCCTCCGCTGCTGCAGGGCTTCGGCGCGGTGCCGCCGCTGGTCACCGACATCGACCTGTCGGTCGACGACCGCTTCCTGTACGTGTCCTGCTGGGGGACCGGCGAGCTGAAGCAGTTCGACGTCACCGACCCGTTCCACCCGCGGGAGACCGGCTCGGTCCGGATCGGCGGCATCACCGGCCGGATCCCGCACCCGGCGCGGCCGGATCAGCCGCTGCGCGGCGGCCCGCAGATGGTCGAGGTGAGCCGGGACGGCCAGCGGGTGTACTTCACCAACTCGCTGTATGGCGCGTGGGACGAGCAGTTCTACCCCGATGGCGTGGGCGCGTGGATGGCCAAGCTCGACGTGGCCGTGAAGGGGAACGGGGAGGAGGGCGGGGGGATCGCGTTCGACGAGCGGTTCTTCCCCGAGGGCGACGCGTTCCGCGGCCGCCGGGTGCACCAGGTCAGGCTGCAGGGCGGCGACGCGTCCAGCGACTCGTACTGCTATCCGTGATCGGCTGACGTGTCCTGGGGTCAGCTGGCCGCGCTGGCCCTGCTCGGGGTGTTCCACGGGATCGATCCCGGCATGGGCTGGCTGTTCGCCGTGTCGTTCGGGCTGCAGGAGCGGAGCAGGCGCGCGGTGCTCCGCTCGCTGCCGCCCATCGCGCTCGGCCACGAGGGCGCCATCGCCATCATGATCGTGGTCCTGACCGTCACCAGCTCGTTGTTCGCCTCGAAGGCGATCGTGCTGACCGGCGGCGTGATCCTGCTGGCCTTCGGCATCTGGTCGGTCCGGCGCAAGCAGCACGTCCGCTGGGTCGGGATGCGGCTCAGCCGGTGGCAGCTCGCGGGCTGGTCGTTCGTCATGTCCTCGGCGCACGGGGCCGGCCTGATGCTGATGACGGTCTTCGCGTTCTCGATGGACGACGGGGTCAGCCCGCTCGACATCCATCGCTACGGCGTGCTGCACGCGGCGGCGGTCGGCCTGCTGGCCATGGCCGTGCACATCGGCGCGATGATCATCACCTGCGGCGTCACGGCTCTGGTCATCTATGAGGTGCTCGGCCTCGGCGTGCTGCGCAGCCTGTGGGTCAACCTCGACAAGGTCTGGGCGTTCGCCCTGGTGGGCGCCGGAGTGGTCACCCTGCTCAGTGTCTGAAACCTGCATGAAACCGGAAAGGAATCTGCTCATGTCCGTCACCGACGAGTACCTCGCCAACAACGAGCGCTACGCGGCGGGCTTCAGCGGCCCGCTGCCGATGCCGCCGGCCAAGAACACGGCGGTGGTCGCGTGCATGGACGCCAGGCTGAACGTCTACGGCGTCCTCGGGCTGGCCGAGGGCGAGTCGCACGTCATCCGCAACGCCGGGGGAGTGGTCACCGACGACGCGATCCGCTCGCTGGCGATCAGCCAGCGCCTGCTCGGCACCCGCGAGATCATCCTGATCCACCACACCGACTGCGGCATGCTTACGTTCAGCGACGACGACTTCAAGGCCAGCATCCAGGAGGAGACCGGGATCAAGCCGTCGTGGGCGGCGGAGTCGTTCGGCGACCTGGACGTCGATGTCCGGCAGTCCGTCGCGCGGATCAAGGCCAGCCCGTTCATCCCGCACACCGACCGGGTCCGCGGCTTCGTGTTCGACGTGGCGACCGGCCGGCTGCGCGAGGTGGGGTAGCCGGCCGCGGGTCCGCGGCGCGCCGCCCGGGAAGTGTCCCGGGTCGAGCCCACGCCTGCCGAGCCCAGCGCCGGCCGAGCCCACGCCGGCCGAGCCCCCGGCCGGGCCCACAGCGGAATGAGGGTGCCACAGACGCTCCCGGCTGTCACGCTGGACGGATGGACCTGGGCTTTCGCGGCGAGGTGGCCGAGTTCTACCACCGGTACCGGCACGGCTACCCGGCCGCCGTCATCGACGCGCTGGCGGATGCCTTCGGCTTGACCGCCCGGGACGTGGTGATCGACCTGGGCTGCGGGACCGGCCAGCTGACCCTGCCGCTGGCCCGGCGGGTCCGGGCCGTGGTCGGCGTGGACCCGGAGCCGGACATGCTCGCCCGCGCCCGCCGCGCCGCGGGCGAGCAGGACCTGGCCAACGTGACCTGGGTGGTCGGATCCGACACCGACATCCCGGCGCTCGGCGCGCTGCTCGGCGACCGGCAGGCCGGAGCGGTGACCATCGGCCAGGCGCTGCACTGGATGCGGCCCGGTGAGTTGTTCCGGGCCGCCAGGCCGCTGCTGCGGGCCGGCGGCGGGATAGCGGTGGTGACCAACGGCACGCCGCTGTGGCTGCAGGAAACCGGCTGGTCACGCGCCCTGCGCGGCTTCCTGGAGCACTGGCTGGACACCGAGCTGACCTTTCCCTGCGGCACGGACCCCGACAGCCAGCGGCGATACCGGGACACCCTGACCGCCGCCGGGTTCGACGTGGTGAGCACCGCCATCGACTACGACGCCGAGCTGAGTATCGAGCAGGTCGCCGGCGGGGTCTATTCGGCCCTGCCAGCAGGCCGGCTGCCCGCGCCGGACCAGCGGGACGACTTCGCCGGGCAGATCCGCGCGGCGTTGCAGCCCTGTGAGCGCGTGACCGAGCACGTCCGGGTGGCCACGTTGCTCGGCCGGCTCCGGGCGAGCGGGCCGGTCACGCACCGGAGTGCAGGATGACACCGCGGATGTTCTTGCCGTCCAGCAGATCCTGGTAGCCCTGGTTGACCTGGTCCAGCGTGTAGGTCGCGGTGATGAGCTCATCTAGCTTCAGGTCGCCGGCCTGGTACAGCTCGACCATCCGCGGGATGTCGTGAAACGGGTCGCCGGAGCCGAACAGGCTGCCCTGGATGCGCTTCTCGAACAGGGTCAGGATCGCGCCGGACAGCTGGATGGTGTTCTGCATCGGATCGGCCAGCCCGGTCACCACCACCGTGCCGCCCTTGCGGATCGCGGTGAACGCGCTGGTGACGACCTCGGCGGTGACGACGCCGACGGTGACGATGGCCTTGTCGGCACCGACCCCCCGGGTCAGCTGGGTAATCAGTTCCCGGGCCTGCTCGGCGGTCTCGCAGCTGTGCGTGGCGCCGAACTGCTCGGCCGCCTCCCGCTTGCTGGCCAGCGGGTCGATCGCCACCACGTTGCGCGCGCCGGCCAGCGCGGCTCCCTGCACGGCGTTGATGCCGATGCCGCCGACGCCGTAGATGGCGATGGTGTCGCCGGGCTCGGTCTGGGCGGCGTGCACCGCGGAGCCGAAGCCGGTGGGCACCCCGCAGCCGATCAGCACGACCTTGTCCAGCGGCAGGTCGTCGTCCACCTTGATGGCCGAGTTCTCCGAGATGGTGGCGCGCTCGGAGAACGTGCCGAGCATGCACATCCCGCCGATGTCCTCGCCGTTCTCGTGGAACCGGTAGGTGCCGTCGGGCAGTACCCCGTCCAGGATCGCGGCTCCCATGTCGCACAGGTTCGACTTGCCGGTCGAACACCACCGGCAATGGCCGCAGACCGGCAGGAACGAGCAGATGACGTGATCGCCCGGCTTCAGCCGGGTGACCCCGGGCCCGACCTCCTCGATGATCCCGGCGCCTTCGTGGCCGCCGACCAACGGGAACCGCGGGGCGATGTCGCCGTGCCGCAGGTGCTCGTCGGAGTGGCACAGCCCGGCGGCCACGTAGCGGATCAGCACCTCGCCGGCCTTCGGCCCGTCCAGGTCGATCTCGGTGACCTCGAAGTCCTGCCCCACCCCGCGGAGTATTGCGGCCCTGGTCTTCATCTGCGCTCCTGGTTCCCAGCCCGGATGGCTGCCGGTCGCTGTGGCTGACCCCGTGCCGGGGGCGGCCGGGGCACGGCCCCGCCGGCGAGGCCGCCGCGGCGCGCGTCACGATTGCCACCCTAGGTGCGGCGTGATGGCCGGACCAGCCCGGGCGCCCTTGACGGCCGTCCGGGCCGGAGCGACAATCAGCCTGAATTGCGGAATGACATTCCGTATAACGGAATATCGGCAGGCTGGGGAGTGGTCACGATGGCGAGAAGGCGGATGCGCGGCCCGTCGGCCGCAGTGCTGGCGACGATGATCGGGGTGGTGCCCGTCGCGGTCTGCGCGGTCGCGAGCGCGCCGGCCGCCAGCGCGGCGCCGCTGACGTCGCCGGCGGCGGCCCGGGTCACGGGTGACAGCGTGTGGCAGCCGGCCGCCGACACGGACTGGATGTGGGAGCTCAGCAAGCCGCTGAACACGAACAACGCGAACCTGATGGGCACCGGGGTCACGGCATGGAACGGCGACACCCCGCCGGGGGACAACCCGGTCCTGTACGACATCGACGCGATCGAGAACCCGGCGTCCACCGTCACCCAGCTGCACCAGCTCGGCGACCACGCCATCTGCTACATCGAGGTGGGCTCGGCCGGGAACTACTACACCGCGGCCCAGGAAGGCATCCCGACCACCTATTACGCCCAGCTCAAGGCGGCCGGCGACCTCGGCAGGAAGCTGTCCGGCTATCCGGAGTACTTCATCAACATCAACGCCCCGTCGGCCGTGTCGATCATCGAGTCCATGATCCGGCAACAGTGCGCGGCCAAGGGCTTCGACGGGGTGGAGACCGACCTGGACGAGACGTTCGGGAACAACGAGGGCAAGACCGGGTTCACGATCACCCAGGCCGATGAGGAGTCGTACCTGAGCACGCTGGCCGGCTACATGCACGGCCTCGGGCTGGCCTGGATCGCCAAGAACCTGGACGACACCGAGAACGCCTCGTTCGTGGACGACATGGAACCGCTGGCCCAGGGGATCATCAGCGAGCAGTGCAACCAGTACGACACGTGCTCCTACCTGAGCCCGTTCGAGACGGACGGCAAGTGGATCGGGAACGCCGAGTACGCCCCGGAAACCCAGGCCGAGTTCTGCGCCTCGGACAACGCCGCCAACATCAACGGGATCCTGTTCAACGTGAACCTGTCCGGCGGCCGCAAGCCCTGCCGGTAAGCGCGGCTGACCGCCGGCTACGCATCCGGGCTAGCCCACGACGGCCGGCCGGGTCCCGGCCCGGCTGTGGCCGGAGGCGTGGTCCGGGCGGTGCGGCGAGCCGCGGGTGACCTGGCAGATGACCGGGTGGCCGCTGGCGGCGCCGCACACCATGCGGTAGCTGCCGGACGGCCGGATGACGCCGCCCAGCAGCACCCCGAGCACCACCCCGGCCAGCGGGATCGTCAGCGGGATCAGGCGCCGCAGCCGCAGCCGCCACGGCGACAGCCATTTCCACCGCGGCACCGTGCCGCGGGAGGTCAGTGCGGTGAACGTCGCGAGCCTGGCGGCGAGCCGCGGATCGGATACGCGCAGGGCGTGCTCGATCGCGGCGAGAGCCCGCTGCTCCCTCGGCGCCAGGCTCATGACCGACCTCCGCGTGAACCCAATGGATGGCTGACCATGAACCCTCTCCAGGAAGCAGCTGTATCGCTTTACGATATAAAATTTTCGGTCGGGTACTTGCGGGCGGCCACGACGAATGGGACGTAGTATACGAAATCCGCGTACCCCAGAACGCCCTGGAAATCCAGACCGTCAGGCCGAGCGCGGACAGAAGGGGAATGCGATGTGCCGCCTGTTCGGGCTGACCGCCGGGACTGCCCGCGTGCGGGCCACGTTCTGGCTCCTGGATGCGCCTGACTCGCTGGAGGTGCAGAGCCGCCGCAACCCCGACGGCAGCGGTATCGGGTTCTTCGACCCCGCCGGTGCCCCCGTCATCGACAAACAGCCCGAACCGGCGTTCCGGGACGAGGAATTCATCCACGAGGCGAAGCAGGCCGAGTCGTCGGCCTTTGTCGCGCACGTCCGGCTGGCGAGCGCGGGCGGCCGGACGGTGCACAATACGCACCCGTTCGTCATGGACGGCCGGGTCATGGCGCACAACGGCGGGTTCGGCGAGATGGAGCGCCTGGACGAGCAACTGGGCGACTACGCCGGCCTCGTGCTCGGCGACACCGATTCCGAACGGTATTTCGCGCTGATCACCCAGCAGGCCGACGCGCACGGCGGTGACATCGGCGCCGGGATCGCGGCCGCGGCCCGCTGGATCGCCGCCAACCTGCCGGTCGCGTCGCTGAACGCGATCGTGGCCATGCCGGGCGAGCTGTGGGCGCTGCGCTATCCGGAGCCTGCATGCCCTGCACATCCTCGGCCGGCCGCCCGGCCCGAGCGAGCCGCCGGCCGAACCGGCGGCCGGGCCGGCCGGGCACGGCGGGCCTGCACGTCCGCAGCGCACACCTCCTCGGTGCATGTGCCCGCGCTGCATTCGGCCGCGTCCGTAGTCGTTGCCTCCGAGCGGCTTGACGGGGAGAGCGGCTGGCGGATGCTCGCCCCGGGTGAGCTCGTGCACATCCGGCCCGACCTGAGCGTCGATTCGGCGGTCGTGATCGCCGAGCCGCCGGCGCGGCTACTGCCGTTCACCGGCCGCAATCCGAACATCGACACCTGACCGGCGGCCGGCCGGCCGGTTTGCGTCACCGCTCGGCTATCGAGGAGGAACGATGAACCTCAGCTGGACAGCTGTCCCGCTGGAGCAATGGCAGCCCACGCGCGACACGGTCCAGCTATGGACCCAGATCGTGGGCAAGACCCGGCTCGCCCTGACGCCGCGCATGAACCACTGGTGGAACTCCGCGCTCTACGTGAGCGTGCGCGGGCTGACGACATCGCTGATGGCCTACCCCGGCGGGGGAGCGGAGATCGAATTCGACTTCACCCGCCACGAGCTGGTCATCACGACCGTCGGCGGCGCCGTCCGGCGGATGACGCTGGCCCCGCGCACCGTGGCCGATTTCTACGCTGAATTTCGGTCGCACCTGGACAGTCTCGGGATCGACGCGCCGATCAACCCGGTGCCTAACGAGGTCGCGGAGGCCATCCCGTTCAACGTCGATGACACCCATGATCAGTATGACCCCGAGGCCATGCACCGCTTCTGGATCTCGCTGGTGGACGCGCAGCGGGTGCTGGGCCGCTTCCGGGCCGGGTTCCGCGGCAAGGCGAGCCCGGTGCATTTCTTCTGGGGAGCGTTCGACCTGGCCGTCACCCGGTTTTCCGGCCGGCCCGCGCCACGGCACCCCGGTGGCGTCCCCAACTGCCCGGACTGGGTCATGACCGAGGCATACAGCGACGAGGTGTCCAGCTGCGGATACTGGCCCGGCGGCGCCGCCGAGGGGATCTTCTACTCCTACGCCTACCCCGAGCCACCCGGCTTCCGCGCCGAGGCCGTCGCCCCGTCCGCCGCGTACTTCGACGAGCAACTCGGCGAGTTCGCGCTGGCCTATGCCGCCGTCCGGGAGGCCGCGGACCCAGATCAGTACCTACTCGACTTCCTGGAGTCGACGTTCCGCGCCGCGCGCGATCTCGCGAGCTGGCCCGGACAAGGAGCATCAAGATAAGGCCGCCGCGTGCTTGGCGGCCCGCGACGGGCGCCGCCCGCCAAGCACGCGGCCACGGGCGCTCAGGCCGCTGGCGCCCCGGAGCCTCCCCCCCGGCGCTTCCGGGGTCGCCAGCGGGTATCAGTCACTCTGCGCCACCTGCAGATAGTTGCGGTATCAGCAATTTTGCTTACTCTGATGCGATGGCCGGGCGGGATCGTGACGTTCGACAGCCGGTTGCTGCGCAGGCTCAGTAACGGGCTCGCGGAGCTGTACCTGCCCGGCGGCGGCGACTTCCCCGGCCGGGTGATCAGCCTCGTGGCGAGCCTGGTGGCAGCCGAATCGTGTTCCTACAACGAGCTGGACGGCCCGGTGGCCGTGGCCTGGCAGATCGAGCCCGCCGACGTGGTGGACTTTCCCGATGCCGGCCAGCTGTTCCGGCAGCATCTGCCCGAGCACCCGCTGCTGCATCACTACCAGGCCACCGGTGACCTCGCCGCCCGGCGTATCTCCGACGTCACCAGCGAACGCCAGTTCCGCTCGCTCGGCCTCTACCGTGACTTCTACCGCCCGGCCCGCGTCAACCATCAGCTGGTCGTGAGCGTTCCCGCCCCGCGCGGCGGCATGATCAGCGTGGCGCTCAACCGTCACCGCCGCGACTTCACCGACGAGCAGCGGGAACTCATCGACCTGCTGCGCCCGCACCTCGGCCAGGCCGCCACCATCGCCACCCTGCTGAGCCAGCCGGTGCCGCACACCCTCCGAGCCGCGGACGGCGGGCCGCTCCTCACCTTCCGCCAGACCCGCATCCTGCAGCTCGTCGCGGCCAGGCAGCTCCGACCGCACCGCAGCCCGCGCCCTCGGACTCAGCGTCCGCACCGTCCACACCCACCTGCAGCACATCTATCGCTTGCTGGGCGTCACATCCCGAACCGAAGCACTCGCCCGCGTCCGGGCGCTGTCCCTGGGCGGCGGCCCTGACCGCGAAGGAGCTCCGTCAGGTAACGAGCCGCCGCAGCCGCCGCAGCCGGCGTAGCCGGCGTAGCCGCTGCAGCCGCGTTCGGGGGTGCCTCGTCCCCGGGCCGTGCCCCAGGACCGCCAGACAGCACCCGTCTTGCCGGGATGAACATGGGTAACCCCGGCCCTCCTGCCAGCCGCACGCAGGCCCGGATCCCGGCTGCCGTTGCTGCACTCGGTGCACGGCGTGGCCAGGCCAGAGATCTCCGTCGTACCGCCTCGATGAGTGCGCACAGGCGGTCCGTGGCAGGACCAAGGTCCGTCATCGTCATGTACGTCTGCGAGCCGGACGTGGGATGCTGAGCAGAGGGGCTGACGGCTGGCTCGTCGCATCAGGCGCCCTACCCGGGGCCACGGCGGGCATCCGTGCGGCGCGCCGAGGGCACTGCCGGGTTCAGGCCACGGCAACCTGATGTTTACCCGGGGCTGCTACGGGTGAGGGGGTGGCTTGAGCCGCGGGAGGCAGTGAAGCTCCTGGCCCGGGGCACGGTGAATCATCAGGACCGCTCCGGCGTTTGGTATGGGGGAGAGGGATGTAGTGGCCGATATCCGGAACTGTGAGCAGTGCGGCACCTCGTTCGCGCCGCGCCGCGAGCACGCGCGGTTCTGCTGTGTCGGCTGCCGGACCGCGTGGAACCGCGAGCATGCGGGTGATCCGGAGGGCGGGGAGAGCGCGCTGCTCTGGTCGGTCACGGCGATGAGTGAGGCGACCGCGCGGCTGGCCCGGGGCAGGGCAGGGAACCGCGCGCGGGCCATCACGGTGATCAGCGAAGCGGTGTGGTGGGTCACCATCGTGGACGCCAGGCTGGTCCGCCACCACGCGCTGGCCTACGACGACGTGATGGCAGGCCAGGCTGCCGCGCAGCGCGCGCTGGTCGAGGGAACCCTGGCCGGGCTGCGTTTCGTACGGAACCAGATCGGCGGCCAAGCCGAACTGGCTGAGTTCATCGCGCCCGGCGAGGCCGGCCGCAGCGCGGGCAAGCGAGGCATCACGGGCTGGACCTGGCAGACGGCGCCGGAACCGGCGCTCGCGTCGCTGCAGCCGCGCAGGCGGGAGTGGGAGATGGCGCGGTACCAGGCCTATCAGGCTCACCTGGCCGGCCGCGCCGTCGGCGAGACCTTCGGCCGGGCCGCGGCATTCCTCAACCGCGCCACCGCGAACGCGCTGTCCGTCACCGGAGGCGGCATCCGCGCCGCACGGTGAAAGGGCTGGGCAGGCCGATGGCGGGTGTCCGCCTGCGGGAGAGGACCGGACGCTCATGACCCATCGGGGCGGTAATCCGTCTGCGGGAGAGGACCGGACGCTCATGACCCATCAGGGACGGTAATCCACGTCGGCGCTACAATGGCTCGCCCTCCAGCCGTCCTTCCGGGACGGTTCGTCCGCACAGGGCCAAAGCGAGGTCCTCGGCGGTGCCCCGCAGCGGCGGTCCCGACCCTGAGGACCAGTCGAGGTCGGTGGCCTGGAAGCTGCGCCCGCCGATGCTGGTACCGAAGTGAGCGTGCCCGCCGCCTTCGGTCAGGTCGTCGAGGACAACCCGGATCGCGTGGTCCGACGAACTGCGCGGTATCCCGAGGGGGACGGTCACGTCCAGGCCGTGGATCACGACGTGGTTGAGGGCACCGTGATAGCCGCTGTCGGGTGGCGTCCAGTGGGCCATGGCGTTTGAGCGCAGGCTGGACACCAGGTCGCGGGCGGGGAGCGCGGCGTCCTGGCTGGCGATCCGGTTAGACAGACGGCCGAAGTCGAAGCCGTCTTTGCGCAGCTCGGCCAGGAACTTCTCTTCGGAGTAGCGCGCGGCCATGGTGAGGTGGGCGATCACCTCGCGCACTCGCCAGCCCTCGCACAGGGAAGGCGTGTCCCACTGGCCGCCCGGGGCGACATCGAGGAGATCGGCGAGGGCCTGGAACTGGGCGGCCACGACAGGCTGGAGGGCGGTGTCATCGCTCAAGGTCGGCTCCATTCACTGGGCAGGTCGTCCAGGCAGGTAGACGAGCTATCTGCGCCAGATTCATCGCGATCGGCCGCCGGCGGCGATCAGCCGCGATCTGCGCAGCCGCGAGCCTGCATGCCAGGTGGTACAGTCGCGCACTTTTATGCTGGCGCGGTGCATCTCAGCCTTATCACCATCGTGGTCGAGGAATACGACCCAGCGATCAACTTCTTCGTCACCATGCTGGGATTCGAGCTCACCGCGGGCTGCCGGGCGGGGGCCACGGGACCCAGCGGGTCCGGATGGTGACGCCTCCCTGCGGCCTGCCGCGGGCGAGGGCGGCGGCACGGACGCAGAAGTGGGACCACATGTTCAGCTGGATCTCCTTGGCCATGCGCAGCCTGTTGTAAAGCAGGTCGGCCAGCCGGTCCCCGGCGCGGGCCCAGGACTCGATCTCGAAGCGCAGGGCATCACCATCTGCCGCTGCGCGGAACTCGATCTGTCCCGCCTCGAGGTGTCCGCGCAAGGTGCCGAACCTGAAGGAAGTGGCGTCCCGGCGGATCACACGTACCGGGCCGTCCCATGGTCCCGGCATGTGCACGACGAACTCATCACCGTGCCTTAGCGAATCGTCCGCGCCGCGTGTCCTGCGGAACACTGCCATTTCGGGCGAGGCGTGGTTGAGGTTGGCGGCGACCATGTCTATCAGCGCTGAGGGGCTCATAGGGCTATGTACGATCCGCACAGCATAAGAGCGGTGCAGCAATGGCCCCACGCCTTCGGCGAGTCCCTGACCCTCATCGGCGGGCTCGCTGCCTTGGTCCCACCGGTCGGGAAGGTCTGTGGCGTTGCCCGCTTCCTCCGAACGGTGCAGCGGAGTAGTTCGCCACATGTACCGCCAGCTGACCAGGGCGATGCCCAGCGGCCAGCGCAGCACCGTGCCCAGGCGGGCCGGGCGGCTTGTTCCCGTCATGACAGGATGGTCCCATGCGAGGTGGCTCAACGGACACGACAGGTGCGGTGGGAGGTGCCCGGTGACGCTGGTTGGTGCGCTGCGGCGGGCCGGGCTGCGCCCGACACACCTGCACGCCGCCTCGATGGGCTCGGTGGGGCTGTGCATCGGGCTGTGGATTCGCGCGAAGACCGTTGACCAGGATGAGCGTGGTAATGCCGAACGGCGCGCCCTGTTCGTCGGGCTCTGGCCGCCCCTGCTCTGGCTGATCGGTGACTCACTCCGGGAATCCCGATAGGTGCGCCGGCGGATACTCGGTTCGGTCGATGAGACTGCCGCGCTGAACAGCCTCCGCGTTCGCCCGGTCAATTACGACCCGGCCGCGGCTCCGCAGGACGGCCGGCCGGAAGGGCACTGGCATGTCGACGCCGCCGCCACGGTCATCGGCCAGGAGGCGCCGGAGCGCCGGCACCCGGGGGCGCCTGGGAAACTGCGTGCCTGCTCGTCTGTCGTTATGAGTTTTCCGAGCCGCGCATCTTGCGCGCGGTCTACCGCCGTGATGACGAGCTGCTCGGTCGCGACATGCTGCTGGAGGGCCGTTTCTTCGGACTGCGGTTCTATTTCGGCGTCCGGGTCACCGCGGTGATCGACGAGACCCGGAGCAGCGGCGCAGGGACGCTGCGGGTCTGGGGCTGGAGTTACCAGACCCTCGATGGTCACCTGGAACAAGGACGCCTGAGCTATGAGGTGATCAAGAACCTGGACACCGGCCGGGTGGCTTTCCGGGTCAGCGGCTATTCCCGGGCCGCGCCCATCCAGCGTCCGGTGCTCAGGTGGGGCTTTGCGCTGTTCGGCCGCCGGACCCAGCTGCGCTTCTACCGGGCCATCCCGCAGCGCCTGCATGACCTGGTGCAGGCGGCCCAGCGCGGAACCCCCCCGCCGATTCCGGCGACACGGGCCGACGGCCTGGTTCTCGCCCCCTCCGGCGTCACTCCGCACGGTCTGGAGCGGCTGGCCCGCGCCTGGCTCCATCCAGCTGGCCGAGGACGGTCCCGGCCGTCGTCACCGGCGGCCCGTGATGCATGAGACGCGCTCCCGCAGGAAGGAAGGGACACGCCAGCAAATACGCCGGGTTCGCCCAGGACCATGGCTGGAGCTACCCGAGCCTGCCGGATTACACCGAGCTGCCGGCCGGGTCGACGCTAGGCTTCCACAGCGACTGCGCCCCCGGGTTTCTCAGCGGTCCGGCGGGCGACGCGGGCTCCCGGCGGCCCGGCCAAGCGGCCAGCTGGTCCCGTGGTCGTGCTGGGGTCGGCGGTTGGGTCGTGCTGGTCCAGGGAGTCCAGGGCTCAGGAGCCGGTTTCAACGAGGGTCTTGTCGGATAGGAGTGATCCCTTGCCATCGAAGCCTACTGCTTCACATCTGGTGGCATTGGTACAGGTCACGGCGTAGAACTCGCTGTCCGGGCCGGGGCTGGGACTAGGCGTGATGGCCCACCGGGACCCGTTCCACGACTCGATCATGGTCTTGCCGTACCCGGGACCGCTCGCGGGCCCGTATGTACTGAATCCGGCGGCCACGCAATTCGACGCGCTTGTGCAGGACAGACCGCCCAGGTTGTTGGCCTGGCTGCCCCGGTTGGGAATGGTGACGATGGACCACCGTTTTCCGTTCCAGGATTCGGCGAGATTCCGGGTAACTACCGGCCGCACGTTGTAGCCGCCCACGGCCTCGCAGTTCATGGCGCTCGGGCAGGACACGCCGGTGAGCCAGTTATTGGCCTGGCGGAACCTGTTGGGGCTGGGGATGACCGACCAGCGGCTTCCGTTCCAGGATTCGATCAGGGTGAGCGTCCCGAACGTGCCGTCGCGTGACCCCACCGCGACACAACTGGCCGCGCTCCGGCAGGTGACGCCGTTCAGCATGCTGTTCGTGCTGACGCTGGGGCTCCGGATAACCGACCAGGTTTTTCCGTTCCAGGACTCGGCCAAGGTCACAGACCCCCGCTTGAGGTTGCCGCGAGAGCCCACCGCGACGCACCTGGTGGCGCTGAGGCAGGACACGCCGGACAGCTCACTCTCAACGCCCGGCGTACGGCTGAGCCTGGGGGTGGGCGTGAACGACCAGGCCTTTCCGTTCCACGTTTCCACCAGGGGGGTTCCCGTCAGTGACGGACGCGGCGTGTACTGTCCCACCGCCACGCAGAACGACGAACTGGTGCAGGACACGCCGGACAGGTCGATAGGGCTGGCACCGCGGCTGGGGCTGGGGCTGATCGACCAGGCCCGCCCGTTCCACGCTTCCGCCAGGGTCTTGATGCCGCCCCCGTAGGTACCGACCGCCATGCAGAACTTCGGGCCGGGGCAGGACACGCCGTAGAGCTGGTCAGTGCCGCCGCCGCGATTGGGAGTGGGAGTGACCGACCAGAGCGAGGGAACCGCCTGAGCCTGCCCTGCCAGTTGGACTACCCCGGCCAGTGCGGCCAGCGGCGCACAGCACGCCAGCAGCAGGTACCGGACCGCACGGGACAGCAGGCTGCGGTGCTCACGGACCCCGAGGCGGCGTGCTTTTGCCCGGGGCCGCCGCCAAAGATGAACAATTCTCATGGCATTCTCCTGATCCCTCGTGAACATGCGGCCCCGGCGTTCCTGGCCGCGGCGACGGGCCTGAAGGTGTCTATGGTTCTAGCGTCTCTCCCGCCGCGGCCTGGCCACAACCGCAGGCAGCCTCCGGAACACCGAAAGGGCCCGCCGTCAGCCTTCGTTTCAGGCCGTAGCTGGACACTGCGCCGTGCCGCGGCACGCGCCTGGCCTGCACCCGTGGCCTGCGCGAGAGGTCGCGGGCGGGTCAAGCGCTTGCCGGTTGCTGTTGCGCCTACCAGCCGACCGCCCCGTCGGTGAGTTCGCGGATCAGGTCGGCGTGCCCGTTGTGGCGGGCGTACTCCTCGATCATGTGGACGTAGATCCACCGCAGGGAGCAGGCCTCACCCCTTCGGGTGAGGCCGGTGTCGTTGAGACTGCGGGCATCGGCCGCCTTCCGGCTCGCCTCGCACTCGGCCTGCCATGCCGCCAGGTCGGCTTCCCACTCGGCGCCGTCAAGGGGGACCATCTCGCTGTCGTCAACGGCGGGGTCGTACCAGATGTATGGCGCGCCGGGCTCCCGCTGCAGGACCCGCCTAAACCAGGAGCGCTCGACCTCGGCCATGTGGCGGACCAGGCCGTGCAGGGAGAGCTTGGAGGTTGCCACGGGACGCGCCTTGCGCACGTGATCGTCAACGCCTTCGCACTTGAGCAGCAGCGTCGTCCGGTGGAATTCCAGCCATGCCTCCAGCATCTCCCGCTCGCCCAGGCCGTCCTGGGGCGGCTCGGTCCGCCTCGGGTCCTCAAGGTCTTTCACCATGAGCCGGAGCCTACTACGGCAGCCGCCATTCGGGTTGTGACCTGCGGCGGAGCGCCCGGCTGGACGGGCCCGGGTGCCTGGGTATCAGCTCGTCGCCTGCTCGTTGAGCACCACGTCGCTCCTCGTGGTGACGGCCAGCGGGACGGGATCCGCCTGTGTGTTCGGTGCTGGCGGGTGAACGGCTTCGCTTTGCCGGCTCGTCACGCTGGCGGATGGGTCCGGGGGCGTGGGAGCCGGGGCCCTGGCATCCTCGGGTTATGGACAAGGCGCTGCCGCCCGTGCGTGACCTCACGGACTCTGATCAGAACCAGGCGGTGCTCGACGCGGCCTCCGCCCTGGCCGGGGGCCGCGCGGCGGCGGGGCGTGTCGCGGCCAGCCACGGCCCGGCGGTGGCGGCCGAAGCGATGGCCGCGGCTCGCTCGCGGCGGCGGCTGGGCGAGCTGCCCGGGCCGATCCACCTGACCGTGGTGTGGGCCATGTACGGCGAGACGGGCCGCATGGTCCCCCGTGCAGCCCACCCGCACGGGGAGGACTTCGTACGGACCAAGGTCCGCCAGATCGACTGGCTGACCGGCGGCCTGCCCGGCGTCACGTGGAGCATCATCGCCTGCGACGACGGATGCCCGGACCGGCCCTGCAGTGCCGACCTCATGACGGACATCGCGGCGGCCGAGGGCTACCCCAGGGAAGGTCACCGCAGCGTGACGGTGCTCAGGCTGGCTGAGGTAATCGGGGGTGGCATCCCGGTCAGCCCCGCCTTCGACCGGCTGACCTCGACCGAGCAGTCCCGCAAGGGCGGATCGATACTGGCCGGGCTGGCCGCCGCGGCCGGGACCGATCCGACGCGGGCGAACGGCGCCGGCCGGCATGTGGTCTGCTACACCGACGCGGATCTGTCCGCGAACCTGGCCCAGCTGGGCTCGCTGGCGGCGCCGGTGGTGGCCGGTGACAAGGTAGTCGGCGCGCTCGGCCAGCGTTACGGGATCGAGGGGGCGGTGCTGGTCCGGGCCGGCGGGCCGGTCACCGAGCCGCACAGCACCGGCGACAAGCCGGACAAGATCATCATCCTGTTCCGCCATTTCGTCCGGGCCTTGCTCATCCCGCCCCTGGCCCAGGTGCTCGACACCCAGGCCGGCTTCAAGGGCTTCGACGGGGCGGCGCTCGGCCCGGCCATCCGGCAGATGACGTCCTTCAACGAGACCTTCGACCTCGAGCTGCTCACCCGTCTCGCCCAGCACTACGGACCACGAGCCCTGGCCGTCGAGCCGATCGTCTTCACCGAGGACTTCGCGGCGACGAACTTCCCCTCCGTCAGACCCGGGCCGCGCCACCTGGCGATGGTCCACCAGGTCGCGGAACTCTACGACCGGCTCGTCGCACCGATCACCCCCGCCACTGGCGAGGCGGCCGACCTGCTCACCCTGATCAGGACGCTCGGCCTCGACGACTACGTGACCTTGATCGAGCACCTTCGCGCCGAGGACCCCGGCGACCCGACACTGTTCGACCGGCGATGGCCCGTGCAGCACCTTCGCGACATCCTCCGCCGCTGACACCCGCCATGCGCATCCGCAACCCACGCACCCGGCACGACCGCGCCCCGGGAACGGGCGCCATCCCGGCAGAACCCGTTAGATGAGGACGTGTCCGCGCACGCGGCGCGAGCAGCCGCAGGCCGCCGCCGGCGTCGGCGGCCCGCTATGGAGAGGAGCCGATGATGGGTGAGGTCGGATTCGTGGTCAGGGATGCCGACGATGGCCTGCGGGGACGCCTTAATGAGGAGATCAACGCCTTCAATGTCGCGGCCTCGGCGGCCAGATCCCCGCAAGCTGGGCGGCCAGGCTTCATTCAATCGTTTCGGCCCGGACCGCAGCACCTGTGTCATCCCGGTACCGGACCTCGATGCGATCGCCATCCAGGTCAAGCACGGCGAAGCCGAACCGGGCCCAGTGGTCGCCGTCGGCCTCCAGGAATTGCCTCATTTCCCATTGCCCCGGCGGCGGGATCGGGTCGCCCGGCGCATGGGTCTGCAGGACGGGAACTCCGCCGTGTCCCAGGCAGCGCGGGAATTGAACTCCGCGGGCCGGCTCGAAGCCCATGCAGCGGTGCTCGTGCCCCCACCACCACGCGGTGACCCGGCTGT
Source organism: uncultured Actinomycetes bacterium (assembly GCA_963795575.1). GTDB lineage: Bacteria > Actinomycetota > Actinomycetes > Streptosporangiales > Streptosporangiaceae > PALSA-505. The sequence goes on along the minus strand of CAWCII010000002.1, from coordinate 1,503 downwards.
CCTTCAGTACCGGCTCAAGCTTGCTGAGAAGCTCGGGCCCAAGGTCGGATGGGTCGTAGGCAGACACTAGCTGGTGGTGGCTCATAAGTACGAGTTTCCGGCCGGATGCCGCGGCCACCGACGCGGCGAACTCCGCCTGCGGATCCTGAAGTACCCCGACGGCGCCCATCGACAAGACATCGGTGTTCCACGAGGTGTCGAGGGCGACAAAGTCCCATGAGGGCGCGGTGAGATGGAAGAAGCTCGTGGCCGCCCCGTCCGCAGAGTGCTGGGCAGCGAACCGGGGGTCGCCGAGCAGCGTCTCGTAGTAGCCGAAGCCACCGCTGTACATGTCGTGGTTGCCGTTCAGCGACCAGGATGTCACGCCCGATTCCGCTTGATCAGGTGTGACGGGCCAGTACGCGAGCACATGCCGCTCGACTTCGCTGGGCAGCCCTGAGTAATAGACGTCCCCCAGGTGGATGACGTGCGCCTGGCGCCCTTGCCCCAGGGCGGCGGCGACCTCTTCCGCCATGTAGCCGGCGACCGCCTGCGCCCTGGGCAGCCCGGTTCCCCAGTCGCCCACGACGACCAGCCGCGCCGAGTCGCTGATCGCATGCTCAGCGGGCCTGGGGTTGAACGGATGGTTGCCCTTGGCCAGGTGCTCGAGCATTGATTCCGCGATTTTTGTAACCCAGTCTGGGTCGTCTGGTGAGAAGTTCCCGGGATGCAGAAGCGCTTCCACGGTATGTACGATTCTCTCGAAGATATTGCGATGCACGGGCGACTCAGCGACCGCGCCCTGCTCACGCAGCTTTTCCTCGATAGCGCTCTGCACGAGGCTGACGATCGGATCACGTGACAGATAGGGAACCTGCGCGCCTTGCGCACCGCCCGATGAGGGTTCAGCCGCGCCCACCGGCGAGAGTGCGGCGTTTATCTTCGCTGCGGGATCGCCCTCCCCGGGGACCTGCTGCGCGGCATCCCGGGTGGCCTCGCTTAAACGGCCCGAACCGAGGACCTGGCGGATAGCTTCCACATAATGGCCGACCGAATCACGGTCGAATGCCTGCTCAATCACGCATGCCTCTCAGTTCATATACTTATGACCCACAAGCTCATGAAAAGCAAAAGGCGAAGACGCGCCAATGGCCGATAACAAAGCCGCGATGCACAACAACCAGATCGCAAAGACGATCGTAAAGCGCGCCCATCCTGCCGCCCCATTGGCGGAGAACTAATAAGTGAACTAACCGTAGCAACTTGACCGATATCATACAAGTGCTTCGCCAGGCCTATATCGTGGAAGCCTTGAACCGATCCCGCGGCTCATGTATGCCCGTCACAGAACTAGCTTCAGGGATGGGGCCCGCACCGTGGGTGTGCTGGCCGACGGGGCGGCGTGGGAGTGTGACCTGCGGGCACGTGGCGGCCAGACAGGCCCGGCACCAGGTGCAACCACCCGCCGGTGTTTGCGGGTGTGCCCGCCGGCTGCACCGCGTGATAATGGAGCGATGCCGGACG
>CAWCII010000001.1:0-66088 GCA_963795575.1 uncultured Actinomycetes bacterium | reverse complement strand
GCTACAGGCTCGGTCAAATCAGTTGGCCGGGCCTTGACGCCTGGGGTGTTCCTCCAGCATAGCCCCAACCGCAGACTGCCGTCGTATATTCCTGTCTACTGGAGACCGCCGGTTGGTCCCCAGGGACCGGCCAACGTATCGCGGCCCGCTCTCCCTGGGGCAGACAAACACTAGCACCCTGGTCAGCCGCGTCAAACCGAGGACTCGGCCGGCGGCGGCTCCCCGGTCAGCACCTCGACCCCGCCGATCGTCCGCCTACCCCGCCTGAGCACGAGGAACCTGCCGTGCAGCAGATCTCGGCGGCCGGGGCCTCGTCCGCGTCTGTGACCCTCCTGTTATTCAGGTACGCGCCGCCCTCCGCGATCGCCCGCCTGGCGGCCGATTTGCTCAGCCACGATCCCGGCTCGCGCCATCAGCTCGCTAACCGGCGGAATCTGCGACTCCGCCCGCACCGGCCCGGCATCGCTCAGCACGCTCCGGGCGGCCGGCGGAGCGCCGCCTGCGCGGCAGTACCGCGGAAGCCGCTCGCGTCCACCACGACGCGCAGCGGGGCCGTCACCTGCACGGCCGTCGCGGGCACTTCGTCCAGCGCGGCAGCCAGGGTGGCCTCATCCAGCGCGTGGAGATCACCCTGGCCGAACAGGGCACGGCTGGCGGCCTCGGCCCGTTCGTACTCCGCGGCCCCGTGCACCAGCGTCGTCACGTCCTGCGCCAGCACTCGCTGCGCCTCGCGGGCGGCGGGATGCTCCGCCGTCGCGAGCTCGAGCTCGGCGATCTCCTCGCGGGTCCGGAAGGTGAATACCCGCAGCAGCCCGCCGACCTCCGCGTCCGACCGGTTGATCCAGAACTGGTAGAACGCGTACGGGCTCATCAGGTCCGGGCTGATCCAGATGGCTCCGCCCTCGGTCTTGCCGTACTTGGTGCCGTCCGGCTTCGTGATCAGCGGCGTGGCCAGGGCGTGCACCGTCGCGCCCTCGACCCGCCTGATCAGGTCGACCCCGCCCACCAGGTTCCCCCACTGGTCGCTGCCGCCCACCTGCAGCGTGCAGCCATGGCGACGGTACAGCTCCAGGTAGTCCATGGCCTGCAGCAGCTGGTAGCTGAACTCGGTGTAGGTGATCCCGCTGCCCTCGAGCCTGGCCCGGACGGACTCCCTGGCGAGCATCTGGTTGACCGGGAAGTGCTTGCCGATATCGCGGAGGAAGTCCAGCGCCGGCAGATCCTGCGTCCAGTCCAGGTTGCTGACCAAGAGCGCGCGGGCTTGGCCGGGGCTGAAGTCCAGGATCCGCTCTACCTCGGCGCCGCAGCCGCGCCGTCCACTCCGCCACCACCTCGCGCGGATTCAGCACTCGCTCCGCCGACTTGCCGCTCGGATCCCCGATCAGGCCGGTCGCCCCGCCGACCAGGCCGATCGGCCGGTGACCGGCCAGCTGGAGCCGGCGCAGGGTGAGCAGCAGCACCAGGTTCCCGATGTGCAGGCCGGGCGCGGTCGGGTCGAACCCGCCGTACACGGTGACCGGGCCGGACCCCAGCGCCGCGCGCAGCTCGTCGAGGTCGGTGGATATGGCCAGCAGCCCACGCCAGGACAGCTCGTCGATGATGTCCGTCACTGCTTCCTCTCCTGCCGTGCCCGCGCCGGCCTTCATGGTCCGCTGATCAGCGCTGCTATAGCGCTACTAATGCTCCGCGATCACGGGCTGCATTCCCCGGACAGGGTAGCGGCCCGGTCACCGGCAGCCGAAGCTTTGCGCGCCGCGGCGCGTGCGCACGGTAGGCCGACACCGTCGGATCGCCCGCGATCCAGAATCGCCACGGCTGGTCGGCGGCCTGCCCACGCCGACCCGGGGCCCGCGGCGGATCGCGCCCGCGCGGCGACGCCGGGCTCGCCCGGGCGGATCCTCAGCGCCGACCCAGGGTCGCAGACGTCCGCGCCGTCGAGCGCACGGTCGATGCCCAGCGCCTGGCACAGCCGGGCCGGGCCGCGCGCCAGGTCGCGGTCGGCCGGGCGCGCCGGCCGGGCGGGTCGGGTCGCGGACCGCCGCTGCCTGGCCAGCCCGGCCCCGGCCAGACGGCCCCGGCGCGCAGCAGCACCGCCGACGCCGTTCCCCTCCGGCAGGCAGACCAGGTTCACGCAGAAGTGCATCCCGTAGGTGAAGTAGACGTAGGCGTGCCCTGGCGGCGCCGAACATCACCGCGTTCCGCCTGGTCCGCCCCCGGTAGGCATGCGAGGCGGGATCCGCCTCGCCGGTGTACGCCTCGACCTCGGTGAGCGCTCACCGCGACCAGGCCCGCCGTCCGCTCGGACTCCAGCACGCAGCCCAGCAGCTCCGGGGCCACCTCCGGCGACGGCCGGCCGAAGAAGTCCCGCGGCAGCAGCGCCCCGGGCCCGCACCCGCGCGGCCCGCCGCCACGCAGTCCGCCGGGCCGCTCAGCTGCCGCGCGCCCCAGGCGGCATCGTCGTCCACCTGCGCGCGCAGCGCGGCCAGCTGCTCGGCCACCCGCTCGCCGGCCGTGCCGCCGCTGCGAGTCACTGCGCCGCGATCGCCCCGGCCGCGGACAGCACCTCCCGCACGTCCGGCGTCAGATGCGGCGACACGTGCGCCAGGTCGGCGTCGCTCACCTGGCCGAAGTCCAGCTCGTGCACCTGGCACCAGACCACCAGGTGGCCGACGATCTCGTGCGCCTCGCGGAACGGCACGCCGCGCCGGACCAGCAGCTCGGCCAGGTCCGTGGCCAGCGAGAACCCCTCCGTGGCGCTGGCCGCCAGCCGTTCGGTGTGCATCCGCATCGTGGACACCAGCCCGGCCATGGCCGGCAGCACGAGCAGCAGCGTGTCCACCGCGTCGAACACCGGCTCCTTGTCTTCCTGCAGGTCCCGGTTGTAGGTGAGCGGCAGGCCCTTGAGCGTGACCAGCAGCCCGGTGAGGCCGCCGATCAGCCGCCCGGCCTTGCCCCGGGCCAGCTCGGCCACGTCCGGATTCTTCTTCTGCGGCATGATCGACGATCCGGTCGCGTAGGCGTCGTCGATCTCGGCCCAGCCGAACTCCTGCGACGCCCACAGCACGATCTCCTCGCCCAGCCGGGACAGGTGCACGCCGAGCAGGGCCGCCGCGAAGCAGAACTCCGCCGCGAAGTCCCGGTCGCTGACCGCGTCCATCGAGTTCGCGGCCGGGCCGGTGAAGCCCAGCTCGGCCGCCACCCTCTCCGCGTCCAGGCCCAGCGAGGACCCGGCCAGCGCCCCGGCGCCCAGCGGGCAGACCGCCGCCCGCACGTCCCAGTCGCGCAGCCGGTCCACGTCGCGGGCCAGCGCCTGGGCGTGCGCCAGCAACTGGTGGCCGAACAGCACCGGCTGGGCGTGCTGCAGGTGCGTCATCCCCGGCGCCTGGGTGCCCGCGTGCCGCTCGGCCTGGTCGATCAGCGCGGTCTGCAGCTCGGCGACCCGGCACGCGATCAGCCGGACGTGGTCGCGCAGGTACAGCCGCAGGTCGGTGGCCACCTGGTCGTTGCGGCTGCGGCCGGCCCGCAGCTTGCCGCCGAGCGTCCCGAGCCGCTCGAGCAGCCCGCGCTCCAGGGCCGTGTGCACGTCCTCGTCGGCCGCCGACGGCCGGAACCGTCCCGTCCCGGCAGGCTCGGTCCAGGTCGTCCAGGGCGGCCAGCATCCGGTCCAGTTCCTCGTCGGCCAGCAGGCCGGCCTTGTGCAGCACCCGGGCGTGCGCGCGCGAGGCGAGCAGGTCGTAGGGGGCCAGCCGCCAGTCGAACTGCACGCTCACCGAGAGCCTGGCGAGCGCCTCGGCGGGCCCTGACTCGAACCGGCCGCCCCACAGCCGCGTCGGCGGCGCCGGGCTCGTCGTTTCCCACCATGCTCCTCCCGGCGGCCTGCCGCGGACCGCCGCGGGCGGCGCGGTCAGGCGCCGCTCCGCGCGGCTCGCGTGCTCGGCGCCACCCGGCGGTCCCGGACCGCGGCGATCCTGCTCGGCAGGCCCCACAGCTCGACGAAGCCCTTGGCCAGGGCCTGGTCGAACTCGTCGCCCGTGTCGTACGTGGCCAGCTTGTCATCGTAGAGCGAGGCCGCGCTGCGCCGCCCGGTAACCACCGCCCTGCCGCCGTGCAGCCGCACCCGGACGTCCCCGGTGACGTGCCGCGACGCCGCGGCGATGAACGCGTCCAGCGCGTTCTTGAGCGGGGAGAACCACAGCCCGTCGTAGACCAGCTCGGTCCAGCGCTGCTCGACCTGGCGCTTGAACCTGGCCAGGTCCCGCTCCAGGCACACGTTCTCCAGCTCCTGGTGCGCGGCGATCAGCGTGATCGCGCCCGGTGCCTCGTAGATCTCCCGGCTCTTGATGCCGACCAGCCTGTCCTCGACCAGGTCCATCCGGCCGACGCCGTGCGCACCGGCCCGCGCGTTCAGCTCGGCGATGATCTCCGCCGGGGCGCGGGAGGCGCCGTCGATGGCGACTCGCCACGCCGTCGGTGAAGCTCAGCACGAGTTCGTCCGGCTCGCGCGGCAGCGCCGGGTCGGCGGTGTAGCCGTATACGTCGTCGTGCGGCGCCTCCCAGATGTCCTCCAGGTGCCCGGTCTCGATCGACCGGCCCCACAGGTTCTGGTCGATGGAGTACGGCGAGGACGGCGTGACGTCGATCGGCAGGCGCTTCTCCTCGGCGAACGCGATCGCCTTGTCCCTGGTCATGCCGGAGTCACGGACCGGCGCGAGCACCTTCAGGCCTGGCTCCAGGGTGGTCAGCCCCACCTCGAACCGCACCTGGTCGTTGCCCTTGCCGGTGCAGCCGTGCGCGACCATCGAGGCGCCGTACTCCCGGGCGACCCGGGCCAGGTGGGTCACGATCAGCGGCCGCGACAGCGCCGACACCAGCGGGTACCGGTCCATGTAGAGGGCGTTGGCCAGCAGCGGCCGGCATGCAGTACTGCTCGGCCGAACTCCGCCCGCGCGTCCACCACGACGGCGTCGGCGGCGCCGCACGCCAGCGCCCGCTCGCGGATGCGTCTCCAGGTCCTCGCCGCCCTGCCCGACGTCCACGGCCAGGGCGATCACCTCGGCGCCGGTCTGCTCGGCGATCCAGCCGATGGCGACCGAGGTGTCCAGGCCGCCCGAATATGCGAGTACCACGCGCTGCGTCATGTCCTTGTCCTCTGCTTGTGTCTTCGCTGCTTGTCTGGCTGCGTCCCTGGCTGGTCCCCGGCTACGCCGGGTCGGCTCGCTCGCGCACCGGAGTGCCGCTCGGCCAGCCTGAGCAGGGCCTGCGGCCACGGCGTCGCCGCCGGACGGATCCCTGGCGATGACCAGCACGGTGTCGTCGCCGGCCACCGTGCCGAGTATCGACGGCCAGGCCGCGTGGTCGATGACCGAGGCGAAGTACTGCGCCGCGCCCGCCGGGGTGCGCAGCACCACCAGGTTCGCGCTGGCCTCCGCCGAGGTCAGCAGCTCCGCCGGCGACCCGGGCCAGCCTGCTGCCCGGCCGCCCTCGCCGCCCGCGTCGGCCGCCGGCGCCGGCCAGCACCCCGCCGGGCCGTGACCCAGGCCCGCCCGGCTCGCCGGGCAGCGCGTAGACCAGCGACCCGCCGGCCCCGCGCAGCCGCACCGCGCCGAGTTCTTCCAGGTCCCGCGAGAGGGTGGCCTGGGTGACGTGCGGCCGCCGGCGGCCAGCAACTCGGCCAGTTCCTCCTGGGACCGCACCTGCGCGCGGGCCAGGATGGCCGCGATCCTGGCCTGCCGCGCGACCTTGGTGACCGGGCTCGACCGCGGTCATGGCGGGCCGCCCGGTCAACCCGGCTGGCTCGGCCGCGGCGACCTGTCGAGGATCCCGGCAGGCGCGCGTGAACGCGGCCGCCTGCGCGCTGCTGAGGATCAGCGGCGGCGCCAGCCTGATCGCGTCCGGCTGCACGGCGTTGACCAGGAACCCGGCGTCGCGGCAGGCGGCCTCCAGCCGGGCCGCGGCCGGGCTGGCCAGCGTGAACGCGAGCCAGAGCCCCCGGCCGCGCACCCCGGCGAGCAGCGGGTGCGTGAACGGCGGCGATGCCGTCGGCGAGCTGTGCGCCCAGGCGGGCCGCGTGGTCCAGCAGGCCGTCGGCCTCGATGGTGTCCAGCACGGCCAGCGCGGCCGCGCAGGCCACCGGGTTGCCGCCGAACGTGCTGCCGTGATCGCCCTTGTCCAGCGCGGTGCCGCACTCCCCCAGGCCGATGCAGGCGCCGATCGGCAGCCCGCCGCCCAGGCCCTTGGCCAGCGTGAGCACGTCCGGCCGCACCGCCTCCTGCTGGTGGGCGAACCAGCGGCCGGTCCGCCCGATCCCGCTCTGGATCTCGTCCAGGACCAGCAGCGCGCCGGCCGCGTCGCAGGCATCCCTGGCCGCCCGCAGGTAGCCGGCGGGCGCGGGCACGACGCCCGCCTCGCCCTGGCAGGGCTCGAGGAACACAGCGGCGCAGTCCGTCGGCTGACCGCGTTCCGCAGCGCGGCCGGGTCACCGTAGGGCACGAACCGTACGCGTCAGCCCGAACGGCCCGAACGGCTCGCGGATCGACGCCTTGCCGGTCAGCGCGAGCGCGCCCATGGTCCGGCCGTGGAAGCCGTGCTCGGCGGCCACGATCACCGTGCGCCCGGCGTTCCCGCGCTTGGCCTGGGCTCGCCGGACCACCTTGAGCGCCGCCTCGTTGGCCTCGGCGCCCGAGTTGGCGAAGAACACCCGGCCGCGCCGGGCCCGGCGCTCACGCCAGGCCCCGGGCAGCGCGAGCAGCCGCTCGGCCAGCTCGACCTCGCGCTCGTGCAGGTACAGGTTGCTGGTGTGCGCCAGCGTGGCGACCTGCCGGGCCACCGCCTCGACGATCGCCGGATGACCGTGGCCGAGCGCGCTCACCGCGATGCCGGCGATCAGGTCGAGGTACTCCTGGCCGTCGGCATCCCACACCTGGCAGCCCTGGCCGCCGGCGAGCGCCACCGCTGGGCTGGCCGTAGTTCGGCATCATCGACGCGGCGTACCGCTCGATCGAGCCGCTGGACCCGGCTCATGCCGCGCTCCCGTCCGGCACGACCATCGTGCCGATGCCGGAATCGGTGAAGATCTCCAGCAGGACCGCGTGCGGCAGCCTGCCGTCGAGCACGTGCGCCTGCGGCACTCCGCCGCGGACCGCGTCCAGGCAGGCCGTCATCTTGGGAATCATCCCGGCGCTGAGCGAGGGCAGCATGGCCTCGAGTTCCGCGGCCGTGAGCTGGCTGATGACCCACCTGGGCGGCCGTCGCGGCTGACGTGACTGACGGCGTCTGCGGGGCCGGCCAGGCGGCGGGGGCGAGGGCCGCTGGCCCGGCTGGATCGCGGCGGGCGAGGGCCGGGGGGCCGGCGGGGTCGCGGAGGGCGGGGGCCGCGGAACCGGCGATGGCGAGGACGGCCAGTCCGGGTACAGCCCGGCCACGTCGGTGAGCATGACGAGCTTCGCCGCGCCGAGCGCGACCGCCAGCGCCCCCGCGGCGGTGTCCGCGTTCACGTTGTAGACCTCGCCGCTCTCGCCCGCCGCGACGCTGGACACCACCGGGATGCGGCCGTCGGCGAGCAGGACGCGCACCGCGCCGGGGCTCACCGCGGCGATCTCCCCGACCAGGCCGATGTCCACGGCCTCGCCGTTCACCATGGCCGGCTGGCGGCGCGCGGTGAACAGGTTCGCGTCCTCGCCAGACATGCCGACCGCGAACGGCCCGTGCCGGTTGATCAGCCCGACCACGTCCCGGTTCACCTGGCCGGTGAGCACCATCCGGACCACGTCCATGGTCTCCGGCGTGGTCACCCGCAGCCCCGCCGTGAACGTGCTCGCCAGGCCCGAGCCGTTCCAGCTGCTCGGTGATCTGCGGGCCGCCGCCGTGCACCACCACCGGGCGCAGCCCGGCGTAGCGGAGGAATACCACGTCCTGGGCGAACCCGGCCCGCAGCGCCTCGTCGGCCATCGCGTGCCCGCCGTACTTGATCACGACCGTCTGGCCGTGAAAGCGGTTCAGCCAGGGCAGCGCCTCGATCAGCGTCGCCGCCTTGGCGATCGCTTCCCGCGCCCGGCCGCGAGCGCCGCCGCGCGTGCTGGCCGTCATGTGGAGTACGCCGTGTTCTCGTGCACGTAGGCCACGGTCAGGTCGGTGGTGGCGATCGTCGCGCGAGTCCGGCCCGGCGGCCAGGTCGATGGTGATCGTCACGTCCCGCGGGGCAGGTCCACCTTGGCCCGGTCGTCGGCGGCGTAGCCGTTCCGGCAGACCCAGATGCCGTTGATGGCCACGTTCAGCTGGTACCTGGAGGCAGGCGGCGTTCGACCCGGCGGTCGCGGCGGTGGTCGGCCAGCGGCCCTCGGGCAGCAGGTGCGCGAACGGCTCGGCGGCGTAGGCGCTGGCGACGGCATCCCGGAGCGCTTCGGCGGTGGCGCCGCGGGCCAGCCGGGCGGTGCAGGTGGCCAGGATGCCGCGCGGCATCGGGGCCAGCAGCGGCGTGAAGCAGACCCGGACCTCCGCCGGTCCCGCGACCCGGCGGAGCGCCTGCTCGATCTCGGGCGTGTGCCGGTGCACGCCGCCGGCCTGGTAGGCGGAGACCGCGCCCATCACCTCGCTGCCGAGCAGTTCCGGCCTGGCCGACCGCCCCGCGCCGGAGGCGCCCGAGGCAGCCACGATCACGATGTCGGACGGCTCGGCCAGGCCCGCGGCCAGCAGCGGCGCCAGGGCGAGGATCGCCGCCGTGGCGTAACAGCCCGGCGCGGCGACCCGGCTGGCGGACTGGATTTGCTCGCGCGCTCCGGGCAGCTCGGGCAGGCCGCAGGGCCACAGGCCCGGCGTGCGGGACCTGGTAGAAGCTGCCCCACGCGGCCGGGTCGGCGAGCCTGAAGTCGGGGCCCAGATCGACGACCTTCAGCGACGCGGGCAGCTGCGCGGCCAGTGCCGCGGACTTTCCGGCCGGCAGGGCGAGGAACACCAGGTCGGCGGCGGACAGAGATACGGCCGTGGTGGCCGCGAACGAGTGACCAGCCAGCCGGGGAAGGTGGGGATGGACATCGGTCACCGGCCTGCCCGCGCTGGCCCCGCCGGTAACCGGGCCGATTTCTAGGTCGGGGTGCCCGGTCACCAAGCGCAGCAGCTCGCCTCCGGCATAGCCGCTCGCCCCGGCCACCGCCGCCCGCGTGCCCACGAGATCTCCTCACGTCGCCTGCGTCCATCCGGCCCGCGGCCAGAGACGGTACCCGTAGAAGTATTCACTCGATAGGTTATTTATGCAAACTCTCGCACCGCATATGCCGTGCTGGCGTAACAGAGAGCCGGCTTTGGTGCGCCCAGGCGGACGGCGGCAGGATGAACGGCGGAGGATGAACGGCGGCAGGATGAACGGCGGCATGATGAACGGCGGCATGATGAGGGGCGCGGAAGGGAGGCCCATGCGACGCTCGCGGCTGGCGGCCGCCGGACTGGCCGTGCTCGTCACGGCGTGCACCGCCTCGCCGGGGCGGCACGGCGGGCCGCCGCGCGCCCCCAGCGCCGCCTGCCGCCGCCCAGCTGGCACCGCCCCGCGCCACCTGCGGGACGTCGCGGACCGCGGCCAACGTCCCGGTGATCATCGAGGTCGAGAAAGGCGCGGCCGGCTGCTCGCTGGCGATGCGGATCGAGGCCGGCTACGCCGGCCAGGTGCGGGCCGGCCGCGTGCAGGGCAACGGCGGCGGTGCGCCGGTGATGGTGGACGGCTGGACCTGCCAGGGCGAGGACACCCCGACGATCGTGCAGACCGGCGAGGCCTCGCAGTGCCGCAAGGGGGGCACCCAGATCGTGGCCGTGCTCAACCTGCACGCCGCCCCGGCGGCCTCGGGAACCTCCAGCTAGAGGCGGCCAGGCGCCCCCCGCGGACGTAGACTCGCGGCCAGGGACACGGGGGCGGAGGACGCGATGGATCTTGTCACCAAGTACCTGGTCCGTATCTGGGCCGCCGGCACCGAGCCGCCGGAGATGATCCAGTCCGAGATGTGCTCTCCGGAGAGCGCCATCTCGGGGCAGGCCGGCAACGACGTCGCCGAGATCCGGGCGATCCGGAACTGGGCCCAGCAGCATGCGAACACCGACCGGGTCGGCTATTCGTTCGAGGTCTGCCGGGACAGCATGGTGGCGGCCCTGTCCGGCAGCGGGAGCAGCCACCGGGTGGTGGAGCCCATCGCCGAGGGCACCTGCGAGCCGCAGCAGCGCGCCGGGGCGCCGGGCTAGCCTGCCGGGTGGTTAACCGGCTCCGTCCGGCGGCGGGTGGCCGGCCGGCCGCGGCGCCGCGGCGCCGTCAACGGCGCCGGCCGCGTCGCTGGTGACCATGCGAACCTGGTCGCGCCCGGCTTCCTTGGCCCGGTACAGCTCCCGGTCGGCGGCCGCGAGCAGTTCGGTCAGGTCGCGGCAGCTGGCGTCCAGCGCGGCCACCCCGATGGAGACGGTTACCCACAGGGGCTGGATCCCGGCCGTGCCGCCGACGCCGATGGGCATGCCCGCTATCTGGACGCGCAGCCGCTCGCAGATGCGGTAGGCGTCCCGCTCGGCGGTCTGCGGGAGCAGCAGCACGAACTCCTCGCCGCCGAACCGGCCGACCAGGTCGTACTCGCGCAGGCAGTCCTGCAGCGACGCGGCGATCCCCCTGAGCACCTGGTCACCCATCAGGTGACCGTAGGTGTCATTGACGGACTTGAACTTGTCGATGTCCACCAGGGCCACGGCGAGCGGGTTCCGCGTGCGGGACGCCCGGGCGACTTCGGCCGCCGCCTCCCGTTCCCAGGTGCCCGCGTTCAGCAGCCCGGTCTTGGAGTCGACCCGTGAGTCGTTGACCAGCTGGGTATGGCGAAGCGAGCGCTGCAGCAGGATGACGAACGGGAACGCGAAGATGACCACCAGCGCGCTGCTCGCCGCGCCGAACGCGACCAGGAATGCCACGCACAGCTCGGTGATGTCGTTGAACAGCGGTTCCCGGGCGAAGGCCATGTCCCGCACCCGCGCCGAAGGGTCGGTGCCCTTGACCGCCGTAGCACCAGGGTGGTGTTCACCACCCACTCCAGGGTGCCGCAGACCGCCACCGCCAGCACCCAGAGTGACGCATGGACCCCCGGGTTGGGCGACGCGCCGATCACGGCCTTGCTCAGCGCGTGGAAGGTCGACCGACGCGGCCCCGAAGGCCAGGCCCAGGGCCGCCGAAGTGAACACGCGGCGGTAGGTGGGGGCGCGGCGGATCCGCCACTGCACCAGCGCCACCCGGATGACGGGGGCGAGGAAGGCGTAGAGCGGCGGCAGCAGGATGGCCACCGGCAGCTCCCAGACGGCGTGCACATCCTTGATCACCCCGGCGGGTTCCCCGGACCGCCGGGTGAGCTCGACCGTGGCGGCGTTGCACGCTACCAGCAGGCAGAACAGCAGGACGTCATGGGACCGGACCGTGAAGGACGAAGCGGCCAGCCCGATCGCGGCCAGGTCAGCGGCGATCACCACGACGACGAACACCGCAACCCGGCGGGGCAGCTGCCAGAGGGGCCACGCCGTCAGGGCTGGGAAGGCGTACCGGTGCACACGCAGGCCGGAGGCGATGCTCGCTGCCCTCCTTCCCGGTCGCATCGCGGTGATTTCTCGGCGCAACCACCCATGCGGGCCCCCGGGGGCTGCCCGCATTGTCATCGAGCTCAACTGCTGTCTGACAAGTGTAGATTACTCTCTGGTAAGTTTGGGGGCACAATGTCATAACCGGGCTACATCATGGCACCAACTCGCGCGCGTCGCCGATAAAGGGCATCATCGAGACGTCTGGGGCAGGTTGTGCGTGCAAGATGATGGAAACGCCGCCAGCGGCTCCGCCGGCACACCGGGCGGGGCTGATTCCGCCGTAGCGGCGGGAAGACTCCGGAGTGAGGGATCCGCTCGTCCTGGAGGGAGACTAAGCGATGCTTACGACCGGCTGGGGATAAGACGGCCACAAAGCCCGATGGCGTCGGCTGAAGGCAGGCCTCGGGTCAAGGCGATCAGTGCCGTCGCGACCAGCTGAGCGCGACGGCCACGGCTGCGACGGTACCGACGGCACCCGCTGTCCCGACCACGACGGTCGGCGCGACGTGCCCGGCCGCAGCGCCGGCCAGGATCATCAGCGTGCCCTGGCCCAGGCTCATGCCGCCCTGCGCCAGGCCGAATGCCTGGCTGCGCCGGGCGGGCGGCGCGGCGCTGACGAATGCCGCGTTGGCAGCCAGCTGGTAGCAGGCGAACAGCCCGGATGCCAGCAGGATGAGCAGCGCGAACGGCAGATCCGGGCCGAGGAAGAAGGCCGTGAGCACCGCGGTCGTGAGCACGGCCAGCGGCCCCATCCATCGCAGCCGCGTCGGCGGGTCCGACGAGCCGGCCGAAGGCCATGGAGCCGATCACGGCGCCCAGTGCCGCGGAGGCCAGCAGCAGGCCGACCGTCGCCGCGCCCCCGCCGAGCATGCGGGCCATCGGCGCGGCGACCCCTTCAGGCACGTCGTAGAAGGCGGCCAGCCAGCCGAACAGCATCGTCGTGCGCAGCACCGGGTCCGCGGCCACCAGCCGGGCACCGGCCCGCAGGTCGGCGATCGGGCTGGCCCCGGCGCGGGCCGCCGCGTACGCCGCGGGCCGGGCGCGGACCCACAGCCGCACGATGACCGCGGAGCCGGCGAACGTGACCGCGTCGGCGGTCAGCGACGTGCGTACGCCGAAGAAACTGACCACCGCCCCGCCGACGGCGAACCCTATGACCTGGGCGAACTGATAGGTCGTGATGGTGATCGCGGTGCCGAGCACGTACCGGTCACCGGCCAGGATGTCCGGGTAGAGGGCGGCCCGCGCCGAAGTGAACGGCGCGCCCGCCATGGTCACCGCGAACAACAGCACGACCAGGGCGGCGACAGGCATCCCGGGCAGCGCCATGACGATGACCAGCGCGGCCCGGAGCAGGTCGCAGACGATCATCACCTGCCGCCGGGGGAACCTGTCGCCGAGGCCCGACAGGGCCACGCCGCCGGCGAAGGCCGGCACGATGCTGGCCACGAAGGTGACCGCCGCCAGCAGCGACGACCGCGTCCGGTCGTACACCAGCCAGGTCAGCGCGACCCTGGCGAGCTGGTCCCCGGCGACCGAGAGCATCTGCGCAGACCACAGCGCCCGGAACTCCGTCACCGCGAACACCCCGCCGAGCGTCGCCCTCGTGGCGCGCTCGGCCGACCCGACCTCCGCTATCTCGTCCTCCGGATCCGTCGCCGCTGATGATCCGCCGTAAGCGGATCATCACCTGGAGTCGCCGCCGAGCCTAGCAAACCTCTGCGCTGGTGCCGGCCCGGCGGTCCCGGACGCGGTCGATGTGACATCGCTGTTCATCCAACGCGGTCGATGTGACATCGCTGTCGTTGTTGCCTGGGACCGCCCGGGGCGGTGCCGACCGCCATCCGCCGGGCAGCACGGGGCTCAGCCGCCGCAGAGCAGGGAGCTCGGCCGACGGGCAGCACGGGGCTCAGCCGTCGCGGGCAGGCCGCGAGCAGGGCGGTCAGCCGCCGCGCAGCACGGCGCCGACCCGGCGCGCCGCCTCGGCCACCGCCGCGTCCCGCAGCGATGACGTCTCCTCCGCGGTGAGGGTCCGGTCCGGCGCCCGGAAGCGCAGCGTGTAGGCCAGCGACTTCCGTCCCTCGCCGGTCTGCTCCCCGGTGTACAGGTCGAACAGCCGGACGTCCTCGAGCAGCTCAGCCGCGCCGGCCGCCGCCACGCCCGCCGTCAGCGCCTCCTGCACCTCCGCCGCCGGCACGGCGGACGGCACGCTCAGCGCCACGTCCTGGGTGGCCACCGGATAGCTGGATATCCGCGGCGGCCGCGCGCCGGGCACGCCGTCAGCCGCGGTCTCGATCACCGAAAGGTCGATCTCCATGGCGCAGGCCCGGGCCGGCAGGCCGAACGCGCGCAGCACCCGGGGATGCAGCTCCCCGGCGTACCCGGCCAGCCACTCGTGATCGTCGCCGGACGGCACGAACACGGCCGCGCAGCGCCCGGGATGCCACGGCGGCTGCTGCGCGGCACGGACGGTGACCGGCACCCGGCAGGCCCGGCCCACCTCGCGGGCCGCCTGCACCGCGTCGGCCCACGAGGCGGGCCGCCCTTCGCTCCCCCACCAGCCGGGCAGCTCGCGCTGGCCGGCCAGCACCACGGCCACCTGCAGCGGCTGATCGGGCAGCCCGGCGTTCAGCGCGCTGAGCTCGGCCTCCGTGGGCGCATGGTCCACGGCGAGGATGGGCGACGATCCCGGTGCCGCCCGGGCGCGGGTGGAACACCAGCCCCATCTCGAACAGCGCGACGTCGGCGAACCCGCGGCCGATGTTGCGGGCGAGGGTGCGCAGCAGCCCGGGCAGCAGGGTGGTGCGCAGCAGCGGCTCGTCCTCGCTGAGCGGGTTGGTGACTTTCACCGCCAGGCGGCGCGGGTCCTCGGGCGGCAGCTGGAGGGCGTCGGCGTCGCCGGCCGGGCCGAACGGCCAGCTCAGCACCTCCACGTAGCCGGCGGCCGCGAGCGCGCGGCCTACGCTGCGCCGGGTCCGCTGCCGGGCGGTCAGCCCGCGCCCGGCCGGCGCGCGCGGCATCGCGACCGGGATGTTCGCGTACCCCTCCAGGCGGATGACCTCCTCGGCCAGGTCGCTCGGGTCGGTCAGGTCGGGCCGCCAGGACGGCGGGCTGACCACGAGCGCCGTCGCGGACCGGTCGTGCCTGCCGTGATCGTGCCGCAGGTGCTTGGGGTCGGCGGGCGCCCGGCCGTCGGCGGCCGCCGGGCCGGGCGGCACCCCGCAGCCGACCTCGCGCAGCCGCCGGATCACCGTGTCCCGCCCGTACACCGCCCCGGCCACCTCGTCCGGGTAGCTCGCCGGCATCGTGATCGTGACCGGCGGCACCGGCACCGAGGCGTGCGTGCGGCCCGGGACCACGCCCGCGCCGCCGAACGTGGCCAGCATGGACACCACCTGCGCGGAGGCCCGCAGCGGCAGCTCGCGGTCCACGCCGCGCTCGAACCGGTAGGACGCCTCGGTGCTCAGCTTGTGCCGCCTGCCCATCCGGGCGGTTCCCTCGGCCGAGAAGTGCGCGGCCTCGATGACCAGGTCAGCGGAGTTCTCGTCGATCTCGGTGGCGATGCCGCCCATGGTGCCGGCCATCGAGATCGGCCCGGAGGAATCGGTGATCAGGATGTCGTCGGGGTCGAGCGTGCGCAGCACGTGATCCAGGGTCTCCAGCCGCTCGCCGGGCCGGGCCCGCCGGACCACGATGGGGCCGCTGAGCTTCGACCGGTCGAAGGCGTGCAGCGGCTGGCCGAGCTCGAGCATCACGTAGTTGGTGATGTCCACGGCCAGGCTGACGCAGCGCAGCCCGCACCGGGCCAGCCGCACCCGCATCCACAGCGGCGTCCGTGCGGCGGTGTCCAGGCCGCGCGCCTCGCGCAGCACGAACCGGTCGCAGGCGCCCGGGTCGGCGATGCTCGCCGGGTACACGTCGGCCGCGCCGGCCGGGTCGTCGGCGGACACCGGTCCCGGCCGGGTCGGTGAACGGCACGCCGTACGCGCTGGCCAGCTCCCGCGCCACCCCGCGGACCGACAGGGCGTAGCCGCGGTCAGGGGTGACCGCGATGTCCAGCACCACGTCCGCAGGCCGGCGTAGTCCGCGAAGTCCGCGCCGAGCGGCGCGTCGGCGGGCAGCACCAGGATCCCGGAGTGCTCGTCGCCGATGGCCAGCTCGGCCGCGCGAGCAGATCATCCCCGCCGACATCCGCCCGTAGGCCTGCCTGGCGCCGATCTGCACGCCGCCGGGCAGCTCGGCGCCGGGAGTGGCGAGCGGCACCCGGTCACCGGCGGAGAAGTTGACCGCACCGCAGATCACGCCGTACGGCTCGCCGTCCGGGTCGGCGTCGCCCGTGGTCACGCGGCAGAACCTGATCGGCTTCTTGAACCCGGTCAGCTCCTCGATCTCCAGCACCTCGCCGACGACCACGCCGCGGATGTCGTGCCCGACGACGGTCGGCGGACTCCACCTCGAGCCCGGCGGCGGTGAGCCGCCGCGCGACCTCGGCGGGCTGGGCGGCTGCCTCGGCGACGGGCGCGTACTCGCGCACCCAGGAAAGCGGGATCCGCATGTCAGAGCTCCATCCCGAACGCGCGCGAGAACCGCACGTCGCCCTCGATGGTGTCCCTGCATGTCGCACGCCGTACGCGATCATCAGGGTGCGCTCGATGCCGAGGCCGAAGGCGAACCCGCTGTACCGGTCCGGGTCGATGCCGCAGGCCACCAGCACCCGCGGGTTCACCATCCCGCAGCCGGCGATCTCGATCCAGCCCTGCGACTTGCACACCCGGCAGGGCTCGCCGCCCGGCTCGGCGGAGGCGCCGCGGCAGACGTGGCACTCCATGGACACGTCCGCAGACGGCTCGGTGAACGGGAAGAAGTCCGGCCGGAACCTGGTCCGCAGCCCTTCGCCGAACATCGCGTCCACGAACGCCTGGACCGCGCCGCGCAGGTCGGCCATGGTCAGCCCCTCGTCCACCGCCAGGCCCTCGATCTGGTGGAACACCGGGCTGTGCGTGGCGTCGAGCTCGTCGGTGCGGTAGCACTTGCCCGGGCTGACCACGTACAGCGGCAGCTGGCGGGTCAGCATCGCCCGGATCTGCACCGGCGAGGTGTGCGTGCGCAGCACCATGCCCGAGTCCTGCCCGCCCTGCGGCCCGGCCACGAACAGGGTGTCCTGCATCGCCCGGGCCGGATGGTCCGGGGGAAGTTGAGCGCGTCGAAGTTGTACCACTCGGCCTCGACCTCGGGCCCCTCCGCCACCTCGTAGCCCATGGCCACGAACACGTCGGTCAGCCGCTCGCTGACCAGGGTGTCCGGATGCCGGGCGCCGGGCGGCGAGCGGCGGGTCGGCAGCGTCACGTCCACGGTCTCCGCGGTGAGGATCCGCTCGTCCCGCTCGGCTTCCAGGACCGTCCGCCGCTCGCTCGATCGCCTGCCGCACCTGCGGCCCGCGCGCCGCCGACCCGCTTGCCCGCCTCGGCCCGGGCGGCCGGCGGCAGCGCCCCGATCTCCGCGCTGGCCAGCGGTCAGCGGCGCCCGGTCGCCGATGTGGGCCAGCCGGGCCGCCTTGAGCTCGTCCAGGTCGCCGCGCCGCGGCGATGGCCGCCAGCGCCTCGTCCCGCGCCCGCCTACCTCGTCCGGGGACAAGCGCGGCCACCTCCACCGGGTCGTACTGCCTGCTGCCTGCGGACATTCCTGTCTCCCTGCGCCTGACCGGATGTGACGCTCGCCCCGCCTGGCATGTCGCCGCGATCCGTGGTCGCGGCGCAGCCATCGCGTCGGGCACCCGCCGGGTCATCGTGACGGCCGGGGAACGGGCCCCGGACCTCCCGCTCCGTCAGCCGAAGTCGGGCATCCCGGCGGGCATGGTAAATCGGAACTCGGCGCCGCCCCCGGGAGCACGCAGCACGGCGATCGTGCCGCCGTGCGCCTCGACCAGCCCCTTCACGATGAAC
The DNA here is from genome assembly GCA_963795575.1 of uncultured Actinomycetes bacterium. Classification (GTDB taxonomy): domain Bacteria; phylum Actinomycetota; class Actinomycetes; order Streptosporangiales; family Streptosporangiaceae; genus PALSA-505. The sequence continues at coordinate 48,563 of CAWCII010000001.1, read as the reverse complement.
AGGCCGAGGCCGGTGCCGCCGCGGCGCTTGGCCCGCCAGAACGGGCGGAACACCCGGGCCGCGAGCTCGGGCGCCACGCCCTCGCCCTGATCGCGCACGGCAGACCGCGACCGCCCGGGCCGCGTCCCCCGGGCCGCCGCCCGCGTCCGCCGGTTCCACCACAACGGTTACGGTACCAGCGCCGTGCCGCAGCGCGTTCTCCACCAGGTTGCCGATGATCTGGTCAACCTTGTCCTGGTCCAGCCAGGTTTCCGGCAGCGGGCCGGTGCAGCTTCGAGCCGGAACCGCTCCGGCAGCTCGCCCGCCGCGACCCGGCCGGCGATGATCTTTCGCACCCGGGCGGGGATGTCCACCACCTGGCGGTGCACCTCCAGGCGGCCCGACTCGATCCTGGACACGTCGAGCAGCTCGGTGATCAGCCTGGTCACCCGGTCGGCGTCGGCGTTGACCGTCTCCAGCATGACCCGCTTCTGGTCGTCGGTGAACCGGTACCACTTGGCCAGCAGCGTCGCGGTGAATCCCTTGACGCTGGTCAGCGGGGAGCGCAGCTCGTGCGCGACCGTGGAGACCAGGTCGGCGCGGCTGCGCTCCAGCCGGGCCCGCTGACTCCGCGCCGCGCAGGCTGACCACGACCCGGCGCACCCGCCGGGGCGCCGCCGGGCTCGCGCCGCCGTTCGCGGACGTAGCCCATGGTGGCCAGCGACCTCGGTGCCGTCCGGCAGGTACAGCGACGCCTCGGGATGCCTGGTCCTGGTGCACAGGCCGTGGTACGGGTCGGTGCACGCCCACCAGTCTGCGGCCCTCGGCGTCGCGCAGCGGCAGCACGCTCGCGGACGTCCTTGCCCAGCGCGTCGGCGGCCGCTATGCCGGTCAGCCGGGCGGCCGCGGCGTTGAAGACCTCGACCCGGCCGGCCTGGTCGGCGATCACCAGGCCGTCCGGCAGGTCATCGGCGATGACCAGGCTGGCCAGGGTGTCCGGCCTGGTCGGGCGGCACCTCGTCATGGTCCGGGCTGGGCGGCTTCGTCCGCGCGGGCCGGACCCCAAGCGCCGATAGCAGCTCGCACGGTAACCTTCCGTGCGATAGCCGCTGATCCGGCGCGTCGTGCCCGTCATGACCCCATCCACTCGGATGGTGTTACCCGGCATGTGCGTCGTGAATCCGGTCCGGAAGACCGGCCCGCCGCCGTCGCTCGCACGGGGTAACGGAACGCGATCAGACTCTAGCGCGTCGGAGCCACCCAGCGGGAGCCCCCACTTTCGGGCACATATACGGTTTTAGGCGTATCTGTCGCCGGTTTGCCGCGATGACGCCGCGGACGCCCCTACCGGGAAGAATCACCACTGTTCAGCTCACAACGCTTCGCCCCGGTGAGGGTCACCGTCCCCGGAATCGCAGGCCGATGTTCATCTATGGCAGGCTGCGCCACTGCGTTCATACCGTGACAACCTGTCCGCAGGCTCGGAGCAGGTCGCGGCGCTGCGCCCGCGCCGAGCCGTACAGGCAGACCGCCGCCGCGGCAGCCAGGTTCAGGCTCTCGGCCCAGCCGTAGATCGGCACCGCCACCGCCTCGTCGGCCAGGGCGAGCAGTTCGTCGGGCAGGCCCCAGGCCTCGTTGCCGAACAGCCACGCGGTCGGGCCGCCAGCTCGCCGGCCGTCGGCGAGCTCGTCCAGGAGCGGCGGCCGCGGCCGTCCGCGGCCAGGATCCGCAGCCCCGCCGCGCGCAGCGCGGCCACCGCCTCGGCCGCGCTCACCCCGACCACGACGGGCAGGTGGAACAGGCTCCCGGCGGAGGCCCGGACGCACTTGCCGTTGTACGGGTCGACCGAGGCGCTGGAGAACACGACGCCGTGCGCGCCCGCGGCGTCGGCGGTGCGCAGCACGGTGCCCGCGTTGCCCGGGTCGCGCACGTGGCGAGGACGACCACCAGTCCCGGCCGGGCCTGCGTCAGCCGGCCAGCGGCACGTCGATGAACCCGCAGACGCCGAGCACGCCCTGCGGGGTCACGGTCTGCGCCAGCGCCGCCATCACCTCGCCGCTGACCAGGTGAACGTCCGTCGCCCTGCCGGCTGCGCCTCGCCGACGAGCGCCTGGTACCGGCCGCGGCCCTCGCCGGTCACGAACAGTTCGGTCAGCCCGGCGCCCGAGGCCAGCGCCTCGCCGACCGCCTGCGGCCCCTCGACCAGGAACGCGCGGGCACGCTGCCGCAGCGCCCGCTTGGTGAGCGCCCAGCGGCCCGCGCTCGCGGCGAGCGGACCCCCGGCGTTAGCGGCATGCCCAGCCTGGCTAACCGGCCCGCCGTCATGGTTGTGGCATCGTCGGCGCTCTAGCGCCATGCCCGGCGAGCCGGCCAGGCGGCCCGCGACTCGTCAGGCCGCTTCGGCCCGCGGCTGGTCGGTCACCGGCAGGGCCTTCTTGGCCACCTCGACCAGAGCCGCGAAGGCAGGCGCGTCGGCGACCGCCAGCTCGGCCAGCATCCGCCGGTCGACCTCGACACCCGCGGCCTTGAGCCCTTGCACGAACCGGTTGTAGGTCATCCCGTTGGCCCGGGCCGCCGCGTTGATCCGCTGGATCCACAGCCGCCGGAACTGCGCCCTTGCGGTCCTTGCGGCCGGTGTAGGCGTAGGTCATCGAGTGGAGCATCTGCTCCTTGGCCTTGCGGTACAGCCGTGACCGCTGGCCACGGTAGCCGCTCGCCCGCTCGAGGACGACCCTGCGCTTCTTGTGGGCGTTCAGAGCCCGCTTCACGCGTGCCATGTTGTGACTCCTCGTTAGCCTGGCCGGGCTACTTCCCCAGCAGTTTCTTGGTCTTCTTCAGGTCGCCTGGCGCCACCGGCGACGTCGCCCGCCAGCCGCCGGGTCCGCCGGGACGACTTGTGCTCGAGCAGATGCCCTCGGTTGGCGCGGCGGCGCATAACCTTTCCCGAGCCGGTCAGCCGGAACCGCTTGCTGGCCCCGCTGTGCGTCTTCATCTTCGGCATGTCGCCGTCGCCTCCCATTCCTGCCGTGCCGCAGGGCACGACCCTCCCTCAGCGTGCCCCGGGGCATCGTACCTGCGCCCCGGGCACCATTACTGAGCGCCGGGCACCCCATCCGGCTCGGCCACCTGGGCCGGCGCCGGCCGGGCCGCCGCTTACGCGCTGCCGGCCCGCGCTCTTCTGGCCGCTAAGCGTCCTGCCCGGCCGCCGCGGCCTCGGCCCGCACGGCCGATGCCACCGGCTCCGCCAGACCCGTTGGCCTCCGGCGCGGGCCGGCGGTATCGCCGGGCGCGCGGCCGCAGGGACGCTGCGCGCCGTCTCGGCAGCAGGCTTGCTTGCCTGAGCCGCAGCCCGGGCCTCGGCTTGAGCGCTGAGCCTGCGCCGCCCGCTCGGCCGCGCGCTCGGACTTCGCGTCGCTCTTCTTCTTGTGCGGCCCGATCACCATGATCATGTTCCGCCCGTCCTGCTTGGGCTGCGACTCGACGAAGCCGAGCTCCTCGACGTCGCCGGCCAGCCGCTGCAGCAGCCGGAACCCGAGCTCCGGCCGGGACTGCTCGCGGCCCCTGAACATGATCGTCACCTTGACCTTGTCCCCTGCCTTGAGGAACCGCTCCACGTGGCCCTTCTTGGTGCCGTAGTCGTGGGGGTCGATCTTGGGCCGGAGCTTGATCTCCTTGATGATCGTCTGCGCCTGGTTCTTGCGCGATTCCCTGGCCTTGAGCGCTGACTCGTACTTGAACTTCCCGTAGTCCATCAGCTTGCAGACCGGCGGCCGCGCGGTCGGCGCGACCTCGACCAGGTCGAGGTCGGCCTCCTGGGCCAGCCGGAGCGCGTCGTTGACGGAGACGATGCCTACCTGCTCACCGTTCGGGCCGACAAGACGGACTTCGGGGACGCGTATGCGCTCGTTGATACGCGGTTCGACGCTGATGTGACCTCCATGGACCGTGTCTTGTCAAAGTCGCGTTATTCACATTGCTGCCCGGCGGCCGTGGCCTTGACCTGGCCCGATCGCTCGCGCAGGCCCTCCGGGCCCGCACTCGCGATGCGGTTTGGAATAACGCTCCTCGCTGTGCTCCGCCGCCGGAGTCTCCGATGGCGGCTTGTTCCCCGACCGTGCCTGCGGAGAAACCCCGAGCGGCGGCCTATCCGTCCGCCACGAGAAAAGCCCCGCATGGCACCTGCATGCGGGGCAACCACCACAGCACCGCCCGGTGCCCGCGAGGCCATCGGGAAGCGCCGCGCCGGCCGTCCCGGCGCACACCGCGCCTGCGGCGCGGCTACGTCAGGGACGTCCAGCCTGACCCGCCGATCGCAGGTCCCGAGACCCGCGGGCCGGCGAGGTGGGAGGTGGTCCTCCGCTTGCATCACCCGGCGCGCGAACACCGGGCAGTCGGCCAACAACACTAACAGCATTACGGCCTGATGTGCTATTCCCCGCCAGCTTACTGTGCCCTGTCGGCCAGTCCGCCCCGCGCCGGGCGCCGCGGGCGGTCGGCCTGCGCCCGCCGGGCCAGCTCGGCCAGCCCGGCGTCGCGCATCGCCTGCACCGGCGCCCGCCGGCCGGTCATCAGCTCGACCTGCCGCGCCGCCTGGTGCAGCAGCAGCTCGAACCCGCCCACCGCGACCGACCCCGCCTCACTCGCCGCGGCGGCCAGCCGGGTCGGCCAGGGGTGATATACCACGTCCATGACGATCCGGGGCGGCCGGGCGAGCCGGCGCGACGCGTTCGGCGAGGAAATCGCCGACGCCGGCCGGGACCGTGGAGATGACCAGTTCGGCCCCGTCGAGCGGGCCGGTTCCGAGCGGGCACAGCCGGACGCTCATCCCGAGCCGTGCGGCGGCCGCCCGCAGGCCGCCCGCCCGGGCCGGATCCCGGACGGCGGCCGTCGCCTCCCGCAGGCCAAGCTCGGCCAGCGCGGCCAGCGCCGAGCAGGCGGTGGCGCCCGCGCCCAGGATCAGCGTGCCGGGCGGCGCCTCACGCAGGCCGGCCTCGGCCAGCGCGGCCACCAGGCCGGCCACGTCGGTGTTGTACCCGTGCCTGGCGCCGCCGGTGAACACCACGGTGTTCGCGCCGCCGGTCGCGGCGGCCACCGGGTCGGCGCGGTCGAGCAGCGGCAGCACCGCCCGCTTGAGCGGCATGGTGAGCGACAGCCCGGCCCACTCCGGGCCGCAGCGGGCCAGCAGCCCGGCCAGCCCCGCCTCGTCGCACTCGACCGCGTCGTAGGACCAGCCGTCCAGGCCGAGCCTGGCGTAGGCGGCGCGGTGCAGCGCGGGAGACAGCGAGTGCCCGATCGGAGAGCCGAGCACGGCCGCTTTCCTGGCCGCCAGCGTCAGCCTCCCTGTCTCAGGTTCCGCTCGAGTTCGGCTTTGAGCTGGTTGAATACGGCCGGGCTGGACGTGAAGACGGTCTGCTTGGTCTTCGGGTTCACGGTGACGAAGTACGTCCAGTTGCCCTTGGCCGGGTGCAGCGCAGCGCGGATGGCCGCGTCCCCCGGGCTGTCGATCGGGCCGGGCGGCAGGCCCTTATGCCGGTAGGTGTTGTACCGGGACTTGACGTTCAGCTGCTGGTCAGACGCGAGAATCCCGTAGGTGTGCAGGGCGTAGAGCACCGTGCTGTCCAGTTCGAGCGGCATGCCTGGCCGCCAGCCGGTTGTAGATCACCCGGGTGATCTTGGAGTAGTCGGAGACCTTGCCGCCCTCGGCCTGGGCCAGGCTGGCCATCACGATGGCCTGGGCCGGGGTGATGTGCCTCCGCGCGGCCGCCTGGGTCAGGCCGACGCTGGCCGCCTCCTGGCCGAAGGCCTTCACCATGGCCTGGAGCACGCCGGTCGCGGTCATGCCCGGCTGGATCTCGTAGGTCGCGGGGAACAGGTACCCCTCGGGGTTGCCGTGCGCGTAGGACGGCAGGCCCAGCGCGCTGGCGTGGCGCAGCGCCTGCTTGTAGTCGCCGACCGGGATGCCGGAGTTGTGCCCGAGCGCGGCGATGATCTGGGACTCGCGCCAGCCCTCCGGGATGGTGACCTTGAGCTGCACCCGGGACGACGGCTTGAGCAGCAGGCCGAACGCCAGGGTCGCGTTCATGTGCTTGTGCATGCGGTAGAACCCGGGCTCCAGCGCGCTAGCTTTCTGGCTGTGCTCGGCGGCGTTCACGAAGGCCCGGACGCTGGCCACCACGCCGAGGTCGTACAGCCGGTTCCCTACCTCGGTGGCCGAGTCTCCTGGCCGGATCTGCACGACGACCTGCCCGGTGCCGTCGCCCGAGTAGTCCGGGGGGAAGAAATGGCGGTTGATAGCCCGGTAGGCGTAGAACCCGCCGATGGCCAGCGGAATGAGGATGGCGAGCACGCCGAGCACCGCGATCAGGGCGGCCACGCGCCCCCGGCGGCGCCGCCGGGGCCGGCCCGGCCCGTCATCCCGGCGGTCACCGGGATCCCGGTCGTCACGACCGCCGCGGCCAGGCCGAGGTCGCCCCTCGCGCCGCGGTCGCCCCTCGCGCCGCGGTCGCCCCTCGCGCCGCGGTCGCCCTCGCGCCTGGCCGTAGTCGTCCCTCGCGCCGCGGTCGTCCCTCGCGCCGCGGTCCTCCCTGGCGCCGGGTCGCCCCTCGCGCCGTAGTCGCCCTCGCGCCGCGGTCCTCCCTGGCGCCGTAGTCGTCCCTCGCGCCGTAGTCGTCCCTGCGCGGAACGTCGTCCCGGAGTCCTCTGCCGCCGCCGCGGGCGCCGGAACCGGCGCCCGGGCCGCCCGGGTCCGGCTGTTCGCGGCCGCCCCGGCCGCGGCCGCCTCCAGCATCCCGGTCGTCGTCCAGCCCGGGCAGGAAGCCCCGGTCGCGGGCTACCCGGTCGTACGCGCCGGGACGGGGCGCGCGCTCATCCACGGCTCCGGGATACCCGCTCCCGGCCCCGGCATACTCGTCTGCGGACCCAGGCCGGCGGGACGCGGGAGGCGCGGGCCGGCCCGGGGCTACGGGGGGACCGCCCGGTGACCCGGCGTACCTGCCTGCGGGTTCCCCGGGCCATTCCCCGCCATCCGGCGGGTTGCCGGCATCCGGCCGCGGACCCCGGGTCCGCGGATAGTCACTGCCCGGCTCGGCCCGCCGGTCCCCGGCCTGCAGGTACTCACTGCCCGGCTCGGCCCGCCGGTCCCGGCCGCGGATAGTCACTGCCCGGCGAGACGGGCCCGCGGCCCCAGGGCGGGCGCCGCCGAACCCGGCGGCCCGACCCGCGGCTCCAGCGGCCTGATCCCCCGTTTCGGGGTAAGCACCACGGCCGGGAAGCACGCCGCGGCCCTCCGGGTAGCGGTCACCCGCCGGAGCTGGGTACGGGTCGCGCGGATCCCGGTAGCGGCCGCCGGCCGTCACATCACCGCTGCGGAGTCCGGCATCCTGGCCGCCGACTGCCCGGTACCGGTCATCAGATCCGGTGTACCGCTCACCCGACGCGAGGGACCCGCCGGCCTCGCCCGGGTACCGGGGCGAATCGGCCGGGTAACCGCCGCGCTGGACGTCGTGGCGGCCAGCGGGAGCGGCGTACTCCTCCGGGTACGATCCGGGCCAACCCGGCTGCCGGGGCAGCCGGGTTGGCACCGGGCCGGACTCCGGCGAGACCGCGGGCGGCGGGACGGCCTGCCCCCCGTGGCCGGGACCGGGGTAAGCGCCCGTAGGGGGAGCCGGCGGGGCCGAGTGCTTGCCGCGTCGCGGCGCGGCCGGCCGGTCGTAGTCGCCGGGGTCGTACCGGGGCTCGGCCTGTCCCGGCGGCCGCGGGCGACTCGTGCTACCGGTGCTATCCGGCCAGAAACCACCGGGCGGCTGGTCGCCCGGCCAGGGTCGCCCGTCGGCGAACTCGTCCCCGGTTCGGCGCCTGCGGCCGGTCACTCGCGTGCTCCGGCGGCAACGCCGATGGGCTCCCCGGCCGGCCGGCCCGTGGACCGTTCGGTATCCAGCGCCGCCTGCAGCAGGACCGCGGCGGCGGCCTGGTCCACCACGGACCGTCTGGCCCGGGAGTCCTGGCCGGCCTTCCGCAGCGCGTCATGGGCCGTCACCGTGGTGAACCGCTCGTCCAGGAGCCGGACCGGAGCCGGTGCCACCCGGCGGGCCAGCCTCCGGGCAAAGGCCCGCGCCTCGGCCGCCGCCCGGCCCTCCCGGCCGGACAGCGTCGTGGGCAGGCCGACGATCACCTCGATCGCGTCGCTGGCCGCGGCCAGCTCGGCCAGCCTGGCCAGGTCGCCCCGGCCGCGCGTGACCGTGGTCAGCGGGCTGGCCAGGAAGCCGCCGGAGTCGGACCGGGCCACGCCGATCCGCGCCGTTCCCACGTCGATGGCGAGCCGGACGCCCTTCCTCACCGGCAAGCCAGCGGCTTGCGGGGGGGAGATTTCGTCCAGGCAGCGTTCGGGCAACGGCACGGTCTCACGGTACGCCAAAGCTTCCTGCGGCGTCCCTGACAGCGGTACGAACCGCACCGAAAGCACCGTCGATGGCCTGCGGCCCGATCTGGCTGATCGGAGCGCCGCCGCCCTGCGCGACGTCGTCCTTGCCGCCGCCGCCGCCGCCGACCGCCTTGGCGGCGATGCCGGCCAGCTTGCCCGCGGCCAGGCCCTTGTCCCGCCCGGCCTCGTTGACGGCCACGACGACCATCGGGCGATCCGCCGGGACACCGGCCAGCACGACCACGGCCGGGGTCCCGCCGGGCAGCCGCCCGCGCACGTCCAGCGCCAGCGTCCGGATCCCGTCCGCCGCGATGCCGTCCGGCACGCGGCCCGCGACCAGGCTCACCCCGGCGACATCCTGCGCGCCGCGGGCCAGGTCCGGACCCAGGGCGAGCAGCTGCGCGCCGCGCAGCCGGTCCAGCTCGCGCTGTGCGTCCCGCAGCCTGGTCACCAGCCCGGTGACCCGCTCGGGCAGCTCCTGGGGGCGCGCCTTCAGCTGCTCGCTCAGCTGGCTGACCAGCAGGCTCTCGGTGGCGAGGAAGCGGAACGCGTCCATCCCCACCAGCGCCTCGACGCGCCGCACCCCGGCCCCGATGGACGACTCGCCGAGCACCTTGATCAGGCCGAGCTGCCCGGACCGGGCCACGTGCGTGCCGCCGCACAGCTCGCGGGAGTACTCGCCGACCTCGACCACCCGGACCTCGCCGCCGTACTTCTCGCCGAACAGCGCGAGCGCGCCCATCGCGCGCGCGTCATCGATCGAGGTGTGGAACGCCCGGACGCCAAGGTCGGTGATGAGCACCTGGTTGACCTCGGCCTCGACGTCCCGCAGCGCGAGACGCCGGCACCGCCCCGGCCGCGGTGAAGTCGAACCGCAGCCGGCCGGGCGAGTTCTCCGAGCCCGCCTGGGCGGCCGAGTCACCGAGCGCGCCGCGGAAGGCACGGTGCAGGAGATGGGTGGCGGTATGCGACCGGGAGATCGCCCGGCGCCGCTCGGTGTCGATCTCCGCGAACGCGGGCGAGCCGAGGACGATCTCCCCGGAGCACACCCGGCTGTGGTGCACGATCACGCCCGGCAGCGGCGCCTGCACGTCGTAGACCTCGGCCAGCGCGTCGCCGTCAGCGCCCGCCACCCTGATCACCCCGGCGTCGGCGAGCTGGCCGCCGCCCTCGGCGTAGAAGGGCGTCCGGTCGAGCACGATGCCGACGTCGGCGCCCTCCCCCGCGGCCGGGACCGGCGTCCCGTTGACCAGCAGGCCGGTTACCGTCGCCTCCCCGGTGACCTGGTCGTAGCCGGTGAAGTCAACGCTGCCCGACTGCTCGAGCAGCGCAGAAAACACCGACACGTCCGCGTTGCCGGTCTTCTTCTCCGCGGCGTCCTTCCTGGCCCTCTCCCGCTGCTGCGTCATCAGCCGGCGGAAGCCGTCCTCGTCGACCTTCAGCCCCTGTTCGGCCGCCATCTCCAGGGTCAGGTCGATCGGGAAGCCGTAGGTGTCGTGCAGCTGGAAGGCCTGCTCGCCGCCGAGCTCGGCAGAGCCGCGGCGCTTGGTCTCCTCCACCGCCGCGTCGAAGATCGCGCTGCCGGTGCGCAGCGTGCCTCCGAAGGCCGCCTCCTCCGCGTCGATCACCGTCTGGATGTTCGCCGCGTCCCGGATCAGGTTGGGGAACTGCGGGCCGTACGCCTCGATGGCCGTGCCGGCCAGCTCGTGCAGGAACCTCTCCTCGGTGCTGCCGCGCTGGCCGCCGGCCAGCAGCCGCAGGTTGCGGATGCTGCGGCGCAGCAGGCGGCGCAGCACGTAGCCGCGCCCCTCGTTGGACGGGAGCACGCCGTCGGCCACCAGCATCACCGCGCTGTCCACGTGGTCGGCCACCACCCGCAGCGCCACGTCGGACCGGGGGTCCCGGCCGTACTTCTGCTCGGTCAGCTCGGCGGCCCGGTCGAGCACCTTCCAGGTGGTGTCGATCTCGTAGAGGTTGTCAACGCCCTGCAGGATCGTGGCCATCCGCTCCAGGCCCATGCCGGTGTCGATGTTCCTGGCCGGCAGGTCACCGGTGATCTCGTAGTCGATGCCCTGGCCCGGGCCCCGCTCGTACTGCATGAAAACGAGGTTCCAGAATCTCCAGGTACCGCTCCTCGTTCGCTTCCGGGCCGCCCTCGCGCCCGTAGTCGGGCCCGCGGTCGTAGTAGATCTCCGAGTCGGGGCCACACGGGCCCGGCACGCCCATGTCCCAGTAGTTGTGCTCCTTGCCCAGCCGCTGGATCCGGCTCTCCGGCAGGCCGATCCTGTCCCGCCAGATGCCGTACGCCTCGTCGTCGTCGAGGTAGACGGTCGCCCAGAGCCTGTCCTCGGCGAAGCCGAACCCGCCGTCCCGCTCGGACCTGGTAAGCAGGTCCCAGGCCCAGGTGATCGCCTCGTCCTTGAAGTAGTCGCCGAACGACCAGCTGCCGAGCATCTGGAAGAACGTGCCGTGCCTGGTGGTCTTGCCCACTTCCTCGATGTCGAGCGTGCGCAGGCACTTCTGCAGGCTGGCGGCCCGCGGGTACGGCGGCTTGCGCTGGCCGAGCAGGTAGGGCAGGAACGGGACCATGCCGGCCACCACGAACAGCAGCGTCGGATCCTCCGATACGAGGCTGGCCGAGGGCACCACCGTGTGCCCCCGCTGCTCGAAATAGGTCAGGAAACGGCGTGCGATTTCTGCCGACTCCATCAGCGGCCGTCCTTCAGGTCGTGGGTCTAGTGACGCGGGCGCGGTGCCGGCGAGCCAGGCCCGGCTGGCCTCGTCGCCGGCGCTGGCCGCGGTCACCTGCTGCAATCCGAGGGTATGGCCTCCGGGAGCTCGCCGCCGCTCGATATTGCGCCGCTGCTGCTCGGCGTGCAGGTCCATTCCCTCCCGAACGTCGCGAGCGAACCCGGCCAGCCCCTGCCGTCCGCGGCCAGGGGGCCGGGACGACCCGGCGAAGCCGCGCAGCATGCGGCTTACCCGCCGGTAGCCGGAAATGCCCAGGCCCGCCCCGGCGAGCAGCCAGAATAGCCTGCGGATCACCGGGCCGGCCGTCCCGTCGGCCGCGCCGCCGGGGACCTGGCGGCGAAGCCGGCCCCGCGCGCGGCCAGGGAGCCGGTCCCCCGCCCGGCCGCCGGGCCCGCGCCGAGCTCGGGGGCGGGCCGCCCGGCGGGTACCGGCGCGGACGCCGCGGACCCGGGGCTGCCGCCGGGCCGCCGCAGGTCGACCGCGTGCCGGATGCCGTACGCGACCGCGGACGCCTTTCCTACCGGTCCGGCGGCCAGGGCCCGGCCCAGGGCGGCCAGCGCGGACACGTGCTCGGTCAGCTCGGCCACGTTGGCCGAGACCTCGGTCATGTTCGAGGTGATGGCGTCGGTCCGGTCCAGCTGCTCGTTCGTCCGGTCGATCGCGGCGTGCGCCTGCTCGATGAGCGCGTCGGCCTGCTGGCGCATCCCGGTCAGGTACCCGGTCGCCGCGGTCAGCAGCCCGGCCAGCTTGAGCAGGACGTACGCGGCCACGCACACGCCCGCGGCGAAGAACACCGCGGCGATCAGCGCGGCCAGCTGTCCCGGGTTCATCGCCCCTGCCCCTTCACCCGCCCGACCTTACCGCGAACGCGAGCCGATCATGCCCTAGTGGCCGGCAAGAGGGGTCCCTTGCGCGAACGGCGTCCAAGGGGGGTGCATCGCAAGGCGGAGGAGGAGTTCATGGCGGAGCTATGGGCGACGCCGACACTGTGCTGTCCTGCCTGGGCGAGGTGCTCACCTGGGCGTCGTGCAGCCGAACAAGACTCTCCTGCGGCCCACTCGTCACGCAGAGCCGTACCGCTGACGGAGGCCGTCAGGAATCGCCGGGCGGGTCCGGCTTGCCCAGGGCGGCCCGGATCCGCTCGGCGCGTTCGGCATAACGGGCTTCGGCGCCGTGCTGGGTGGGCTGGTAGTAGCGGCGCCCGGCGATGTTCTCCGGCGCGTAGGCCTGGCCGACGATGCCGCCCTCGTAGTCATGCGGGTACTCGTATCCGCGCCCGTGACCGATCTTGTCCGCACCCGGGTAGTGCGCATCCCGCAGGTGCGCGGGCACCGGGCCGGCCAGGCCCGCCTTCACGTCGGCGTCGGCCGCCCCGATCGCCTTGATCACCGCGTTGGACTTGGGCGCGAGGGACAGGTGGATGACCGCCTGGGCGAGGTTGATCCTGGCCTCCGGCAGCCCGACGAACTCGACCGCCTGCGCGGCCGCCACCGCCGCCTGCAGCGCGGTCGGGTCGGCCAGCCCGATGTCCTCGCTCGCGTGCACGAGCAGCCGACGGGCGATGAACCTCGGGTCCTCCCCGGCCTCGATCATCCGGGCCAGGTAGTGCAGCGCGGCGTCGGCGTCGCTGCCCCTGATGCTCTTGATGAACGCGCTGATCACGTCGTAGTGCTGGTCGCCGTCCCGGTCGTAGCGGACGGCGGCCCGGTCCACCGCCCGCTCCACCGTCTCGACGTCGATGACCCCGCCCGCCTCCCCTGCCCCCTTCACCGGCAGGCCGAGCGCCGCCGCCTCCAGGTAGGTCAGCGCGCGCCGCGCGTCGCCGCCGGCCAGCCGCACCAGGTGCTCGCGAGCGGCGGCGTCCAGCCTCACCGCGCCGGCCAGGCCGCGCTCGTCGGACAGGGCGCGATCGATCACGGCCGCCATGTCCTCCTCGCTCAGCGGCTCCAGCGTGAGCAGCAGTGACCGGGACAGCAGCGGCCCGACCACGGAGAAGAAGGGATTCTCCGTGGTGGCCCCGATGAACGACACCCACCGGTTCTCCACCGCCGGCAGCAGGGCGTCCTGCTGTGCCTTGTTGAACCTGTGCACCTCGTCGATGAACAGCAGGGTCTGGGTGCCGGTCAGGCCGAGCTTGCGCCGGGCGGCGTCGATGGCGGCCCGCACGTCCTTGACCCCGGCCGTCACCGCGGAGAGCTCGACGAAGTCCCGGCTGGTGGCCAGGCTGATCACGTGCGCGAGGGTGGTCTTGCCCGTCCCCGGCGGCCCCCAGAGCAGCAGGGACATCGGCGCGTCGTGGTCGGCGAGCTTGCGCAGCGGGGTGCCTTCGGCGGTGAGGTGCCGCTGCCCGACCACCTCGCCAAGGGTGCGCGGCCGCATCCGGACGGCCAGCGGTGCCGCGGCGCGCGCGGCCTCTTCCTCGGCCGCGTCGAACAGGCTGCCCGGCTGCTGCGGGCGGCCTTGTGCCCTGGTCACGTCCCGACCCTACCCGCCTGCGCCGTCATCGGCCCGGACCCGTTACGCCGGAGCACAGTAGTGCTGTAGCGACACCAGCGGTTCGGCATAACGAGCTGAAGGCGAGTCAGCTGGGCGGGGCGACGATGTCCTGCGGCGGGGCCGGGGCGGCGTCCGGGGCGGCGTCCGGGGCGGGCTGGACGTCGATGCCGGCCTCGCGGCGCTGGGCCGGGGTGATGGGCGTGGGGGCGCCGGTCAGCGGGTCCAGCCCGGAGGCCGCCTTGGGGAACGCGATCACGTCCCGGATGGTGTCCTTGCCCGCCAGCAGGGCCAGCACCCGGTCCCAGCCGAACGCGATGCCGCCGTGCGGCGGCGGCCCGTACTTGAACGCCTCGAGCAGGAAGCCGAACTGCGCGGCGGCTTCCTCCGGCGACAGCCCGATCACGTCGAACACCTGGCGCTGCATGTCGGCGCGGTGGATACGGATCGACCCGCCGCCGATCTCGTTGCCGTTGCAGACGATGTCGTAGGCGTCGGCCAGCGCGCTCTCCGGCGAGCCGGCGAACTTGTCCGCCCACTCGGGCAGCGGCGCGGTGAACGGGTGGTGCACCGCGGTCCAGCCGCCGCTGCCGTCCTCCTCGAACATCGGCGCGTCCACCACCCAGGTGAAGGCCCAGGCCGACTCGTCGATCAGGCCGCAGCGGCTGGCCGATCTCCAGCCGGGCCGCGCCCAGCAGCGACCGGGCCGCGTCGGCGGTGCCCGCGGCGAAGAACACGCAGTCCCCCGCGGCCGCGCCGGCCGCCCCGGCCAGCCCGGACCGCTCGGCGTCCGACAGGTGCCTGGCCACCGGGCCGGACGGCGAGACGTTCCCGCCGGCGTCGATGAGCACGTAGGCCAGGCCGCGCGCGCCGCGCGAGCGGGCCCACTCCTGCCAGCCGTCGAGCTCGCGCCGGGTCTGGGCGGCGCCGCCGGGCATGACCACCGCGCCCACGTGCGGGGCCTGGAACACCCCGAACCCGGTCTCGGCGAAGAACGCGGTCAGGTCGGTCAGCTCGCAGCCGAACCGCAGGTCCGGCTTGTCCGAGCCGAACCGGCCGCATCGCCTCCCCGTAGCTCATCCGGGGGATCGGCCTCGGCACCTGGTAGCCGGCGATCTCCTGCCACAGCCGCCCGACCAGCTCCTCGGCCAGGCTCGAGCATGTCCTCCCGGGTGACGAAGCTCATCTCGATGTCGATCTGGGTGAACTCGGGCTGCCGGTCGGCGCGGAAATCCTCGTCCCTGAAGCACCGGGCGAGCTGGTAGTAGCGCTCCAGGCCGCCCACCATGAGCAGCTGCTTGAACAGCTGCGGCGACTGCGGCAGCGCGTACCAGTTGCCGGGGCGCAGCCGCACCGGCACCAGGAAGTCGCGCGCACCCTCCGGCGTGGACCTGGTCAGGTACGGCGTCTCCACCTGGACGAAGCGGTGCGAGCGCATCACCTCCGCGGTCAGGTAGGCGGCCCGGGACCGGAGCCGCAGCGCGTTCGGCGACCTCGGCGCGCCGGATGTCCAGGTAGCGGTAGCGCAGCCGGACGTCCTCGTTCACGTCCGCGGTCCCCTCGATCGGGAACGGCAGCGGCGCGGACTCGCTGAGCACCTCCACCTCGGCCGCGCTGACCTCGATGTCACCGGTGGGCAGCTCCGGGTTCTCGTTGCCCGCGCGGCCTGCCGCCGGACCTCGCCGCTCACCCGCACGCAGAACTCGGCCCGCAGGTCGTGCGCGAGGTCCTCCTCGCGCAGCACGACCTGCGCCACCCCGCTGGCGTCGCGCAGGTCGATGAAGACCACCCCGCCGTGGTCACGGCGGCGGGCCACCCAGCCGGCCAGCGTGACCTGATGACCGGCGTCCGACGCGCGCAGTTCCCCGGCCTCGTGCGTTCGGATCATCCGATCTCAGCCCTTCCTAGCTTTCGGCTGGCCGTCGTCCGCCGCCTGGCGCGTTACGCCCGCTCGGCCAGCGGGGCCAGAAACGGATTGGACGCGCGCTCGGCGCCGATCGTAGTCGCCGGCCCGTGCCCGGACAGCACCACGGTCTCGTCCGGCAGCGGCAGGCAGACCCGGGCCAGGCTGTCCAGCATCGCCGGGTAGTCCCCGCCGGGCAGGTCGGTGCGGCCGATCGATCCCGGCGAACAGCAGGTCGCCGGAGAACAGCACCGGCTGCCCCCGGGGCCGGGGCGCCCTGGCCGACCCCGGCGGGCAGCCGGAAGGTGACCGAGCCCGGCGTGTGGCCCGGCGCGTGGTCCACGGTGAACTCCAGGCCCGCCAGCGCGAGCGTCGCCCCGTCGGCGAGCTCGGCGACGTCGTCGGGCTCGGTGAACGTCAGCCCGCGCAGCAGCTGCTGGCCTACGCCGGGCGGCAGGCCGCGGGCCGGGTCGCGCAGCAGCGCCCGGTCCGCCGGGTGAATGTAGGCGGGGATGCTCTTCGCGCCGCAGACCGGCACGACGGACCAGATGTGGTCGATATGCCCGTGGGTGAGCAGCACGGCGACGGGGCGCAGCCGGTGCTGCGTCAGGATGTCCTCGATCCCCCGCTCGGCGTCCTGGCCGGGGTCGACGATGACGCACTCCTCACCCGCGCCGGGCGCAACCAGATAGCAGTTCGTCCCGAACGATCCGGCGGGGAACCCGGCAACGAGCACGGTCGTCCTTTCTGGTGAAGCACCTGGCGGGGCCGGCGCGGGCGAGGCGCGGCAGGCGCGGCGCGGCAGCGGGCGGTGCCGCCCGGCTCGCCGCGCCGGCCGTCTGCAGCCAGGCTACCGAACCGGTAACGAAAGCGCCGGAAGCGTCACCGCCCGGGTACCATTCGCGAAGTTTCACCGATCACGGACAATGACAGGACACCGACAGGAAGGCAGCACAGGTGACGGGCAAGTAGGAGCGCCAGCGCAAGCTGGCTCGTGAGCGGTACGAGCGCCAGCAGCAGCGGCGGGTGGAGCGGGCCCGCAAGATCCGGCAGCGGACCGTGATCGGCGGGTCCGCGGTCGCCGTGGTGGCCATCGCCGTGGGGAGCTACTTCCTTGTCGGCGCGAGCTCGTCCAAGCCTTCCGCGGCCGCGACGGCGAAACCGACGGCCAGCGCGTCGGCATCGGCATCGGCGTCACCGTCGACGTCCACCGTGGCGCTCCCCCCGGCCGGGCCGCTGGCCACGGTGCCCAAGGGAGCCCCGGCGACGCCGCCGGCCACGCACTGCGCCTACGCGGCGAATCCGCCTGCGGCGCGGAACGTGGGCACGCCGCCGGCCAAGCCCGACTCCTCGGCCAAGAGCCAGGCGACCATCGTGACCAATCGCGGCACCGTGGTCATCGACCTGCTGAACAACAGGGCGCCGTGCACGGTCAACTCGTTCGCGTACCTGGCCAAGAAGGGATACTTCAACAGCACCCCGTGCCCCCGGCTGGTGACCAGCGGCATCTACGTGCTGCAGTGCGGCGATCCCGACCGGCACCGGCAGCGGCGGCCCCGGATACAAGTTCGCCAACGAGAACACCTCGGGAGCCACCTACCCGTCGGGCACCCTGGCCATGGCCAACGCCGGGCCGGGCACCAACGGCAGCCAGTTCTTCATCGTGCTACGCGCCCGGCGGCCTGGCGCCGAGCTATACACCCTTTGGCGTCGTGGTCAAGGGTCTGGATATCGTCAGGAATGTAGCCGAGGCTGGCAGCCAGAGCACCAGCGCAGCGGGCGGCGGCGAGCCGAACAAGAAGGTCACGATCGAAAGAGTCAAGATCGGCAGTTACTGAGCGCAGGGCCGGGAAGCGGGCCGGCTGGCCGGCCGTCCCGGCAACAGCCAGCGGGCAGGAGGTCGCGGGTGAGCACCGCCAGTGATCCGTGGGGCCGGGTAGACGATGACGGCACGGTCTTCGTGCGCACCGCCGACGGCGAGCGGGAGGTCGGCTCGTGGCAGGCGGGCAGCCCGGACGAGGCTCTCGCCTTCTTCCAGCGCAAGTTCACGTCGCTGGAGACCGAGGTCACCCTGCTCGAACAGCGGATCAACACCACCGACCTGTCCCCGGGCCAGGCCCAGGCGACCATCGAGCGGCTGCTGGCCAGCATCGGCGAAGCCCGCGCGGTGGGTGACCTGGACGGGCTGAAGGCACGCCTCGAGGCGCTCAGCGGCCTGGTCGATCACCGGCGCGAGGAGGCCCGGGCCGCGCGTGAGCAGGCCAGGGCCGAGGCCCGGAAGATCAAGGAGCGCATCGTCGCCGAAGCCGAGCGGATCGTGGCCGAGGCGACGCACTGGAAGATCAGTGGCGAGCGGATGCGCCAGCTGCTCGAGGAGTGGAAGGGTGCCCCGCACGCCGACCGGGCGGTCGAGACGGCGCTGTGGAAGCGGTTCTCCGCCGCCCGCAACGCGTTCACCAAGCGGCGCAAGGCCTACTTCGCCAGCCTCGAAGGTGACCGGGAGGCCGCCAGGACGCGCAAGGAGAAGCTGTGCGGCCAGGCCGAGGAGCTCGCGTCCTCGACCGACTGGGGACCCACGGCGAGCGCGTTCCGGGATCTGATGCGGTCCTGGAAGGAAGCCGGCCGGGCCGGCCGGGCCGACGAGGAAACCCTGTGGGCCCGGTTCAAGGCCGCCCAGGACCAGTTCTTCCAGGCCCGCTCGGCCGTGTACTCGGCCAAGGAGGCCGAGTTGCGCGAGCACGCCACGGTGAAGGAGCAGCTGCTGGCCGAGGCGGAGGCCCTGCTGCCGGCCACCGACCTGCGGGCCGCCCGCACCGCGATGCGATCGATCCAGGAACGGTGGGAGAAGGCCGGCTCGGTGCCGCGGGATTCCCGGGAAAGGCTGGAGTCCGGCCTGCGGCGGGTGGAGGATGCGCTGCGCAAGGCCGAAGACGCCCAGTGGCGGCGGTCCAATCCCGAGGCCCTGGCCCGCGCGCAGGGGACGGTGGCGCAGATCAAGGCCGCTATCGACCAGCTCGAGAAGCAGCTGGCCCAGGCGCGGGCCAGCAGCGACGCCCGGGCCGAGGAGCAGGCGGCCGACGCCCTGGCCGCACGGCGGGCCTGGCTCGAGGAGGCCGAGCGCACGCTGGCCGAGTTCTCCGGCTAGCGAGGCGTTCCCGGGACCGGGCGGCGGGCCTCCTAGTTCGTGACCCGGTAGACGTCGTAGACGCCGTCGATGGCCCGGACGGCGCGCAGCACGTGGCCGAGATGCTTGGGGTCGGCCATCTCGAACGTGAACCGGCTGACCGCGACCCGGTCCCGGCTCGTGGTCACCGAGGCGGACAGGATGTTCACGTGCTGGTCGGACAGCGCGCGGGTCACGTCAGACAGCAGCCGGGTGCGGTCGAGCGCCTCCACCTGGATGGCGACCAGGAAGACCGACTCTTCCGTGGGCGACCAGTGCACCTTCACCAGCCGTTCCGGCTGGGCGCTGCTCAGATGCCGGAGATTGTCGCAGTCGGCACGGTGCACGGATACCCCGTGGCCCCGGGTGACGAACCCGGTGATCGGGTCACCGGGCACTGGCGTGCAGCACCGGGACAGCCGGGCCCAGATATCGGATCCCGCCCTCCACCACGACGCCGGAATCCCCCGCGGGCTGCGGCCTGGCGGCCCGGGAGGGCAGCGCCACCTCGGCCAGCTCATCCTGCGCGCCCTCCAGGCCGCCGGCGGATCTGACCAGCTTGGCCACCACCGACTGGGCGCTGACGTGGCTCTCGCCGACCGCCGCGTACAGCGCCGACAGGTCCGCGTAGTGCAGGTCGCGGGCCACCGTGAGCAGCGCCTCCCCGGTGGCCAGCCGCTGCAGCGGCAGCCCCTGCTTGCGCATGGCCCGGGCGATCGCACTCTTGCCGGTCTCGGTGGCGGCCTCGCGGCGCTCCTTGGAGAACCAGTGCCGGATCTTGTTCCGGGCGCGGGCGCTCTTGACGAACTTCAGCCAGTCCCGGCTCGGCCCGGCGTCGTGCGCCTTGGAGGTGAAGATCTCCACGGTGTCGCCGTTGTCGAGCGCGCTCTCCAGCGGGACCAGCCGGCCGTTCACCCGGGCCCCGATGGTCCGGTTCCCCACCTCGGTGTGAATCGCGTAGGCGAAGTCGACCGGGGTGGCCCCCTGCGGCAGGGCGATCACCTCGCCGCGCGGGGTGAACACGTACACCTCCGCGGCACCCAGCTCGAACCGGAGCGACTCGAGGAATTCCGCCGGGTCGGCGGTCTCCCGCTGCCAGTCCACCAGCTGGCGGAGCCAGGCCATGTCCTCGGCGGCCTCCCCCCCTCGGCCCTGCGGGACGCCCAGGACCGTCTCTTCCTTGTACTTCCAGTGCGCGGCGACCCCGTATTCGGCCCGCCGGTGCATCCCGTAGGTGCGGATTTGCAGCTCGACGGGCTTGCCCTCCGGGCCGATCACCGTCGTGTGCAGCGACTGGTACATGTTGAACTTCGGCAGCGCGATGTAGTCCTTGAACCGGCCCGGAACCGGGTTCCACCGGGCGTGGATCGTGCCCAGTGTCGCGTAGCAGTCCCGCACCGAATCGACCAGGACCCGGATCCCGACCAGGTCGTAGATGTCGTCGAAGCCGACGTTCCTGGCGATCATCTTCTGGTAGATCGAGTAGTAGTGCTTGGGCCGCCCGGTCACCCTGCCCTTGATCTTGACCTGGCGCAGGTCGGTGGCGACGTCCTCGATGACCTCCTGCAGGAAGAAGTCCCGGCGCGGCGCCCGCTCGGAGACCAGCCGGGCGATCTCGTCGTACCGCTTCGGGTACAGCGTGGCGAAGGCCAGATCCTCGAGCTCCCACTTGATGGTGTTCATGCCGAGCCGGTGCGCGAGCGGGGCGAAGATCTCGAGCACCTCGCGCGACTTGCGCTCCTGCTTGTCGCGGGGCAGGTAGCGCAGGGTCCGCATGTTGTGCAGCCGGTCGGCCAGCTTGATCACCAGGACCCGGATGTCCCGGGCCATCGCGATGACCATCTTGCGGACCGTCTCCGCCTCGGCGGACTCCCCGTACTTCACCTTGTCGAGCTTGGTGACGCCGTCGACCAGGGCGGCGATGTCCTCGCCGAACTCGCTGCGCAGCTCGGCCAGCGTGTAGGGGGTGTCTTCGACCGTGTCGTGCAGCAGCGCGGCGCACAGCGTCTCGTGCGGCAGGCCGAGCTCGGCCAGGATGGTCGCCACGGCCAGCGGGTGGGTGATGTACGGGTCGCCGCTGAGCCGCTGCTGGTTGCGGTGCCAGTGCGCCGCGATGTTGTAGGCCCGTTCGATGAGCCGGACGTCGGCCTTCGGGTGCGTCGCCCGGACGGTCTTGATCATCGGCTCGAGCACCGGGTTCACCCCCCCGCTGCGCTGCGCGCCGAGCCTGGCCAGGCGGCGGCGTACGGCCGCCGCGGACGCCGCGCCGGCCGACGCGGGCGCGGCGGACAGGGCCGCCGCGGCGTTGCGCGGCGCCAGGGTCTTCCCGGAGCGTTTTGCGGTTCCCGGGCTGCGGGTCCGGGAGCGCGGGCCGGACGCGGCGCCGCCCTTCGGCCCGTTGGCCATGGCTGTGTCAGCGGCGTGGCCCGGCGTGGCCTCGTCGGCGGCCTGAGCGACGCCGGCTGGACCGGCGACGGCTGGACCATCGCCCGGGTCCGTGGCGGCAGCGGGGCTGACGGCGGCCTGACCGGTGCCTCGCGGGTTCGCGGCGCCCGGATCAGGCCTGGTCCGGTCGGCCGCGGACTGGCCGGTGCCTGCCTGGCGGTGCCTGCCTGATCGGTGCCTGCCTGATCGGTGCCTGCCTGATCGGTGGCCGCCTGGCCGGCGTCTGCGTGGCCGGCGGCCTGGTCAGGTCCGGACTGGCCGACGGCGGGCTTGGCCGGGCCCGCCCGTACGCCGCGCCCGCGCGCGGTCCGCCGCCTGGCCGCCCCGCTCCGGTCCGCAGCGGCCGGGGTGTCGCTCTTCCCGTCCTGTCCTGCTCCGTCCTGGGCGGCACCAGTGCCCGTGGTCGCTACCTCACCCGCCACCGCACTCCTCATGTCCGCCAGGTCTTCAGTCTATCGGCGGAAGTTTCCGCACGTGGCCGGATGCTCCCGTCCGGTTACCAGGAGCCGTTGCCGCGGCTGCGCGGGGATCCGGGCCGCGCCGGTCAGACGGACAGCAGCGCGCGCAGCTCCAGGCCGTCCAGCCTGGCGCGCCCGCTCAGGGCGGCCAGCTCGAGCAGGACGGACACGCCGGCCACCTCGGCGCCCGCCCGCCGGACCAGGCTGGCGGCGGCCCGGGCGGTGCCGCCGGTGGCCAGCACGTCGTTGACGATCAGCACCCGCTCCCCCGGCGCGAACGCGTCCTCGTGGACTTCGATCGTGGCGGTCCCGTACTCCAGCTCGTAGCTCTCCGCGTAGGTCGCCGCCGGGAGCTTGCCCTGCTTGCGGACCGGGACGAACCCGGCGCCCAGGAGACAGGCCACCGGGGCGGCCAGGATGAATCCCCGGGCCTCGATCCCGGTGACCTTGTCGACCGGGCCGAATCCGGTCCCGAGCGCGGCCACGACCTTCCTCAGCAGGGCCGGGTCGGCCAGCAGCGGCGTGATGTCCTTGAACAGGATGCCCGGCCCGGGGTAGTCCGGGATGTCCCGGATCCTGCTCTTGATCAGATCCCTGGTCGCCGGGTCGACAGGTCCCGGGATCGGGGGGTCGCCGGCGGGCTGGTCCTGGTCGGCGGCCACCGGCTACCTCTTCTTCTTTTTCCCGCCGGGGCGCCGCCCGGCCGCGGTGGTGCGCCGCGGCTGCTGCCTGGGCCCGGGGCGAACGCTCCCGGAAGCGGGGGTGGGACGTGACGTCCCCTGGCCGGCCGGCACCCGGTCCTGGCCGGGCGCCCGGGCCTCCTCGTCGCCGGCGGGCTGCGTGTCCCCGGGACCGCCGGCGAAACCGGTCCCGGTATCACCGGCGAAGCCGGCCCCGGTGTCGCCGATGTCGCCGGTGTCGCGGGCGTCGCCGGTGTCCTGGCCGGATTCGCCGTCGGCTGCCCGGCCGGCCGGGCCGCCGGGCTCGCTCGTGACCCGGCGGCCGGGCCCGCTTCTGGCCAGACGGCCGGCGGATGCCGGCCTGCTGGCCGACGCCGCCTCGCCGACCGTGGCCCCGGCCGAAGCGGCCACCTCGCCGGACGGAGCCCTGGCGGCCTTGGCGGCCTGGCGCTTCGCCGCCCGGCCGCCCGCCTCGCGCAGCGCCACCCGCTTGGCCAGCGCCTTGTACTGGGGCTCGCGCTCCTTGAGGTCGGCCAGCACCGGGGTGGCGATGCAGAGCGAGGAGTAGGTACCCGACAGCATGCCCACGAACAGCACCAGGGCGAGGTCCTGCAGCTCGCCGGGGCCGAGCACCGCGCTGCCGATGAACAAGATGGCCGCCACCGGCAGCAATGCGATCAGCGAGGTGTTGATCGACCTGATCAGGGTCTGGTTGAGCGCGAGGTTGGCCGCCTGGCTGTAAGTGCTCCGGCCCGAGCCCAGCAGTCCGGCGGTATTCTCCCGGACCTTGTCGAAGACCACCACGGTGTCGTAGAGCGAGTAGCCCAGGATCGTCAGCAGCCCGATCACCGAGGCCGGGCTGACCGTGAACCCGAACAGCGCGTACACGCCGACCGTGATCACGATGTCGTGGATCAGCGCCACGAACGCCGCGGCGGCCATCCTCCACTCGAACGCGATCGACAGGTAGATCACGATCACGATCAGGAAGACGATCAGTGCCTTCAGCGCCTTGCCCGTGATCTCGCTCCCCCAGGTGCCGCTGACGAAGCTGGGGCTGAAGCCGCCGATGCCTCCGCGGACCTTGACTCCGCTGTTGAGGATGGCGTGCTCGACTTGCTGGAGCTGGGCGAAGTCCAGCTTGGCGCTCTGCACCTGCCAGCCGCTGCCGCTGCCGACGTGCTGCACGATCGCCTGGCTGCCCGCGGGCGAATTGATCAGCGCGTTGTGCAGCTGGGCGAGCGTGGCCCCGGGCGCGCTGAACTGCAGGACCGACCCGCCCTTGAAGTCGACGCTGAAGTTCAGCCCCCGGGTGGCCAGGGCGATGACGGCGATCAGCAGGATGATCCCGGAGATCGTGTACCAGGTGCGCTGGCGGCCGACGAAGTTGATCGACACCTCGCCGCGGTAGAGCCGGCCGCTGATCTCGCCCGGGCTCAGCATCATGCCTCCTTCGCGCGGCGGGTGCCGCGTTCTCGGCACCCCGGACCGCCACGGCGTCCGGGCGCCGAGCCGGGCCGGGTCGAGGCCGGACAGCGGGTGCCCGCTGCCGAAGAACTTGGTCCTGGCCAGGATGGTCACCATCGGCTTGGTGAACAGGAACACCACGACGACGTCGATGAGCGTGGTCAGGCCCAGGGTGAACGCGAAGCCCTTGACGTCGCTGATCGAGAAGTACCACAGCAGCAGCGCGGCCAGGAAGGACACCGTGTCCGAGACCAGGATCGTGCGCCGGGCGCGCTTCCACCCGCTCTCCACCGCCGGGCGCAGCGACTTGCCCTCCCGCACCTCGTCACGGAGCCGTTCGAAGAACACCACGAACGAGTCCGCGGTGATGCCGATCGCGACGATCAGGCCGGCGATGCCGGCCAGCGACAGCGAGAACCCGGACGAGGCGTACTTGCTCAGCAGGACCACCGGACAGGTAGGCGAGGATCCCGGCGACGATCAGGCTGGACACCGACACGATGCCCAGGCCCCGGTAGTAGAGGAACGAGTACACCACCACCAGGCCGAGGCCGATCCCCGCCGCGATCAGGCCGGCGGTCAGCTGGTTCGAGCCGAGCTCGGGCGAGACCGACTCGATGTTCTGCTGCTTGAACGTGACGGGCAGTGCCCCGTAGTTCAGCTCGTTGGCCAGGTTCTGGGCCTCGGCCTCGGGGAAGTAGGTGATCTGGGAGCTCCCGCCGGTGATGGCGCCCTCGATCGCGGGGGCCGAGACGATCTGGCCGTCGAGGACGACCGCCAGGTCATCCAGCGGGTTGCTGTTGGCCTGCGACCCGTACTTGCTGAACATCTCGCGAGGTGAGGTTGCCGAAGGCGGTCGTGCCCTGGCTGTTCAGCGAGAAGTTGACCTGCCACTTGTCGCTCAGCGAGGTCTGCGAGCTCGCCGTGCCCGCCTGCGCGCCGGTGACCCACTTGCCCAGCACCTTGGCCGTGTCCAGGGCGAACTTGGTGCCCGGCGCGTAGCCGACGCCGGGGTTGGCGCAGGCCACGATCTGCCGGTTCGGATTGTCGTAGATCGCGGTCGAGTAGCCGATCTGCTGCTTCCAGTTGGCCTTGGTGCAGTCCAGCTTGTTGAACTCCTTGAGCACGGCCGGGCTGACCAGGCTCGCGTCTCCCGCTACCTGGCTGGCCGGGGCCGTGGTGCTCGGGCTCGGCGAAGGAGACGGAGATGCCGAGGTGCCCGGCGTGCTGGCCTTGGGCTTGGGCTTGCCGGTCTTGCCCGTCGCGAGCTTGGCCGCGGCGAGCAGCCGCGAGCCGCTGGCCAGCCGGTGCCCGCCGGACTGCCCGGCCGGGCGGACGGCGCCGTCCGCCTTGGGCGAGGAGGTGCCGGACGCCTTGGTACCGGGCGACGGGCTGACCGAGGGCGCCGTCGTGGGAGAGGTGGCTGGAGAGGTGGGAGAGGTCGCGGGGGTGGTCGTGGAGGTCGATGAAGGAGTGGCGGTGGAGCCGCGGCCGCCCACCAGGAGCACCTGGCGGAAGAACAGCTGCGCGGTGACGCCGACCAGCTTGACCACCTTCTGGGTGTTCGCGCCGGGCACGGTGATCACCATGTCGTTGCTGCCCTGTTGCTGCACCTGCGCGCCGCTGAAGCCGGCCCCGTTCACCCGGGCGATCATGATGGCCCGGGCCTGGGCCATGTCCGAGGCGGACGGGGTCTTGCCGGTGATCGTCTGCGCCTGCTCGGTCACCGAGGTACCGCCGGCCAGGTCCAGGCCGAGCTGGACCCTGAAGTCGTGCCGCCAATGGCTGGGAGTGAACGCGTCCTTGCCGACGATCGCGAGCAGCATCACGATGATCAGCACGACCAGTGCCGCGATTGCCCGGCCCGGCCTGGAGGCCGTCTTTTTAGGGGGAGCCACTTCTCGCCTGTCCTTAGCTCGACCGGGTCCCTGTCACCTGCCGGAGGCAGCCGCAGCGCCCCGGCTACACACTGTCCTGGGCTCGGCTCTCGTCCGCCGGGGCCGTGGGGCTGCCGTTCGGGCTCTCATCAGCGGCCCGCGCCGGGCTCTGGTCACCGGCGGGCGCCGCGGCTCGTCCGCCGTCGCGGCCTGGGCCACGTGCTCGCCGGCCGACTGGGCCACGTGCTCGTCACCGGGCACGTCGGCGGCGTCGTGATCGGCGGGCTCGTCGGCTTCGCTCTCGTCATCAGCGGCGTAGCCGGGCTCGGCGGCCGCCTCGTCCCCGTCCGGGATCACCTGCATGATGGCCCGCTTGACGTAGCGGACCTCGACTCCCGGAGCGACCTCCAGGATCACGTCGTCCCCGTCCACGTCCACGACGGTCGCGTACATCCCGGCCGTCGTGCGCACGCGCGTACCGGGTGCGACCGCGTTCTGCTGCTCGGCCACCTTGCGCTGCCTGTTGCGCTGCGGCCTGATCATCACGAAGTAGAGGACCCCGAAGAGGACCACGACAATGAGCAGGATGTTGAGCGACCCGGAGCTCTTGGACGTCGAAGCCGCCGCGGCGGCAATTGTGTTCCCCAACACCGGGGTGTCCTTCCGTTGAATTGCTGCGTGCGGCTGGCATCGGCACAACGCGCGGCGCCAGCCAGGCAGTCACCACCGCCGCACGGCGGTGACCGGCCAACTGCCGAAGTTTAGCGGTGCACGGGCCACGCACCAACAGGCTACGGGGTCCGGGGACCGATCGTGACCTGCACGCCACCCAATTCAGTTCCCTCTCAGCCAAGCTCCAGCCCGCGCCCAGCCTGAGAGTGCCCGGCCGCGGGACGGCCGACCCTCCACGTGGGCCCCGGGCCGCCCGGGTCCGCCGACTCAGGCCGTGTCTCGTGGAGCTGTAGCGGCGCGGATCGACGCCCAGAGACGACCGGCGCCGGAAAGGCCAGCCCAGTGACGCCCCACCCCGGGGTCCTCGCCCATAGCTTCCCCTGTGGGCTCCTCTCCGCCTGGCCGGACGCCCGCGATCACCGCTACGTCGCGCCGCAGGCGCGCCAGCAAGCAGCGCCACCAGATCCCGAGACACGGCCCGCGAGACACGGCCTAGTCGAACAGCGTCGCGAGGCCCGGGGACTCGGGCGGCCTGAGGCCGAGGTGCTGCCAGGCCGTGGCCGTGGCCACCCGTCCGCGCGGCGTCCTGGCCAGCAGCCCGGCCCGGACCAGGAACGGCTCGGCCACCACCTCGACCGTTTCTGTTTCCTCGCCGACGGCCACGGCCAGGGTGGACAGCCCGACCGGGCCGCCGCCGAACCGCCGGATCAGGGCTTCGAGCACGGCGCGGTCCAGCCGGTCCAGGCCCTCCTCGTCCACCTCGTACAGCTCGAGCGCCCTGCGGGCGACGTCGGCGGTGATGACCCCGTCCGCACGGACCTCGGCGTAGTCGCGGACCCGGCGCAGCAGCCGGTTGGCGATCCGCGGGGTGCCGCGGGAGCGGCCTGCTATCTCGGCCGCACCGTCGTCGCGCAGCCTGGCGCCGAGCAGTCCCGCCGATCTGTGCACGATGACCTCGAGCTCGGCGGCGTCATAGAAGTCAAGGTGCGCGGTGAAGCCGAACCGGTCGCGCAGCGGCGCCGGCAGCAGCCCGGCCCGGGTGGTGGCCCCGGCCAGGGTGAACGGGGCGATGTCCAGCGGGATCGCGGTCGCGCCCGGCCCCTTGCCGACCACCACGTCCACCCGGAAGTCCTCCATCGCGAGATAGAGCATCTCCTCGGCCGGCCGGGCCAGCCGGTGGATCTCGTCGATGAACATGACCTCGCCCTCGCTGAGCGTGGACAGCACGGCGGCCAGGTCACCCGCGCGCTCGATGGCGGGGCCACTGGTGATCCGCAGCGGCGAGC
Source organism: uncultured Actinomycetes bacterium (assembly GCA_963795575.1). Taxonomy (GTDB): domain Bacteria; phylum Actinomycetota; class Actinomycetes; order Streptosporangiales; family Streptosporangiaceae; genus PALSA-505. The sequence goes on along the minus strand of CAWCII010000001.1, from coordinate 20,970 downwards.
CGAGCTCGGCCGCGATGATCATGGCGATGGTGGTCTTGCCGAGACCGGGCGGTCCGCATAGCAGCACGTGATCCGGGGCCGGCCGCGGCGCAGGGCGCTCTCCAGCACCAGGGACAGCTGCTCGCGCACCCGGGCCTGGCCGATGAACTCCGACAGCCGCTTCGGCCGCAGCGCGCTCTCCAGCGCCCGCTCGTCCGCATCCGCGAGCGGGGAGACGACGCGCTCGTCCTCCTGCGCCCCGCTCGCCGGGGCCCCCGGTTCCTGGCCGGTCACGGCGTGCTCAGCCGGCGCAGCGCGGCGCGCAGGGCGATGGCCACGTCCACCGGCTCGCCGTCGGCGGCGAGCTCGGGCTCGACCGCGGTGATCGCCTGCTCGGCGTCACGGGCCGCCCAGCCGAGGTTCATCAGGCCGGCCCGCACCTGGTCCCGCCACGGCGAGGCGGCCGCACCTGGCCGGGGGCCGGGCACCGCGCCGCTCGTCTCCCCCGCCGCGCCGAGCCTGTCCCTCAGCTCGAGGACGATCCGCTGCGCGCCCTTCTTCCCGATCCCTGGTACCAGGGTCAGGGCGGCGAGGTCTTCGCTGGCGACCGCGAGGCGCAGCGCGTCGGGTCCGTGCACGGCCAGCATGGCCAGGGCCAGCCGGGGGCCGACTCCGCTGGCCGTCTGCAGCAGCTCGAAAATGTTCCGCTCGTCATCGCTGGCGAAGCCGTACAGGGTGAGGGCGTCCTCCCGCACCGTCAGCGACGTGGCGACCCTGGCCCGCTGGCCGAGCCTGAGCCCGGCTAGCGTGCCAGGCGTGCACTGCACCGCCAGCCCGACGCCGCCGACGTCGATGACGGCGCCGTCCGGGGCCAGCGCGCTGACCGTGCCGTCCAGGTGCGCGATCATGTGACACCTCCGGGCGCGAGAACCGGGCCGGGCGGCCCGGGCGGAGCCGGCGGCGGCAGGCCGGCGCCCGCCAGCGCGGCGGCGATCCGAAGCTGTGCCCCGCCGCGCCAGATATGGCAGATGGCCAGGCCCAGCGCATCGGCGGCGTCAGCGGGCCGGGGCGGGTCCGTCATCCGCAGCAGCCGGGTCACCATGACGGTCATCTGGGCCTTGTCCGCCCTTCCGCTCCCGGTCACCGCGGCCTTGACCTCGCTGGGCGTGTACGTGGCGACCGGCAGGCCGCGCCGCGCCGCGGCGACGATGGCCACCGCCCCGGCCTGGGCCGTGCCCATCACCGTGCGCACGTTGTGCTGGCTGAACACCCGCTCCACCGCCACCGCGTCGGGAAGGTACTCGCTGAGCCAGCGGTCGATCTCCCGCTCCAGGGCGAGCAGTCGCCGCGCGACCTCGGCACCCGCCTCGGTGCGTACGACCCCGCCGTCGACCAGGGTCAGCGCGGACCCGGGCCTGCCGTCCACCACGCCGAGCCCGCACCGGGTCAGCCCGGGGTCGACCCCGAGCACGCGCATCACGCGCTGCCCGCGCATCACCACGGCCCGGTACCCGACATGGCCACCCATCCGATCGCCCAGCGCGGCGCGCCCCTGCCCGGGGCCGCCGGCCGCTGGCCCGCGAACACGTGTTCGGCTGCCAGGCTACCCGCCGGCGGCCGGCGGCGCGGCGAACGCGCGCGGCGTGTCGCCCCGGCGCGCCCCGCGGCCCGGGCCGCCCCCCGGCCCGGGCCGCGGCCTAGAACCGGTCGAGCATGAACGGGGTGGCGGCGAACGCGCCGTCGAGCAGCGCGTCCCCCGCCGGGTCACCGCCGGCCGCCAGCCCGGCCCGGCGCAGGGTCGCGACCGGGATACCGGCGTACAAGGCGGCCAGCCCGCGCGCGCCGAGCGCCAGCGGGCCGTCCCCGTCCGGCCCGTCCCCGTGCGCGCTGCCGCCGTGCTCACGCCGCCAGACCGTCCCCGTGCGCGCTGCCGCCGTGCTCACTGCCGCCCGGCACCGCGCATGGCCGGCCCCTCGTCCCGGGCGAGCCGCCCGCGGCCGCCGCTGACCTCCAGCCGCCACAGCCCGGAATTCGCCGGGCGCGAGTGGTCGGCGATCCGCAGCCGCAGAGCCAGGCCGGCGGCGGGCGGGAAACCGCGCGCCGCGATCGCGGCCGCCGGATCCACCACGCGCAGCATCCAGTCGTCGTGATCCACCGTTCCGGCCACCGGCTCGCGGGCCAGCCACCACACCGGGTCGGCGGGGCCGATCCAGGCGCGGACGGTATCGGCGATCCAGCAGTGCGAGCCCACGATGCCCCACAGCTCGCGGGTGGTCTGCGCCGACGAGGCCACGCAGAGCCGCACGAAGATCTCGTCGTGCCCCTGGCGCCAGTCATACAGCAGCAGCCCGTCAGCGGCCAGGTAGCAGTAGAAGCCCTGGCCGGCGAGCGCGAGCCGGAGCGTCTGCGCGTCCCGGGTGTTCGGCCCGCAGTCACCCGCCGTCCGGTGCACCCGGCCGAGTACCTCGACCGCCTCGGCGGCATCGTCCGGTCCCGCCCGGCGCGCCCCGCCGCGGGCCCGGGCGCCGGCCCGGCGGCCACCGCCGGGTCGGCCGCCGCCAGCGAGCGCAGCGCGTGCGCCGGGATGACCGCCTCCTGCGAGGTGCCGGCGATCTCCCAGCCCAGCGACCGGTAGATCGGCAGCGTGGAGGGGAACAGCGCGGACAGCGGGTAACCGCGGGACGCGATCACCTCGAGCAGGGCCGTCATCAGCGACCGGCCCACTCCCCGGCCCCGCTGCTCCGGGGCCACGGTGACGCTGGCCACCCCGGCCATCGGCACCGGGCGGCCGCGCCACCACTGGGTCATGTCGTGGAACCGCCCGGCGGCGACCAGCCGCGGGCCGTCGAAGGCCCCGAGGCACCGGCGCTCGCGGATGTCCAGCTCCTGCTGCGCCTGCCAGCGCCGCGCGGTCGCCGCGGCACCGGCCCGAACGCGCGGCATCGCAGGTCGAACAGCGCATCGGTGCCGTCGCCGGGCTCCAGCGCCCGGATCGTCACGCCGCCTGCTCTGGTCGGTCCGCATGACTCCACCGTAGGGCCGCGCGGCCGGCAGCAGGCCCGGCCCTGGTCAGCCGAGCTTGGCCATCACGTCGTCGGAGACCGAGTAGTTGGCGTAGACGTCCTGCACGTCGTCGGAGTCCTCGATCGCCTCGATCAGCCGGAACACCCGCCGGGCCTGCTCCTCGCCCAGCGGGACCTCCATCGTCGGCAGGAACGCGACCTCGGCCGAGTCGTAGTCGATGCCGGCCTGCTGCAGCGCGGTCCGGACCGCCACCAGGTCGCCGGCCTCGCTGATCACCTCGAGCGACTCGCCGAGGTCGTTGACCTCCTCGGCGCCCGAGTCGAGCACCGCGGCGAGCACGTCGTCCTCGGTCAGCCCGTCGTTGCCGGCGCCCTTGCCCGCGATGACCACGCCCTTGCGGTGGAACAGGTAGGACACCGAGCCGGGGTCGGCCATCGACCCGCCGTTACGGGTCAGCGCGGTGCGCACGTCCGAGGCGGCCCGGTTCCTGTTGTCGGTCAGGCACTGCACGAGCACGGCCACGCCGCCGGGCGCATACCCCTCGTAGGTGACCGACTCGTAGGCGGCGCCGCCGCCCTCCAGGCCGCCCCCGCGGCGCACGGCCCGGTCGATGTTGTCGTTGGGAACCGAGTTCTTCTTCGCCTTCTGGACCGCGTCGAACAGCGTCGGGTTGCCCGCCGGGTCGCCGCCGCCGGTGCGCGCGGCCACCTCCACGTTCTTGATCAGCTTGGCGAACAGCTTCCCTCGCCTGGCATCGACCACGGCCTTCTTGTGCTTGGTGGTGGCCCACTTGGAGTGGCCGCTCATGCTTGTTCCCTCACATGTTATCTCCCCGCCCTCACTCGCGCAACCCCGCGGCCCGCGCGATGCGAGCATCGCCACGATGTCGATAAGAGCTTGTGCAGCCTCAGGTCCGGCGTCAGCTCAGGATGGAACGCCGTGGCCAGCAGTGCCCCCTGGCGGACCGCGACGATCCTACCCGTGCCCGCGTCGGTGCCGAGAACCTCGACGCCCGGGCCGGTCTGCTCTACCCACGGCGCCCTGATGAATACAGCGCGCAGCGGCGGGCCGGGCATTCCCCGCAGCTCGATGTCACTTTCGAACGAGTCCACCTGACGGCCGAACGCGTTGCGCCGCACCGTCATGTCGATTCCGCCGAACGTCTCCTGGCCGTCGATCCCGTCCGACCAGCCGGTCCGCCAGCATGATCATCCCGGCACAGCAGCCGAACGCGGGCAGGCCGGCCTCGACCCGCTTGCGCACCGGCTCCATCAGGTCGAACGCCACGGCCAGCTTCCAGATCGTGGTGGACTCGCCGCCCGGGATGACCAGGCCGTCGACCTCGTCGAGCTGCTCCGGCCTGCGGACCGGCACCGCCGCTGGCGCCCGCGGCGGCCAGGGCGCGCAGGTGCTCGGCGACGTCGCCCTGCAGCGCGAGCACGCCGACGAGCGGCCAGGCGCGAGCGCCGGGCGTGGCCGGATCGCGGTGCCTCGTCACCAGCCGCGGCCGGCGTAGTGCTGCTCGGGCGGCAGCGTGTCCAGGTTGATGCCCACCATGGGCTCGCCGAGCCCGCGGGACACCTTGGCGATCACGTCGGGGTCCTCGTAGAACGTGGTGGCCTTGACGATCGCGGCCGCCCGGGTGGCCGGGTCGCCGGACTTGAAGATGCCCGATCCCACGAACACCCCCTCGGCGCCGAGCTGCATCATCATCGCGGCGTCCGCCGGGGTGGCGATCCCGCCCGCGGTGAACAGCACGACCGGCAGCCTGCCCGCCGCCGCGACCTCGGCGACAAGCTCGTAGGGCGCCCGCAGATCCTTGGCCGCCGAGTAGAGCTCATCCGGCGACAGCGCGGCCAGCCTGCGGATCTCCGCACCCATCTGGCGCATGTGCCTGGTCGCCTCGACGACGTTGCCGGTGCCGGCCTCGCCCTTCGACCTGATCATCGCCGCGCCCTCGGCGATCCGGCGCAGCGCCTCGCCCAGGTTGGTGGACCCGCACACGAACGGCACGGTGAACTTCCACTTGTCCACGTGGTGAGCCTCGTCGGCCGGGGTGAGCACCTCGGACTCGTCGATGTAGTCCACGCCGATGGCCTGCAGCACCTGGGCCTCGACGAAGTGGCCGATCCGGCACTTGGCCATGACCGGGATGGACACCGCCTCGATGATCTGCTCGATCATGTCGGGGTCGCTCATCCGGGCCACGCCGCCCTGGGCGCGGATGTCGGCGGGCACCCGCTCCAGCGCCATCACCGCGACCGCGCCGGCGTCTTCGGCGATCTTCGCCTGCTCGGGGGTGACCACGTCCATGATCACGCCGCCCTTGAGCATCTCGGCCATGCCCCGCTTGACCCGTGATGTCCCCGTATGCGGCTTATTGCCGGGATCCTGCGCCGCGCCGAGCGGAGCGTCGCCGGGAGAAGTGCGCGCGGAAGTAGTGACAGACACGGTTAGAACCTCACTTGATCACTGATGGCTGCCCCTCCATGGTAGTTCCGGACGGCAACCCGCAGCCGCAGCCGGACCCGGCCGGGCATCAGGGGATCTGCCAGGCAACGGCCCTTGCCAAGGGCTGCCGCCGTTTGACAATGTGGGCGATCCCGGACAACGGGATGCGCTCGCATCGGGGGGTTGCGCGTTGGGCCGTCCTGGCCCGGGTGCACGGTGATCTCACGACGAAGGAGACGGAATTGGTTTCGATCAAGAACCAGCTCGCCCGCGCAGCGGCGGTCGGCGCCCTCGGCGTGGCGACCATGGCCGGCTTCGTCGCGCCGGCCTCGGCGGGAACGGCATCGGCACATTGCACGCGGCCGCGGCCGTGCGTCGCGTCGCGGCGAAGCCGAACTCGAACATCGTCGGGTCAGGCAAGACGGTGAACTACTCGCCGACGAGCCTCAAGGTCAAGTGGAGCGGACCGACACAGAAGAAGTGCACGGCGAAGATCGAGTCCTTCACGATCACCAACAAGACCAAGAGCACAGAGACGGTGACCTACAACGGGCAAGGCGCTTCGGCGAAGCCGATTCCCGCCGGCAAGGTCCTCGGCGTCTGCGTGTTCGGGAAGGGCACGGCGACCGCCAAGCTGGGGCTCGAGGCCAACAAGAAGGCGGCGCTGACGGTCCACGTCAGCTGAGCCAGCAGCAGTGAGTTCGGACATGCCGCGGCTGGCCGTCAGCCGGTCAGCCGCGGCATGTCGGCCCCGTCAGCGGCGGGCTCGACCAGCGAGTCGTCGATCTCGAAGAACTCGGGCGCCGGCGCCCGCCCGGCCAGCCGCAGCGCCCGGACCAGGAAGCGGCGCCGGGCCGAGATCGACCGCGGACACCGCCTCGTTGTAGAACTTCCTGGCCAGGAAGACCTGGTGCGCGGCCGCCTCCAGCTCGGCGAGCAGTTCCTCCGCGCCCTGCCCGCCGTCCAGCGAGGCGCGGAAGTCCGGCTGGCCGAACGCCGCGCGCAGCGCGCGGGACAGGTCGCTCTCGGCCAGCTCGCGCTGCCGGGTCCCGGCCCTGGCGTCGTGCGCGGCCTCGGCCAGCAGCACGCTGGTCGCCGGGTCGAGCAGCCCGGAGGAGGCCAGCTCCGCCGCGACGCAGTTGCGCCGCAGCAGCGCCGCGTCCAGCGCGGCCCGGGCCGCCTCGAGCCTGGCGTGCAGCCGGTCCAGCCTGCCCGCCCGCCAGGACACGTAGACGGCGAGCAGCACCACGATCGCGGTGACCAGGGCGATGTCAAGCACTGAGCATCACCGGCCGCGGGCCGCCACCGCCGCCACCCGGACCTGGCTCGCGCCCGAGACCACCGTCTCGTACACCCGCACCACGTCCCGCGCCACCACCGGCCAGTCGTAGGCCCGGACCGCGTCCGCGGCGGCGGCCGACAGGCTGGCCCGCCGCTGCGGGTCGTCGAGCAGCCGCCCGGCCGCCCGGGCCAGCTCGCCGGGGTCCCCCACCGCGAACAGCTCGCCCGCCTGGCCGCCGCGCAGCACCTTGCGGAACGCCTCGATGTCGCTGGCCGCGATCGGCGCCCCCGCCGCCATCGCCTCGGCCAGCACGATCCCGAAGCTCTCCCCGCCGGTGTTGGGCGCGCAGAACACGTCCACCGAGTGCAGCACGCGCGCCTTGTCTTCCTCGCTCACCATGCCGAGCATGCACCACCCGGTCCCGCAGCCCCGGCGCTGACCCGGCCGAGCACCTCGTCGGCGTCGCCGCGGCCGGCGATGAGCAGCCGCAGGCCCGGCCGCTGCGGCGCCATCTCGCCGAACGCCCGCAGCAGGACCGGCAGGCCCTTGCGCGGCTCGTCGAACCGCCCGAGGAAACCGAGCGCCCCGCCCGGGCCGGGCCAGCCGGGCAGCGGATCGGCCTTCGCGAACCTGCGGACCGCGACCCCGTTCGGGATGAGCACCGCGTCGCCGCCGAGGTGCTCGACCAGCGTCCTGCGGGCGGCCTCGGACACGGCGATCCTGGCGCTGATCTTCTCCAGCGCGGACTGCAGCATGGGCTCGGCGGCGTGCATCACGCGGGAGCGCGGGTTGGCGGTGTGGAAGGTGGCGACGATCGGGCCGGTGGCCACCCAGCAGGCCAGCAGGGACAGGCTCGGCGCCGCGGGCTCGTGCACGTGCAGCACGTCGAAGTCGCCGTCCCGGACCCACCGGCGCACCCGGCTGGCGGACACGAAGCCGAACGACAGCCTGGCCACCGAGCCGTTGTAGGGGACGGGCACCGCCCGCCCGGCGGGGACGACGTAGCCGGGCAGCGGGACGTCGTCGTCGGCCGGCGAGATCACCGAGACCTGGTGGCCGAGATCGATCAGCGCCTCGGCCAGATCCCTGACGTGCTGCTGCACCCCGCCGGGGACGTTCCAGGTGTACGGGCAGACGATGCCGATCCTCATGCCGGCCGCCCGCCGGATCGCCGATGCCGTCCGCCGCCGGCGCGCGGCGTTCGCCCTGGCCGCCGATGCCGCCAGCCGGGCCGGGTCGAGGTCGCTGGTGAACACCCGCTGCAGCATGTGCCAGTCCTGCGGGTGCTCGGTGATCCCGGCCTCGAACACGGCGGCCAGCTGCTGCGTCATCGCCGCTATCTGCTCCTGCCTCGTTCCCTCGCCGGGCACCGGAATCTCCTCGTGGATGTGGGCCCCCCAGCACGCGCCCTCATACCACAGTGTGACAGGCATCAGGGCCGCGCCGGTCTGCACGGCCAGCGCCGCGGACCCGCCCATCATCCTGGCCTTCTCGCCGAAGAACTCCACCTCGATGCCGCCGCCGGTGACGTCCCGGTCGGCCAGCAGGCAGACCAGGCGGCCGGCCCGCAGCCGCTGGGCGAGCACGCCGAACCGGCTCACGCCGCCGGTCGCGGGCAGCACCTCCATGCCCAGGCTCTCCCGGAACGCGACGAACTTGTCGTACACCGAGTCGGGCTTGAGCCGCTCGGCCACCGTGGTGAAGCGGTCCGCGCCGCGGGCCACGATCCAGGCGCCGGCGTGCTCCCAGTTGCCCATGTGCGGCAGCGCGAAGATCACCCCCCGGCCCGCGGCCAGGTGCGCGAACGCCGTCTGCTCCTCGCCGGTGCAGCGCATGTCCTCGAGGATCCGCTCGCGGCCGATCACCGGCAGCCGGAACACCTCGAGCCAGTACCGGGCGTAGGACCGCATGCCCTCGCGGGACAGGGCGCGCAGCTGCTTGCCGGTGGCCTCGGGACCGATCACCCGGCGCAGGTTCCCCTCGAGCACCTGCACCCGCGGCCCCTGCCTGCGCCAGGCGATGTCGGCCGCGGACATGAACGCCGCCGCGGGCCCACGACTCGGGCATCCGGCATACCAGCTTCCAGCCGAGGCTGTACGCCAGGCCGGTCAGCCGCTCGCTGGACGTCGGCATTACCCTCCCTAGCCCTCCCTGCCCTCTCCCGCCGTGATCGCCCGGCGGACCGCGAGCACCCGCTGCCCGAACGTCACGGCGCTCAGCGCGGCCAGGATCCACAGCCCGATCGGCAGCACGTAGGGGACGCCGAGCCCGGCCAGGCCGGCCGCGACCAGGCCGATCAGCAGCCGCTCGGAGCGTTCGGCTATGCCGACGTCGCAGCGGTAGCCGAGGCCCTCGGCGCGCGCCTTCGCGTACGACACCAGCGCGCCGGAGACCAGGCAGAACAGCGCCACGCCGGCCAGCAGCCTGTCGTGGCCGCCGAGCATGAACCACAGCGTCAGCCCGGCGAAGACCGACGCGTCCGCCACCCGGTCCAGGGTGGAGTCGAGGAACGCCCCCCACGGGCCGCTCGTCCCCTTGATCCGGGCCAGGGTCCCGTCCAGCATGTCGGCGAACGTGAAGAACCAGCAGACCATCGTGCCGGCGAACAGCTCGCCGATCGGGAACAGGGCCAGCGCGCCCGCCGAGACGCCGACCGTGCCGATCACGGTCAGCGCGTTCGGCGTGATCGGGCGTGCGCGCGAGCGCCCGGCCGACCGGGTTCAGCACCCGGTCGAGCGCGGGGCGCACAGCGTTCAGCATGGCCGTCCGATACTACTGGCGTGCGCCGCCGGCCCGTGCCCGCCACCGCGGGCCGGCCGTGGAGCCGCGTGGCTAGGCTGAGTCCAGGGCCAGGGGGTTGTGGCGGGCGGCCGACAGGTAAAAGGTGGTTGTGCAGGACACCAGACCGGAAACTTAACAGGAGGCGACGCCAGTTGGCGGATAAGACGGGCGCGGGAGCCGCGGGCAGCCCGCAGGCGGCCGGCCAGACAGGCCCGGGCGGCGTGCGGAACGTCGCGCTGGTCGGCCATTCAGGCGCGGGCAAGACCACTCTCGTGGAGGCGCTGCTCGCCCACACCGGCACCATCCAGCGGGCGGGCCGGGTGGAGGACGGCACCACGGTCAGCGACTACGACGAGGTAGAGGTCAGGCAGCAGCGCTCGGTCAACCTGGCCCTGGCGCCGCTGACCCACGCGGGGGTCAAGGTGAACCTGCTCGACACGCCCGGCTACGCCGACTTCACCGGTGACCTGCGGGCCGGGCTGCGGGCGGCGGACGCGGCGCTGTTCGCCGTCTCGGCCGCCGACGGCGTGGACGGCCTGACCCGGATGCTGTGGGAGGAATGCGCCGGCGTCGGCATGCCGCGGGCCGTGGTGATCACCAAGATCGACCACCAGCGCGGCGACTTCGACGAGGCGCTGGCCGCCTGCCGGGACGCGTTCGGCGACTCGGTGGCACCGCTCTACCTGCCGGTGACCGGGGACGACGGCGATGCCCCGCGGCCTGATCGGGCTGCTCTCCCAGCGCTTCTACGACTACTCGGGCGACGGCCGCACCGAGCGCGACCCCGAGCCGGACTACGCCGACCGGATGGAGGAGCTCCGCGGCGAGCTGATCGAGGGGATCATCCAGGAGAGCGAGGACGAGACCCTCATGGACAGGTACCTGTCCGGCGAGGAGATCGACCCCAAGGTGCTCATCGAGGACCTGGAGAAGGCGGTGGCGCTGGGCAGCTTCTACCCGGTGCTGGCCACCGCGGCCGGCCGCGGGATCGGCCTGGAGGAGCTGCTCGAGATCATGACCCAGGCGTTCCCCGCGCCCAGCGAGCACCCGCTGCCCGCCGTCACCACGCTCGACGGCAAGCCGGTCAGCGGCCTGTCCAGCGACCCGAAGGGCCCGCTGCTGGCCGAGGTGGTGAAGACCACCTCCGACCCCTACGTGGGCCGGGTCAGCCTGGTCCGCGTGTTCTCCGGCACGCTGCGGCCGGACGCGACCGTGCACGTGTCCGGCCACGGCATGGCCGAGCGCGGCCACGCCGACCACGACACCGACGAGCGGGTCGGCGCGCTCACCTCGCCGCTCGGCAAGCAGCAGCGGCCGGCCGCGCCGTGCGTCGGCGGGTGACATCTGCGCCGTGGCCAAGCTCGGCACCGCCGAGGCCGGCGACACGCTCTCCGACCCGTCCCGCCCGCTGCTCATGCAGCCGTGGTCGATGCCCGAGCCGCTGCTGCCGGTCGCCATCACCGCCAAGTCCAAGGCGGACGAGGACAAGATGTCGCAGGCCCTGGGCCGGCTGGTGGCCGAGGACCCGACGCTGCGGATGGAGATGAACTCCGACACCCGCCAGCTGGTGCTGTGGTGCATGGGCGAGGCGCACGCCGACCTGATGCTCGACCGGCTGGCCAACCGGTACGGGGTCGCGGTGGAGACGGTCGAGCCTGCGGGTGCCGCTGCGCGAGACCGTGGCGGGCAAGGCCAGCGGGCTGGGCCGCAACGTCAAGCAGAGCGGCGGCCACGGCGAGTACGGCATCGCCCACATCGAGGTCGAGCCGCTGCCGTCGGGGTGCGGCTTCGAGTTCGTGGACAAGATCGTCGGCGGCGTGGTGCCGCGGCAGTTCATCCCGTCGGTGGAAAAGGGCGTCCGGTCGCAGATGGAGCAGGGCGTCATCGCCGGCTACCCGATGGTGGACATCCGGGTCACCCTGTTCGACGGCAAGGCGCACTCGGTGGACTCCTCCGACATGGCGTTCCAGAAGGCCGGCCGGGCCGCGCTGCGGGACGCCGTGGACAAGGCGAAGGGCGTGCTGCTCGAGCCGGTGGACGAGGTGTCGGTGCTGGTCGCCGACGACTACGTGGGCGGCATCATGTCCGACCTGTCGTCCCGGCGCGGCCGGGTGATCGGCACCGAGCCGGTCGGGTCCGGGCGCACCCTGGTCAAGGCCGAGATCCCGGAGCTCGAGATCATCAGGTACGCGATCGACCTGCGGTCGCTGTCGCACGGCACCGGCTCGTTCAGCCGCACCTACCTGCGGCACGAGCCGCTGCCGTCGCACCTGGCCGACAAGGTGGCGAAGGAGTGGTGCCTGCCGCCGCCAGGCCTGCCGAGCCGAGCTGCCGGAGGGCGGCGGGCCGCGGGGACCGGTGGCAGTCGGGCGGGGCCAGGCTTCGGCGAGCAGCTTGCGGGTGTCGGCCAGCAGCTCGGGCAGCACCTTGGTGCGGCCGACGACCGGCATGAAGTTGGTGTCGCCGCCCCACCGGGGCACCACGTGCTGGTGCAGGTGGGCGGCGATGCCGGCGCCGGCCACGCCGCCCAGGTTCATGCCGACGTTGAAGCCCTGCGCGCCCGAGGCCTCGCGCAGCGCCCGGATCGCCCGCTTGGTGTGCGCGGCGAGCTCGGCGGTCTCGGGCTCGGTGAGATCGACGTAGTCGGCCACGTGCCGGTACGGGCAGACCATCACGTGGCCGCCGTTGTAGGGGTAGAGGTTGAGCACGGTGAAGACCAGCTCGCCGCGCGCGACCACCAGCCCCTCGTCGTCGGGCAGTCCCGGTGCCCGGCAGAACGGGCAGCTCTCCTCCGGCCGCGCGCCTGCCTGGCTGCCCGTGGGTCTCTTCGCCGCCCTTGATGTAGGCCATCCGGTGCGGCATCCACAGCCGCTGGAAGCCGTCGGGCACGCCGGCTCCCGGCCGGGGGTGAAGCGCCGGGCGGCGCGTGCTAGGCATGGGTGCAGCATAGGCGCTGCCGCCCGGCGGCCCGCGACTGACTCCGCCCGGCCAGGCGGCGGCCCGGGCCGGGCACCCGGTTGACAGGGCCGGGACACGGCACCCGGTAGCGGGCCCGGGCAGGGTGCGGGAGTCCGGTCAGACCTGGACGCGGTCGCGGACTGCGGTGACGATCTGCTCGACCGCCTCGGCGACCGGCACGCCGTTGCGCTGCGACCCGTCGCGGTAGCGGAACGACACCGCGCCCGCGGCCACGTCGGCGTCGCCCGCCAGCAGCATGAACGGCACCTTCTGCCGCTGCGCGGTGCGGATCTTCTTCTGCATCCGCTCGTCGCCGTGGTCCACCTCGACCCGGATCCCGTGCTCGCGCAGCCGCGCCGCCACCTCCTCCAGGTAGGGCACGTGCGTGTCGGCGATCGGGATGCCGACCACCTGCACCGGCGCCAGCCAGGGCGGGAAGGCCCCGGCGTAGTGCTCGGTCAGGATGCCGAAGAACCGCTCGATCGACCCGAACAGCGCCCGGTGGATCATGATCGGCTCCTGCCGGGAGCCGTCCGCCGCCTGGTACTCCAGGCCGAACCGCTTGGGCTCGTTGTAGTCGAGCTGGATGGTGGACAGCTGCCAGGTGCGGCCGATCGCGTCCCTGGCCTGCACCGAGATCTTCGGCCCGTAGAACGCCGCGCCGCCGGGGTCGGCGACCAGGTCCAGCCCGGACTCCTGCGCGGCCTCGGCCGAGCATCTCGGTGGCGTGCTCCCAGTCCTCGTCGCTGCCGACGAACTTCTCCTTGGCCTCGTCCCGGGTGGACAGCTCCAGGTAGAAGTCGGACAGCCCGTAGTCGCGCAGCAGGTCGAGCACGAACGTCAGCAGGCTCTTCAGCTCGGCGCCCACCTGCTCGCGGGTGCAGAAGATGTGCGAGTCGTCCATGGTCAGGCCGCGCACCCGGGTCAGCCCGTGCACCACCCCGGACTTCTCGAACCGGTACACGGTGCCGAACTCGAACAGCCGCAGCGGCAGCTCCCGGTAGGACCGCCCGCGGGACCGGAAGACCAGGATGTGGAACGGGCAGTTCATCGGCTTGAGGTAGTAGCTCCGCGCCCTCCATCTGCATGGGCGGGAACATGTTCTCCGCGAACCAGCCCAGGTGCCCGGAGGTCTCGAACAGCTCCGCCTTGGTGATGTGCGGGCTGTTCACGAACTCGTAGCCGGCCTTCGATGTGCCGCTGCCGCGAGTACTCCTCCATGATCCGGCGGACGGTGCCGCCCTTGGGGTGGAAGACGGCCAGCCCGCTGCCGATCTCCGGCGGGAACGAGAACAGGTCGAGCTCGGCGCCGAGCTTGCGGTGGTCGCGCCGCTCCGCCTCCTCGAGCAGGTGCAGGTACTCCTCCTGCGCCTCCCGCGACTCCCACGCGGTGCCGTAGATCCGCTGCAGCTGCGGGTTGCGCTCGCTGCCCCGCCAGTAGGCGCCGCCGCTGCGCATCAGCTTGAACGCCGGGATGTCCCTGGTCGCGGGCAGGTGCGGGCCGCGGCACAGGTCCTTCCAGCACACCTCGCCGGTGCGCCGGTCGAGGTTGTCGTACATGGTGAGCTCGTGCCCGCCCACCTCGACCGACTCCTCGCCGCTCGCTTCGCGTGACCCCTTCAGCCCGATCAGCTCGAGCTTGTACGGCTCGCCCGCCAGCTCGGCCCGCGCCTCGTCGCCGCTGACCACCCGCCGGGAGAACCGCTGGCCCTGCTTGACGATCTGCCGCATCCGCTGCTCGATGGTCTTGAGGTCATCGGGTCCGAACGGCTCGGCCACGTCGAAGTCGTAGTAGAAGCCGTTCTCGACCGGCGGGCCGATGCCCAGCTTGGCGTCGGGGAACAGCTGCTGCACCGCCTGGGCCAGCACGTGCGCGGTCGAGTGGCGCATGATCGACCGGCCGTCCGGGCTGCCGGCCGGCACCGGCTCGACCACGTCCCCGTCGGCCAGCCGGCCACGCGAGATCCCGCAGCTCGCCGTTGACCCGCGCCGCGATCACGGCCGCTCCGCCGGTGCCTGCCGCGGGCGGGCCCGCGGCGGCCTGTCCTCCGGCAGCGCCCGACCCGGCCGTGTCACTGACCGCGGAGCCGTTCGGGATCATCAGTGCCTCGCCCGCCGTCGTGCCCGCCTCGACCACATGCTCGCGGCCTGCGAGGGTGATGCGAAGCTGGCTGGCAGACACGGCTGACTCCCCGGTGGTAGCGATCGCTGCGGGCAGTGACCCTGGCGGCTGCCCGTGCACAGATGCTATCCGCGCTGCCTGGCTCGGTGCGCGGCGATTACCGGCCCGCCTGCCGGCGACGCCAGCCCGGCCTGGAGGATTACCGGGGAGGCCGGCGCCGCCCGCATCGCCCGGCCTCCCCGGCTACCGTGAGGGGCCAGCGCACGCGGCGGCGGGACGGGCGCGGATTCGCGCCCCTCGCCGTATCGCGCGGGAAGGAGCGGCCCATGACCTGGCTGGTGTACGGGGCGAACGGGTACACCGGGACGCTGGTGGCCCGGCTGGCCGCGGCCCGCGGCGAGCGGCCGGTACTGGCCGGGCGGTCGGCCGGGAAGGTCGGGCCGCTGGCGAGCGAGCTCGGCCTCGAGCTGCGGGCGTTCGGGCTGGCACGATCCCGACGCGATCCGGCGCGGCCTGGACGGCGTGACCGCCGTGGCGCACTGCGCGGGCCCGTTCTCGGCGACCGCCGGCCCGATGGCGCGGGCGTGCGTGAACGCCGGGGTGCACTATCTCGACATCACCGGCGAGATCGACGTGTTCGAGGAGCTGCACGGCCTGGACGACCGGGCCAGGGCGGCCGGATCCGTGCTGCTCCCCGGCGCCGGGTTCGACGTGGTCCCCACCGACTGCATGGCGGCCCTGCTGGCCGAGGCGCTGCCCGGCGCCAGCCGGCTGGACCTGGCGTTCATGGCCGGCGGCGGGCCGAGCCCGGGCACCGCGAAGACGGCGGTGCAGGGCATGTCGGCTGGGCGGCCGGGCCCGGATCGACGGGGTGATCACCGCGGTGCCGTTCGGCTGGCGGACGATCCGGGCCGAGTTCCCGGGCGGGACGCGGACGGTCGCGTCGGTGCCGTGGGGCGACGTCAGCACCGCCTACTACTCGACCGGCATCGGCAACATCACTACCTATACCGCCCTGCCGCCCGGGGCCCTGCGAGCCAGCCAGATTCTGGGCCGCTCCGGGATCCTGCGGCTGGGCCCGGCGCTCCGGCCGGCCGGGTGCTGCGGCTGGCCGGGGCGCTGGCCGGCCGGAGCGCCGGGCCCAGCGAGCAGCGCCGGGCGCGGTCGGGAAGCGAGGTGTGGGGACGGGCCAGCGCGGGTGACCAGACGGCCCACGGGACGCTGAGCATGCCGAACGCCTACGCCCTCACCGCCGACTCGGTTGTCCGGGCGGTCACCCGGCTCGGCTCGGTGCCGCCCGGCTTCCACACGCCGTCCACGGCGTTCGGCCCCCGGTACGTCACCGAACTGGACGGCGTCACCCTGGACGGCCCGCACTAGCGCGGCGTCCCCGTCATTGCGATCATGATGGCGGCCCTGCCGGCCGCGATGCGGGCCCTGGCACGGGACTACGACCTGGCGGGAAGGCTCGGCGGCGAGGAGTTCATCATCCTGCCGGGCGACCGGGGCCGACCGCGGGCGAGTAGCCGTGCCGACGGGGCGTTACAGGGACGGGGCGTTACAGGTGGTTGAACCCGCCCGACTCCTGTTTGGTCATGGACACGGTGACCGGGTGCTTGCCGAAGTGGGCCACCGCGTCGCGGAAGTCGCCGAGCAGCAGCGAGGCCATGTCCTGGCTGACGCCCAGGCGGACCAGGATGCGCTGCACGGCGATGTCGGAAGCGGTCCCGGTGAGGGTGTAGGCGGGTACCTGCCAGCCCCGGTTGCGCAGCCGGTCGGCCAGGTCGAACAGCGTGTAGCCGGGGTCCTCGCCGTCGCGGATCCGCCAGGTGACCGTCGGGATTCCGGTGTTGGGGTTGCTGTCGCACAGCAGCTCGAACGGGCCCAGCTTGACGATCTCCGCGGCCAGGTACTGGCCGACCTGATAGGACGCCTGGTGGACGCGGCGGAAGCCCTCGTGACCGAGCCGCAGGAAGTTGTAGTAGCTGGCGACGATCTGCCCGGCCGGCCGGGAGAAGTTGATCTGGAACACCGGCATGTCGCCACCCAGGTAGTTGACGTGGAACACGAGGTCGCCGGGAAGCTCGCTGGCGTCCCGCCAGACCACCCAGCCGACGCCCAGCGGAGCCAGCCCGAACTTGTGCCCCGAGGCGCTGATCGACTTCACCCGCGGCAGGCGGAAGTCGAAGACGACGGCGGGCGCGCAGAACGGGGCGAGGAAACCGCCGCTGGCCGCGTCCACGTGGATGTTGACGTCGAGGCCGGTGTCATCCTGCAGCTTGTCCAGGGCGGCCGACATCTCCTCGACCGGCTCGTACGCGCCGGTGTAGGTGACGCCGAGGGTCGGCACGACCATGATCGTGTTCTCGTCCACCCGCTCGAGCATCGAGGCCGGATCCATGCCGTAGCTCCCGGGGGCCATCGGGACCTCGCGCATCTCGATGTCCCAGTAGCGGGCGAACTTGTGCCACACCACCTGCACCGGCCCGCAGACCATGTTCGGGTTGTCGGTGGACTTGCCTTCGGCTCGCCGCCTGGCCCGCCACCGCCACTTGGCCGCCATCCCCGCCAGCATGCAGGCCTCGGACGAGCCGATGGCCGAGGCGCCCACGGTGTTGGCCGCCTCGGGCGCGTTCCACAGGTCGGCCATCATGTGCACGCACCGCCGCTCTATCTCGGCGGTCTGCGGGTACTCATCCTTGTCGATCATGTTCTTGCTGACCGACATCGCCATCAGGGTGAGAACCTCGGGCTCGAGCCAGGTCTGGCAGAACGTGGCCAGGTTCTGCCGCGCGTTGCCGTCCAGCAGCAGCTCGTCCGACACCAGCTGGAGCGCGTCCCTGGGCAGCGTTCCGTCCTGCGGGAACCGGTACTTGTGCACCGGCCGGTTCAGGTCGCGGTCGGCAAACACGCAGTCGTCAAGCTCGTCACGGACAGAGTCACGGTCATGCAGTGGCATGGTCAGCATCCCCTTGATCGAGGTCATCCGGCTCCGGCGAGCACGGCGGCCTGGCACGAAGCCGCCGGGCGTCGCGTGCGGGTGACTCCGATACTGGCTCGGAACGACCGGTGCCGTCATCACCCGCGGAGGGTGGGGCGGACCGCCCTCCGCACCTCCCCCGCCCGGGCCGGAGCGGGATGTGCGCACGTGTCACCGGACGGCGGCGAGCCCGTAGATTCCGTTGCCGATCATGATCCCCCCGGCCACGATGAGCACGCACACGAGTATGACCTTGCCGTGCGCGCGCAGCCAGCCGTTGAAGGCCGTCAGGTAACGGGTCGTCACCTCCGGGACGATCAGGTAGAGCGTGATGGGCAGCCAGACCAGGAGCACGTTGATGACCACCACGACGATCAGGGCCAGGGCGGTGAGCTCGGCGCTGGCCTGCGACGTCGCGATCACCTGCAGGGCGGCCAGGAACGTGACACCGGGGGCGAAGACCACCAGGCCGACCAGGAAGGCGCTCAGCGGCGCCGGGTTGGCGACCATCTTGGACATCCACCCCTGCTGCGCCTTGGCCGGATCGGGCGGTCGCGGCCGGCGCCGGGCGACCACGGCGGCCGCGACCAGCAGCAGGATGCCCAGGCCGAGCCGCAGGCCGTAGCGGGGGGTGTGCTGGTCCGGGCGGTTCAGGTCGGCGCTGCGCAGCACGAGCAGGATCGCCACCCCGGTGATCAGGCTCATCAGCACCGCCCCGGCCAGGTAGACGGTAGCGGTCAGCCGGGGCCGCGCGGAGCCGAGGTACACCGCGGCGATCAGCAGCGCCGTCGGGGACAACGCTGCCAGCACCGCTAGCCCGGCCGCCTGGATGAGCACCGGATGCTTACCCGGCCCGAAGGTGCTGTTGTTCCGGCTGGGCGGTCAGCTCCGGCTGGGCGGGCGGCCTGCCGATCAGCTCGATCAGCCCCAGGATCACCAGCAGCAGCACGGCCAGCAGGATGACCACCAGGGCCGTGGGCCGCCCCCAGAACACGAAGATCAGGGCGAACAGCGCCACAGCGGAGATGCGCAGGACGCGCCGGTGCGCGTACGTCCACTGGACCGCCGGGCCGGTGCTCACCCCGGCGTGCTCGCCGCCGCGCCGGACCCGGTCAGACCCCGACCGGAACGCCGCCCGGGTCGCCGCCGCCGTCACCGACGGCCCGGTGAAGAACGCGGCGATGGCCACGATGAGCACGACCACCAGCAGCGTCCGCAGCGCCTGCTTGATGAACCGGACGAACGTGTCGAACATTGCGGCGGTGGCGTCGCCGGGCAGCACGCTGCTGGGCACGCTGTTCAGGTAGATCGTCGCGGAAGATGGCCAGGCCGCCGAGCACGATGCGACGCGGCGAAGCCATCCAGGCGCCGATCAGGGCTCGCCGGTGACTGCGGGCGATGTACACCCCCGCGGCGATCAGCGGCGGCGACAAGATGGCAGTGCGATCTTGAGGTCGTTGATCAGCCGGTATAGCGTCTGTGCCTTCTTCGTGCCTTGGCCGAGAACAGCGCCAGCGTGGGATGGATCGGCGGCAGCTTGTGAACCAGCGTGAACCCGCGGGCGCTCAGATCCTGCTTGACGATGGCGATGAACGGGGCCAGGTCGATGGTGACCTGGTCGTTGACGATGGTGATCGTCTTGCCCCGTCCGGACCGCGCGTTGACCGGGCCTGGTAGGCCAGCTGTTGACCTCGATCCAGGCGCGGGCGAACCCGGCACTGTTACGATCTTGTGCACCGCAGTGTGCGCGTCCCCGGCGACGCCGCCAGCGAGCGAGGGAGCGAAGCTCTTCGCCGGCGCGCCGACCCGGGGCAGTGCCCGCCGCCGGTGAGCGCGGCGCTGGCCTGGTCGGCGTACCCGGTGACGTCCAGGTGGCTGGTGATCGCGGTCGTGACCTTGCCGGTGAGCGCGTTCTGGATCGGCGGCTCGTGGATCAACGGCTCGATGTTCGCGATGTAGCGGCCGGTGTGCGTAGAGACCTGGTTAGCGCCCCAGACGCCTATCACGGAGATGGGGGCGAGCGCGCGGCCGAGCACGATGAGCACGACCGCGGCGGGCGCCCGCCAGCGGCCTCCCCGCTGCCGACGGCGGCCGTCCTGTCCGTGCGGCTCGGCCGTCTCGTGCGCGGTCTCGGCGCGAAGATGCCCCGGTCCGGCCGGCTCAGGCGGCTCGCCCTGGCTGGTGCCCGGATCTTCGGCTGTGCTTCCCCGCTCGCTGTCAGTGTCCGACAAGGTCTACCTCTTACCGCATCGCGCTCTCACCACGGCCTCCGGCTCGCTGATCATCTCATGGGGTTCGCCCTCCGTTGACGCTCACATTTCCCCTGGCCGCCTGGGTGCGCCTCACCCGGCCCGGGTGAATCATCGCCAGCCCCAGGTCAACTCCAGTCAGGCCGTGCTAGCCACGCTCACCTACCGGCTGGCCTCCTCCTGGGCGCGCTGTGTGCCGGCCCTATCGCCTGCGGCCTCTTCCGGTTCCGGTACCGAAATCGCCGGTGACCCCGGCAAACTAGCCAGGCCCGGTCCTGACCGAAGCGTCTGGAGCGCAGGACGGCACGGCGGAAAGCCTGGCGGGCCGGCAGGTCAGGGAGCCGGGCGAAGTACTTCGACGCGACAGCGCGGGCCGGGGGCACGTGCCAGCCGCGCGTCGCCGGTGAGCAACGTCACGTCCAGCGCCTCCGCGAGCGCGACGTAGCAGGCGTCGTAGATGGGGAGATTGTGGCGAAGCTCCCAGCAGCGGTCCAGCAGGTGCCTGTGCGGTGCCCGCCGGAGCGGCACGGCGGCCAGGTCGGCCAGCGCGAGGGCCGCGCGGCGGAGATCAACCTCGCCGGCTTGCACCTGCCGCCGCAGCACCGAGGTGACCTCGGGGTCCACGAGCTCCGGCGCGCTCAGCCGCTCCCCGCGCAGCCGGGCACGGGTACGGTCACCGTCCGGGCCGTCATCACCGAGAGCGGTCGCCAGGACGCCGGCGTCAACGACGATCACGATCGGCGCGCAACGTCGCCGCCGCCGTCTTCAGCGGCACGGAACCTCCCGAGCGGCCGTCGGCCCGGTCAAGGATCTCATCAAGGGTCGGTTCGCGGCCTCCTCGATGAGCCGTGCCCTCAGGTACTCCTGGAGGGACTGATGCGCGGCCGCCGCGCGCTGACGCAGGACCGCATGAGTCTGCTCGGGCACGTTCTTGATCTGCACGCTGGGCATGGCGCCATTATGGCGCTAAAAGCGCCAGTTCGCAACCGCACTGTCCATACCCAGGCGCGATCCAATCCCGTACTCACGACGCCCAACTTCACGGAACGGCCGGGCCGCTGCTCTGCGCGGGCCCCGCCTCAAGGTCATAAGGCCGAACAGTTAGCGTCCCTTCGGCGATCTTGGCGAGCTTCCGAGCTGAGCC